>NZ_QKZG01000018.1:0-129961 GCF_003254125.1 Pseudomonas sp. 478
TTGCAACTTCAACCACTTGCGCTTTCGATCTCTCGTTAGCGGGAGGCGAATTCTACAGCGTTACTCGCTGCTGTCAACACCTCTTTTACACCGCTTTCGACCGAGAAGATCGAATCGTCAAAAGAGCCAAACCACCTCGCTCTTTCAACTTCTTCTGGGCTTCGATGACCTGAAGCAACTCGCTGTCGAAAACTGCGTAACTCATTGTTTACCAAGGAGTTTTCCGTTTCGACTGCGCCGGAAGTGGGGCGAATTATAGACCTCCACAATCTGCCGTCAACCGTTAATTACGCTTTTCTCTACGGACGCTCAAAATCGCTGCTTATATATAGACGCGCCCGCCATGAGGCGCAGTATATTGCCCAATATCACTCTCGCTTCCTACTTCGGACGATGCCACACCATGAATGACCAACCTCGCAGCCTTGCCTCGACCCTGTTTTCGGTTGGCCTGCTATTGATAGCCATGGCATCAATCCAGTCGGGGGCCTCCCTCGCTAAAAGCATGTTCCCCATTATCGGCGCGCAAGGGACTACCACCCTGCGGCTGATCTTCGCCAGCGTGATCATGATGTTGATACTGCGCCCCTGGCGAGCGAAGCTCACCGCAAAATCCCTGCGCACCGTCATCGTCTACGGAATGGCGTTGGGCGGTATGAACTTCCTCTTCTATATGTCCTTGCAAACCGTCCCCCTCGGTATCGCGGTTGCGCTGGAGTTCACCGGCCCACTGGCGGTAGCCATCTACGCCTCACGTCGCGCGATCGACTTTTTGTGGATCGCCCTGGCAGCTGTCGGCTTGCTGCTGTTAATACCGATGGGAGAAACGACCGCGGGGATCGATCTGGTAGGCGCCGGCTATGCATTGGGCGCAGGTGTCTGCTGGGCGCTTTACATTCTGTTCGGCCAAAAGGCCGGCGCCGACAATGGCGTGCAGACCGCGGCACTGGGGGTGATGATTGCGGCATTTTTTGTAGCCCCTATCGGCATCGTCCATGCTGGTACCGCGCTGCTCACTCCCTCACTGATCCCCGTGGCCATCGCTGTCGCCATTCTGTCCACCGCCGTGCCCTACACGCTGGAGATGGTCGCACTCACCCGAATCCCGACCCGGACATTCGGCACGTTGATGAGCATTGAACCTGCGATCGGCGCACTGTCAGGCCTGTTGTTTCTCCATGAGTACCTTTCACTGTCTCAATGGATGGCCATCATGTGCATCATTCTGGCTTCCATAGGCGCGACCATGACGATGGGGAGCGCGGCCAAGCCCGCTGTCGCTGCAGATTGAAACAGGATTTGACGAGGGTCTGGTATTTGCCGCGCAATTAGGCCATGTTTAGGCCCGTAACCCAGTGTCAGACATGGATTTTTCAGATAGGGATATCAGAACGCTTCAAGCAAAAGCGAATGCAGCCAGACCCGGGCGCAAAGATCCGGGGACGCTATAAGGACAGTAATGAAACGAATTTTGATACTGATCGCCGTACTTGCGGTTGCGGGCTGCGCGGCGACATCGAAAACCCAGGTAAAACACGGCAAGAGAGGGCTGCATATCAACTGTTCCGGGCTCTCGTCATCCTGGGACAAGTGCTACACCAGCGCTGCCAACTCGTGCGCTCCCAAAGGTTACAAGGTCATCGCCAAGTCAGGGGACGCTGTAGAAGAACCAGGCGATTACCCGTTCGGCCTCAACCCTGCCGGCTATACCAGCCGCAGCATGATCGTCATCTGCAAATAGATTGATGCCGCCTTGTCAGGTTCGTGGACCTGCGATCTGGCGGCCAATCTCATCGTAACTGGACTTCAGTACCGTGCGCTGAATGTCCGGCGTGGCCAGCATTCGCGCAATGACCAACGCACCGATACATTGCGACAGAATCGCCCAGGCCAGGCTGTCGCTGTCCAGAACTTGCGCCCAACTCTTCTGAAGCCGACAAATCCAGTTCTCCGCCTGCTGACGAATCATCACGTCTGAACGTGCAATCTCAGCCCCCAATGCCGGCAAAGCACAGCCGGATTCCGGATGCTCAACATGAGCCATGCTCAGGTAGTGTTTCAGGCAGCGCTGGAGCTTCTCGCGACTCCGGTCCGCCTCTAAACGCTCCAGACTTTGAGACAACTCACGCTCGACGATTGAAGCGAACAGCTCATCCTTCGATGAAAAATGACTGTAGAAAGCCCCGCCACTCAACCCGATTGCCTTCATCAAGCCGTCGACACCCACCGTTGAAAAACCAGACTTCTTGGCAGACACCGCACTGCTTTGAAGTAGTTTCTCTTTGGTTTCCAGTTTGTGATTGGCCGAGTAACGCATTGCCTTGCCCTCAGAATTGATCGCCTTGACGCTTGCCGAATCGTAGCATAACGTTCGTTTGGTTAACGATCGTTTAGCAAAGGGATCTACCCATGAATAACAAGAAGGTCGTACTGGTTGTAGGTGCTGGGGATGCCACCGGCGGTGCAATTGCAAAACGCTTTGCGCAGGAAGGATTTGTGGCGTGTGTCACCCGCCGCAGCGCTGACAAACTCCAGCCGCTGGTGGATGCCATCAAGGCCGATGGCGGTGAAGCCCACGGATTTGCCTGCGATGCGCGTAAGGAAGAGGACGTGATTGCGTTAGTTGAGCAGATCGAAAGCCAGATTGGCCCAATCGAAGCGTTTGTCTTCAACATCGGCGCCAATGTGCCTTGCAGCATTCTCGAAGAAACCGCGCGCAAATATTTCAAGATTTGGGAAATGGCCTGCTTCTCAGGATTTCTCAACGCTCGTGAAGTGGCCAAGCGCATGGCCAAGCGTCAACGCGGGACTATCCTGTTCACCGGTGCTACCGCCGGCCTGCGTGGAGCCTCAGGATTTGCGGCGTTCGCCGGCGCCAAGCACGGGATTCGTGCCCTGGCGCAAAGCATGGCGCGTGAACTGGGGCCGATGAATATTCACGTCGCCCATGTGGTAGTCGACGGTGCCATCGATACCGATTTCATCCGCGAGAGTTTCCCCGAAAAGTATGCGACCAAGGATCAGGACGGCATTCTCAATCCAGAGCACATTGCCGAGAACTATTGGTACCTCCACAGCCAGCCCCGTGACGCATGGACCTTCGAGCTGGACCTTCGCCCCTGGAGCGAACGCTGGTAAGCCCTCCCCACAATAAAAAACAGAGCGCATCGACCATGAGCAAAACCGTGGAGTTCTACTTCGACCTCGGCAGCCCCGCCACCTACCTGGCCTATACCCAACTACCGAAGATCTGCGAGCAGACCGACAGCCAGTTGATCTTCATACCCATCTTGCTGGGTGGCGTCTTCAAAGCCACAGGTAACGCCTCCCCGGCGGCTATCCCCGCCAAGGGCCGCTACATGTTTCAAGATCTGGACCGCTATGCCAAGCGCTATGGTGTGCCACTGAAGTTCAATCCCCACTTCCCTATCAACACCCTGATGCTGATGCGCGCCGTCACCGGCATGCAGTTGCGCCATCCCGAACGCTTTCAGGCGTTCATCGATTGCCTGTTCCACGCCCTCTGGGTTGAAGGCCGCAGCCTCGATGACCTTGCGACCGTCGCGTCAGTACTGACACAGAACGGTTTCGATGCAAATGAGGTGCTGGCCTTGACCGCCGACGAGGAAGTCAAAGCCACTCTCAAAGACAACACAGAGAAAGCAGTGCAACGGGGTGTATTCGGTGCCCCAAGCATGTTTGTCGATCATCAGCTGTTCTTCGGCCAGGATCGCCTGGACTTCGTCCTTGAAGCCCTGAGTTAGATCTCGACAACCAACCGCCCCTGCGCAGCTCCCGAGACGAGCAGCTCATGGGCGGCCTCGGCGGTTTGCAGCGTGAACTGCCGAGGGTCGAGCAGCGGTTTCAACTGCCCTGCCTCGATCAACCGCGCAGCCTCCCGAAGTATCTCCCCATGGTGCTCGCGCCCCTTGCCAGTCAGCAACGGCAACAAGGTAAACACTCCAGAATAAGTCGCCCCACGAAACGAGAGCGGCGCAAGACTGTGCTGCCCCCATCCGAGGCAACTCACGACATGCCCCTGGTAAACCCGAGCAGCCTTGAATGAAGCGTCCAGCGTCTCACCACCCACCGTGTCGTAGACAATGTCGAATCCCTCCCCCGCCGTGTACTCAGCCACATACTCCTCGACCGATGATTTACGATAATCAATAAACGTCGCACCGAACCCTTCGATGATCGCCTGCTTCCCGGCCGACCCGGTGGCAAACACGTCAGCACCGAAAGCCTGGGCAATTTGCACAGCCACATGCCCGACACCACCCGCACCGCCGTGAATCAGCACTTTCTGTCCCGCCCGCACCCGCGCACGATCCACCAATCCTTCCCACGCCGTGATCAGTATCAACGGCAACCCTGCCGCCTCGCGCATGCTCAGATTGCCTGGCTTGCGCGCCAGCAGTCGTGCATCGACGGCGGCGTATTCAGCCAGTGAGCCCTGCGCACCGCCAATGCCGGTGGCCATTGCATAGACCTCATCACCCGGCAGCCATCCGCTGACACCCTCCCCCAACGCCTCCACTGTTCCCGCGAGATCAATACCCAATACCGCCGGCAATGGCTGGCGCGCATGAGCAGCCTGACCCGAGCGAATCTTTCCATCCAGAGGGTTCACCCCACTGGCCTTGATCCTGACCAATACCTGACCGGTCTCAGGCACGGGCCGTTGAACGGAAGCCAAGCGTAAAGGCCCGTTGGCCGAATCAACAATCAGAGCGCGCATTTCAAGTGAGTCAGTCATTTCGCAATTTCCCGTCAGAGGTGGCTGTGGGATTAATCTTCCTCCCCCTCACTCATGCCGATAAGGCGCTATATAGCTATAGTGACCATGCCCATTTGGCATCAATGAGAAACCCCATGGACAAACTCAATGCAATGGCGATCTTCGTTCGCGTTGTCGAACGTGGCAGCTTTTCTGCCGTCGCCCGGGAATTGCAGACCAGCCAGCCGACCATCAGCAAAGTGCTGCGAGCACTGGAAACTGAACTGGGTGGAAAGCTGATTTCCCGCAGCACCCGACAACTGTCCCTGACTGACGAAGGTCAGCGGTACTACAGCGAATGTCGACAGATTCTGGCGGCCGTAGACGCCGCAGAACACAGTTTTCACTCCGGCCGCGAAGCTGTTGCCGGAAACCTGAAAATCGGATCGTCCGTGAGTTTCGGGCGCTTGCAGATTGCTCCGCGACTGCCGGCATTCCTCAAAAAATATCCTCACGTACAGATTGATCTGCAACTGAGCGATCAAAATCAGGACCTGGTCAGTGAAGGACTGGACGTCACCTTCAGGATCGGCGAGTTGAACGACAGCGGTTTGATTGCCCGCCGCATCGGCACCACCCACCGAGTGACCGTCGCAGCCCCCAACTACCTTGCGCAACACGGCCACCCGCAAACGCCCGAAGAATTGAGCGGACACAACTGCCTGCAGTTCAACCTGCTGAACAGTCAGAACCTATGGGTTTACGAGAGAGAGGCGCAACGTCACGCAGTGCGAATCAAGGGCAACGCACAAAGCAACAACTCCGAGGCCATCCGCGAGATGGTACTGGGGGGATTGGGGATTTCGCTGTCACCGGTCTGGCTGTTCAGCGAGGACTTGAAGGCGGGACGCGTGACCGCGATTTTGCTGGAATACAGCGCCCAGTCACTGCCGATTCATGCCGTGTCCCCGGCGAATCGTCGCCAATCCGCCAGGGTCAAAGCCTTTGTCGACTACATGAGCCAGGCGCTCGAAGAAGCGCCTGAACTCCAACCGATCAAATAGCCGCCGTCCGGGTGTTCAACCACTCAAGGGCTGCGCCATCGAGCAACGGGCTCAAGCGCTGGCGCACCTCGGCGTGGTAGGCGTTGAACCACTGCTTTTCGTCATCAGTCAGCAGCGACGGTTCCAGGCAGCGAGTGTCGATCGGGCACAAGGTCAGGGTTTCGAACTTCAGGAATTCACCGAATTCGCTTTTGCCCGCCTCGCGGTTCAACACCAGGTTCTCGATCCGCACACCCCAGCGGCCCGGACGGTAAGTGCCCGGTTCGATGGACGTGATCATGCCCGGCTGCATCGCGGTTTGCGGTGCCGCGGCGGCCTGATAGGCGATGACCTGCGGGCCTTCGTGCACGTTGAGGAAGTAGCCAACGCCGTGACCGGTGCCGTGACCGTAATCAACGCTTTCAGCCCAGATCGGCGCGCGGGCAATCGAATCGAGCAACGGCGAGAGAATGCCGCGAGGGAATTGCGCACGGGACAACGCAATCACGCCTTTGAGCACCCGCGTGCAATCGCGCTTCTGCTCATCGGTTGGTGTACCAACCGGCACCATCCGCGTGATGTCAGTAGTACCGCCCAGGTACTGGCCACCGGAGTCGATCAACAACAGACCGTCACCCTCGATCACCGCGTGTTCTTCTTCGGTGGCGTGGTAGTGCGGCATTGCGCCATTGGCGTTGAACGCGGCAATGGTGTTGAAGCTCAGCGATACATAGCCCGGGCGCCGGGTACGCGCCGCCGTCAGGTGCTCGTCGATGGTCAGTTCGGTAATGCGCTCACGACCCAGCGCAGTGTCCAGCCAGGTGAAGAATTCGCACAGCGCCGCGCCGTCCTGCTCCATGGCCTGACGAATGTGCTCGGCATCGGCCAGGCTTTTCTGCGACTTGGCCAACGTCGTCGGGTTCAGGCCTTCGATCAGCTTCACGCCGCTATCCAGGTTATCCAGCAAGCCGGCGGTGACGCGCGCCGGATCGACTTGCAGGCTCGCCCCGCTCGGAACGGCGCGTAAGGCGGCGGCCACTTCGCTGTAATCGCGCAGGGTCACGCCGTCCCGTTCGAGAATCGCGCGCAGCTTGGTGTCGACCTTGCTCAGCGCCACGAACAGGGTGGCCTGCTGCTGACTGATCAAGGCAAAGGAAACAAACACCGGGTTGAACGACACGTCACCGCCACGCAAGTTGAACAGCCAGGCGATGTCATCAAGGGTGGCGATGAAATGCCAGTCGGCACCGCGTTCTTTCAAAACCTCACGCAGCTTGGCCAGTTTCTCGCCACGGCTGACCGTCGCCTGAGGTGGCAGGTGTTGATAGATCGGCTCATTGGGCAGTGTCGGACGGTCGCTCCAGACTTCGTTCAACACATCGATGTCGGTGCGCAGACGGGCGCCGCGTTCTTCGAGCTTGCTACCCAACGTACGCGCCGAAGCCACGGCCATTACCGCGCCATCTACTGCAACGACGCCGCCTTCAGGGGTTTGCTCGGCCAGCCAGTCCAGCGGGCCGGGCTGACCCGGTTGCAGCTTGACCAGTTCGATGCCGCTGCCCTTGAGTTCCTTGGTCGCTTGTTCCCAGTAACGGCTGTCAGCCCAGATGCCGGCAAAGTCCGGCGTAACGATCAGCGTACCGACCGAGCCATGGAACCCCGACAACCATTGCCGCCCTTGCCAGTAACCCGGCAGGTATTCCGAAAGATGCGGATCGGCCGACGGCACCAGCAGAGCGTGAATGCCCTCCCGGCTCATCAGTTCGCGGGTTTGCGCCAGGCGCTGGGGCACCGATCCATTGATCGAAGGCTGCGTACTCATCGTGTCTCCTGCTAATCACTTCATCATTATTGTTGAGTGTCGATCAACGCCGACACTTTCAGACCTTATTGCCAAAATGCCGGGGCACTGGCGCAGGCCGCTTTAATCAGGTGTACCGCTTGGTCGATGTCCTGCTCGGTGGTGAACCGGCCGAGACTCAAGCGAATGGTGCGACTCGCCGAACGGGCGTCATGCCCCAGGGCCAGCAGCACATGGGAGGGCGCATTGCTCGCGGAATTGCAGGCCGAGGTCGCGGAAAACGCGATCGAGGTGCTCAACGCTGCGGAATTGAACTCACCTTCGTTGAAGGTCAGGCTCAAGGTATGAGGAATGCGCTGGGTCGAACTGCCATTGAGGCGAATGCCGGGAATACTCAGCAATTGCTCAAGCAAGCGTTCACGCAACCGGACGATCGTGGCTTTCTCTTCATCGAATGAAGAGGCCGCCAAGGCGAACGCCACACCCATGCCAGCAATCTGGTGAGTCGCCAGGGTGCCGGAACGCAATCCGCCCTCGTGACCACCGCCGTGGATCTGCGCCTGCAAACGCTGCTGCGCCCGCGGCCCGACGTACAGCGCGCCGATGCCTTTGGGGCCATAAATCTTGTGGGCGGAAAACGACATCAGATCCACTGGCAACCGGGCCAGGTCGATCACCACTTTGCCTGCACCTTGAGCCGCGTCGACATGGAACAACGCGTCGCGAGCACGCACGACTTCGCCAATGGCCGAGATGTCGTTGACGGTGCCCAGCTCGTTGTTGACCAGCATCAGCGACACCAGAAAGGTGTCTTCGCGCATTGCTTCGCTGACCGCTTGCGGGGTTATCAAACCCTCGGCGTCAGGCACCAAATAAGTCACCGCGACGCCGGCGTCCTGCAACTGCTTTGCCGTGTCGAGAATCGCTTTGTGTTCGATCTGGCTGGTGATGATGTGGCCGCCAGAAACGCCGCGAGCCTGGGCCACGCCCTTGAGGGCAAGGTTGTTTGATTCAGTGGCGCCGGAGGTCCAGACGATCTGGTCCGCCTGAGCGCCGACCAGATCGGCGACCTGGCGCCGCGCCTGCTCGACCGATTGCCGGGCCTGTTGACCGAACGCATGGGAGCTGGACGCCGGATTGCCGAAGTTGCCGGTAAAACCCAGACACTCGACCATGACCTTGATGACCCGCTCATCCACCGGCGTGGTGGCGGCGTAGTCGAAATACAGAGGACGTTTATTCATAGAAGACTCGCAGAGCATGTTCCGGGATCAGGAGGCTCGTCACTGAAACGTCAAAGCGCAGCCTCGTGAGCTGCGCCGATCGTTCAGAGCGTTAGAAATACCTGATCGGAGGCCGTTAAAGAAGAACAACTTCATTTAAAAGTGCGTAGGAACGCTCCTGAAGTCGAGCTTAACAGGCATCGGGCAACCGGTTGAAGCAATGCGTCACCTAAAGCTTTCTAGCAACAACGGATACAGCGAAGCCACCAGCAGCAAGGCCATGCCCCAGTTGAACAGCCGCAACCAGCGGCGATCCTTCAGCACGTTGCGCAACAGCGTGCCGCAGCCTGCCCAGACACTGACGCTCGGCAGGTTGATCAAGGCGAACACCGCCGCAATCACGATCACGTTGGTGAAATAACCCTGCATCGGCGTGTAGGTGCTGATGGCACCGATGGCCATGATCCACGCCTTGGGATTGACCCACTGAAATGCGGCGGCGCCCAAATAACTGATCGGCTTGCTCCCGCCCTTTTCACGCTCGGAAACCGGTCCCGAATGGGCAATCTTCCACGCCAGATACAACAAATACGCCGCGCCGATGTAACGCAGCACGCTGTAGAGCAAAGGATAGGTTTGAAACACCGCGCCCAAGCCAAAACCTACCGCCACCACAAGCACGAAGAAGCCGCAGGTAATGCCAAGCATGTGGGGAATGGTGCGGTTAAAGCCGAAGTTCACACCCGATGCCAGCAACATCGTGTTGTTGGGGCCGGGCGTAATCGAAGTGACAAGGGCAAACAGGGCGAAGCCCAGCAGCAAATCGAGCGAGAGCGTCATGGGTGGCAGTCCATTGGATCAGTCAGGTGTTGACCCTATCGCAGGCCTTCCGGGAAACCCATGGACAGTTGCGTGAAACTTCAAGCGGTACAGTTTTCGATCAGCTAGGACGACCGTGAAGCTGTACAGCACGTTCGGCGTTCATCTCGCCTTTTTTGTCGAAACTGAACGATTTTTGCGGTTGGCCGAGCAATTCGGCTTTTTTCGCGTGGTATTCGTCGAAAGACAAACCGCGACGATTCAACGCCTCCAGTGCCAATTCTCTGGTTTCTTCTGCGGTGTACGGCCGTAATTCCGGGGAAACATGGCTGGCACATCCGGCGAGAACGGAGACCGCAAGCAGCAAGAAAGTAGCGATTAGAGGTTTCATTGTGAGCGTCCTGACATCTGGTTCGAGGCAATGAACACAGGCTACGCCGCGCATCCGATCTGCAGAAATCAACGCTCTCGATAGTGGCTATCGACTTTGACTAATGCTGCTCAGGTAGAACGCCTTATATCTCCAAACGATCTATAAATATTAATTTAATGTCTTTTACGGAATAACACCGAGCCTTTATAACAACGGTCATCGCTTCACGCACTGTTGCCCAAGCAACTGTTTGCCAGGCAACAGTCATTCAACAAACAGCTCTGCCATTCGCACAGTGTCTACCGGCCAACGCGCTGAAAGCCCCGTAAACAGGGGCTCCGAGGGATTGGTATAGCTCTTGCTCTCTGTCAGTGACTACTCACTGCTCCCTGAGCAACTGTTTAAAAAGGAACTGATCATGTCGCGTCCATTGAAAGTCGTTGCCCTCTCCGGCGGTACCTGGCGTCCGTCCCGCACGTTGGTGCTGACCCAGGCGCTGTTGGCGCAACTGGCCGAACAATTACCGATTGAAAGCAAGCTGATTGAACTGGGTGACATCGCCCGACCGTTGGGTGCCGCGCTGTCCCGTCAGGAGTTGAGCGCCGAGATCGAAGCCGAGCTGCAAGCGATCGAGAATGCCGACCTGCTGATCGTCGCCGCGCCGGTTTATCGCGGTTCCTACCCTGGACTGCTCAAGCATCTATTCGACCTGATCGACCTCAATGCATTGATCGACACGCCGGTATTGCTGGCCGCCACCGGTGGCAGCGAACGCCATGCGCTGGTTCTCGATCACCAGTTGCGCCCGCTGTTCAGTTTCTTCCAGGCCTTGACCTTGCCGATTGGCGTCTACGCCACCGAAGCCGATTTCTCCCATTACCAAATAACCAGTGAGCCCTTGAAGGCCCGCATACGTCTTGCTGCAGAACGCGCCGCGCCGTTGTTTGGCGTGCACCCCAAAAATCTACTGAAAATCGCTTAAGGATTTCTTCATGGATGTTTTCTGGTTTCTGCCGACTCACGGCGACGGCCATTATCTGGGCACCACTCAGGGCGCTCGCCCGGTGACACTCAACTACCTGAAACAAGTGGCCCAGGCGGCCGACAGCCTCGGCTACCACGGTGTACTGATTCCCACCGGGCGCTCCTGCGAGGACTCGTGGGTGATTGCTTCGGCGCTGGTGCCGCTGACCGAACGCCTGCGTTATCTGGTAGCGATTCGGCCAGGAATTATCTCGCCGACGGTCTCGGCCCGCATGGCCGCGACACTGGATCGACTGTCCAATGGCCGCTTGCTGATCAACGTGGTCACGGGCGGTGACCCGGATGAAAACCGTGGCGACGGCATCTTCCTCGATCACAGCGAACGCTACGAAGTGACCGACGAATTCCTGCAAATCTGGCGCCGTGTGCTGCAAGGCGAATCGGTGGATTTCGAAGGTAAACACCTGCAAGTGCAGAACGCCAAGGCGCTGTATCCGCCGGTGCAAAAACCTTATCCGCCGCTGTACTTCGGCGGTTCTTCCGAAGCCGCCCATGAACTGGCCGCCGAGCAGGTTGATGTTTACCTGACCTGGGGTGAACCACCGGCCGCCGTGGCAGAAAAACTGGCCGATGTGCGTGAGCGTGCCGCGCGAAACGGTCGCACGGTGAAGTTCGGGATTCGCTTGCACGTGATCGTTCGCGAGACCGCCGAAGAGGCCTGGAAAGCCGCAGACAAACTGATCGAGCACATCAGCGACGAGACCATCGCGGCCGCGCAAAAGTCGTTCTCGCGTTTCGATTCCGAAGGTCAGCGGCGCATGGCCGCGTTGCATGACGGGCGTCGTGACAACCTGGAAATATCCCCCAACCTTTGGGCGGGTGTCGGTCTGGTGCGTGGCGGTGCCGGGACGGCGTTGGTGGGCGATCCGCAGCAAGTGGCGGCGCGAATCAAGGAGTACGCGGACCTGGGGATCGAGAGTTTTATCTTCTCCGGCTATCCGCACCTCGAAGAGGCTTATCGTTTTGCCGAGTTGGTGTTCCCGCTGTTGCCTGAGCCGTACGCCAGCCTTGCGGGGCGCGGCGTCACTAATCTGACCGGGCCGTTTGGCGAAATGATTGCCAATGATGTGCTGCCCACCAAAGCCACGGCCTGACTAGGCAATCCCCTGTGGGAGCGGGCTTGCTCGCGAAGAGGCCATAACATTCAACATCAATGTTGACGGTACGGACGCCTTCGTCGGATCGCCGCCCGGAGCAAGCCCGCTCCCACAGGGGATCTGTGTCGATTTCAATAAGGATTATCTGCGTGACGGCCAAACCACACAGCGCCCTGATATCCCCCTTGCAAACCGCCCGTCTGTTGGCGGCCGAGTTTGCCCTGACCGCTGTCGAGCGCGATGAACGTGGCGGTACGC
Source organism: Pseudomonas sp. 478 (assembly GCF_003254125.1). NCBI lineage: Bacteria > Pseudomonadati > Pseudomonadota > Gammaproteobacteria > Pseudomonadales > Pseudomonadaceae > Pseudomonas > Pseudomonas sp. 478. The sequence continues at coordinate 12,379 of NZ_QKZG01000018.1, forward strand.
CCAAAGCCGAACGTGATGCCTTGCGCCACAGCGGTCTGCTCGCGTTAAGCATTCCTGTGCAGTACGGCGGCCTCGGCGCCAGCTGGAGTGACACCCTGACCATCGTGCGCGAGTTCGCCAAGGTCGACAGTTCGATTGCCCATGTTTTCGGCTTCCATCACTTGATGCTCGCCACCGTGCGCCTGTTCGCCCGGCCCGAGCAGTGGCAGCCGTGGTTCGAACAGACCGCGCGCAAAAACTGGTTCTGGGGCAACGCCCTCAACCCGCTGGATACCCGTACTGTGGTGAAAAATCTCGGCGGCTGGCGTGAGTTTTCCGGCAAGAAAAGCTTCTGCTCCGGCGCCAGCGATTCGCAAATGCTGATCGCCTCGGCCGTCGACGAAAACGCTGGCGGTAAGCTGTTGATCGCCGCGATTCCCAGCGGTCGCAGCGGCATCACCTTGCATAACGACTGGAACAACATGGGCCAGCGCCAGACCGACAGCGGCAGCGCAACATTCGAACGGGTGCGGGTCGAAGAGTCGGAATTGCTGCTCGATCCGGGTCCGCTGAGTACGCCATTCGCCTGCCTGCGGCCGTTGATTGCCCAGCTGACCTTCACCCACATGTTCCTCGGCATTGCCGAAGGGGCCTTCGAAGAAGCGCGGCAATACACCCTCACCGAAAGCCGTCCGTGGCACAAATCCAATGCTCAGGATGTGCGTCAGGACCCTTATGTACTCGGCCACTACGGCGAATTCTGGGTCGCCCTCGAAAGTGTTCGACTGCTGGTGGAGCGCGCTGCCGGATTGCTCGACAAGGCGTGGGCCAAAGGCCCGAACCTCAGTGCCGAAGAACGTGGGCATCTCGCTACCGCCATCGCCACGGCCAAGGTCGCTGCCACTCGCAACGGTCTGGAACTCTGTAGCCGGTTGTTCGAAGTGACCGGCGCCCGTTCAACTCATGCCTCACTGCGACTGGATCGCCACTGGCGCAACCTGCGCACGCAAACCCTGCACGACCCGGTGGATTACAAACTCCATGAGCTGGGTGACTGGGCGCTGAACCAGTCCCTGCCGATCCCGACTTTCTATTCATAGCCTTCTCTTCATGGAGCCTGCCCATGCAACTGCTGACTTTACCGCCCTCGCCCGCTCTGGCCACCTCGATCCGCGCCACGGCGCAAGTGTTCGAAGACCCGAAATCCCAGGCCTTGCTCGCCCACATTCAACAAGTCGCACCGAGTGAAGCCAGTGTGCTGATCATCGGCGAAACCGGCACCGGCAAGGAGCTGGTGGCGCGGCATATCCACAACCTCAGCGCCCGCCGTAACCGGCCTTTCGTGGCAGTGAACTGCGGCGCGTTCTCCGAATCTTTGGTGGAAGCCGAGTTGTTCGGCCATGAAAAAGGTGCCTTCACCGGTGCGTTGAGCGCCAAGGCCGGCTGGTTCGAGGAGGCCGATGGCGGCACCTTGTTCCTCGATGAAATCGGCGATTTGCCGATGGCGATTCAGGTCAAGTTGTTGCGGGTATTGCAGGAGCGCGAAGTGGTGCGACTGGGTTCGCGCAAGAGCATTCCCATCAATGTCCGTGTGCTGGCGGCGACCAACGTGCAATTGGAGAAAGCCATCAACGCCGGGCATTTCCGCGAGGATTTGTACTACCGCCTCGACGTGGTAAGCCTGGAATTGAGCCCGCTGCGCGACCGCCCCGGCGACATCCTGCCGCTGACCCGACATTTCGTCGAAGCCTACAGCCAGCGCCTCGGCTACGGCACCATCAGCATCAGCAAAGAGGCCGAGCTGAAACTGCGCGGCTACAGCTGGCCGGGCAATATTCGCGAACTGGAAAACGTCATTCACCACACCCTGCTGATCTGCCGCAACGGCGTGATCGAACGCGACGACCTGCGCCTGTCGAACATGCGCATCGAGCGTCAGGACGATTACCACAGCACCGTCGACGATTCACCGGAAGCCCTGCTCAATCGGGCCTTTCAAAAGCTCTTCGAAGAACAGGCCGGAGCGCTGCACGAGAAAGTCGAAGACGCGTTGCTGCGAGCCGCCTATCGCTTCAGCCATTACAACCAGGTGCACACCGCCGCACTGCTGGGCTTGAGCCGCAACGTAACGCGCACGCGACTGATCAAGATCGGCGAACTGGCAGTGAACAAGCGCCGGCCCACGGAAAACCTTCAGGGCGAGCGTGTCATGCAGCTGTCGATCTAACCCACCAGATTGCAGTGCAGCGCATTGTCGTGGCTGCGTTCCAGGCTGTGCAGCACCTGGAACGAGCCGAAGGTCACGGTTTTCGCCTGATGGGCACGGATCAGTTGCCAGAAATCCTGCTCGCCGCTTTCAAAGCTTTGAAACGCGGCTTGTCCCGCCTCGCGTGTTTGCCATTGCAGGTAGTTGAGCACCCGCCGGCCATCGTCGCTGGCCTGAATGCTGGCACTCAGAAAACCGCTGTAACCCTGGGCGAGACGCTCAGTCTGCTTCGACAGAGCCGACACCAGTGCGGGCTGTTGATGGGGTTCAATCTCGAATTCGATCAATTGGGTGAAGCTGCGATTTTTCTCTGACGCTTGCATGAAAAGTCCCCACTGACGTGTAAGCCGGATCTTGCGATCCGAAGGCCTGCAGGGTAAAACCTCGAGTTAACTTGAGGTCAAGGGGCATTTTTTAAATGATCACCTCGGAAAATCTGCACAAGGAACTCACCGTCGGCCAAGTGGCGGCGCGCAGCGGTGTCGCGGTCACGGCGCTGCACTTTTACGAATCCAAGGGTTTGATCAAAAGTAATCGCAACCTGGGCAACCAGCGGCGTTATCCACGGGAGGTGTTGCGACGGGTGGCGTTGATCAAAGTGGCTCAGCGATTGGGCATTCCGTTGTCGGAGATTGGCGAGGCACTCAAGTCCCTGCCGGATAACCGCGCCCCGACGGCGGCGGACTGGAAGGTGTTGTCGGCGCAGTGGCGTCGGGATCTGGATGAGCGGATCAATCAGCTGACCTTGCTGCGGGACAAGCTCAATGGCTGCATTGGCTGTGGGTGTCTGTCGATGGAGGCGTGTCCTTTGCGCAACTTTGGTGATGTGTTGGGGGAACAGGGGCCGGGGCCGCAGCTGTTGTAATGATCGTTCCCACGCTCTGGTGGGAATGCAGCCGCGGGCCGGTGATCTTTTTTGTGAACTTGGTGAATGCCGAGGATCAAAATCAAGACATCGCCATTTTTGGCAGCACCTACACTTATTGGTCCTGCTGAAAAGCGGCGAAGTGAAATCTTCCATCTACAAAAAAATCAGGGAGAACGATCATGAGCGTCAAACCTATTCCAGAGGGTTATCACAGCATCACCCCGTATCTGGGCATTCAAAAAGCGGCCGAAGCCATCGAGTTCTACAAGAAAGCCTTTGGCGCCACCGAAGTCATGCGCCTGTCCATGCCCGATGGCGGCATCGGCCACGCCGAACTGCGTATCGGCGATTGCCCGATCATGCTTGGCACGCCATGCGATCAGGGTCCGCTGAGCAATCCGGACAAGTCGCCGTCCGTAGGTCTGCATCTGTATGTGAACGATGTGGACAAGTCTTATAAACAGGCGATTGCGGCTGGCGGCATAGTGGTGTCCGAGGTCAAGGATCAGTTTTATGGCGACCGCTCGGGGACTTTGAAGGATCCCTATGGGCATCTGTGGTTTCTGGCCACGCGCAAGGAGGATCTGACTCAGCAACAGATCGAGCAGCGGGCGAAGGAGATGTTCAGTCAGGGTTGAGTTTTGCATCGAATGGTCTGGCCCTTCGCGAGCAAGCCCGCTCCCACATTAGATTTTCAGCGAACACATTATGTGTACGACTGAGATCAAATGTGGGAGCGGGCTTGCTCGCGATAGGGCCCTCACAAACATCGCACATCCCCTTGAACACATTTCATGAACAAGCGCACCACACTTTGCGCCTTGCCGTAACCGCTCAACAATTTCAGGATGCAAGCAACTACAACAAGGAGTCACTCCCATGTTTGCCGGATTCCTGAAAGACCAGCGCCACGTCAACGGCGTGGACATTGCCTACCGCATCGGCGGCAACGGGCCGGGCCTGCTGTTGCTGCACGGTCACCCGCAAACCCACGTCATCTGGCACAAGGTTGCCGAACAACTGGCCGAACACTTCACCGTGATCGCCGCCGACCTGCGCGGTTACGGTGACAGCGGCAAGCCGCCGGCCAACGATGACCACACCCATTATTCGAAACGCGAAATGGCCAAGGACGGTGTCGAGCTGATGAAGTCCCTGGGCTTCGCTCAATTCTCGGTGCTGGCCCACGACCGTGGCGCCCGCGTGGCCCATCGTCTGGCGCTGGATCATCCCGACGCCGTGCAACGCCTGGTGTTGCTCGACATCGCGCCCACCCTGTCGATGTATGCGCAAACCAACGAAGCCTTTGCCCGCGCCTACTGGCACTGGTTCTTCCTTATCCGCCCAGCGCCGCTGCCAGAAACACTGATCGAATCCGACCCCGAATCGTACCTGCGCAGCGTGATGGGCAGTCGCAGCGCCGGACTCAAACCGTTCACCCCTGAAGCCTTTGGCGAATACCTGCGCTGCCTGAAACTGCCGGGCACCGCGCGCGGTATCTGCGAGGACTACCGCGCCAGCGCCGGCATTGATCTGGAACATGACCGCGCCGACATCGACGCCGGCCGTCACCTGCTCCTGCCGCTGCTGGTTCTGTGGGGCGCCGAAGGCACGGTCGGACGCTGCTTCGAGCCGCTCAAGGAATGGCAACACGTGGCCGCCAACGTCCGCGGCAAAGCGCTGCCCGCCGGCCATTATCTTGCCGAAGAAGCCCCCGACCTGATACTCGCCGAAGTCCTGGGTTTCCTGCGCTGACACCCGCGCTTTACTGACCTGAACTCACCTCCCACCGCGGGCCGCCACTGGCCTGCGCGGGATCGTCATGCCCAAAAAACGTATCGAGATAATAAAAATGACAATCAGAAAACTGCTGGGAACCCTCTATGTGCAGGTGCTCATCGCCATCGCCCTGGGCATTGTGATCGGTCATTACTGGCCGCAAATCGGCGTCGACCTCAAGCCGTTGGGCGATGGCTTCATCAAGCTGATCAAGATGATCATCGGCCCAATCATCTTCTGCACAGTAGTCTGCGGCATCACCAGCATGCACGATGTGAAGCAGGTCGGTCGGGTGGGCGGCAAGGCATTGCTGTATTTCGAAGTCGTCTCGAGCATTGCCCTGGCGATTGGCATGCTGGCGGCGCATCTGCTGCATCCGGGCGCGGGCTTCAACATCGACGTGAAGACGCTCGACTCCTCGGCGATTGCCGATTTTGTCGGCCAGGCCGGACACGGCGAAGGCGTCACCGGTTTCTTGCTGCACGTGATTCCGACGACTTTTTTTGATGCGTTCTCCAAGGGAGAAATCCTGCCTGTGCTGTTCGTCTCGGTACTGTTCGGCATTGCCCTGGTGATGGTCGGTGAAAAGGGCCGGCCGCTGGTGGGCGTGATCAATCAGGCCAGCGAAGTGTTCTTCCGCATTGTCGGCATCATCAGTCGCGTGGCACCGATCGGTGCGTTTGGTGCGATTGCGTTCACCATCGGCAAATACGGCCTCGGTTCGTTGCTGCCGCTGCTGAAACTGATCGGCACCTTTTACCTGACCGCGTTCATTTTCATTGCCTGTGTACTCGGCAGCATCGCCCGTTATGCCGGCTTCAGCATTTTCAAACTGCTGGCGTACATCAAGGCCGAACTGTTGATCGTGCTCGGCACCAGCTCTTCGGAATCGGCATTGCCGCAGCTGATTCAAAAGCTCGAAAGCCTTGGCGCATCCAAAGGGGTGGTGGGGATTGTCGTTCCGACCGGCTACACGTTTAACCTGGACGGCACCAACATCTACATGACCCTGGCGGTGCTGTTTCTCGCCCAGGCGACCAACATCGACTTGAGTATTGAGCAGCAACTGACGCTGTTGGCAGTGGCGATGCTCACCTCCAAAGGTGCGGGCGCTGTGGTCGGCGCGGGCTTCGTCGCGCTGGCGGCGAGCCTGGCGGTAGTGCCGACCGTGCCGGTGGCGGCGATGGTGTTGATCCTCGGCGTCGACCGTTTCATGGCCGAATGCCGATCCCTGACCAACATCATCGGCAACGCCGTCGCAGCGCTGGTCGTGGCGGCATGGGAAGGCGAACTGGATCGCAGCAAGATGGCGCCGATAGCCCTCAAGCGCGGTCGCCATGCGCGGGCAGCAGCGGCTGCGGCCAAGCTGTCCGCCGAATAATCAACCCTCGCGACGATGCTATGCTGGCGGCTCATGCCGCCAGTGCCCGTTCTGTGATGACCACCAAGAAAGACACCGTGCCCCTACCCGAAGACCTGCGTGTATTACTCACCGTCATCCGCAAGAACGGATTTGCCGCCGCAGCGGATGAACTGGGCCTGTCACCCGCCTACGTCAGCAAACGTATCCAGATTCTCGAAACCACCCTCGGCACCCGTCTGCTTCACCGCACCAGCCGCCGCACCGCCCTGACCGAAGACGGTGAGCGTGTACAGCGCTGGGCCCTGCGGATTCTCGATGACTTCCAGCAACTGCACGACGAACTCTCCGACGCCCACGACAGCCCTCGCGGGCGTCTGCATTTGTGCAGCAGTTTCGGTTTCGGGCGTAACCATGTGGCCCCGGCCCTGTCGTTACTGGCCGAGCGTTATCCGGATCTGGAGATTCGCCTGGACCTGTTCGATCGGGTGGTGGACATCGTCAGCGAAGGCTTTGATCTGGAGATCCGTGTTGGCGATGACATTCCCGGTCAACACATCGGCCGGCGCCTGGTCAGCAATCGGCGAGTGCTTTGCGCGGCGCCGACCTACCTGCAACGACACGGCACACCCCAGACGCTGGGCGAGCTGGAGCAGCATCATTGCCTGGTGATCAAGGAACGCGACAACGCGTTCGGCATCTGGAACCTGGAGCGCGACGGGGTTCAGGACAGCGTGCGTGTGAGCGGGCCGTTGTCGTCCAATAGCGGGGAGATTGTCTTGCAGTGGGCACTGGATGGGCGCGGGGTGTTGCTGCGTTCGCTGTGGGATGTGAAACCCTTGCTGGAACAGGGGCGATTGGTGCAATTACTGCCCGACTACACACAAAGCGCCAACGTCTGGGCGGTGTACCCGACGCGGTTGGCGTATTCGGGGAAGTTACGGGCGTGTGTGGAGTTTTTGCAGGAACATTTCAAGGGGTTGTCGGTTTAGCCTGGCGCAATACGAGCCCTCACCGGGATTTGTACCTGTAGAAAATCAACTGTGGGAACGAGCTTGTTCCCACAGTTGGATCTGTGTTTCAGCTTAGCCAGGGGTTGGCGGCCAGGTGTTGGCGTTCGAAGGCTTTGATCTGATCGCTACGCTGTAAGGTGCTGCCGATCGCATCGAGGCCGAGCAACAGTGAAGTCTTGCGTAAGGTATCGATCTCGAACGGGATGACCTGACCGTCCTGCAACCTGATCTGCTGTGCCTCCAGATCGACGCTGACCCCGGCACTGTCCGGCTGGCTGACGACTTGTCCGAGCCGCTGTAACACGGCCTCATCGAGGCTAATCAGCAGTACTCCATTGCGCTGGCAGTTGTCATAAAAAATTCCGGCAAAGCTGCTGCCAATCAGCGCCCGGATGCCCATCTGCTTCAAGCCCCAGACCGCATGCTCGCGGCTCGACCCGCAGCCGAAATTCGGCCCAACCACCAGGAAGCTCGCACCCTGCCACGCCGGTTGGTTCAGCACGAACCCGGGGTTGAGTGAACCGTCGGGCAAAAACCGCAGATCAAAAAACAAGCCACGGTCCAGTCCGGCGCGGTCGATGCCTTTGAGGAATTGCTTGGGCATGATCACGTCGGTGTCGATGTTGGCCGCGAGCATCGGGGCGGCCTTGCCGCTGACCTGGGTGAAGGGTTGCAAACTCATGGGCGGTCTCCAAAGTGACGGATGTCGGTCAAGCGGCCGGTGATCGCGGCGGCGGCGACCATGGCCGGGCTCATCAGGTGGGTGCGGGCACCGGCGCCCTGCCGGCCTTCGAAATTACGGTTGGTACTCGAGGCGCAACGGTCGCCCGGCGCCAGCACATCGTCGTTCATGGCCAGGCACATCGAGCAGCCGGACTGCCGCCATTCGAACCCGGCGTCGATGAAGATCGCCGCCAGCCCCTCGGCCTCGGCCTGGTCACGGACTTCGGTGGAGCCCGGAACGATCATCGCCCGCACATGCTTGGCCACGTGTTGGCCGCGTACCACGCTGGCGGCATCGCGCAGGTCTTCGATACGAGCGTTGGTGCAGGAACCAATGAACGCATGGCTGATGACGATTTCACTCAGCGCCATGCCGGCTTCAAGGCCCATGTAGTTCAGGGCGCGACGCATGTCCTGACGCAGGATCAGGTCGCTGACGTCTTGCGGATCAGGCACGCGACCGCCGATCGGCGATGCCTGATCCGGGCTGGTGCCCCAGGTGACCATCGGCTCCAACGCGCTGGCGTCCAGATAAACTTCACGGTCGAACTGCGCATCGGCGTCGCTGTGCAAGGCGCGCCACGTTTCCACGGCGCGCTCCCACAACTCGCCTTTGGGCGCGCGGGGTTTATCCTTGAGGTAGGCGAAGACTTTTTCGTCCGGCGCCATGAATGCACCTCGTGCCCCGGCCTCCACCGCCATGTTGCAAATGGTCATGCGCGCTTCGACGCTCAGGGCATCAATGGTCGAGCCGCAAAACTCGATGGCGTACCCGGTGGCCCCCGACGCGCCGATCTGGCCGATCAGCGCCATGATCACGTCCTTGGAGGTCAACCCCGGCGCCAGTTCGCCATCCACCGTTACCCGCATGCTTTTCAGGCGTTTGTAGACCAGCGTCTGTGACGCCAGCAGGTGTTCGATCTCGGAGGTACCGATGCCGAAACCGAAGGCGCCGAGGGCTCCGTATGTGGTCGTGTGGCTGTCGCCAGCGGCAATCACCATGCCTGGCAGGATGAAGCCCTGTTCCGGGGCAATCACATGTTCGATGCCCTGGCGCTTGTCGAGGATGTCGAGCAATTCGATGCCGAAATCCCTGCAGTTTTCCGCCAGGTACGACACTTGCCGCGCGCCACCGGGATCGGGCATGGCCGCCACACGCTTGGGTGCCGTGGGGTTGACGTGATCGACCACCGCCAACGCGGTTCCGGCACGCCAGATCCGGCGTTTGGCCTCGCGCAGGCCGCTGAAGGCCTGGGGGCTGGTGTATTCGTTGATGACCTGACGATCGATGTACAACAGGACATGGCCCTGGTCATCGAGGCGACACACCGTGTGGGAATCGATGTGTTTGTCATAGAGGGTTCTTGCTGGAGTCATGGAAATACTCGCTCAGGCTCGCGGGTTACAGCGTCTGGGCTCCATCTTAGGCAGTCACCCGCTCCCATCAATGGCCTGAAAGTGATCCCTTGGAACATGGTTCGTGTTGGATCAGGAAACACCGCAACCTGAAGTGAATGCATGCCCGCTTCCACAAGGGTTATGCGCTCGCAGGAACGCGAAACATTTTCTTTCATATCCCCCTTCGGGATTTTCGATGCTCATCCGTCTTATTTAGATGCAGTCGGCCCGCGTTAGGCTGACAGCGACTGACATCTCTCGCCCCCTCAATAAGGTTTTCCAGTTCTGGAAACGCATCAGGACGCCGAGGATTTAGACCCTCGATCAGCTTTCTATGAAGGTGATGTCAGCGCTTTGTGCATGGGAATGGCGTGGAGCCCGGCTACGGCGAAGGTTTCAGCGCAAGGCTGGTAACCCAGATGACGGTAAAACGCTTCACTGGTGCGGGTGCTGTTGAGTCGTGCCTGGCGCAAACCCTGATCGGTCAACCAGCCTTCGAGGTCGTGCACCAGCGCTTGTCCGGCCCCACGACGAAACCATTCCGGTTGCACGTAACAAAACGCCACTTTGCCGCTGATCGCTGCCATCGCGACGCCGACCGGTTTGTCCTGCAAAAGGGCGATGTTCAGGTACAACCGCTCGTCGGCCAGCCAGGGCTGCACGTGGTCGATGGTCTTGTTGTGGGTCCAGGTGGCGACGATGAGCGGATCGTTACGATGGTCGAGCGCGCAACCCACGCGGATGGATCGTTCGACGATCCGGCTGATGATGCCGGCGTCGGCGGGGGTTGCCTTGCAAATGTGTAGGGGAGCATCCATGGCGCTGTTACCTCAATCCATTGAGAGAAAGCTGCTGCCGGGGACGATAGCGCTGCGGGAAGCGGGTGGCTAATGGAGAGACGTTACATTTGGTGTGCTTGCGCAATCCCCCCTCACCCTAACCCTCTCCCGGAGGGAGAGGGGACTGACCGAGTTGTTCTTAGAGCTACATCGACCTGAAAGTCCGAGTCGAACTCAGTTTTTGAAAAGCATGAAAATCGGCTCCCTTTCCCCCTCTCCCCTGTGGGGAGAGGGCTGGGGTGAGGGGTGGATTTTGAAGTTCACACCGGTTGCAACGGCATAGTCAGTTCGACTCGCAATCCATCCGGCCGGCTGTCGAAATGCAACGTACAGCCGCAACGCTGGACGATTGCCTGAACAATCGCCAGCCCCAGACCGCAGCCGGTGCTCTGGCCGTTACGCCAGAAGCGTTGGGTCAAATGTTGCAGATCGTCTTCGGCAATGCCCGGCCCATGGTCGCGAACCACAAACTGTACGCGGTTGCCGGTGGTTTGCAGGCTCAACTCCACCGCGCCATCACCCGGGGTATGCCGCAGCGCGTTGTCCAGCAGGTTGCGCAGCGCGGCAATCGACAGCACCGCGGGCATTTGCACCGGGGCGTGGGAGATTTTCGGCGGCAGCTGAAATTTGATCCGCTGACGATCACCGCTGGCGGCGTCCTGAATCGCCAGTTTCGCCACCTGCTCAGCGCTGCATTGCACGCCGTCATCGAACGACAGACTGCCCTCGACCCGCGCCAGCAACAGCAATTGCTCCAGGGTCCGGTGCAGGCGATCGGCGCCTTCTTCGGCCCGGGCCAAGGATTGATCCCGGGCCGCGCCGTCGGTCATGCGCGCCACTTGCAGGTGGGTCTTGATCGCTGTTAGTGGGCTGCGCAATTCATGGGCCGCGTCACCGGTCAGACGACGTTCGCGTTCGATGGTCTTGCCGATGCGCTGGAACAGCTGATTCTGGGTGTCCAGCAACGGTTGCAGTTCGCTGGGCAGCGGCTGGATTTGCAAGGGTTCGAGAGAATCGGCGCTGCGGCGCATCAAGGCGTCGCGCATGCGATTCAGCGGCGCCAGCCCCTGGCCGATCCCCAGCCAGAGCAGGCACAGACAACCGAGCAAGGCCACGCCCACCGGCACCGAAGCGGCCAGCAGGATCGACATGTTCAGCGCCTCACGCTCGATCTGCCGGTCGGCGGTGGTGATGCGCACGTCGCCGCGGGCCAGGGTGAAACTGCGCCACGGCGCACCGTCGATCATCTGGTCGTGGAAGCCCATTTTCTCGGCTTCCAGGGTTTGTTGCGGATCGGTGTGACTGCGGGCGAGGATTTCGCCACGTAGCGAACTGACCTGACAGGCCATGCCACCAGGGATATTCAGTTGTTCAGCGCTGAAATGGGTGCCTTCGCCCTTGCTCGGCAATGGCGGCAATTGCTCCATCAGGCCGGCGACCATCCGCGCCGAAGCCACCAGCCGCTGGTCGAGGGAAAACATCATCTGATTGCGCAGGTCGCTGAGCATCCAGGCCGCCGCCAACGCCCAGATCAGGGCAAAAGCGGCGCCGAGTGTCAGGCTCAGGCGCAAACGCAGGCTCATCACTTTTTCAATTCCTCTGCGCCATCGGCCGGCCCCAGGCGATAGCCCAGGCCGCGCACCGTCTCGACAATGCCATTGCCGAGTTTGCGCCGCAGGTGATGGATATGCACATTGAGAGCGTTGCTTTCCAGCTCATCGTTAAAACCATAAACGCTGTCTTTCAGTTGCTCGGTCGACAGCACCCGGCCCCGGTTATGCAGCAAGGCCTGCAACAGCGATTGCTCACGACGGGAAAGGTCCACCGGCTGGCCGCCAAGCATGGTTTCGCGGCTGCTTGGGTCGTAAGTCAGGCGACCATGCTCGATCAGGTTGACGCTACGCCCCGCCACCCGTCGCAGCAGGGTGTGCAGGCGCGCGGCAAGTTCGCGCAGGTCGAAAGGCTTGAGCAAGTAATCGTCGGCGCCGGCCTGCAAGCCATCGACGCGGTCGGTGACTGAATCCCGGGCGGTGAGGATCAGCACCGGGATTTCCAGACCGCTGTGACGCAATTGCTGCAACAGCTTCAAACCGTCTTCATCGGGCAGACCGAGGTCGAGCACCATCACATCGAACTCCGCGACCTTGAGCATCGCCCGGGCAGACGATGCGGTGGCGACATGCTCTACCGTCAGGCCTTGAGCGGTGAGGCCGGCGACAATGCCGCTGGCGATCAACTCGTCGTCTTCGCAAACCAGTACGTGCATGGTGAGACCTGTTGAAAAAAAGGTGATTAGGCCGGGGGCCGATTAAGCGGACATTATGCCGCAAGCGCCATTGCCACAAGGCCACTGTGGTTAATCATCGGTTAATCGCCGCCTCCCATTGTGCACCTCACTTGCACAGGGATAAGGCTTACCCATGCGTCGACTGTTTTTGTTTTTTGTTCTCTTGATCTCGGGTGTGGCCCAGGCAGGGACCAATCCGTTCGAGACCAAACCTGAATTTTTGCCGGTGGAAAAAGCGTTCGTCTTCACGTCCGAGCGACTTGAGTCGGGCGAAACCCAGCTCTATTGGCAGATCGCCGACGGCTATTACCTGTATCAGAAACGCCTGAAATTCGATGGCTTGCCCGTTGAGCACCATCCCGTATTACCTCAAGGCGAAGCGCACAGCGATGAGTTCTTCGGCGAACAGCAGGTCTATCGTCAGGGCCTGGAACTGAAGGTTGCGGCCGGTGCCACCGGGCAAATCAAAGTGGGCTTCCAGGGCTGTGCCGACGCCGGTTTGTGTTATCCGCCGCACACTCAGGTCGTGGATCTGGGCGGCACATCCGCTATCACTGCGACAAACGAAGCACCGGACCAAGCCCTGGCCAGCGGCCTGCAACAACGGGCGCTGGGCTGGAGTTTGCTGGTGTTCTTCGGTCTGGGACTGTTGCTGGCCTTCACGCCTTGCTCGTTGCCGATGCTGCCGATTCTGGCCGGTTTGATCGTCGGCAGTGGCGCCACACCCAAGCGCGGTTTCGCCTTGGCCACCAGCTACGTCGCGTGCATGGCACTGGTGTATGCGGCGATGGGCGTGCTGGCCGCAATGCTCGGGGCAAATTTGCAGGCGTTGTTGCAAAACCCTTGGTTGCTGGGCAGTTTCGCGGCTGTATTTGTGTTGCTGGCGTTGCCGATGTTCGGCTTCTTCGAGTTGCAACTGCCGGTGGCCGTGCGTGATCGATTGGAAAATGTCTCGCGCAATCAACGCGGCGGCAGCCTGTTCGGTGCCGGTGTGTTGGGGGGCTTGTCCGGTTTGCTGGTGGGTCCGTGCATGACCGCCCCGCTGGCGGGCGCCTTGCTCTACATCGCGCAAAGCGGCAATGCGCTGCATGGCGGGCTGATTCTGTTCACCATGGGCATCGGTATCGGTGTACCGCTGCTGTTGTTGGTCACCGTCGGCAATCGCTTCCTGCCCAAACCCGGCGCGTGGATGAACCTGCTCAAGGGCGTATTCGGCTTCCTGTTCCTCGCCACCGCGTTGCTGATGCTGCGCCCGGTGCTGGACGAATCACTGTGGATCGGTCTGTGCGGTGCGTTGCTGCTGATTGCCGCATACAGCGCCTGGAAGCAGTCGGAAGGTTTCGGTCGCGTCGCCCATGTGTTCGGCGCCAGCTCACTCTTGCTGGGTGTGTGGGGCAGCCTGCTGATGATCGGTGCCGCCGGCGGCAGCGATGACTTGGTGAAGCCATTGCAGGTCTACAGCGCTTCGAACTCGAGCAGCGCCGCCAACCCGGTCGGCCACGACGCATTCACCACGATCAAGGATCCGGCAGCTCTGCAACGGGAGCTCGATGTGGCACAGGCTCAAGGCCAGTGGGTACTGCTGGACTACTACGCCGACTGGTGCGTGTCGTGCAAGGTCATGGAAAAACAGGTGTTCGGCAAAGCCCACGTACTGGAGGCCTTGAGCGAAGTGCGCTTGCTACGGTTGGACGTCACCGCCGACAATGCCGCCAGCCGCGAACTGCTCGGCCGTTATAAAGTGCCGGGGCCACCGAGCCTGCTGTGGATCGGCGCCGACGGCATCGAGCGTCGCAGCCAGCGCATCACCGGTGAGGTCGATGCCGGCACCTTTCTGCAACGCTGGACCACTACCCGAGACGCCCGTTAATGCTGACCTTTACCCTCGGCACTTTTGCCATCGCGCTTAATCACCTGCTGCTGATCAGTGCCCTGGCGCTGGCGACCTTCGTCGGCTGGCGGGTGGCCAAGCGCGGCGGCGAGAATCCGGAGTCGGTGCTGTTCAGCCTGTTCCTGCTGGGCATGCTGGCCGCCCGGGTCGGTTTCGTGGCCGTTTACTGGGCCCATTATCGCAATGACCCCTGGCAGATCATCGACCTGCGCGACGGCGGTTTCCTCGCCTGGCCCGGTGTGATCGTGCTGCTGCTGGCCGCGTTGTATCGAGGCTGGCGTCGCCCGGGCTTGCGCCGGCCGTTGGGCTTTGGCGTGGCCAGCGGCCTGGCGTTCTGGCTGCTGGCGACCTTCTCCCTGACCCTTTACGAACAAGGCACACGCCTGCCGGAAATAACCCTGCGCAATGCCGCCGGTGAAACCGTGCAACTGGCGGACTACAAGGGCGGCCCGTTGGTGATCAATCTCTGGGCCACCTGGTGTCCGCCGTGCCGTCGGGAAATGCCGGTGCTGGAAAACGCCCAGCAACACCGCCCGGACCTGACGTTCCTGTTCGTCAATCAGGCTGAAAGCATGCAAAGCGTCAGTACGTTTCTGGAAACCCAGGGCCTGAGCCTGTCCAACGTACTGTTTGACGGCAGTGGCCGATTGAGCCAGGCCGTCGGCTCCATGGCGTTGCCGACTACGCTGTTCTATAGCCCCGACGGTCGCCTGCTGGGCAGCCATCTGGGCGAGCTGTCGGAAGCCAGCCTGGCCCGCGCTTTGGAAAACTTCGACACCCCGAATCCTGCCGTACCGGCCACCTCTTCAAGGAAACTGCCATGCCCCGCCTCCGCCACCTGCTGACGTTGACCCTGGGCGCCGCCCTGCTGCATTTACCATCAGCGCAGGCCGCCGAAGAATTGCCCGAAGCGATCAAGAAAATCGAGGCCAAGGGCGCGAAAATCGTCGGCCAATTCGACGCACCCGACGGCTTGCGCGGCTATGCAGCGCAGTACCAGAACCGGGGCATGGCGTTGTACCTGACACCGGATGGCAAGCACGTGCTGCTCGGCAATCTGTATGACGCCGACGGCAACGACCTGAGCAGCGCGCCGTTGCAGAAGCTGGTTTACGCGCCGCTGGCCAAGGAAATCTGGGGCAAGATGGAAGCCAGCAACTGGATCGGCGACGGGAAGAAAGATGCCCCACGGGTCGTCTACCTGTTCAGCGATCCGAACTGCCCTTATTGCAACATGTTCTGGGAACAGGCGCGGCCATGGGTCGAGGCGGGCAAGGTGCAGTTGCGGCACATCATGGTCGGCATCATTCGCGAAGACAGTCCGGGGAAATCGGCTGCACTGCTGGCCGCCAAGGATCCGCAGAAAGCGTTGGAAGACCATGAGAAATCAGGCAAGGACAGCTCGCTAAAAGCCCTGAAAAACGTGCCCCCGGCGATTCAGGCGAAGCTGGCGGCCAACATGCAGTTGATGGAAGACCTGGAGCTGCAGGCTACCCCGGCGATTTTCTACATGGACGGCAAGGGCGAGCTGCAACAACAGCAAGGCGCGCCGTCGCCGGACAAACTGGTGCAAATTCTCGGGCCTAAGTAGCTCTTTCTGATAGGGCGTTGGTGGATTCACTGACGTCTTCGCGAGCAAGCCCGCTCCCACAGGGGAATGCATTCCAATGTGGGAGCGAGCCTGCTCGCGATTGCGTCTATGTGACCGACTAATTTCTCTGCGCTAGAAACTCAAGCAGCGTCTCGGTGACAAACTGCGGATTCTCCAGATTGGAGATATGCCCCGCTTCCGGCACCAGCAAAAATGGGCAACCGATCAACCCGGCCATCTCCCTTGTCTCCGATGGCGGTCGCGGTTTGTCCTGATCGCCGCACATCAGCAGCGTGGTATCAGGATTCAACTCGCCCAGTCGCGGCAACAGATCATCGCGCCCAAACGTAATTCGCCCCATCGGCACGATGCTCTCACGCAGACGCTCTGGCGGCAGCGCGGCCAGTTTGGCGCGGAAGTCCTGATACAGCGCCGACTGCGGATCGATGCCCGGGCGGAAGAAGATCGGCACGACGATATCGAGTAACTGTGGCGCGATCACGCCGGTGTCTTCGATCTGTTTGAACAGCGAGAAATAGTATTGGCGAGTCGGTTCCGGCTCGACGCCGACGTAGGTGTCCATCAGCACCAGGCCGTTGATCCGTTGCGGGGCCGACAGTGCCAGACGCACGCCCCACATGCCACCGACTGAAAGACCGACCAGCGTGACACGGTCGATGTCCAGGTGATCGAGCAACGCCAGTGCCTGGCGCGCAATGTCATCCAGCGATTGCGTACTTTGGGGTAGCGGCCCGGATTCACCGTGGCCCCAGAGGTCCAGAGCAATTACCCGGTATTGCTGCGACAGAGCGGCGATCTGCGGCACCCACATGGCCTGGTCCCACAGATAACTGCCCGCCAGCAGAACGGCAGGGCCGGTGCCTTGATCAATATAGTGAAGGGGTTGTCCGTCTATTGTTGCGAAGGGCATTAGCTGTCTCCTCACCAAAAATGGAGCAGGCAGACTGGGCTGCGGTGGCTCTACAGTCAACCTTGTGGCGTTTGTGCCAGGGTTTGATCGTCCACGCGCAGGTGGCCAATGCTCTGACCGCGAGGGCTGCCGGCCACGAACAGCGTCGTATTAGTTCAACTTCTCATTTGACAATAATTATCATTAAGAATAATTTGTCGCTCGATGTGTTGGACGGCCCAGCCCCCCGCTTGCCGTCCGCCAACCTATTGCAGCAAGGTGATTTCCAATGACGGAACAAGTATCCACAAGCAGGTGCGATTCACCGTTACTTCAGGCATTCGTCGACAATCGACTGATTCTGGTCAAGATCGCAGCCCGCATTACCGGCTGCCGGTCGCGTGCAGAAGACGTGGTGCAGGATACGTTCTTCCGGCTGCAATCAGCGCCGCAGATCACGTCCTCGTTCAAGGCTCAGCTCAGCTACCTGTTTCAGATCGTGCGCAATCTGGCGATCGATCACTACCGCAAACAGGCGCTGGAGCAGAAGTACTCGGGCCCTGAAGAGGAAGGCCTGAACGTGGTGATTCAAGGTGCTTCGCCGGAAACCTCGCACATCAACTTCTCGACGCTGCAACACATCGCCGACGCGCTGACCGAGCTGCCCAGCCGCACCCGCTACGCTTTCGAGATGTATCGCCTGCACGGCGTGCCGCAAAAGGACATCGCCAAGGAGCTTGGCGTCTCGCCGACCCTGGTGAACTTCATGATTCGCGATGCGCTGGTTCATTGCCGCAAGGTGTCGGGGAGTCGTGTGGATACTTTTGCCCGTCGTTGAAATTTGCGTCGCCCCCCTTCGCGAGCAGGCTCGCTCCCACAGTTGATCTCTGGTGTTCACAAACTGTGTGTTCACAATAGATCCCATGTGGGAGCGAGCCTGCTCGCGATGGGGCACTCAAGACCGAAGCAGATGTTGAGCCTTAAGCATCAAGCCAACACACACCGATCAAAAACCGCTCACGCCCCCACACCATCAGCGCCGCGCGTGCTTTCTCGCAGTGGAAACCCTGATTCTGCATATGCCCGATCATCTTCGCGTTGTCGGCGCGAGGCTCGGCGACCACTCGCTGAGTGCGTGGATCGTCGAGAAACAGGTAATGCGTCAACCAGCTCGCCACCTTGTGCGGGCCACGGTGATTTTCCTCACCCTCGAATCAGGGCTTACCCACCGGTACCAGGGCAATTTTGTAGGGATCGAAAATCTTCAGCATTTGGCCGTTATCCCTCAACCCCTGCAGCAATTTGGCAAACGTCTCGCCGCTGATCGGTGCCATCGGGCGGAGGATGGCGTAGTGGTGATAGACCTGATCGATGCGTTGCGACACCAGCAGCTGCTCGCCGACTTTCTCGTTACGCAGCAGATAATCGCTCAGGTAGGAGCGAGTCACCAAGGCAATATCCGCTCGTCCACGCAGCACCATCAGCAAGTTGCTGTCGTGGGAATAAGTCAGCGTGGCGTTGTAGGAGTCGGCCAGATACTTGGGATCGGCATTGAAATTGGCAAACTCGTAGTGATAGCCGCTGTACAGCGCCAAGCGCTTGCCCGCCAGGTCCTTGAAGTAATTCTCGTCGCGATCGGGTTTCTTCTGCGCGACAAAGATTTCTGCATCTTCCAGGCCCATGTCGACGTCGGTATGCGGAATATCCTTCCAGCCCCAGTCCGGGTTCTCGAAAATCGCCATATCGACCCGGCCTTCCTTGAAGTCGTTGAAACGTCGAGGAATGGAGGTGGGCACCAATACAAACTGATAATCGGTTTGCAACTGATTCAGCGCTTCCACCAGTTGCGGCAACAGACCGGTGTCGGCACCGGACTCCGGGCGCACGGTATAGGGTGGAAAATGCGCGGCACCGACCCGCACCTGTTGTGCAGCCTGAGACGGCAACACGAAGCACACCGCAAGCGTCGCCAGCAAAAGCCGCGAAGCCGTCCGAATTGGCGAAGACATCAAAACAATCCACTCCCCAAAAAAATACGCTTCAATGCATTCAAGCTAGGCGGTTTCCGCGACTTAGCCAGTTTCCTTTGACCTGAACAAACTATTGCTTCTCTTCCAGCACCAGAATCAACGCCTCATCGGCCAATTGATCGAGGCTCATGCTGCCGCCTGCGCGAAACCAGGTGGTGGTCCAGGACAATGCACCGGTCAGAAAACGGCGGGTGATGAACACATCCCCGCGGATAAAACCGGCCTCTTTGGCCTCACCCAGCACCTGAAGCCAGAGTTCTTCATAAATATCGCGCAGCGCCAGCACCTGCGCCTGCCCGTCTGCGGACAGCGAACGCCATTCATACACCAACACCGCCATGGCCTCGCCGCTGCCGCCCATGATCGACTGCAATTCACAACGAATCAGCGCCAGTACCCGCTCGCGCACACTGCCGGCTTCGGCCAGGGCTGCACGCATCAACGCCGTGTTATAGCGAATGGTTTCTTCCATCACCGCCCGCAGGATCTCGTCCTTGCTCTTGAAGTGATGAAAAATACTGCCGGACTGAATCCCCACGGCGCCAGCCAGATCGCGCACGGTGGTGCGTTCGTAACCTTTGTTGCGGAACAGGTGAGCCGCCACTTGCAGCAGTTTGCCGCGGGCGCTGTCCGGGTCGGTCAATTGGCCGCTGTCGACCAATTCGCGCATCACCCTCAGGGCTTTTTGCTCGTCCACCCGTTCTCTCCTACAGTCGATCAATCAAATACGCCGCTCGCCGCTAAACCTGCGGGGTTGCGCGGGCAATTTAAGCTGGCCGGCGCGACCAAGCAAGCGCTCGGGCAGAAGATATTTATGCCGTTTACAAACCAAGCGCTTGCTTGGTAGTCTCGATACACTTCTATCGCAGGTGACTATGGAGTTGACTGTGCCCAAAACAATCCGCATCGGTTGCGCCAGCGCCTTTTGGGGCGACACCTCGACCGCCGCCGCGCAACTGGTAGAAGGTGGGCGTCTGGACTATCTGGTCTTCGATTATCTGGCCGAGGTTACGATGTCGATCATGGCCGGTGCGCGGATGAAAGACCCCCTGGCCGGTTACGCCAGCGACTTCATCGAAGTCCTCAGCCCGCTGTTGGCTCAACTCGCCGAACAGAAAATCCGCGTCATCAGCAATGCCGGCGGGGTCAATCCGCAAGCCTGCGCCGCCGCCCTGCAAGCGGCCTGCGACAAGGCCGGAGTGATGCTGAAAATCGCCGTGCTGCTGGGCGATGACTTGCAGCCGCAACTTAAACAGCTGAGCCGCCGCGGCATCCATGAAATGTTCAGCGGTGCCCCCTTGCCGCCAATGTGCGTCTCGACCAACGCCTACCTCGGCGCACCGGGCATCGTCGAAGCCCTGCGGCTGGGCGCCGACATCGTCATCACCGGACGGGTGGTCGACAGCGCCGTGGTCAGCGCCGCGCTGGTGCATGAATTCGGCTGGTCCTGGCACGACTACGACAAACTCGCCCAGGCCGCATTGGCCGGGCACCTGATCGAATGCGGCGCCCAGTGCACCGGCGGCAACTTCACCGATTGGCGCGAGGTGCCCGACTACGAACACATCGGCTTCCCCATCGTCGAAGTCAACGCCGACAGCCAGTTCATCGTCAGCAAACCCGAAGGCTCCGGCGGACTGGTCACACCCCTGACGGTCGGCGAGCAGATGCTGTATGAAATCGGTAACCCGCAGGCGTATCTGCTGCCGGACGTGGTCTGCGATTTCACTGAAGTCAAACTCGTGCAACAAGGCAAAAACGCGGTCCAGGTGCACGGCGCAAAAGGCTTGCCACCGACCGATCAGTACAAGGTCAGCGCGACGTACCCGGACGGTTTCCGCTGCACCGCCAGTTGCCTGATCGCCGGGATCGATGCGGTCGACAAGGCGCGTCGAGTCAGCGAAGCCATCATCAACAAGACCTCGGAAATCTTCAGTCAGCGCGGTTGGCCACCCTACAGCGAAGTGAACATCGAACTGCTCGGCAGCGAGGCCACTTACGGCCCCCACGGTCAGCGTCAGGACAGCCGTGAAGTGGTGATCAAACTCGCGGTGCGCCATCCGGGGAAACAGGCGTTGATTGTGTTCTCCCGGGAGATCGCCCAGGCCGCCACCGGCATGGCGCCAGGGCTGACCGGGATTGTCGGTGGACGGCCGACGGTGTATCCGCTGATCCGGCTGTTCTCGTTCCTTATCGACAAAACCGCCTGCACGCTGGACATTGATCTCAAGGGCCAGCGCCACCCCTGCGCCTTGCCCGCCATTGATGTGCTCGACACCGCCGACCTGCCCGTGGCGTGCGCCCCACCGAAACCCTCAGGCCGGGCCGATGCCAGCGTGGCCCTGGTCAAACTCGCCGTAGCGCGCTCCGGTGACAAGGGCAACCACAGCAACATCGGCGTCATGGCCCGCGAGCCGGAGTACCTGCCGTGGATTGCCGAAGCCTTGACGCCGGCAGTGATCGTCGACTGGATGAGTCATGTCCTCGACCCGATCCACGGACGTGTCGAACGCTGGTACCTGCCGGGCACCCACAGCCTTAATTTTCTGCTGGAAAACGCCCTGGGAGGCGGTGGCGTGGCCAGCCTGCGGATCGATCCGCAAGGCAAAGCCTTCGCCCAGCAACTGCTGGAAATCCAGATACCGGTGCCTCAGCGCATCGCCGATCAGGTCAACTAGAGGACTGTCGCCATGGCTTACGATTCGATTTTCAAAGCCGGTTTGTTTGCAGGCCAAAACATCATCGTCACCGGTGGCGGCAGCGGCATCGGTCGTTGCACCGCTCACGAACTGGCGGCCCTCGGCGCCCACGTGCTGTTGCTCGGGCGCAAGGCTGACAAGCTGAAAAACGTCGCGGCCGAGATTACCGAAGATGGCGGCAAGGCTGACTGGATGGTCTGCGATATTCGTGAGGAAGAAACGGTCAAGCATGTGATCAGCGAGTTGATCCGCAAGCACGGACCGATTAACGGCCTGGTCAACAATGCTGGCGGGCAGTACCCGTCGCCGTTGGCGTCGATCAATCAAAAAGGCTTCGATACGGTGTTGCGCACCAACCTGATGGGCGGCTTCCTGATGGCCAGGGAAGTGTTCAACCAGTCCATGAGCAAACACGGCGGCGCCATCGTCAATATGCTCGCCGACATGTGGGGCGGCATGCCCGGCATGGGCCACTCGGGCGCGGCGCGTTCGGGCATGGACAACCTCACCAAGACCGCCGCGTTCGAATGGGGTTATGCCGGGGTGCGGGTCAACGCCGTGGCGCCGGGCTGGATCGCGTCCAGTGGCATGGACACCTACGAAGGCGCGTTCAAAGCGGTGATCCCGACGTTGCGCGAGCACGTGCCACTGAAACGCATCGGCACTGAATCGGAAGTCAGCGCGGCGATCGTTTTCCTGCTCAGCCCGGCCGCGGCGTTTATCAGCGGCAGCACCTTGCGCATCGACGGCGCCGCCAGCCTGGGCGGGCGCGCCTGGCCGATACACAAGGCGCAGATCAGCGAGTCGTATAACGGTTTCCACCGTGCCTACCTGCCTGACGTGCTCAAGGACAAGGAATAATTCATGCCGGTGATTCAGTCGCAAGTGGACCCGTTCAGCGAACAGTTCGCCCGCAATCGCGCGGCGATGCTGGTCGGCATCGAGCACGTCCGCCAGCTCGAACAGAACTTGCTGAACAAGGCGGCCGAAGCCAAACCCAGGTTCGACAAACGCGGCCAATTGTTGCCCCGCGAACGCCTCAATCTGCTGCTGGACCCTGGCGCACCGTTCCTCGAACTGGCGAGCCTGGCCGGCTACAAGCTGCATGACGACAAGGACGGCAGTTCGGCTGGCGGCGGGTTGATCGCCGGGATCGGCTACGTGTCCGGCGTGCGCGTGTTGGTGGTGGCAAACAACAGTGCGATCAAGGGCGGGACCATTTCCCCCAGCGGTTTGAAAAAATCCCTGCGCCTGCAACAGATCGCCATGGAGAACAAACTGCCGGTCATTACCTTGGCCGAAAGCGGTGGCGCCAACCTCAATTACGCGGCGGAGATTTTCGTCGAAGGCGCCCGCAGCTTTGCCAATCAGGCGCGGATGTCGGCCATGGGCCTGCCGCAAATCACCGTGGTCCATGGCTCGGCCACGGCGGGTGGCGCCTATCAGCCAGGGTTGTCGGATTACGTGGTGGTGGTGCGTGGCAAGGCCAAGCTGTTTCTGGCCGGCCCGCCGCTGCTCAAGGCTGCCACCGGCGAAGTCGCCACCGATGAAGCACTGGGCGGCGCCGAGATGCATGCGCAGATCGCCGGCACCGCTGAATACCTGGCAGAGAACGATGCCGACGGCGTGCGTCTGGTGCGCGAGATTGTCGGCCTGCTGCGGTGGAACGATCAGCTGCAATGGCTACCCGAACGTCATTGGGAAGAACCGCTCTACCCCATCGACGAGTTGCTCGGGCTGATTCCTGACGATGCGAAAAAACCTTACGACGTGCGCGAAATCATCGCGCGGATAGCCGACGGCTCGAACTTTCTCGAATTCAAGGGCGAGTTCGATCAGCAAACCGTCTGCGGCCATTTGCAGATTCAAGGCCGCGCCTGTGGGTTCATTGGCAACAATGGGCCGATCACACCCAAGGGTGCGAGCAAGGCCGCGCAGTTCATTCAGCTCTGCGACCAGAGCAAGACCCCGTTGCTGTTCTTCCACAACACCACCGGGTTCATGGTCGGCACCGAGTCGGAGCAGCAAGGCGTGATCAAACACGGCGCGAAAATGATTCAAGCGGTGGCCAACGCCCGGGTGCCTAAACTGACCATCGTCGTCGGTGGTTCCTACGGCGCCGGCAACTACGCGATGTGCGGCCGCGGCCTCGACCCGCGCTTCATTTTCGCCTGGCCCAACAGCCGCACGGCGGTGATGGGCGGCGCCCAGGCCGGCAAGGTGCTGAGGATCGTCACCGAGGCCAAGCAGGCCAAGGACGGTCTGGTGCCCGACCCGAAAATGCTCGACATGCTGGAACAGGTCACCGCGCAGAAACTCGACAACCAGTCCACCGCACTGTACGGCAGCGCCAGCCTGTGGGACGACGGGTTGATCGACCCTCGCGATACCCGGACCTTGCTCGGGTACTTGCTGGATATCTGTCATGAGGCTGAAGTGCGGCCGCTGCAATCCAACAGCTTTGGTGTAGCCCGCTTTTGATTAGATCGTTCCCACGCTCTGCGTGGGAATGCAGCCAGGGACGCTCCGCGTCCCAAGAGCGTCCATTGAGGCATTCCCACGCAGAGCGTGGGAACGATCGGGAAGACACGGCAACGATCCGTTATTCAGGAGAACAATAAGAATGATCTTCACCCAGGAACACGAAGCACTGCGCCGCACTGTCCGCCAATTCGTCGATCACGAGATCAATCCTCACGTCGAGGCATGGGAAAAGGCCGGGCGCTTTCCGATCCACGAGGTCTTCCGCAAGGCCGGCGACCTCGGCCTGCTGGGGATTTCCAAACCGGAAAAGTTTGGCGGCATGGGGCTCGATTACAGCTATTCGATCGTCGCGGCTGAAGAGTTCGGCACCATCCACTGCGGCGGCATTCCGATGTCCATCGGCGTGCAGACCGACATGTGCACCCCGGCCCTCGCCCGCTTCGGCTCCGATGAACTGCGTGAAGAGTTCCTGCGGCCGGCGATCACTGGCGAGCAGGTCGGCTGCATCGGTGTTTCCGAAGTCGGTGCCGGTTCCGACGTGGCTGGCTTGAAAACCACCGCCCGTAAAGACGGCGACGACTACGTGATCAACGGCAGCAAGATGTGGATTACCAACTCGCCGAGCGCGGACTTCATCTGCCTGCTGGCCAACACCTCAGACGACAAACCGCACATCAACAAGTCGCTGATCATGGTGCCGATGACCACCCCCGGCATCAGCCTCAGTTCGCACCTGGACAAGCTCGGCATGCGCAGCTCGGAAACCGCTCAGGTGTTTTTCGACAACGTGCGCGTGCCGCAACGCAACCGCATCGGCCATGAAGGCGCGGGGTTCATGATGCAGATGTTGCAGTTCCAGGAGGAACGGCTGTTCGGCGCGGCGAACATGATCAAGGGCCTGGAGTACTGCGTCGACAGCACCATCGAGTACTGCAAGGAACGTAAAACCTTCGGCAGTGCGCTGATCGACAATCAGGTCATCCATTTCCGCCTGGCCGAACTGCAAACCGAAATCGAATGCCTGCGGGCATTGGTCTATCAGGCCACCGAGCAGTACATCAAAGGCCAGGACGTTACCCGTCTGGCGTCGATGGCCAAACTCAAGGCCGGGCGTCTGGGCCGGGAAGTCAGCGACAGCTGCCTGCAATATTGGGGCGGCATGGGCTTCATGTGGGACAACCCGGTGGCCCGCGCTTACCGTGACGTGCGGCTGGTGTCGATTGGCGGCGGTGCCGACGAAATCATGCTGGGGATCATCTGCAAACTCATGGGCATCCTGCCGGGGAAAAACAAATGAGCGCCCTGCCGGTTTGCCAGACCTTGCTGCTGGAATCGCATAACGGCGTCCTGCACATCACCCTCAACCGCCCCGAAAGCCGCAATGCCATGAGCCTGTTGATGGTCGCGGAACTGCGTGCCGTGCTGTTGGCCGTGCGCGATGACCGTGAGATTCGGGCCTTGGTGATCGGTGGCGCGGGCGGGCATTTTTGCGCCGGTGGCGACATCAAGGACATGGCCAACGCACGCGCTCAAGGCCCGAGTGCCTATCGCGATTTGAATCGCGCGTTCGGTGCGCTGCTGCAAGAGGTGCAACACGCGCCGCAAGTGGTGATCACGGTGCTGCAAGGCGCGGTGCTCGGCGGTGGTTTGGGTCTGGCCTGCGTCAGCGACGTCGCCTTGGCCGATCACCAGGCGCAATTTGGTCTGCCGGAAACCAGCCTCGGTCTGCTACCCGCGCAAATCGCGCCGTTCGTGGTGCAGCGCATCGGTCTGACCCAGACTCGCCGACTGGCACTGACCGCGGCACGTTTCGATGGCACACACGCACGGCGCATGGGGTTGGTGCATTTTGTCGAGCATGACGCGCAAGCGTTGGCCGAGCGTCTCGATGAAATTCTGGCCCATGTGTTGTGCTGTGCGCCGGAGGCCAATGCGATGACCAAAAAGCTGTTGCTCGCGAGTGCCGGACAGCCATCGAATGCGTTGCTGGATGAAGCGGCCGACTGGTTCAGCGAGGCGGTGACCGGGGCTGAAGGTATTGAGGGGACCATGGCCTTCGTGCAAAAGCGTAAGCCGGGCTGGGCGCCTTAAGAGCATCGTCGGAACGCCGCCCGGAGCAAGCCCGCTCCCACAGGGAAATGCATTTCAAATGTGGGAGCGGGCTTGCTCGCGAAGAGGCCATCACATCCACCGCAAACCCCAATGGAATACCCCATGCCCGGACTCAGAAAAATCCTGATTGCCAACCGCGGTGAAATCGCCTGCCGCATCCAGCGCACCGCCCAGGCCCTGGGCTATCGCACGGTCGCGGTGTTCAGCAATGCCGACGCCGATGCCCTGCACGTGCAGCTGGCTGACGAAGCCGTGAACATCGGCCCGGCCCCGGTGCAGCAGTCCTATCTGAATATCCCGGCCATACTCGACGCCGCCCGGCGCACGGGCGCTGACGCCATCCATCCGGGCTACGGCTTCCTCTCGGAAAACGCCGGGTTCGCCCGAGCCTGCCAGGATGCCGGCATCACCTTCATCGGCCCCAGTCCCGACGCCATCGAACTGATGGGCAGCAAACGCCTGTCGAAACTCGCCATGCTCGATGCCGGTGTGCCGTGCATCAAGGGTTATCAGGGCGAAGAACAGGACGACGCCACCCTGAGCCGCGAAGCCGCACGCATCGGCTATCCGCTGATGATCAAGGCCAGTGCCGGCGGGGGCGGGCGTGGCATGCGCCTGGTGCATGAGGCCAATGATTTGCTCGAACAATTGCGCACCGCCCGCTCCGAAGCGCTGCATGGGTTTGGCAGTGACGAACTGATTCTCGAGCAAGCGCTGATCGACCCGCGTCACGTCGAAGTTCAACTGTTCGGCGACCAGCACGGTAACCTGATCTACCTTGGCGAGCGCGACTGCTCGATCCAGCGTCGCCATCAAAAAGTCATCGAAGAAGCGCCCTGCCCGGTGATGAACGCCGAGTTGCGTCAGGCCATGGGCGAAGCGGCGCTAAAGGCAGGTCGCGCAGTGAATTACGTCGGCGCTGGCACCGTCGAGTTCCTGCTGGATGCGCGCGGGCAGTTTTACTTTCTGGAGATGAACACCCGACTCCAGGTGGAGCACCCGGTGACCGAATTGATCACCGGCCTCGATCTGGTGGCCTGGCAGTTGCACGTTGCCGAAGGACTGCCGCTACCCTTGCGACAGGAGCAGGTCCAGCTTAGCGGCCATGCCATGGAAGTCCGTTTGTACGCCGAAGATCCAGCACACGGTTTTCTGCCACAGACCGGTCGCATCACCACCTGGGAGCCAGCGTTGCAGAGCGGCGTGCGGATCGATCATGGCTTGATTGAAGGCCAGACAGTCAGCCCGTTTTATGACCCGATGCTGGGCAAGATCATCGCCCACGGCGCCACCCGCGAAGAAGCCCGGCGTAAATTGCTGCGGGCGGTTCAGGACAGCGTGCTGCTCGGCGTGCAGAGCAATCAGCGCTTGCTCGCCGGCCTGCTCGAACACCCGCAGTTCATCAGTGGCGAATTCAGTAACGGGTTCATCCAGACTCACTTTGCCGAGCATCCTTGCCTGCATGCGCATGTGCCGAGCGCCGAAGAACTGGCCATCGCTGCTGCATTGTTCTATCAGGCCTCGGCGCAGGTTCATCACGCGCCACTGGCCGGTTGGCGCAACAACGCCAGTGTGCCGCTGCTCTATCGAATCGGCCTTGAGGATCAGGATTGGCCGGTGGAACTGAACGCTGTGCCGGGTGAACCGTATCGGCTTCAAGTCGCCACAACGCCTTTTGAATTGAAGATCATCCAGTGCGACGGACGCTGGGCCAGCCTGGACATCAACGGTATCCGGCGACGCCATGCCTACCGTCTTGAGGCCGGGCAACTCTGGCTGTTCACCCGCCCCGGCAGTGTGCGACTGGTGGACCGGACGCAGGCCTTGGTCAGCAGCCAGGCCAGCGTCAGCTCCGGCACCCTCAAGGCCCCGATGGATGGGGCGATCGTCGACGTGCTGGTGACTGAGGGCAGCCCGGTCAGTAAAGGCCAGTTATTGGTGGTGCTGGAGGCCATGAAAATGGAGCATCCGCTCAAGTCGGGCATCGACGGCGTGCTCAAACGCTTGCAGGTCAGGGTCGGTGATCAGGTGAAAAATCGTCAGATTTTGTTGGAGGTCGAATAAGCCGCTAGGCGGATCCGCCGGGTTTGGCTACGCTCAAGCCCTATCAGGACGCGGATACCAGGAACCCTGCGATGCCTCACTGGCTGGTCATTGATCTGGAAGCCACCACCGATGAGGGTGGTTGGCCAGTAACAGAAATGGAAATCATCGAAATCGGCGCCACCCTGGTGGACCGAAAAGGCCGAGAACTGGATAGCTTTCAGTGCTTCGTGCGCCCGACACGTCGGCCTTTGCTGAGGCCGTTTTGCCGGCAACTGACCCACATCACCCAAGCCAATATCGACGCCGCGCAGCCTCTGAGCGAGGTTTGGGCGTCGTTCGAACACTGGCTCGGCCAGCATCACTCGCGCCTCGAAGGCTGGGTCAGTTGGGGGGATTACGATCGCAAACAGTTGGTTCAGGAGTGGGAGCGCCTGCAACTCGACAGCGCCCTGAGCCGGGTGCCGCACATGAACCTCAAACAGCGCTTTGCCAAGGCTCGTCGGCTGGAGCGCCCGCTGGGACTTAACGCTGCGCTGCAACTGGTGGGCATGCAGTTCAGTGGCCAACAACATCGGGCGCTGGAAGATGCGCGCAATACCGCACGATTATTGCCGCTGGTTCTTCCGTCTTAGAGAGGTGACGCCGGCATGGGCCTTGTGCATACTGGCCGGCCCTTTTCAGCCCTTTTCGAGGAATCGCCCATGTTTAAAGTCAACGAGTACTTCGACGGCACCGTCAAGTCGATCGCCTTTGGCACCGCTGAAGGTCCTGCGACCATCGGCGTCATGGCTCCGGGCGAATACGAATTCGGCACCAGCCAGCGTGAAATCATGCACGTGGTGTCCGGCGCCCTGACCGTCAAACTGCCGGACAGCAGCGACTGGGAAACCTTCGCCGCCGGCAGCCAGTTCAACGTGCCCGCCAACAGCAAGTTCCAACTGAAAGTGGCCGTCGACACCGCTTACCTGTGCGAATACCGCGGCTAAAACCCTGGGTTTCACAGCGACAAAAAAATGCCCGCGTCCTTGGACTCGGGCATTTTTTTATTCAGCTTGTCTTATTCCAGAACTGTCACCGGCATACCGACTTCAAGTTGGCCATTGCTGTCGTTGACCAGGTTCTGTCCGAACATCGCGCCGTCGGCTTCGGCACGGTATTTCTGCAACGTCGCCAGCGGTTCGCGATCTTCGCTGCGCTCGCCGGTTTGCGGATCGATGGTGGTCAGAATGCAGCGTGAACACGACTTGACCACGCGGAACTCGACGTCGCCGATGCGAATGCGCTTCCAGCCATCTTCGGCATACGCCTCGCTGCCCTCGATCACCAGGTTGGGCCGAAAGCGCAGCATTTCCAGTGGGCGGCCGACTTTTTGCGACAAGTCCTCCAGTGAGGCCTGTCCGATCAGCAACAGCGGAAAGCCATCGGCGAAGGCCACCTGATCATCGTCCTTGCCGTAGCCGGCCTGGGTGGTCCGTGCGCGATCAAGAGGGACTTGTACCAGGCGAGTCGGTTTGCCAATGAATTCACTGACCCAGGCACCTGCCTCGTCACCGGCATCCGGCACACGCAACGTATCGCGCCAAATGGTTACGCCACGCAGTTGCGCTTCGCTGGCAGGCAAGGCGATATCGATCGGAGAGCGGCCCGGCGCACTGAGGGTCAAGCCACCGTCGGCATTCCACAACGCCGACAGCTGACTCATCTGCGCCACTGCACGTTGAGTCAAAAAGCGCCCGCTGGCCTCGTCCACCAGCATCCAGCGTCGATCACCGTCCAGGCCCAGCTTGTCGAGGCTGACCTGCTGCAGGATCTCGCCCTTGCCGGATTTCAACGGATAACGATACAGCGCGCTCAGACGCAACATGGCCAGCTCCCTGGTGGATAAAAACGCCACCCTATACGAGCTTGATCGCCGAATCAAAGGCCAAAAACTGTGGGAGCGGGCTTGCTCGCGAAGGGGCCATAACATTCAACATCTTCGTTGACTGTTACACCGCCTTCGTCGGAACGCCGCCCGGACCAAGCCCGCTCCCACATGGACCGTGTTGTGGTCAGGCAGGTACTTCATCGAGCATCAAGCGCTGGCGCACCACATCGACGAGTTTGTCCGGCTGGAATTTGGAGAGGAAGTTGTCGCAGCCGACCTTCTTCACCATCGAGTCGTTGAAGCTGCCGGACAATGAGGTATGCAGAACCACATAAAGGCCACGCAGGCGCGGGTCGTTGCGGATTTCCGTGGTCAGGCGATAGCCGTCCATTTCCGGCATTTCCGCGTCGGTGAAGACCATCAGCAGTTTGTCGGTCATGTTCACACCGGTATCGGCCCAGGCCTTGAGCATGTTCAGAGCCTTCAGGCCGTCGCTGGCGATGTGCATCTTCACGCCCAATTGACCCAGGGTGTCGCGCAATTGCGACAGGGCCACGTTCGAGTCGTCCACCAGCAGCACTTCACGGCCACGGGCACGTTCCAGAACCGGATCGTCGAGTTTGTCGCGCGATACCTTGGCGTTGTACGGGACGATTTCCGCGAGGACTTTTTCGACGTCGATGATTTCCACCAACTGATCGTCAACCTTGCTGATAGCCGTCAAATAATGCTGACGGCCGGCGCTGGCCGGCGGCGGCAGAATGGCTTCCCAGTTCATGTTGACGATACGGTCCACACCACCGACCAGGAACGCCTGCACCGAACGGTTGTACTCAGTAACGATGATCGTACTGGTCGGACTTGGCACCAGCGGACGCATACCGATGGCCTGGGACAGGTCGATCACTGGCAGGGTCTGGCCACGCAGATTCACCACGCCGCAGACAAACGGATGACGCTGGGGCATCAGGGTCAGCTTCGGCAATTGCAGCACTTCCTGCACTTTGAAGACGTTGATCGCGAACAATTGACGTCCGGCCAGCCGGAACATGAGAATTTCCAGGCGATTCTCACCCACCAGTTGCGTGCGTTGGTCTACCGTGTCGAGAATGCCGGCCATCA
The DNA here is from genome assembly GCF_003254125.1 of Pseudomonas sp. 478. Taxonomy (NCBI): domain Bacteria; kingdom Pseudomonadati; phylum Pseudomonadota; class Gammaproteobacteria; order Pseudomonadales; family Pseudomonadaceae; genus Pseudomonas; species Pseudomonas sp. 478. The sequence continues at coordinate 43,643 of NZ_QKZG01000018.1, forward strand.
ATGACTCCTGGGCTTGTTCTGATGAATTCACTAAAGGGGGTTATCGGCTGTTTCTGCTAGACCTTGACCCCCGTGTAAAATGCCACGACCAAACGTTGATGTCACATTAACATCATGCTTTACTGGCCAGGCAATTTCATCTGCCCCACTGCCTGCCGCGAGACCTCGTTTCGTTCGGTTGGTTCCCCCGTGTAAGGGATTCCCCTAGTAACAATCAGGCCCAACCTGATATTCGCAATATCCAATAGCCATTAATGTGACGCCATTCTCATTGCATGAACGGAGTCAGGCTTTTGTGTGCGATCGCAGGTAAGTGGCCATCCACCCTATCGAGTTCCCCAGCCTGCAGCCAGACAGGCTGGCGCGCGATCTCACGCCGGCATGGCAATACGGGGACGCTGATCGTCCCCGTCGACACACACGACATTCCCGCATTTGACATGACGTTGTGGAGATAAACATGCCGAACGATCGTAAAGAATGGGCGCACCGGCTCCCTGAGTTTCTCGTCGAAGCTGAGACACTCCTGGTTAAAACCGAGGAATGCCTGAGTCATTTGCAACTGATCAGCAATGACAAGGACGCCATCGACTGCCTGCTGAGCACCCTGCTCAAATTGGCCAACAAGGCTGATGCCCTCGCTCTGGCAGCCGTTTCGGAGTTTTCGCTGCACATTCATGGTTTGCTGAGCCATGCCCAGAATCACATGGATTTACACGACCAGGCCCTGAGTGCGCTGAAAGACTGCCTGACGTTGATCGCCTGGCAACTCGAGCTAATCGATCAGAAGACCGGCCAACTCAGCCTTGATGACAGCGAACAGACATCCCTGATCGAAGCCTTCGCCTTTCAGGTCGGACACAGTCAGTTTCAGCCCCCCGCTAATTCCAAACCGTTCACACTCGTTTCCTTTGCAGGTCGGCAAGCCTGAATTATCGGGCCCTATGCCGTGTTGTGAATTTTTATTGCCATGACTGCCCTTCCAACTTTGGCGGGCTCATGTCGCATTTGAATATTCCCTACCTGCTTACGACAACTCGAAACAAATAAACCACTCTTGCCAGCCAACTTTTTCCATTATGGAACTGCTGTCCATAAATGCTTGTTTCCTGACTCTGCGGACATATATACCAAACGCGACCAACGGTATCTTAAGTGGTACTATGCCGCCCATTAGTTGACGTCAATTAATGGCAGAGTGACTCCAGACAGAGACCCGTCATCCACGATGCCCGGTCTTCCCGCAGCGAACATCCATTGGCTCCATCCGCTATGTACGCCAGCCTCAAGTCGATCACCCTAAGGCTACCCTCCCCAAAAAACGCGCGCCTGGTCACGCTTGTGTTGTGTACCGGCTCGGCACTTGGCAGCCTGTTGATTTATTGCCTGTCCACTCGCCTGCCGCTGAGTCTGCTGGTACTCAATATCGCCGCATTGGCCTGCGTCTGGGTCCAGCATTGTCTTTCGCGCAAGTCGATAAAGTTTCAACCCCAGGAGTTGGCTGACCGGCTGTTGGAGGTTCAGGAAAACGAACGTCACAGGCTCAGTCGGGAACTGCATGACGACATCGGCCAATTGCTGACCGCGGCAAAACTTCAAAGCGATTGGCTCAAACGCCGAATGCCCGAAGAACTTCAGGGCCAGTGTTCGGTGCTCTGCGACACGCTGGAAGAAACCCTGGCCAAAGTGCGAGACGTATCGGCCATTCTCAATCCGAGGCAGCTGACCAGTCTCGGGCTGGAAGCCAGTCTGCGGGCGCATTTACTCAAGACGCTGGCCAACACGCCGGTGCACTGGAGCCTGGAATGCCATCAGCGTTTGGCCGGCATACCGGAGGAAATGACCCTCGCCGCCTTTCGAATCACCCAGGAAGCGGTGACCAATATATTGCGCCATGCCGAAGCGAAAAACCTGTTGGTCCGCCTGCAACGTTTGCCTCAGGGCCTGACACTGTTGATCAGTGACGATGGCCTGGGATTCGCGCCAGCGACCGATCCAGGTCGTGAGGGGCAACGTGGAATGGCAGGGATGTCGGAACGGATCAATCAGCTGGGAGGCACACTGAGCGTGACCAGCGAGCCGGGCAAAGGCACTCAAATCGAAGCCCTCTTTCCCTGGGCGCCTCGTGCGCTCGAACGGGCCAGTACGAATAAGGTTATGCGTTGACTTGTAACTTACTTCTGGTGGATGACCACTCGCTTATCAGGGCAGGCGTGCGCGCTCTGGTGCTGGATATTCCCGGCTACGCGGTAATCGGTGAGGCCAATGACGGCTCGCAGTTGCTCGAGATGGTCGAGCAGTTGTCCCCCGACATCATCCTGCTGGATATTTCCATGAAGGAAACCAGTGGCCTTGACGCATTGCAGCGACTCAAGCGAGTACGCCCGCAGAGCAAGGTGCTGATCCTGTCGATGCACACCGATCCCGCACTCATCATGCAAGCACTGGAAGCCGGTGCACATGGCTACCTGCTCAAGGACACCACGGCTACCGAGCTCGAACATGCCCTGGATGCCTTGCGTAACAACGAACGCTACCTGAGCCCGGCCATCGCCCACACCGTCATCAACCAGGCGCTGACTCGAACTCAGAAAAACCAGCCGGATCCTGCCGACTCGCACAACCTGACGGCGCGTCAGCTGGAAATCCTTCGGCTGATCGTTCGCGGAAAATCCACCCGGGAAATTGCCAATGGCCTGGGCCTCAGCATCAAGACCGTTGAAACCCACCGCTCGCAGATCATGAAGCGTTTGCAGATCTACGATGTGGCGGGCCTGGTGCTGTTCGCCGTGCGCGAGCAGATCATCAGCCTGGATGATTGATCAATTGCGATGACCCCAGCAGCGGCGAGTTTTCAGGTAAATGCACGCGCAGTGCCGCTGGACGTGTCGAGAAACGCAAGTTGTCACCTTCCAGAGGTTCGCCATCGAGGTTGATGTAGAGGCCTTCCGAGACCTTGATTTCGACCCATGGCAGCCGGACTCGCACAAACATGTTGTCGATGCCGAAGCCATCGGCGAGCAGGGTTTTCAAGGTGCCGACGACTTCTTGCGGCGCAGGCAGAATACTGATGTCCAGCAGACCGTCGTCGGCCAGCGCTTGCGGACACAACACATGCCCACCGCCGGCCTGTCGGCCATTGCCGATGCCCAATGCCAACAGCTCGCCACTCCACTGGAAATCAGGTCCCTGCAACTCGCCATAGGCAGCGTGCAACTCACTGAAGCGCGATAAACCGGTGAACAGGTAAGCCGCGCCCCCGAGGATTTTTTTCAAGTCCTCCGAGGTGTTTGCCGTGACCTGGCTGCCAAAACCGCCGGTGGCCATATTCAGGAACACCTGCCCGCCGACCTCCCCCAGATCAATGGCGCTCGGTGCGATGTCGAGAAGTTCCAGTGCCTGCACGGGCTCCAGAGGCACCCCGGCGGCACGCGCAAAATCATTGGCGGTCCCCAACGGCATCAGGACCAGACTGGCCTTTGTCGAATGCGCCGCCAAGGCTTCGGCAATATCGCGCAAGGTACCGTCACCGCCACCGGCGATGATCTGCGTGTAGCCTGCCGCCAATGCTTCATCTACCAGACGCTGTGCGTCGCCCGCTTCCCAGGTCACTCGAACGGCCAGCTCCCAACCCTGTTGGCGCTTGTACGCAACGGCAGAACGAACCGCCTCGTTGAGCGCTTGCTTGCCATGCAGAATCAACAGTGCCTTGCGTTCGCTCATCAGTTGTCGCTCCCATGATTGAGTTCCGTATGGGAGATGTTGACCTCATCTCGCTACATAAAAGTCGCAAGAATTTGAATTATTTGAAGTCGAGCCGTATGGCGTCCTACAAGGCGGGATTTTTTCTTACAAGACGTGAGGAATCGGCTCAATTGACCGACACATGCGATTGGTACACCTTGGCGCCTGCCGTTATCAAACATCAGCAGGAACTACACAGGGACGTGCCATGCAAAGCCAAGAGATCAGGTCACCGGTCATTCCGGTTGCACCGTTCGCAGAAAAACGCACCAATCATCAAGCTGAATTCAAAAACAGCGCAAAGCCCATTGGAGAAGCTGCTATGGAATCTCGCGTCGTTGAATTGGAGACACACCTCAAATACATCCGACGAGACATGGATGAAGTCCGTAGTGACGTCAAATCCATAAAACACAGGCTCGCCTATTCGGCTATTGGAACAGCCGTCGTCATCGGGGTTCTGGCCTGGATCGCCAATAGCCGTTTCGACCAGCTCGTGACACTCCTGGCTCACCAAGGGTAAGCCATGAACGCAAAACCCGGTTCGATCAACCGGGTTTGCGCAGTCAGCCAGCGGCAGGAGTCAGCTCAGGACTTCGCTCAGCGGGATGAAGCTCACGTAGTCACCTTCGATCAGCGTGCGATCCTCCAGCACCTCAACCAGACCATCAGCCCAGGCAGCGCTACGTAGTACACCAGAGCTTTGATTCCTGTAGATAATCGCCCGGCCATTCTCCAGACGTCCGCGCAAGTACTCGCGTCGATTGCCTGCTTTTGGCCATGTAAACCCTGCAGGCACCTGAAACTTCAGGGGCTCAACCTCTTTTACACCCTGTCGGCGCAAGAGATAGGGCCTTGCCAACAAAGCAAAGGTCACCAGCGTTGAAGCCGGATTGCCAGGCAAACCAATCACAGGTACGCCGCGAAAATGCCCGAATGTCAGCGGTTTGCCGGGTTTGATGGCGAGTTTCCACAACGTCAACTCGCCCTCTTCACGCAAGGCAATGCCCAGAAAGTCAGCCTCTCCCACCGAGACACCACCGGTGGAAAGGATCAGATCGACATCTTTCAATTCACCGAGGCGAGTGCGGGTGGTCGCTAAATCATCCGGAAGAATTCCGGCATCGATCACCTCACAGCCCAGACGCTGCAACCAACTGCACAGCAACACTCGATTGCTGTTGTAGATCTGCCCCGGCCCTAGAGCCTGGCCCGGTTCAATCAGTTCATCCCCGGTGGATAGAACGGCAACGCGAACCTTGCGAATCACGTCCAGCTCCGCGCATCCCAGCGATGCAGCCAACCCCTGTTCGATCGGCCCGAGGCGCGTGCCGGCTGGCAGAATCAATTCACCAACAGTAGCTTCCTGGCCTTGAGGACGAATGTTTTGTCCTGGGGCCATGGTTTCGGTGAAACGTACTCGCTCATCCGCCTGAACCTCGGTGTTTTCCTGCATCTCGACGCAATCTGCACCCGCGGGCACTGGCGCACCGGTGAAGATTCGTGCACAGGTGCCAGGCTTCAAGGGCTCCGGAGCCTGACCGGCAAAAATCTTCTGGCTGACCACCAGTGGCTCTCCGGCCCAGTCGGCCACGCGCAAGGCATAGCCGTCCATGGCACTGTTGGGCCACGGTGGCAGATCCAGCGTCGAGACCAGGTCATCGGCCAGCACCCGGCCCTCAACCTGCGCCAATGGCAAGCGTTCACGCTCACGAATCGGTGAGGCCTCGGCCATTGCCAGCAAGCGTGCCAGTGCCACCTCGACAGCCATCAGACTGCCAGTTTTGCCTGGCTTACCCGCGGGATTCACAGGGTGCCGCCTGTTTGAGATGAGCGACGAAGTTGCACGGGCGGTGCCGCGAATCCAGCTGCTCGGCAAGAATGCCATCCCAACCGGTGCGCACGGCATTGGTCGAACCCGGCAAACAGCAGACCAGCGTGCTATTGGCCAAGCCGGCCAGGGCACGGGACTGAACAGTAGAGGTGCCAATATCCGCCACCGATATCTGCCTGAACAGCTCACCAAAACCGTCGACCTGTTTATCCAGCAGGCAACTCACCGCTTCCGGAGTGCTGTCGCGTCCCGTGAAACCGGTACCGCCAGTGATCAGCACCACCTGCACGACATCGTCGGCAATCCAGTTGGCGACTTGCGCGCGAATTTTGTAGAGATCATCTTTGAGTAGAACCCGGGCCGCCAGGTTATGGCCGGCAGCGCTCAAACGATCGACGAAGAGCTGGCCAGAAGTATCGGTTTCCAGGGTGCGGGTATCGCTGACCGTCAGCACCGCGATGTTGAGCGGTGCGAAAGGTACATCAGCCTTGGCTTTCATAGGCTCATCCAGTTGTAGGAGAAACAGCCCGGTGTTATATCACAGCGCCTCATTTTTTCGCCGCCCCCATGGAGACCTGCCATGACCTCGAATACACATTTGCCGCCCTGCTCCATTCTGCTCCTGGCAGGTGGTCGTGGCCAACGTATGGGCGGTCAGGACAAAGGGCTGCTGGAATGGCACGGCGAGCCATTGATTGCCCACTTGCACCGCAAGACCCGTTCACTGAGCGATGACCTGATCATCTCCTGCAACAGAAACCTGGAAAAGTACGCGCCCTACGCCGACCAACTGGTCCATGACGATGAAGGCGACTTTCCTGGTCCCCTGGCCGGTATTCGCGCAGGCCTGAAGGCCGCCCGCCATGCGCATTTGCTGGTGCTGCCGTGTGACGTACCGCGCATAGACGCCGCGCTGCTCAATGGCATGCGCGACGCCGCCAGCCAGCACCCGAACCAACCGCTGATGCTGCGCCACGGCGAACACTGGGAACCTCTGCTGTGCATCATCCCCGTGGCGCTCTCGGCCGATTTCGACAGTGCCTGGAACGACGGCGAACGCAGCCCGGGTCGCCTCATGCGCAAATTGGGCGCTACTGCACTGCAATGCCCCGACAATGATCCACGCCTGGCCAACCTCAACACACCAGAACTGTTAAGTGCCAACTACACTGTGTCAGACTGACAGGAGAAGGAACTTGCGCGCGTTGTACACGTCTCAAGCTCAGCAACCAAAAGAATTCATATTCGGAGACACACTCATGACTCAACGGACCCTCGCCACTTTCATGCTCGCACTGGGCCTCGCCACCCTCGCCGGTTGCGCATCGCCTACAGTGATCACCTTGAATGACGGTCGAGAAATCCAGGCTGTCGACGCGCCAAAGTACGATAAGGATTCGGGTTTCTACGAATTCGAACAACTGGATGGCAAGCAGACCCGCATCAACAAGGATCAGGTTCGTACCGTTAAAGAGCTGTAATTTTTGCGGTGACAACCGGATATGAAAAAGCCCGCTATATGCGGGCTTTTTCGTGGCTAAAGATCAGCAGAGTCGCTGAACTTCGTGATCACCACTGCAGGGTGATGGTGCTTTCGAATGCTCTTTCCTGGCCGGTGACCGGGTCCACAAACCGTAATCCCTGAGCGAGCAGTTTCAAAGGATTGGCATAGTCATCCTCAACATCCTTGAGTACCTGCGGATAAAACGGGTCGTTGCAGATGCTGGCGCCCAAGGCTGTCATGTGCACCCGCAACTGATGCTTCTTGCCCGTCACCGGGTAAAGCGCATAACGCCAGAGGTCACCATTCTTCTCCCTGACGTCGACAGCCGTTTCGGTATTGCTGACGCCCGGACCTTCCTGCATGCGGAAGAAAGGCTCGCCATCGATGAGGCGACTCTTATGGACCAATGGAAAAGAGCGTTCAGGCAACGCTCGGGCAATGGCCTCGTAGCGCTTTTCGATCTGCCGCGCAGGAAACAACGACTGATAGGCAGAACGGCTCTGAGGGTTGGCGGAAAACAGCACCAGCCCTGCGGTGTGCCGGTCAATGCGATGCAAAGGCACCAGATGCGGGTTGTCGAGTCGACGGATCAGCCGTCGCAATAGGGTCTGTTCCACGTATTCACCCGCCGGCGTCACCGGCAGAAAATGCGGCTTGTCCGCCACGACCAGATGCTCATCCGCGTACAGAATCGACTCAACCACCGGGATCGGCTTTTCGTCCGGCACCTCACGGAAATAATGAATCCGCAAGCCTTCCTTGTAAGGCAGATCAAGGGCGATCGGCATGCCGTGACCGTCGAGGACACGACCGCGAGCGATTCTGTCCAGCCATTGTTCACGACCGATGGCGCTGAAGTGTTCGCACAGACAATCGAGTACGGTCTGCCACGGACCAGGCGGCAAGTAGAGCGTGCTGGCCTGGTTGTGGGCAGCAGAAAAAGATGAAGTGGACATACGAAAGTTCTAACCCTCAATACAGGGCGGCATTATCCAACAGCGGCCGGAACGAACCTAGAAGAGAATCCTTATGCCGGTATCTGCGTGCGCGCTGCCGCTTCGGTGAACTCCTTGAGCCAGCGCAGCACATCGACTGCCTCCCAGCGACCAGGGTCATAAAGCGCATACAACAAGCCCTGATAACCCACGACATCCAGCTGCCGGTGATAGCCCGCGCGCTGGAACAAGGCTTCGATTTCGGCGAAACAGGTGTTGAAATGCAGTTTATTGAAGGGCGTTTTTCCTTCTGTGACCAGGCCATCCAGACGCAATTCGAGGACAGCCTCGCGCACCACATCCGCCGACATCCGGTTCACGCTGTTCTTCAATTGTTCGACATTGACCACGATTCATCCCTCTCACGCCCGGACCGCCTGCTTAAATCCGAACACCAAAACGGCAAGGCAGGCTTCACGAATTACTGTATGCGCATACAGTATCCGATCAGTACCGGTAAAGCCAAGGGATCCATCGCAAAGTTCGACAGACGGGAACACCACCACCGCAACAACCGCTTAACGCAGGAACGCCACCACCTGATCGGCACTGAACGGCCAGCCCAGCTCCGCGCCCGTATCGACCCGTCGTAATACCGGAATACGCAGGCTGTAAGCTTCGAACCATGTTTCGTCGTCGGCGATATCCACCAGTTCCACCAGCAGACCGCGCTCGACAAATTCCATCAGCATGGCTTCGGCGACTTCACAGAGATGACACCCAAGGGTGCCGAACAGCTGACATTCAGGAAGCATGAGCGCTCAACCGAAAAATTTAAGTCATCATTCTAGGCCGGCCCCGAAAAGCCGTCGAGCCATTGAATGCTCTACCCTTGAGCCATAACGACAACGGATCGCGGCAATACGCTGACGCACATCAGTCGTCTTCAATATCCTTTGCGCGATGCTCTCGGATTATTTGCCTCTACGCTTGAATGGCCAGCGTCCCGTCACCGGAGTTTTTTTGTGTTCGCCAACCTGTTGATCATCCTCGCCTCCTCCCTGGTGGTGATTGCACTGTTCCAGCGCCTGCGATTACCACCGGTGCTGGGTTACCTGTGCGTGGGACTGATGATCGGGCCGAGCGCATTCAACTGGGTGAATGAAAGCGAAGAGCTGCCCGACCTTGCCGAGTTGGGCGTGGTGTTTCTGCTGTTCTCCCTTGGGCTGGAGTTTTCCCTGTCGAAAATGCTCGCGTTGCGCCGAGTGGTATTCGGGCTTGGCAGTCTGCAGGTGCTGTGCTCCGGGATGCTGTTAGGGGGGTTGCTGATGCTGCTCGGCATGCCGGTCACGCCTGCGCTGTTACTCGGCGCCGGCCTGTCGCTGTCTTCCACGGCCATTGTCAGTAAAGAGCTGAGCAGTCTCGGCGAGATTTTCAGCAGTCACGGCCAGAATGCCATCGCCGTGTTGTTGTTCCAGGACGTCGTCGCGGTATTGCTGCTGACCCTGGTGCCGGTGTTCGCTGGCAGCAGTGACCAGGCCTGGTATTGGGCGCTGCCACTGACGCTGGGTAAAACCGTCGTACTGTTCGTCGGCCTGCTGCTGGTCAGTCGCTGGTTGCTGCCGCGGCTGTTCCATGAAGTGGCAGCTGCCCGTTCCCCGGAACTGTTCGTACTACTGGCGCTAGTCATTGTTCTGCTGACGGCGTGGTTGACGCACCTGCTCGGTCTCTCCCCTGCCCTGGGTGCGTTTCTCGCCGGCATGCTACTGGGGGAAAGCCATTACCGGCACCAGATCGAGGCCGACATCCGCCCGTTCCGCGACATCCTGCTCGGGCTGTTCTTCGTCAGTATCGGCATGCTGATCGACTTGCAGTTGTTCGCCAGCCACGGCCTGCTGATTCTCGGCCTGACCCTCGGGCTGTTGCTGCTCAAGGGCTGCGTCGTTGCGCTGCTGGTCAAATGGCGTGGCAGCGATGGCGAAACCGCCTGGCGCAGCGGCCTGGCATTGGCCCAGGGCGGCGAGTTCTGCTTTGCGCTGATGGCACAGATGCAGCAGAACAAACTGATGCCCGCGGATTTTGGCGGCCTGCTGCTGGCGGCGACCTTTTGTTCGATGCTCGTCACGCCGTTGTTGCTGCGCGCCGCCCCCCACATCGCCACACGCCTGCACCGCAAACCCAACGAAGAAGCAAAACTTGAAGAAATCAACGCGCTCAATGCCGGGTTACACAACCATGTCGTTATATGTGGCTATGGTCGTGTAGGTCAGTCAATCGGACGCGCACTACGCAACGCGCAGCAACGCTACATCGCACTGGATTCTGATCCAGTGCGTGTCCACGAAGCCGCCGTGGGTGAGACCTGCGTGCATTATGGCGACTCACGTCGCGCTGAACTGCTGGTCGCAATAGGGCTGGAGCGCGCCAGGCTGTTGGTGATCGCCGTGGATCAGGCCGACATCGCGTTGCTGATCCTCAAGGAAGCGCGGCGACTCAACACGACCGTGCCGATTCTGGTGCGCACGCGCGACGACAGCCAACTGGCCGAGTTGAAAGCAGCCGGCGCCAGCGAAGTCGTGCCTGAACTGCTGGAGTCGAGCCTGATGCTCGCCTCCCACGCGCTGATCATGTTGGGATTACCCGCGCATCAGGTACAGGAGCGGGCCGACCAGATACGGCACGACCGCTATCGTCTGCTGCACGGTTTCTATCCTGGCGCTGACGACGAAGAAACCTAGTCCTGGCTAACAGCGCCAATCTTGTGCACCGACAAGTCAGCGCCGTAATACTCTTCTTCCTGACTCAGGCGCAGACCATAGAACGCCTTGATCGTGCCATACACGGCAAAGCCACCCGCCAGCGCCACAACCACCCCCAACGCAGTGCCGATCAACTGGCTGCTCAGACTCACGCCGCCCAGCCCACCCAACGCGCTTTGGCCGAAAATGCCGCAGGCGATTCCGCCCCAGACGCCACACAAACCATGCAACGGCCAAACCCCCAGCACATCGTCGATGCGCCATTTGACTTGAGCCGCAGTGAAGCACCAGACAAACAATGCGCCGGCGATGACACCCGTGATCAGCGCGCCCACCGGGTGCATCAGATCGGAACCGGCACAAATCGCCACCAGCCCGGCCAGCGGGCCGTTATGCAGAAAGCCCGGGTCATTGCGCCCGACGATCAGCGCCGCCACGGTACCGCCGACCATGGCCATCAGCGAGTTCACCGCCACCAGTCCGCTGACACCTTGCAGGGTTTGCGCGCTCATCACGTTGAAACCGAACCAGCCGACGATCAGGATCCACGACCCCAGCGCCAAAAAGGGAATGCTCGAGGGCGCGAACGCCACCAGTCGCCCTTCGCGATAACGACCATTGCGCGGCCCGAGCAACAGCACCGCCGCCAGCGCCAGCCAACCGCCCATGGCATGGACCACCACCGAGCCGGCAAAATCATGGAAGCTGGCGCCAAAGTGCTCCAGCAACCAGGCTTGCAGGCCAAAGTTGCCGTTCCAGATCATGCCCTCGAAGAACGGATAGATGAACGCCACAATCAGTGCTGTCGCGCACAACTGCGGGACAAACCGGGCACGCTCGGCGATGCCCCCGGAAATGATCGCGGGAATCGCCGCAGCAAAGGTCAGCAGGAAGAAAAACTTCACCAGCCCATAGCCATGATCCGCATTGATCACCGCCGCCGGTTGCATGAAGGTCACCCCATAAGAAATCCAATAGCCTATAAAGAAGTAGGCCAGGGTCGAAATGGCGAAATCGCTGAGGATCTTCGACAAGGCATTGACCTGGTTCTTTTGTCGAACCGTGCCGACTTCAAGAAAGGCGAAACCGGCGTGCATCGCCAGCACCATGACCGCGCCGATCAGAATGAACAACGTATTGGAGCTATGGACCAGACTGTCCACAGCGCTTTGCAGATTTTCCATGGGGTTGGCAGACCTGAAGGCTAAAAAAGCACCAAAGCAGTTCGCGCAGACAATTCATGCACCAAGTTGCACCTTGTCGGGATCAGCAGATTGATCCCGATGAGCCACTTTGGCGCACAAGGTTGGAACCTTTGCGCGAGTTTTGATTATTTGAGATAAGGTTTTGCTCGAATCCTGCCCAGCAACAGCGCAACGGCGCAGGCAGACGCACCACGACGTAGCAAAAGTTGTACCAGTCATTTGTACTGAACCTTCGCGCAAGGCTCATACTCGAACGATTCAGAAGCCACTTACGGAGATCCACCCATGGCCAGTATCAAGGCAAAGACTGCTCAAGAAATCCTGATGACCGATTTTCAGACTCTGGTCAGCGACACCGAACGCTTGCTGGAACACACCGCAACGCTGGCCGGCGATCAGGCTGATGAGCTGCGCGAGCAAATCCACGACAGTCTGCTGCGTGCCCGCGAAACCTTGAAAATGACCGAAGACTCCCTGCGTGAACGCAGCAAGGCCGCCGTTACCGCCACCGAAGACTATGTCCAGGCCAACCCATGGCAATCGGTCGGGATCGCGGCCGGCGTGGGTTTCCTGCTTGGCTTGCTGGCCACTCGGCGCTGATATGGCGATCGGCGAATCCGGCTCGTCCGCGACGGGCCCAAGCTCCTCACCGCGGCGCCTGGGTGCTGCGTTCCTTGGACTATTGCACAGCCATGTCGAACTGTTCGGCATCGAATTGCAGGAACAAAAAGCCCGCACGGTAAGCCTGTTGCTGTTCGCAGGCCTGGCGCTGGTTTTTGCCTTGTTGTTGCTGGTGGGGTTGTCGACGCTGGTGTTGATCCTGTTTTGGGACACCTATCGCCTGGCGGCCATCATCGGGCTTTGCGTTTTCTATACCCTCGCGGCCATTTTCTGTGCGATGCGCTTGAGAGCGGCGATTTTCGATGAGTCCTCGCCCTTCCACGGCACCCTGGAAGAGTTGGCCAACGATCGGGAGCGTCTGCTGCCATGAGCCTGCCTGAACTGCCTCACAACAGCTCGCGCACCGAAATGCGCAAGGCGCTGATTCGCCTGCGCATGGAAATGCATCGTCAGGAAATCCGCCATGAATCCGCGCAACTGCTGCAACCCTTGCAGCGCGTGCGCGGGATAACGCAAAACCTGCAGGATGGCTTCGGCATCAAGCACGCTCCACTCTGGGGCATGGCAGCCGTCACCTTGCTGGGTTTTCTGACGGGCAAGGGCGCCAAGAGCGGTGGCGTCAGCAGCCTCACTCGACTGGTTCGTCTGGGCGCCACGCTGGGGCCATTGATCAAGCTGGTCATGCAAGGCTCTTCGCGTCACCACTAGGCCACTATCTGGCTGCATTCTTGCAACACCGGGATTGAACCTCTTTATCGAGGGGTTCAATCCTGCGTGCCTACCCGGTGAACAGGTTTTATCCAATAACAAGACCTGACCAAGGAGGCCTCGTGATCGACGGGCAACCGCTCGCCTGCTTTCAACCCTTCATCGATACCGCCACCGGCCGTATCGCTGGCGTCGAGGCCCTGGGTCGATTGCGCCAGGCTGACGGTCAACTGGCCTCGGTGGGGCCGCTGTTCGCCGACCCGCGAACGCCCGCCATCGCGCTGCGTCGTCTGGATCGCCAGATCCGCGATAACGCGCTGAGCCGTCTGCATGAAGCGCCCTCGGACTGGTTTCTGAGCCTGAACATATCGCCACGCTGGATCAACCGCTTGCGACAGGACCAGGCGCTACCGAGCCTCACGCAACTGAGCAGGCACAACGTCGACCCGCAACGCATTGTCTTCGAGATCACCGAACTGGGGGGCGATATTCAGCGCCTGGCCGACGTCGTGGCACGCTACCGACAGGCCGGCGCGCGGATCGCCATCGATGATTTTGGTGCCGGCTACTCTCAGCTTGATCGCGTACTCGCGCTGCAACCGGACATTCTCAAACTCGACATGCGCCTGTTCCAGGCTGCTGCGTTGGGCGGACCGAGCAGCGACGTGGTCAAGGCTCTGGCGCAAATGGCGGAGAAAACCGGTTGCTGGATCATCGCCGAAGGGGTGGAAACCGAGGCTCAACTGAGTTTTGCCCTGGAGTGCGGTTCGCGCTACGTCCAGGGTTTTCTGTTTGCCCGGGCGCAAGCTGGTTTCTTTGCCACGGACGCCTTTGTCGAGCGCTTCGCGCAACTGCGTCTGCGCTATGTTCAGCAGAAGCTGGCTGAGCGCGGTCGCCTGATGATCATGCGCCAGCAACTCAGCGAGCTGATGACCATCCTGCAAGCATGGGCTCAGGCCGAGGCGCCGCTCAGCGCCTTGCCACAACTGGATGCATTTCCCTGGCTGCTGCGCTTCTACCAATGCGACCGCCACGGCACGCAGCTGACGCCCAACCTTGAATGGCGCAACAACGGCTGGGAGGCCGACAATCGCTACGTGGGCCACAACTGGTCATGGCGCCCCTACTTCTATCACCTGCTGGCAGAGGGTTGGGATGAGCGAAGACTGACGCTCTCCAATACTTACCGCGATGCCACCAGCAATCAGTATTGCCTCACCGCCGGGCAATTTTTCGACCACGGCGAACGACTGCTGCTCATCGATATCGACGCCGCCGGGCTGTAGGAGCCGAGCTTGCTCGCGATGACGGCAGTTCACTCAATATTGCAGCGCCTGATACACCGCCATCGCCGGCAAGCCGTGCTCCTACAGGTGTGTGCTTGTTTTTCGCTTGCAGGTCCGGACGCGAACCCGGAAGCTTAAGCAATCAAACACCTGACGGAGAGAACCCGCCTTGGATTGGCAAACCCTGCTTACTCGCGAACGCCTCGGAAAGCCTCTGCACAGCCCGGAAGAACTCGGCCGCAGTCCTTTCCACAAAGACCACGACCGGATCATTTTCTCGGGCGCGTTTCGCCGCCTCGGGCGCAAGACCCAGGTCCATCCGGTCAGCAGCAACGATCATATCCACACGCGCCTGACCCATTCGCTGGAAGTCAGCTGCGTCGGTCGTTCGCTGGGCATGCGCGTTGGCGAAACCATCCGCAGTGCCCTGCCCGACTGGTGCGAGCCCAGCGACCTGGGCATGGTGGTGCAATCGGCCTGTCTGGCCCATGACATCGGCAATCCGCCCTTCGGCCACTCCGGCGAAGACGCGATTCGCCACTGGTTCCAGCAAGCCGCCGGCCGTGGCTGGCTGGATGCGATGAGCGAAGTCGAACGCAATGACTTCCTCAATTTCGAAGGCAATGCCCAAGGCTTCCGGGTACTCACCCAGCTGGAATATCACCAGTTCGACGGCGGCACCCGACTGACCTACGCCACGCTGGGCACTTATCTGAAGTACCCATGGACGGCAAAACACGCGGATTCACTGGGCTACAAGAAACACAAGTTCGGCTGCTATCAGAGCGAACTTCCGCTTCTGGAACAAATCGCCCATAAGCTCGGCCTGCCGCAACTCGAGGAACAGCGTTGGGCGCGCCATCCGCTCGTGTATCTGATGGAGGCTGCCGATGACATCTGCTACGCGCTGATCGATCTGGAAGACGGTCTGGAAATGGAGTTGCTGGAATACGCCGAAGTCGAGTCCCTGTTGCTGGACCTTGTGGGTGACGATCTGCCGGAAACCTATCGCCAGCTTGGCCCACTGGATTCGCGCCGGCGCAAACTGGCGATCCTGCGAGGCAAAGCCATTGAACACCTGACCAACGCCGCAGCACGGGCCTTTGTCGAGCAACAGGACGCGTTGCTGGCCGGCACGTTGCCCGGTGATCTGGTGGAGCACATGCACGGCCCTGCCAAGCGTTGCGTCTTGAATGCGAAGGACATGGCGCGGAAAAAAATCTTCCAGGACAAGCGCAAGACCCTGCATGAAATCGGCGCCTACACCACGCTGGAAATCCTGCTCAATGCCTTCTGCGGCGCGGCACTGGAACAGCATAATGGTCGAACGCCCTCCTTCAAGAGTCGCCGAGTCCTCGACTTGTTGGGTAACAATGCGCCCGATCCTCACGGCCCATTGCACGCCTCGTTTCTACGGATGATTGACTTCATCGCCGGCATGACCGACAGCTATGCCAGCGAAATGGCGCTGGAGATGACCGGTCGTTCGAGCCACTGAAGAGACCCGGGTGATCAGCCATTACGCCGCCTGCAATGGTTGATTTGCCTCTCAAACCCCAAGTGCACTCAACGTTCGCCGAATCCCCCTACAACATACGCTGAGCTAACTGATCGATTATTCGGTAACTTTGCGAAATAATCTCGCTTCTTTCAGTTCGACAGAAGAAGCGTGAATACTCCTATGTTCAAAGACGATCTACGCATCTTGCTGGTAGAAGATCACCCCTTCCAACTCCGGGCAACTCAATACCTGCTTGAGAGTTATGGTTTCACGCAACTGACCACCACCGACAGTGCCGATGGTGCCTTGAAACAAATGTTCATGGCTGTGCAACCGTTTGATATTCTTTTGTGCGATCAATGTCTGCCCGATCTCTGCGGGCTTGATCTGGTCGAATTCGCCAGCCACCGAGGGATGATTAGACAGGCCATACTGTTAAGTAGCCTGACATCCGCCGAACTGGATGAACTTGAAAAAAAGGCCAACAAACACGGACTGCCATTGTTGGGATACTTGATAAAACCGCTGAAACAATCCGAATTTAGAAACCTGTTGACCTTGGCCTCATTGTAAAAAACCGCATAACAAACACACTAAAAACCCAGCCAAAACACAACTCAAAACTTGCAATTAAAGACTTCCAACCTCTCGACTAACTATCAACAACCTTTACCCTTCTTCATAAAAAACCTAGTTGATACGTAGTCCTATTCTTCTTCAGTTGTAGGATTGTTCCTATATTGCCGCTGCAGGTCCGTCAGCTCATGCGTCGTCTCAACTATCTGAGCTAAGGTGCGCGCTTTATTAGAGCTCGTATGGGATTTGATTATGAACTCCGTTTTTATTGTCGACGATCACCCTGTCATCCGCCTAGCCGTCAGAATGTTGCTTGAACATGAAGGTTACAAAGTCGTCGGCGAAACTGATAATGGGGTCGACGCCATGCAGATGGTTCGCGAATGCATGCCTGATCTGGTCATTCTCGACATCAGCATTCCCAAACTGGACGGGCTGGAAGTTCTCGCCCGATTCAACGCAATGAGTACCCGCCTGAAAACATTGGTATTAACAGCACAGTGCCCAACACTTTTCGGTATTCGCTGCATGCAGTCCGGTGCATCGGGATATGTGTGCAAACAGGAAGACCTGAGTGAACTGGTCAGTGCTATAAAGGCCGTATTGTCAGGTTACAACTATTTCCCAAGCCAGGCCTTGAATCCTGTTCGCAGCGATGATGCACGTTTCGCCGACCTGGAACTGTTCAAGTCAGTCAATGACCGGGAACTGATGGTCTTGCAACTCTTTGCCCAAGGACGCACCAACAAGGAAATTGCCAAAGGCATGTTTCTGAGCAACAAGACTGTCAGCACTTATAAAAAACGCCTCATGCAAAAACTCAAAGCCAAATCCCTGGTTGAACTCATCGATATGGCAAAACGTAACGCGTTAGTGTGAGAGACAGGATGCCCAGTCGTATAAAGGATTATCTGACACTCATGGCCGCAGGTTTATGCCTGAACACCGCAGTGGCCGCTGCGCAGACCGTCAGCGAGAACTACACCCTGATGAGTCGCTCGATGGCCGGGCACCAGGAACTCCAACTGGATACATCACAACGACAATGGATTGAGCATAAACGGGAACTGATCCTTGGCACGTCAGCCCCGGACTACCCCCCTTTCGACCTGACCATCAGTGGTCACGACTACGAAGGTTTTACCGCCGATTACGCAGGTATCCTTGGTAAAACAACCGGTTTGCCCATCAAGGTTCTGCGCTTTGCGTCCCGGGAGGCCGCGATCGAGGCACTCGAAAACGGCAAGATCGATTTGCTGGGGACCGCCAATGGATTCGAAGCTCACAATGCTGACATCGTACTTTCCAACCCCTACGCCGTAGATCAGCCGGTTCTGGTGACACGCCAAGGTGAATCCAGATCCTTGACCGATGGCCTGGCCGGTCTACGGCTGAGCATGGTGTATCACTATTTGCCGCTGGAGGAGGTCAAGGCGATGTATCCGGGGGCGATCATCACGTCCTTTCCGTCCTACCAGAATGCGATCAATGCCGTTGCTTTCGACCAGGCTGACGTTTTTCTGGGTGATACCATTTCCACCCATTACATGATCAACAAGGGGTATCTGAACAACATCCGCATGGCGAACTTCGGCAAACACGAAGCCCACGGCTTCAGCTTTGCGGTGCACAAGGACAACCCGCAGCTGCTCGCCATCATCAACGCTATGCTCATCGCCATCCCCACCAGCGAACGAGACAACATTGCCAAACGCTGGAGTGCCGGCAGTGACATGCTGCTCACCGATCAAAAACTGCAGCTTACCCACAACGAGGAACGCTGGCTGGCGCAAAACCCGGCAGTACGTGTGGTGGTCAATGAGGCTTTTGCACCGCTGACGTTTTTCGACAGTGATGGCAACTTTCGAGGGGTTACCGCGGACTTGCTAGAGCTGATCAGATTGCGCACCGGCTTGCGCTTCGACGTCCGTCGCAGCCGCAGTGACGAGGAGATGATCGAGCAGATCAGGGACAACAAGGCCGACGTGATCGCCGCCCTGCTCCCCAGTGCCCAACGTGAAACGACGTTGAACTTCACCCGCCCCTATCTG
Source organism: Pseudomonas sp. 478 (assembly GCF_003254125.1). NCBI lineage: Bacteria > Pseudomonadati > Pseudomonadota > Gammaproteobacteria > Pseudomonadales > Pseudomonadaceae > Pseudomonas > Pseudomonas sp. 478. Next base: position 62,367 of record NZ_QKZG01000018.1, read on the forward strand.
CAAAACTCCTTTGTCCTGCTGACTCGCAAAGCCGCCGACAGCCCGGCAAGCCTTGCGCAGTTGCAGGACAAACGCCTGGCAATCGCCCAAGGCAATCCTCTGGTGGATTACCTGCGCAGCGAGTTCCCGCGGATAAAGCTGATTGAAACCCCGGACACGTTCAGTGCCGTGGAATTGCTGGCCGAGAGCAAGGCAGAAGGTGCGGTGAACTCACTGGTGATTGCCAACTACTTCATCTCATCGCAGCTCTTTGAGCAGACCCTACAAATCAGTACCACCATCGGCACCCGGCAGGCCGCGTTTTCCCTGGCCACAGGCCGGGAAGCCAAAGAACTGAACACCATCCTCGACAAGGCGCTGCTGAGCATTGCCCCGGAAGAACTGGGCATCATCAATAGCCGTTGGCGCGGCTATTCGGCGTCTTCGCAAAGTACCTGGCGCAATTATCACCGGCTGTTTTACCAAATCGTTATCGGTGCCGGAGTGCTGCTGCTGATTTCCGTTGCCTGGAACGCTTACATGCGTCGCCAGATAAAGCAGCGTCAGGCAGCCGAGCGTGCATTGAACGATCAACTCGAATTCATGCGGTCACTGGTCAACGGGACGCCTCATCCCATCTACGTCCGCGATCGCCAGGGACTGCTGCAAAGCTGCAACGACAGTTATCTGGAAGCCTTCTGCGCGAGACGTGAAGACGTTATCGGCAAAGGCGTCATGCAAGCCAACATGAGCAATGCATTCGAAGCCCGGGAATATCAGGCCGATTACCAGCGCGTCATGGCCGAGGGCAAACCGCTGATTCTCGATCGCCCACTGCACATCGGCGACCGCAGGCTGACGATTTACCACTGGATACTTCCATACCGTGATTCGAGTGGTGAAGTACAAGGCATCATTGGCGGCTGGATCGACATCAGCGAACGACGGCAACTGTTCGATGATCTGCGTTATGCCAAAGAGCGCGCCGATGAAGCCAACAGAGCCAAAACCACATTTCTGGCGACCATGAGCCATGAAATCCGCACCCCCATGAATGCGGTCATCGGCATGCTCGAACTCACGCTCAAGCGCATTGACCATAAGCACCCGGATCGCCCGGCCATCGATGTGGCGTACAACTCGGCGAAGGACCTGCTGGAGCTGATCGGAGACATTCTCGACATAGCACGGATTGAATCCGGACAGCTGAGCCTGAGCCCGGAACGGGTCAATCCAAGTGAAATCGTGGCCTCGGTGGTGCGGGTCTTCGATGGACTGGCGCGCCAGAAAAGTCTGCGGCTGCTGCTGGAATTTCGCCCTGCCACTCCGGAGTTTGATGTCCTGTTGGACCCGATGCGCTTCAAACAGGTGCTGTCCAACCTGGTGAGCAACGCCATCAAGTTTACCGAGCACGGCCAAATCAGGATCATCGTCGACCTGCAGCCGACCGCCGAGCCTGAGCGGGTCCGGATGCTGTTGCAGGTTCACGACAGCGGCATAGGGATCAGTGAACAGGATCAGCGGCGGTTGTTCGAACCTTTTGCTCAGGCCGATCACGCCGGGCAGTCAGCCAGAGGTGGTGCGGGGCTTGGGCTGGTGATCAGCCGCAGCCTGTGCGAAATGATGGGCGGCAGCCTGCAATTGAGCAGCCAGCCGGGTGTCGGCACTCACGTCGAGGTGTCGTTGCACTTGGCAACACTGCCATTCGTACAGAGGCCGGAGACGGCTGAGGCGCAAATCCGCACCACGACGATCCCCTTGAATGTTCTGGTGGTCGACGATCACCCCGCCAATCGCTTGCTCATGTGCCAGCAACTGGAGTTTCTGGGCCACCGATTCAGCGTCGCGCCGGATGGCCAGGCGGGATTTCAGGCATGGGAAGCCGAGCCGTTCGACCTGGTGATTGCCGATTGCAACATGCCGATCATGAACGGATACGAACTGGCCCGCGCCATTCGCCGACATGAACAAAAAACACACCGCCCGCCCTGTACCGTGCTGGGTTTTACCGCCAACGCACAACCGGAAGAAATACAACGCTGCAAACAAGCCGGGATGGACGACTGCCTGTTCAAGCCCCTGACCCTGACAGCCTTGAGTCAGTGGTTTGAAGGTGTCAGGCCAACCGTCCGCGATCCCGCATTCAGCCTGCAAGGATTGCGTCTTTTGACCGGCGGAGATCCGGTATTGGACCAGCGATTGTTGACCGAACTGTTGAACAGCAACCGTCTGGACCGACAAGAACTGCTGGCGCTGTCTCCCTCCAAAGAACCTCAGCCATTTCTCGACGTCGCCCACAAAATCAAGGGCGCCGCCCGAATTGTCCAGGCGTCCCGGGTGATCGACAGCTGCGAGGCAATGGAAAAGGCCTGCCATGAAGTGTTCCGTCACGACGAAGTGGCCGATTGCAGCAAGGCTATAGAGCGCGCCCTGCTCGAACTGGAGCAAGCATTACAGCAACAGATTGGTCAAAACGACAAAAGCGGAATGACAGAGCCTTAACTATGCTTGGACGCTGAGCAGTGCGTTAACCATCATGGAGAGACCTGCAATGCCCAGCCCACTGCGCCCGGATCAACGTCGGTTTCCCCTGCATGTCCATATCAGCGTGATGTTCACTTTCCTGCTGTTGCTGACGGGCGTGGTGCTGGGCCTTTTCAACTACCAGCAAACCACACAGATCATTCTTTCCAGCAGTGAAAAGCTCTTCAACCGCATCGAGCAGGACGTCCGTCTCGACCTGCACGCCACTTATGAACCAATTCGCCATCTGCTGACCCTGCTGGCGGAATACCCGGCGACCCAGGCACCTGACCTGGCGCAACGCCTGGCGCTGCTCAAACCCTTCAGCCAGTCGCTCAAGGACAACCCCGACCTGGCCTCGTTGTATCTGGGCTATGGCAACGGTGATTTCTTCATGGTTCGGCCCTTGCGAACCCCCGAGCTGAAAACGCTCCTCAAGGCACCGGATACTGCGGCTTATCAGGTGTGGAGCATTGAGCGAACAGGCAACAGCGGTCAGGTCCGCTCCCAATCATTGTTTTTCGATCAGGATCTGGCCCTCATCAGCCGCCAGGACAACCCCGACGAAACCTACGATCCGCGAACCCGCGCCTGGTATGCCAACGCCCATAGCGACAGCGATCAGATCACTACCGAACCCTACATCTTTTTCTCCACCCACAATGTCGGCACTACCCTGGCCCGGCGCAGTGGCGAACAGGCTGTCATGGGGGCCGATCTGACCCTGGCGGAACTCTCCGCGACCCTGGCCAAACATGTCGTGACCCCCAATACCGAAATAGTGCTGTTCGATGCTGAAGGGGATGCCATCGCGTATCCCGACAGCCGCAAACTGATCATCGACGATCAGACTGCCCGCCTGATCAAAGCCGCCGACCTGAGCCCCAGTCTTGGCGCATTGCTCAACAACCCCCTCGCAGGCAATCGCCTGAATGTCGCCGGTCGTCAATGGATCGTTGCCCGCAGCAGCATGCAGGAAGGCGGCCCCCAAGGGCTGCAACTGGCGCTGCTGGTGCCGGAAGATGAGTTACTCGTCGATGCCTACCGCATGCGCTGGCAAGGCGCGCTGATTACCCTGGCTACGCTGTTGCTGTGCCTGCCGGTGGGCTGGCTGACCTCGCGGGTTCTGGTCAAACCCCTGCGCGCGCTGGTGCGGGAGGCCGATGCGGTTCGCAGTTTCGACTTCAACTTCCCGGCCTCGCGTCGCTCTCCCGTGCTCGAAGTCGACCAACTGAGCGTGTCGATGACGCGCATGAAAGACACTCTGGCGAGTTTTTTCCAGATCACCGACAGCCTGAGCGCCGAGACTCGCTTCGCCCCCTTGCTGGAACGGGTGTTGTTTGAAACCGTGAAAATCGGCCAGGCCCAGGCCGGTCTGATCTACCTGCGCGAAAGTGATGGCGATCGCATGGAACCCCATGGTCTGGTCGTCAACGGCACCTCACGGGCATTGTCGTCATTTGATCTTCAAGGACACGAACTTCAGGCTTCGCAAAGCCCTGCATGGCTACAACAGCTGTCGAATGCCGACAACATCGTCACCACGTTTGGTTTTGAACAGGCCGGGGATTTGCAAAAGGTGTTGCTTGCACTGGAGTGTCCCCGCGTTCACCTGATCGGTATTCGGTTACACAATCGTCATAACGAAACCGTGGGCCTGCTGATCCTGCTGTTGGCCGATACCGGCCAGCAGAGCGATCTGGAGAAACTTCGTCCGGACCGCATCGCGTTCCTCCAGGCCGTGTCCGGCGCGGCCGCCGTGAGTATTGAAAGTCAGCGTCTGCAAGCCAAACAAAAACAACTGCTGGATTCCTTCATTCAACTGCTGGCGGGTGCGATTGACGCCAAAAGCCCCTATACCGGTGGTCACTGCCAGCGAGTACCGGCGCTGACCCTGATGCTCGCCCAAGCCGCCGCTGCCAGCCAGGACCCGGCCTTCAGTGGCTATCAACCCAACGAAGATGAATGGGAAGCGCTGCACATCGCCGCCTGGCTGCACGACTGCGGCAAGGTCACCACGCCGGAATATGTAGTCGATAAAGCCACGAAGCTGGAAACACTTAACGACCGTATTCACGAAATCCGCACCCGCTTCGAAGTACTCAAGCGCGATGCCTGGATCAACTATTGGCAAGCCATGGCCCTGGGCGGTAACGAGCAGCACCTGGCCGAACTGCGTAACACCACGCTGGCGGGGCTGGACGATGATTTCGCGTTCGTTGCCCGCTGCAACCTGGGTGGCGAGGCGATGGCCGAGTCCGACCAGCAACGCCTGCGCAGCATCGCCCAACGCACCTGGACCCGAACCCTGGATGACCGGCTGGGCGTTTCCTGGGAAGAGAACCGGCGTCAGGCGCGCACCCCGGCACCGACACTGCCGGTCAGCGAGCCATTGCTGGCGGACAAACCCGAGCATCTGTTCGAACGGTCAGAAGCCGAACTGATTCCGCAGGACAATCCCTGGGGGTTCAAGCTCGATGTGCCGCGCTACAAGTACAACCGGGGCGAGCTGTACAACCTGAGCATTGCCCGAGGCACCCTGACCCGCGAGGAGCGTTACATCATTAATCACCACATGGTGCAGACGATTCTGATGCTCAGCCACCTGCCCTTCCCCGGCCACCTCGCCAACGTCGCGGAGATCGCCGGCGGCCACCACGAGAAAATGGACGGCACCGGGTATCCCAAACAGTTGAAGCGTGAAGAAATGAGCCTGCCGGCGCGGATGATGGCGATTGCCGATATTTTCGAAGCCCTGACCGCCGCCGATCGCCCCTACAAAAAAGCCAAGTCCTTGAGCGAAGCGCTGGGCATCATGGCCACGATGTGCCGGGATGCTCACATCGATCCCGAGTTGTTCGGGCTGTTCGTCAACGCGCAAATCTACTTGCAGTACGCCAATCGATTCCTCGATCCCCAACAGATCGATGCGGTTGATCCGACAAGCCTGCTGGTCAAGGCAGGCCTGGCATGATCAGCAGTCGGTCAGACGCAGGAAAATCGCCGCCAATTGCTCGATTCCGGCCTGATCTTCAGCGCTAAAACGCGCCAGTTTCGGGCTGTCGAGGTCCAGCACGCCGACCAGGCGACCGTCTTTGACCAGTGGCACGACCAGTTCGCTGTTCGACGCGCTGTCGCAAGCGATGTGCCCGGGGAACGCGTGCACGTCCTCAACCAACTGGGTCTGCAAGGTGGCCGCCGCCGCTCCGCACACGCCTCGGCCGAACGGAATCCGCACGCAGGCGATTTGTCCCTGAAACGGGCCAAGTACCAGTTCTTCGTTGCGATTGAGGTAGAACCCGGCCCAGTTCAGGTCATCGAGTTGGTTGAACAGGAACGCCGAAAACTGCGCGGCGTTGGCAATGAAATCCCGCTCGTGCGCCAGCAATGACTCCAATTGCGCCCACAGCATGCCGTAGCCTTCGAGGCCCTGGCCGCTCTTTTGTAAATCGATCATGCCTTGTGCTCCAACAGCTTCAGCCCGACCCAATAGCGGGCAAATTGATACGCGCAACGTCCGTTGCGATTACCGCGGCCCGTGGCCCAGCGAACTGCGAGGATGTCCAGTTCTTCGTCTCGCTGCCACTTGAGGCCCGCCTTGTCGGCCAGTTGACCGATCCAGTGTTCGACGACGTTAAGGAAGTGCTCCTGGGTAAACGGATAGAACGACAGCCACAATCCAAAACGATCCGACAGCGCAATCTTGTCTTCCACCGCCTCGCTGGGATGGAGTTCGCCGTCAACGCGTTTCCAGTTTTCGTTATCGCTTTCCTTTTCCGGTACCAGATGGCGACGGTTGGACGTGGCGTACAGCAAGACGTTATCCGGTGCCTGTTCGAGAGAGCCGTCGAGCACGCTTTTGAGCACGCGATAATCGCCCTCGCCCGACTCGAACGACAGGTCATCGCAGAACAGCACAAAACGCTGGGGCAACTTGGCGATCTGTTCGACCACTCGCGGCAAATCCGCCAGGTGATCGCGCTCGATCTCGATCAGCCGCAGACCGGCCTTCGCGTGTTCGGCCAGCAAGGCGCGAATCAGCGATGATTTACCGGTGCCCCGCGAGCCCCAGAGCAACGCGTGGTTGGCCGGCATGCCATCGAGGAACTGCTGAGTATTTCGCCCCAGTTGCTCCCGTTGCCGGTCGACACCGATCAGGTCGGACAAACGCATGTCGAGGCTGACTTCCAGCGGCAACAGAAATCCGCTGCGACCCTCGCGCTGCCAGCGCGCGGCAAGGCAATGATTCCAGTCGATCGCTTGCCGAGGGGCGGGCAGCAGCGGTTCGATACGGGCCAAAACGGCATCGGCGCGTTCAAGAAAAGCATTTAATCGGGAATCCACGTCTTCTCCTCGGGCTCGTTCACAGTAATGATGGCGATACAGCGACGAAACACAGCGTTCGGTGTCAGGTTCAGCCCTTTGCACAAGGGCTCGTGAGAACATCGGTATCCATGCATCATCGGCTATGCTTGAGCAGCGAAGGGAAACGGAAGTGGTTCAACACCCCATGGATATCAAGTTCACCAACCGGCTGTCCTACAAGCAAGCCAGGCTTACTGTGCTGGTCGGTTTCATTCTGGGCACGCTGCTCAGCCTGCTGCAAATAGGCATCGATTATGCCAGTGAAGACGCCTCCATCAACCGCGAAATCCTGTCTTTGCTGGAAATCAGCCATAACCCCGCGTCCCGCATCGCCTACAACATCGACGCCGAACTCGCTCAGGAACTGACCCTGGGCCTGTTGCACTCGCCGGCGATCATCGGCGCGCAATTGATCGACAACAACAATAACGTGCTGGCCAACGTCAAACGCCCAGGCGTGCAAAGCAGCTATCGAGTGATCAGCGACTTCCTGTTCGGCGCCAACCGGCAGTTCGAAGACCGTCTCTACCTGGATCACTTGCCGACCGAATCCCTCGGCACCCTGCGTCTGGACGTCGACACCTATTCATTCGGTAACCGGTTCCTGCGTCGGGCCGAGGTGACCCTGCTCAATGGCTTCGCTCGCAGCCTGCTGCTGACCGGCATCCTGCTGGCGTTGTTCTACGTGATGCTGACCAAGCCGTTGGTGCGGGTCATCCGTGAACTCAGCAGTCGCGACCCACGCAGTACGGAGTCGACGTCGCTGGAGTGTCCGACGGACCATGAAAACGATGAAATCGGTGTACTGGTCAAAGTTGCCAATCAACAATTCGAAAACATCGCCACCGAAATCCAGCAGCGACGCAACGCCGAGAACCGCCTGACCGACTACCTCGGGCAACTGGAGAACATCGTCTCGGCCCGCACCGCGGAACTCAAGGCGATCAACTCGCGGCTCAGCCAATCCAACGAGGAGCTGGAAGTCGCCCGCAGGACCGCCCTGGACATGGCCGAAGCGCGCTCGGTGTTCCTGGCCAACATGAGCCACGAGATCCGCACGCCGCTCAATGGCCTGCTGGGGATGATCGCACTTTCCCTGGACGGCCCGCTCAATGCCGAGCAACAGCAACAGCTGTCCATCGCCCATGACTCGGGCAAAGTACTGGTGGAACTGCTCAACGATATTCTCGATTTGTCGAAGTTCGATGCCGGCCAACTGGAGCTCGAACATATTCCGTTCGACCTCGGTTCGCTGATTGAAGACACCGCCAACCTGCTATCGCAAAACGCCGCGCCGAGTGTCGAGCTGAGCTGCCTGATCGACCCACAGTTCCCGGCCCTGGTGCTTGGGGATCCGACCCGGGTCCGACAGATCGTCAGCAACCTCTTGTCCAACGCCCTCAAGTTCACCCGTTTCGGTCGCGTCGATGTGCGCCTGTCGACGTTCGGGGACGGCGTCAGAATCGAAGTCTGCGACACCGGCATCGGTATCGCCCAGGATGCCCAGGTCAAGATCTTCCAGCCCTTCACGCAGGCGGGTGCCGGCATTACCCGGCAATTCGGCGGAACCGGGTTGGGCCTGGCACTGACCTACAACCTCTGCGAAGCCATGCAGGGGCGCCTCACCATCAGCTCGGAAGCAGGCTTCGGCAGCCAGTTCTGTGCAGACCTGCCGCTGCCCAGCCACACCCGCGCCCTTCCCCCGGCCTCTTTACAGGGCAAGGTCATCGCCATCACCGCCGCCAGCAGCGGTCTGGCAGAACTGTTGAAAAGTGTATTACCCGGCTGGGGGCTCGACTATGAGCAGCGTTCCATCGATGACTCGTTACTGGGCCTGAACCCCGACGTACTGATTACCGATTGCCCCGAATGCCTGTTTGGCCTGCGTCCTTCGTGTACAGCCCCCATTTTGCTGGTCACCGCTTACGGCAATTTCATGCCCAGCGAACAAGCCCTCGCCCTCGCTCCCTTACAGCAACAGGCGCGGCCTCTGGCACGCAACGCGCTGTACCAGACGCTGCGGCGAACCCTGCAGCCGGAACTCAACACGATCAACGGTGCCCGGCTCGACAGCCTCTCCCCACAACGACGCGGACGCGTGCTGCTGGTGGAGGACAATCCGGTCAACCAACTGGTGGCCAAGGGGATGCTCGGAAAACTCGGTTGCGAGGTGATTGTCGCCGGTCACGGTGGGGAGGCGCTGGATCAGCTGGAGCAGAGCGAATTCGATCTGGTGCTGATGGACTGCAACATGCCGGTGATGGACGGCTACGAGGCCAGTCGGCAAATCCGTCGCAGCGGACGCTGGCCACAGCTGCCCATTGTCGCCCTGACCGCCAACGCCATGTCCGAAGAGCGCGAACGCTGCCGTGCGGCAGGCATGAGCGATTACCTGGCAAAACCCTTCCGCCGGGAAGAGTTGGCGGCCCTGCTGGACTTGTGGGTTCCTACTACGACAGCGCTTTGATTTGCCCCAAAAGGTGATCAAGGCCATCACGCAGATCATTCAGGCGATCCAGATCCACACCGCTGTCGCATAGCAGACGGGCCTTGAGCGGCCCGACCTGATCGCGCAAAGCCTTGCCGGTTGGCGACAGACTCAAGTGCACTTCCCGCTCGTCCCGCGCCGAGCGCTGACGCTGAACCAGTTGCAGTTGCTCAAGACGCTTGAGCAACGGCGTCAACGTGCCGGAATCCAGCGCCAGGCGTTCGCCCAACGCCTTGACCGTCGGTTGCTCAGGGGCCGCCTCCTGCCATTCCCACAACACCAGCATCGCCAGGTATTGCGGGTAGGTCAGGCCGAGCTGATCAAGCATCGGCTTGTAGGCGCGGATCACCGCCCGGGAAGCGGCGTACAGCTTGAAGCACAGTTGACTGTCAAGCTTCAGGGAATCGACTGACAAGGTGTTCATTTGAGCAGGGCTTCGATCTCGCGGGTCAGGTCCTGCGGCTTGGTCGCGGGGGCGAAGCGCTTGACCAATTGGCCGTCCTTGCCAATCAGAAACTTGGTGAAGTTCCACTTGATGCCTTGGGAACCCAGCACACCCGGCGCGCGCTTTTTCAGTTGAACGAACAGCGGATGGGCACCTGCGCCATTGACTTCAATCTTTTTGAACAGCGGAAAACTGACGCCGAAGTTCAACTCGCAGAACTCGGAAATCGCCCCTTCGTTGCCTGGCTCTTGCTTGCCGAACTGGTTACACGGAAAACCCAGCACCACCAAACCTTGATCCTTGTAGGTCTGCCACAACTCTTCAAGGCCTTTGTACTGCGGGGTGAAGCCGCATTTGCTCGCGGTGTTGACCACCAGCACGGCCTTGCCGGCGAAATCGGCCAGGGTCTTTTGCTCACCCTTGATGGTGGTGCAAGGGATGCTCAGCAGGTTGTCGCTCATGGCTCGGACTCTAAATGAGGGAAGATGAGACGAACATAGCGAGCAATTGAATTGTGTGCAATTTAATAAATCGATTGCAGAACAACCGTAGGAGCACGGCTTGCCGGCGATGGCGTTCTTGAGATCGCCATCGTCGGATCGCCGCCCGGAGCAAGCTCGGCTCCTACAGGGCTCGCATTACGAGCGCGGTACCAGGTCCAGGCACACCGAGTTGATGCAATAACGCAGGCCGGTCGGCGGCGGACCGTCCGGGAACACGTGCCCCAGGTGCGCATCGCATTTGGCGCAGACCACTTCGGTGCGGATCATGCCGTGGCTGACGTCACGGATCTCGACCATGGCGCTGTCGCCGATCGGTGCATAAAAGCTCGGCCAGCCGCAGCCGGAGTCGAATTTTGTTTTGGAGTCGAACAGCGGCTCGTTGCAGCAGATGCAGTGGTAAACACCGTCAGTTTTCGTGTCGTTGTACTTGCCGGAGAACGGTCGCTCGGTGCCCTTGAGGCGGCAAACGTTGTACTGCTCCGGGTCGAGCATCGCCTTCCATTCTTCCTGGGTTTTTTCCAACTTTTCCATCGTCACACCTCAGCAGCTGAAAAAGCCCGATCTGTACCTTTTCCACGGATCGGGCGGCACGTATGATTGCGCCTCGTCAAACGCCAGTCTGGCAGCCAGACCACGCGCATTCAAACGGATTTATGGGTGCTGCTTCTCAAGGCGTCAGGCCTGTGTGAATACGCAGGATTCCCAGTACGGTCGTTCATACGCCGCCTGGATCGTTCATTTTCGGGAACACATCGCCATGCAGGTCAGCAAATCGAACAAGCTCGCCAACGTCTGCTACGACATTCGCGGCCCAGTGCTCAAGCACGCCAAACGCCTGGAAGAGGAAGGCCATCGCATCCTCAAGCTGAACATCGGCAACCCGGCGCCTTTTGGTTTCGAAGCGCCGGATGAAATCCTCCAGGACGTCATCCGCAACCTGCCGACTGCTCAGGGCTACAGCGATTCCAAAGGTCTGTTCAGCGCCCGCAAGGCCGTGATGCAGTACTACCAGCAAAAGCAGGTAGAAGGCGTCGGCATTGAAGACATCTATTTGGGCAACGGCGTTTCCGAGCTGATCGTGATGTCGATGCAGGCCCTGCTCAACAACGGCGACGAAGTGCTGGTGCCGGCACCGGACTACCCGCTGTGGACTGCCGCGGTGAGCCTGTCGGGCGGCAACCCGGTGCATTACCTGTGCGACGAGCAGGCCAACTGGTGGCCGGATCTGGCCGACATCAAGGCCAAGATCACCCCGAACACCAAAGCACTGGTGATCATCAACCCGAACAACCCGACGGGCGCGGTGTATTCGAAAGAAGTCCTGCTGGGCATGCTGGAACTGGCCCGTCAGCACAACCTGGTGGTTTTTTCCGACGAGATCTACGACAAGATTCTGTACGACGATGCCGTGCACATTTGCACGGCTTCCCTGGCGCCAGACCTGCTGTGCCTGACGTTCAACGGTTTGTCCAAGTCCTATCGCGTAGCCGGCTTCCGTTCCGGCTGGATCGCCATTTCCGGCCCGAAACACCACGCCCAGAGCTACATCGAAGGCATCGACATGCTGGCGAACATGCGCCTGTGTGCCAACGTGCCGAGCCAGCATGCGATCCAGACCGCCCTCGGCGGCTACCAGAGCATCAATGATCTGATATTGCCCAACGGACGCCTGTTGGAACAGCGCAACCGTACCTGGGAACTGCTCAACGACATTCCCGGCGTGAGCTGCGTCAAGCCAATGGGCGCGCTATATGCATTCCCACGGATCGACCCGAAAGTCTGCCCGATCCATAACGACGAGAAATTCGTGCTCGACCTGCTGCTGTCGGAAAAGCTGCTGGTGGTTCAAGGCACCGCCTTCAACTGGCCATGGCCGGACCACTTCCGTGTGGTGACCCTGCCGCGCGTGGACGACCTGGACATGGCCATCGGACGTATCGGCAACTTCCTCAAGTCCTATCGCCAATAACCTGCCTGTCACCGTGCGACGCTTGCGCAAGTCGCACGGTGATTGATTCAGCAACATTTCTTTGCACCCTGCCGAACATCGCTTCTTCAATCGCTGACTGATGACTCGTTGTGTGCTCGCGTCTAACAACGGCGGGGTTTACGACGTTAATTGGCTGACAAACACTTCCTGCATCGACGTCGGAAATGCCCTTCAAACAGCTAGACTGTTGCCGTAGGACACAGTTTGAAATAGTCACCCGGTTGAATAGCCCGAGTCAGCACCTTATATACCCCGCAGTACGCTACATCTTTAGCATGAGGAGATTTCTACAACCATGATGCGCATCCTGCTGTTTTTGGCCACTAACCTGGCGGTCGTGCTGATTGCCAGCATCACCCTGAGCCTTTTCGGCTTCAACGGGTTCATGGCGGCCAACGGGGTTGATCTCAACCTCAATCAGCTGCTGATTTTCTGTGCGGTCTTTGGTTTCGCCGGTTCGCTGTTCTCGCTGTTCATCTCCAAGTGGATGGCGAAGATGAGCACCAGCACCCAAATCATCAGCCAGCCGCGCACACGTCACGAGCAATGGCTGCTGCAAACCGTCGAGCAATTGTCCCGGGAAGCCGGGATCAAAATGCCCGAAGTCGGTATTTTTCCGGCCTACGAGGCGAACGCCTTTGCCACCGGCTGGAACAAGAACGACGCGTTGGTCGCGGTCAGCCAAGGGCTGCTCGAGCGTTTCTCGCCTGATGAAGTGAAGGCCGTTCTGGCCCACGAAATCGGCCACGTCGCCAATGGCGACATGGTCACCCTGGCATTGATCCAGGGCGTGGTGAACACCTTCGTGATGTTCTTCGCACGGATCATCGGCAACTTTGTCGACAAGGTGATCTTCAAGAACGAAGAAGGCCAGGGCATCGCCTACTACGTGGCGACCATCTTCGCCGAACTGGTCCTGGGCATTCTGGCCAGCGCCATCGTCATGTGGTTCTCGCGTAAACGCGAATTCCGTGCAGACGAAGCCGGTGCACGTCTGGCCGGCACCGCCGCAATGATCGGCGCCCTGCAACGCCTGCGTGCCGAACAGGGGCTGCCGGTGCACATGCCGGACACCCTGACGGCTTTCGGCATCAACGGTGGCATCAAACAGGGGTTCGCCCGCATGTTCATGAGCCACCCGCCGCTGGAAGAGCGTATCGACGCGTTGCGTCGTCGGGGCTGAGAGGTTCCGCACTAAAAGAAAAGGCCCGCAGTGAATGCGGGCCTTTTTTTTTTGTCTGCTGATTTTGGCAGTGTGCTTCAGGGCCTCTTCGCGAGCAAGCCCGCTCCCACATTGAATCTTCGGTGCACAGAGATCGAGTGTGGGAGCGAGCCTGCTCGCGATGAGGCCGGTACAAACAACACCAATCTATCGGCTGGAAACCCGATAAACCCGCTCTTCAAGCCGCGTAACACCGCTTTCCAGGAACTTCCAGCTTTCGCCCAGCACGTCCTGGTCCTCCAGAATCTTCAACTCCCACGAAGCACCGAACAACCGTTGCACTTCGTCGTCCAGCACGGCAAAGGGCGGCCCCTCCATTTGTGCCTGGTCGTAATCCAGGGTAATCAGCAGCCCCAGCGAATCCTTCGGCACAATCCGCTTCAGATGCTCGGCGTATTGCTCGCGCATCGTCGGTGGCAAGGCGATCAACGCAGCGCGGTCGTACAGCGCACTGCAATCGGCGACGTCGCCGGCCGTCAACGCGAAGAAATCACCACACCAGATCTCGATCGAGCCCGCCCGATAGACCGTGAAGGGGCCTTGGTCGCTGACGTCCGGGTCAAATTGATGCTCGTGAAAAAAGTCTTCCACCGCTTTTTCCGACAACTCGACGCCTAGCACCTCGTGACCGCATTTCGCCAGCCACAGCAGATCCAGGCTTTTCCCACATAACGGCACCAGTACGCGCGCGCCCTCTTCCAGGCCCAGCTGCGGCCAGTACCGTTGCAGATATGGATTCACTTCCGGCAGGTGAAAGCCGATCTGATTCGACGTCCACCGCTTGTGCCAAAACTCCGGCTGCATAATTAATCCCGAAAATTCGATCAAAAGACCCTAAAACTTATATTAGATTTAGATCAATGATCTGACTGAAGATGATGCCATCTTACCCCTCAGGAGCTCATTCATGTTCCCCAGCCTCTACATATCCCATGGCTCGCCCATGTTGGCACTGGAACCGGGTGCCAGCGGGCCCGCCCTCGCTCGCCTGGCCGCAGAATTGCCGAAACCCAAAGCCATCGTAATTGTTTCTGCGCATTGGGAAAGCAATGAATTGCTGGTCAGCGGCAACCCCCAGCCTGAAACCTGGCATGACTTCGGCGGCTTTCCGCAGGCGTTGTTCGACGTGCAATACCCGGCGCCCGGCAATCCACAATTGGCCGCAGAGGTTGTCGAACTGCTGAAAAGCGATGGCCTGCCCGCACGCATCGACGCCGAACGGCCATTCGACCATGGTGTCTGGGTGCCCTTGTCATTGATGTATCCACAAGCCGACATCCCCGTGGTCCAAGTCTCGCTGCCCACCCGCGGCGGTCCGGCCTTGCAGACCCGCGTCGGTCATGCCCTGGCCAGTCTGCGCGAACACGGCGTGCTGTTGATCGGCTCCGGGAGCATCACCCACAACCTGCGCGAACTGGACTGGCACGCCGGCACAGAAAGCGTCGAACCCTGGGCCCAGGCCTTTCGTGACTGGATGATCGAAAAACTCGCTGCCAACGACGAAACCGCGTTGCACGATTACCGCCAGCAAGCACCGAATGCAGTGCGCAACCATCCCAGTGATGAACATCTGTTGCCGTTGTACTTTGCGCGCGGCGCGGGAGGGACATTCAGCGTGACCCACAAGGGATTCACCATGGGCGCCCTGGGCATGGACATTTACCGATTCGGGTAATGACAGAACCGAGGCCTGTGGCGGCCAGGCTCAGACCACATCAACCCCAACGTGAATCGCATCGTGCCGCCAAAACTCCAGATCACAATCGATCAACCGCTCATGTTGATCGTAATTGACCCGAGCGATGCGCAACCCCGGACTCCCCACCGATACCCGTAAAGCTGCCGCCGCATCCACCGACAACGCCGTCGGCACAATCTCGAAACGCACCCGCCCATAATGCAAGTCGTAATGCCGCGCATACAGCTCGGTAATCGACTGATTCAGATCGAAATCCAGAATCCCCGGAAAAAACTGCGGATTCAAATAGTGCTCCACATACAACACCAGCCGCTCATCAATCCGCCGTGCCCGGCAAATCTGAATCACACTGGACAACGCCGGCAACTGCAACCAGGCACAGACCGCCGCCGACGCCGGTTGCAACCGCGCGGAAATCACCTCGGTAGACGGCACCCGCCCCTGCGCACTGACCATCGCGTGAAAGTGACTGCGCTGCATCAGGTTGTAGGCCAGGCGCGGTGGCGACACAAACCAGCCACGGCGTTCCTCTCGATAAATCTGCCCCTGGGCTTCCAGTTGCAACAACGCTTCACGCACGGTAATCCGCGTGGTCCCGAACAACTCACTGAGCTTGCGCTCGGCCGGCAGTTTGCTCCCGGGCGCCAACAGGCCATGGTCGAGCTGTTCCTGCAGAACCTGCCCGATGGCTGTCACCGCTTTGGTTGTCTCGATGCGCATCAACGTTACCTATCTGGACTAGACCAGCACTGTTTCGGGGCGGAACCGCGATTCAAATCGGTTCCCTCAATTCCCGACAAGCCTAGGCACTGCACATGACTGACAGATGACAAAGCCGCCGAACGGTTGATCCAGACACCTGCAAATTCACGGCCAAGTCCTTTTATATCAGCCTATTAGCCATGGTCTACGCTTACTCCGAAGCCTGACCATTGCCGCTCAAGAAATATAGGCCGACCGGTCGTCGACATCAAAATGTCATCAGAGACGTCTAAATTGGCTCAGGTATTGCTGACCTAGACCAACATAACCGCAATCGCAGCGTTGAAAACGCCCAAAGGAGCTTCGGATGAAACAGCTTTTCCTGGCCTCACTGTTAGGCTCGACCATTGCCATGTGTACCGCCGCGATGGCGGCTGATAGCGATTTGAAAACCCTGGAAGCCGCGGCGAAAGCGGAAGGAGAGGTCAACAGCGTCGGCATGCCCGACAACTGGGCCAACTGGAAAGGCACCTGGGATGACCTGGCCAAGAACTACGGCCTGAAACATATCGACACCGACATGAGCTCGGCCCAGGAAATCGCCAAGTTCGCCGCTGAAAAAGACAACGCCACTGCCGATATCGGTGATGTCGGTGCAGCGTTCGGTCCGATCGCGGTGAAACAAGGCGTTGTTCAACCTTACAAGCCAAGCACCTGGGATCAGATCCCGAGCTGGGCAAAGGATAAGGACGGCAACTGGGCGCTCGCCTACACCGGCACCATCGCATTCATCGTCAACAAAAAGTTGCTGCACGGCTCCGACGCTCCGACCAAATGGGCTGACCTCAAGAACGGCAAATACAAAGTTTCCATCGGTGATGTGAGCACCGCAGCCCAAGCCGCCAACGGTGTTCTGGCTGCCGCGCTCGCCAATGGTGGCAATGAGAAAAACCTCCAGCCGGCGCTGGATCTGTTTTCCGAGATCGCCAAACAAGGCCGCCTGTCGATGGCTAACCCGACCATTGCCACCATGGAAAAGGGTGAAATCGAAGTCGGCGTGGTCTGGGACTTCAACGGTCTGAGCTACAAGGCCAAAATGGTCAACCCGAATGACTACACCGTGCTGATTCCATCCGATGGCTCGGTGATCTCCGGTTACACCACCATCATCAACAAATACGCCAAGCACCCGAATGCCGCCAAACTGGCCCGCGAATACATCTTCAGCGACGCCGGCCAGATCAACCTGGCACGCGGTAACGCCCGTCCGATCCGCGCCGAGCATCTGACGCTGCCGGCCGAGGTTCAGGCCCAGTTGCTGCCTAACGAGCAGTACAAAAAGGTCACGCCGATCAAAGACGCCGACGCATGGGAAAAGACCTCCAAAGCCCTTCCGCAGAAGTGGCAGGAAGAAGTCATCGTCAATATGAAGCAGTAATGCGGTAGATCCCCATTTGGGGATCTGATGGAGACCCAATGTGGGAGCGAGCCTGCTCGCGATGAGGGACTGTCAGCCAACATCAATGTTGAATGTCAGACCGCTATCGCGAGCAGGCTCGCTCCCACAAAGGATTGGTTGCGTATTTGAATCATCTGTTTTGCGGAGTTCCAGCCCCTATGAAGCACAACGTCATCCTTGTCGTGCTCGACGGCCTTAATTACGAAGTCGCCCGTCACGCCATGGGGCACCTGCAGGCTTATGTCGGCGCAGGACGCGCGGCGCTCTACAAACTGGAGTGCGAATTGCCGGCACTGTCCCGACCGCTTTACGAGTGCATCCTGACCGGCGTCACGCCGATCGACAGTGGCATCGTCCACAACAACGTCTCACGCTTGTCCAACCAGCGCAGCATCTATCACTACGCCAGCGATGCCGGCCTTGTCACCGCCGCCGCGGCCTATCACTGGGTCAGTGAGCTGTATAACCGTTCGCCGTTTAGTGCGCCGCGGGATCGTCACACCGACGACCCGGACCTGCCGATCCAGCACGGACATTTCTACTGGAACGATCACTACCCGGACTCGCACCTGTTCGCCGACGCCGAAAACCTGCGCCTGCGTCATGCGCCGAACTTTTTACTGGTCCACCCCATGAACATCGACGACGCCGGGCACAAGCACGGTCTCGACACCTCGCAGTACCGTAACAGCGCCCGCTCGGCCGACATTATTCTGGCCGACTATCTGCAAACCTGGCTCGACGCCGGGTATCAGGTGCTGGTGACCGCCGACCATGGCATGAACAACGACCGCTCCCACAACGGCTTGCTGCCGGAAGAACGCGAAGTACCGCTGTTCGTCCTCGGCGACGCTTTCAGCTTCAATGCCAACGCCGCACCGAAACAGACTGAAATCTGCGGCACCGTCTGTGAACTGCTGGGTGTGCCCCACGACAAACCTGTGTGCCGGGAGCTGCTCAAGTGAACACCATGAAGCGCGGAAAATGGCTGGCAGCCTTGTGCCTGGTGCCTTTTGCACTGTTCTTTATCGTGTTCCAGATCGCGCCGCTGTCCTGGGTGATGATCAACAGCCTGCAATCGGAAGAGTTCGGCTGGGGCATCGCCAACTTCACCAGGATCTTCAATTCGAAGTTCTATCTGCAGGCGATCCAGTTCAGCCTCGAGATCAGTTTCTGGTCCAGCGTGTTCGGGATCATCATCGCGGTGCTCGGCGCCTACTCCCTGCGCCGGGTCGACTCGAAACTGCGCAACTTCGTCAACGCCTTCGCCAACATGACCAGCAACTTTGCCGGCGTACCTTTGGCCTTCGCGTTCATCATTCTGCTGGGCTTCAACGGCAGCTTCACCATCATGCTCAAGCAGGCGGGGATCATTCAGGACTTCAACCTGTATTCGAAAACCGGGCTGATCATTCTCTACACCTACTTCCAGATTCCGCTCGGCGTGCTGCTGCTCTACCCGGCCTTTGATGCCCTGCGCGAAGACTGGCGTGAATCCGCCGCGCTGCTCGGCGCCAATGGCTGGCAGTTCTGGCGGCACATCGGTTTGCCCGTGCTGACCCCGGCGCTGCTCGGTACATTTGTCATCCTGCTGGCCAACGCCCTGGGGGCCTACGCCACGGTGTATGCGCTGACCACCGGCAACTTCAACGTGCTGCCGATCCGCATCGCAGCGATGGTTTCCGGCGACATTTCCCTGGACCCGAACCTGGCCAGTGCCCTGGCCGTGGTGCTGGTGGCGTTGATGACCCTGGTGACCATCGTGCATCAGTTGCTGTTGAAGAGGAGCTACCATGTCTCGCGCTGAACTGGGCCCCGTCGGGGTCTATCACCGGGTGGTGGTGTATTTGCTGTTTGCCATCCTGTTGCTACCGTTGCTCGGAACGCTGATCTACTCGATCGCCAGCAGTTGGTCGGCGACCATTCTGCCCAGTGGCTTCACCGTTAAATGGTACGTGGAGCTGTGGAGCGATCCGCGGTTTCTTCATTCGTTCGGCCAATCGCTGCTGGTCTGCGTCGGCTCGCTGATTCTGTCCGTGGTGCTGATTCTGCCGTTGCTGTTTGTGGTGCATTACCATTTTCCGAAACTCGATGCGCTGATGAATATCCTGATCCTGCTGCCCTTCGCAGTGCCGCCGGTGGTGTCGTCGGTGGGTCTGTTGCAACTCTACGGTTCGGGGCCGTTCGCGATGGTCGGGACGCCGTGGATTCTGATCGGCTGCTACTTCACCGTGGCGCTGCCGTTCATGTACCGGGCGATCACCAACAACTTGCAGGCGATCAACCTGCGAGACCTGATGGACTCCGCCCAACTGCTCGGTGCCAGCACCTGGCAAGCGGCGTTCCTGGTGGTGCTGCCAAACTTGCGCAAAGGTTTGATGGTGGCATTGCTGCTGTCGTTCTCGTTCCTGTTCGGTGAGTTCGTGTTCGCCAACATCCTCGTCGGGACCCGCTACGAAACCCTGCAGGTCTACCTCAACAACATGCGCAACAGCAGCGGCCACTTCACCAGTGCGCTGGTGATTTCCTATTTCTTCTTTGTGCTGGTTCTGACCTGGGCTGCCAATATTTTGAACAAGGACAAAAGCCAATGAGCTTCGTCAGCGTCCAACACCTACTGAAAAGCTACGCGGGCACCACGGTGTTCAGCGATATCAACTGTGAAATCCAGAAGGGTGAGTTCGTCACCCTCCTCGGCCCGTCCGGTTGCGGCAAGTCCACACTGCTTCGCTGCATCGCCGGGCTGACCTCGGTGGACGGCGGCAAAATCCTGCTCGATGGCCAGGACCTCGTTCCGTTGAGCCCGCAGAAACGCGGGATCGGCATGGTGTTCCAGAGCTACGCGCTGTTTCCGAACATGACCGTCGAGCAGAACGTCGCCTTTGGTTTGCGCATGCAGAAGGTCAACGCCGACGACAGCCACAAGCGTGTTGCCGAAGTACTGAAACTGGTGGAACTCAATGACTTCGCCGCGCGTTATCCGCATCAACTGTCCGGCGGCCAATGCCAGCGAGTCGCCCTCGCCCGCTCGTTGGTGACCCGGCCTCGCCTGTTGTTGCTGGATGAACCGCTGTCGGCCCTCGATGCGCGAATTCGCAAGCACCTGCGCGAGCAGATCCGTCAGATCCAGCGTGAACTCGGCTTGACCACGATCTTCGTCACTCACGATCAGGAAGAAGCCCTGACCATGTCCGACCGAATTTTCTTGATGAATCAGGGAAAGATCGTACAGAGCGGCGACGCCCAGACCCTTTACACTGCACCCATCGATATCTTTGCCGCTGGTTTCATCGGCAACTACAACCTGCTGGACGCCGACAGCGCCACAAAACTGCTGCAGCGACCGATTACCCACCGCATCGCGATTCGCCCGGAAGCCATCGAACTGAGCCTCAACGGCGAACTCGACGCACAAATCCGCAGCCATAGCCTGTTGGGCAACGTGATTCGCTACCGGGTCGAAGCCAGGGGCGTGGAATTGGTGGTAGATGTGCTGAACCGCTCGGCGGCCGATTTGCATCCCGATGGTCAGCGTCTGGCGCTTTCCATCGATCCGACGGCCCTGTGTGAGGTAGCCTGATGACTTTGCTGATGTTGAAGAGAGAACCGCACTGATGGCCCTGGCAATTTTTGATTTGGACGAAACCCTGATCCACGGCGACTGTGCCACACTCTGGAGCGAGCAAATGGGTCGCCTGGGTTGGGTCGATCCCGAGTCGTTCATGCGTCAGAACAATGAACTGATGGACGCCTACAGCCACGGCAAACTGCGGATGGAGGAGTACATGACCTTCAGCCTGGAGCCGATGATCGGGCGCACCCCCGAAGAGGTCGACCATTTGGTAGGGCCTTGGGTGGAAGACTTCATCGAGCCGATCATTTTCAGTGACGCCACCAAAGCCATTGCGGCCCATCGCAAGGCCGGCGACCGGATTTTGGTGATTTCGGCGTCGGGCACGCACTTGGTCAGGCCGATTGCCGATCGTTTGGGCATTGACGAGATTCTCGGCATCGAGCTGGAAGTGGCACATGGGGTGTTTAGCGGCAACACCGTTGGCACGCTGACCTACCGCGAAGGCAAGATCACGCGTTTGCTGGAGTGGCTGGATGCGCAAGAGGAAAACCTGGAAGGCGCCAGTTTCTACTCCGACTCACGCAATGATTTGCCGTTGCTGCTGAAAGTAGA
This sequence comes from Pseudomonas sp. 478, assembly GCF_003254125.1. Classification (NCBI taxonomy): domain Bacteria; kingdom Pseudomonadati; phylum Pseudomonadota; class Gammaproteobacteria; order Pseudomonadales; family Pseudomonadaceae; genus Pseudomonas; species Pseudomonas sp. 478. Next base: position 83,928 of record NZ_QKZG01000018.1, read on the forward strand.
TTTCCCACACGTGGTAAACCCGGATCCGGTACTGCTTGAACACGCCGAAAAGGCCGGCTGGCCGATCCATACCTGGAAGTAACCACGCGCCCCTGTGGGAGCGGGCCCTGTGGCGAGGGGATTTATCCCCGTTGGGCTGCGGAGCGGCCCCGGCATTTCAAAGTTAAAGCGCGTTTACGACTGCTTCGCAGCCGAACGGGGATAAATCCCCTCGCCACAGGGCCCGCTCCCACAGGGATCAAACCAGGCTTTCGTCGATCACCAACACCAACTTTCCCGACACCTTATTAGTTGCCAACTCCGCAAACGCCGCTTCGGCGTCCTTGATCGGGAAGGTCTTGGCCAATTGCGGGCTCAAACGCCCTTCGGCAAACAGCGGCCAGACATGTTGGCTGAGATCGCTGAACAGATCCGCCTTGAACTGTTCGTCGCGACTGCGCAAGGTCGAACCCAGCAGTTGCACGCGCTTGGCCAATACCTGCGCCAGATCCAGCTGCGCCTCACGACCGCCCATCAGGCCGATCAGCACCCAACGACCATCGAGCGCCATCAGTTTCAGATTCAGCGCGGCATAGTTGCCGCCCACCGGGTCGAGAATCACATCGAACGGCCCCAGGTCACTCAAGCTGTCCAGATCCCCGTTGCGCACAACCCCACCTTGGGCGCCCAGCGCTTCGCAGTAAGCCAAACGCTCGGCGGAACCGACGCTGACCCAGCACGGGTTACCAAACGCCTTGCACAGCTGAATGGCAGCTGAACCGATTCCACTTGCTCCGGCGTGCAGCAGAACTTTCTCACCCGGCTTGAGCGCAGCCAGTTGAAACAAATTCAGCCAAACGGTCGCATACACTTCTGGCAGCGCTGCCGCCTCCGCCAGGGACAAACCTTCGGGAACCGGCAACACATGCCGTCCGTCGACAACTACCTCCTCGGCCATCCCGCCCCCGGCCAGCAAGGCGCAAACCCGATCCCCGACCTGCCAGGACGAGCCCGGCCCCACCTCGCTGATCACCCCCGAACACTCAAGACCCAGTACCTGACTGGCTCCCGGCGGTGGCGGATAAAGACCCGCCTTCTGTAACAAATCGGCGCGATTGAGACCCGCAGCCGCCACTCGAATCCGAACTTGTCCTACATCGCATGTAGGACTGGGCTCTTCAACCCACTCCACTCGACCTTCAACGCCTTGCAATGCTTTCACAGTGCCTCCATAGTGAGTCTGGACTGAGCCCGTAGCTGTAGCGCCGGGCTTTCTTGCATTATGCGACCGGCCCTTGGGTCTGTACGAAAGCTAACAGGCAGTTTCCATACAGAGACTAGTGGTACCGGCGACTTCAAAGACGGCCTAATATGCGTGATCAATTGTCCCCGCGTCGAATCAGCATGAAGCATTTTTTCCCCAGCACCGCCCTAGCCCTATTCATTGGTATCGGTCTGTTGCCGATGTCGACCAGTTCGTTTGCAGCCAATAGCTGGGACAAGCTTCAGCCTGATCGTGACGAAGTGATCGCCAGCCTGAACGTCGTCGAATTGCTGAAGCGCCATCACTACAGCAAGCCGCCGCTCGATGACGCGCGCTCCGCGATCATCTATGACAGCTACCTCAAACTGCTGGACCCGTCGCGCAGCTACTTCATGGCCAGCGACATTGCCGAATTCGACAAGTGGAAAACCCAGTTTGACGATTTCCTCAAAAGCGGCGACCTGAATGCCGGGTTCACCATCTACAAGCGCTACCTGGACCGCGTCAAAGCGCGTCTGGACTTCGCCCTTGCCGAGTTGAACAAAGGCGTCGACAAGATCGACTTCACCACCAAGGAAACCTTGCTGGTCGATCGCAAGGACGCCCCTTGGCTCAAGTCCACCGCAGAACTCGACGACCTATGGCGCAAACGCGTCAAGGACGAAGTCTTGCGGCAGAAGATCGCGGGCAAGGACTCCAAGCAGATTCAGGAAACCCTGACCAAGCGTTACAAGAATCAGTTGACGCGCCTGGACCAGACCCGTGCGGAAGATATCTTCCAGGCGTACATCAATACCTTCGCCATGTCCTACGACCCGCATACCAACTATCTGTCGCCGGATAACGCGGAAAACTTCGACATCAACATGAGCCTGTCCCTCGAAGGCATTGGCGCCGTGTTGCAGAGCGACAACGATCAGGTGAAAGTCGTACGTCTGGTACCTGCCGGCCCGGCCGACAAGACCAAAATGGTTGCACCGGCCGACAAAATCATCGGTGTTGCCCAGGGCAACAAGGAAATGGTCGACGTGGTCGGCTGGCGCCTGGACGAAGTGGTCAAGTTGATCCGTGGGCCCAAAGGCACCGTGGTGCGCCTGGAAGTGATCCCGGCCAGCAATGCGCCGAACGACCAGACCAGCAAGATCGTCCCGATCACCCGCGAAGCGGTGAAGCTTGAAGACCAGGCGGTGAAGAAGTCGGTCCTCAACCTGAAACAGGACGGCAAGGACTACAAGCTCGGCGTCATCGAGATCCCTGCCTTCTACCTGGACTTCAAGGCTTTCCGTGCTGGCGATCCGGATTACAAGAGCACCACTCGCGACGTCAAGAAACTGCTGACCGAGTTGCAGAAAGACAAGGTCGACGGCGTGGTCATCGATCTGCGCAACAACGGCGGCGGCTCCCTGCAGGAAGCCACCGAGCTGACCAGTCTGTTCATCGACAAAGGTCCGACCGTTCTCGTGCGTAATGCCGATGGTCGGGTCGATGTACTGGAAGATGAAAACCCGGGGGCCTTCTACAAAGGGCCGATGGCGTTGCTGGTCAACCGCTTGTCTGCCTCGGCTTCGGAAATTTTTGCCGGCGCCATGCAGGACTATCACCGCGCATTGATCATCGGTGGCCAGACCTTCGGTAAAGGCACCGTGCAGACCATTCAGCCGCTGAACCATGGCGAACTGAAACTGACGCTGGCCAAGTTCTATCGGGTTTCCGGCCAGAGCACCCAGCATCAGGGCGTACTGCCGGACATCGATTACCCGTCGATCATCGACACCAAGGAAATCGGCGAAAGCGCACTGCCTGAAGCCATGCCGTGGGACACCATCCGCGCGGCCATCAAGCCTGCGGTCGATCCGTTCAAACCGTACATTTCGCAGCTCAAATCCGAGCATGACGTACGCTCGGCCAAAGACGCGGAGTTCGTGTTCATCCGCGATAAACTGGCCCTGGCGCAGAAACTGATGACGGAAAAAACCGTCAGCCTCAATGAAGCCGATCGTCGTGCACAACACGCCGATATCGAAGCCAAGCAACTTGCCATGGAAAACATCCGTCGCAAGGCCAAGGGTGAAGAGCCGCTCAAAGAGCTGAAGAAAGAAGACGAAGACGCGATCGCGGCCGAGCCAGACAAGACCAAACCAGAAGACGATGCCTACCTGAGCGAGACCGGGCGGATTCTGTTGGACTACCTGAAACTCAATACCGCGGTAGCCAAGCACTAAGTTGTAATAAGCAAGATGATGGCAATTTAATGCTGACGCTCTCCGGAGCGTCATCATACAGTCATCATTCTGTCGTGAAATAAAGGACTGGGAGCTCCTCTTTACCCAAGAGAGTGCTCCCAGTCCTTTTTTTATCGCCAGAGAAAGCCATGACCACCACAGAACAGCTGAGTGCCTTGAGTTCCATATTGACTCAAAGCGGTTTGCACAGCTTGTTCCAGCCGATCATTTCCCTCTCTGAACGACGTATTGTCGGTTACGAAGCCCTCAGTCGCGGCCCCTCCAACAGTCCGCTGCACTCACCCCTCGCACTGTTCGCCGTTGCCCGTCAGGCCGGCCGCCTGAGCGAGCTGGAAATCGCTTGCCGTCAAAGCGCCTGCCGACGCTTCAATGATCAGCAACTGCCCGGCAAACTGTTCCTCAACGTTTCCCCTGAATCCCTGCTCGAGGCCGCCCACCAACCCGGGCGCACCCTGCAACTGCTGCAGGATTTCGGTATACCGCCGAACCAGGTGGTGATCGAACTGACTGAACAAACACCCACCGACGATTTCGAGCTGCTGCAAACCGCTCTGCATCACTATCGAGCGATGGGGTTTTCCATTGCCCTGGACGATCTGGGCGCAGGCTATTCGAGTTTGCGGCTGTGGTCTGAATTGCGTCCCGACTACGTGAAGATTGATCGACACTTCATCGACGGCATTCACCAGGATGCCCTCAAGCGCGAATTTGTCGGCTCGATCCTGCAAATTGCCAAGGCCTCACGGGCGCAAGTGATCGCGGAAGGTATCGAGCTACCAGAAGAACTCGCAGTGTTGACCGAGATGGGCGTGGATCTGGTTCAGGGTTATCTGCTCTGCCGCCCCCAGGAACATCCACCTCGTGATGCCCGAACCTTGATGCCCAAACGGGAAAGCACAGCGGTGGCATTGAATGATGAAGTCAGCGACCTTAGCGCTTTGCTCAACGACCAACCGGCAGTGGGTCGCGATACCCCGACCGCCACCGTCCTGGAAGCCTTTCGCCGCCAGGCCAACCTGAACTCCCTGGCGGTGCTCGACGAGCAAGGCCAGCCCTGCGGCATCGTCCACCGGCATTCGCTCTCCGATGCACTGCTCAAGCCTTTTGCTACCGACCTGTTCGCCCGCAAGCCGATCAGCCGTTTAATGAGTGATGACTTCCTCGCCGTTGAGATGAGCCAGTCGTTGCAACAAGTGAGTCGCCTGATCACCAGCCGCGCGCGGCAGCGCATCGAAGAGGACTTCATCATTACCCTCAACGGCGGTTACCTGGGGCTGGGCCGAGTGATCGACGTACTTAAACTGATTACCGAACTGAAGATCCAGCAAGCCCGTTACGCCAACCCGCTGACCCTGCTGCCGGGCAACGTGCCGATTCAGCAATGCCTGTCGCGACTGCTGCAACAGCAACGGGAGTCGGTGATCTGCTACGTCGACATCGACAGTTTCAAACCCTTCAACGACATCTACGGCTACGGCCGTGGGGACGAAGTCCTGCTGTGCCTGGCGCAATGCCTGAATGATCGCGTCGACCCTTCCCGCGACTTTGTCGGCCATATCGGCGGTGATGACTTCCTGCTGGTGCTCGGCCCGGAAGACTGGCGCAAGCGCTTGAACCAGTTGCTGGACGACTTCCAGAGCCAATGCCGACGCTTTTATCGCAGCGAACACCTGGAAGCCGGCTGCTTCATCGCCCCAAACCGTCAGGGTGTGCGTCAGGAGTTCGCGTTGCTGTCACTGTCGATCGGCGTGGTGCATTTACATCCACAGGCCTGTGGACAACTCGATGCAAGCCAGTTGGCGGAGATGGCATCGCAGGCCAAGCATCACGCGAAGAATGTGCCGGGGTATAGCGTGCATGTGATTGATAGTCTGGCGGTGCCGGGTGAGGATTTGCTCGTAGGACAGCGGTGATTGATCTGACGCCTTCGCGAGCAAGCCCGCTCCCACAATTCAATCCCATTTCTTCTAGACTAACTCGGTTGAATTGTGGGAGCGGGCTTGCTCGCGAAGACGCCAGTTCTGCCAACTCAGATTGAGGGCGGTGTCTCGGAACCGCGAGCCGCCAACTCTTTCAGTTTGATCTCGGCCAACGGATGTCCTGCTTTGGCGGCCATCTCCCAAAACCGCGCAGCTTCAACCGCGTCTGGCGCCTTGCTCGGCGTCCCCGCCAGACTAATCACGCCCACCTGATACGCCGCTTTGCCATCCCCCGCCAACGCCGCCAGGCGCAGCAAGCGCACGCCCTCTTCGCGAGCGCCAAGGCCGACGCCGCGAAAGGTCAGGATGTGGCCATAGAAGCTCTGGGCGCCAACATCACCCAGGTTCGCCATGCGTGCGAACTGGCCTTCGAGCCAGCTCCAGCCACGCGGCTGACGCACAAACCATGACCAGTGAAACAAGCGGCGAGCCAGCCAGTAGCTGGCCCGCGCCTTGAGTTTTAAAAACACTCAGGCCTCCGCCGATTCCGGGTACTCATATTCGAACACACGCACCACTTCCGAGGCATGCCAGGACGCTGCGGCGACCCCATCGGACGGCCCGGAGAAACGCCCCAGACGCTCGACACATTCAAAAAATCCTGTGCGCGGCAGGCGGCTGGCGCCCTGGCTGATCACCAGGGAACTGCGCAATGGCTGCTCGGCCTTGGCGTCCAGCGCGGCCAGATGTTCAAGGGCGGCGGTCAAGGTTTGCATGGCCGGTGTGGGCAGTTGCAAACGTTCAAGCAACGCCCGGTATGTCAGAAGATGACGCTGGCGGCGTGCCTGATCCAGTTCGCCCAGCAACCCGTCCCAATGTTGACGACTGATGCGTACGCTCACGATTCATCCCTCCACCCTGGCACCGTCAACTCCCAGGCCAGGCTGCGGCGAATCGCAGCGTCGGGTAGACGCTCGCCACTTTCGATCAAGGCCAGATAAGACGGGCTGATGCCTACCGTGCGGGCCAACGCCTCGATGGCGATGCCCTTCCCTTCGCGCAAACTGCGTAGTTGATCCAGACCCGGAAGAATCTGGTCTGGTGTTGCCGCCTGACGCTCTGGGGCGACCCGCGGCGGTTGTTCATTGATGCCTGCTGCTTTTAGTAGAGCCTGATATTGAGCCCATGGAAGAACCGCATACTCGGGCTCTCCTTCGCGTGTAATTATCTGAATATCCATGACTACCCCGTAGGACAACAACACTTAGCGAGTCGGCACTTTTCCCTAGAAGTGTAATCCTAACAGCGGCCAAGGTCGCGGGGGTATCAATCTATGGATGAGATTGAATCAGTTCAGTTTTTTTTCGGACCCTGAAGTTGAAGTTGCTCCGGGGTATCGGGCAGGCGTTCAACCACTGCAAGCTTTTCCGGCAACTGACGCTTGCGCCAGGCGCGGAAGGCGTTGAGTTCATCGTCGAGAACTTTCATCAGCCAAGCCAGCACCGCGATGTCATCGAGCATGCCGAACACTGGAATGAAGTCCGGAATGGCATCAATGGGACTGAGGAAGTACATCAGGCCTGCCACCACCGATATCAACGCTGTGGGGCTGATAGCTCGATACTCACCGCGCCAGTAAGCCAGGCAGAGTGCCTGCAACAGGCGTAGATCATCCTTGAGCTTGCCCAGCCGATTACCCTGGCTGGCACCTTTGCTGGCTACCGCGAAGAGCAAGGTCGGCAAACGTCCACGCGCGAGCAGGCGTCCAGCCAGAGGCAGGAAACGAGCGAAATTCCAGGGTGTTTTCATCATTTCCTCCCACTGAAATGTTATCCACACAAATTGTGGATAACCTTGTGAACAGAGCTGCTTTTCATGGCTGAAAGCCCCGTTTCATAAGGGCCCAACTCAGATCGGGCGTTTTTTACTCACATAAAAAAACCCAAGAATTCATTGACTTGGCGCTCTGGCGCGGCTAGCGCAGGCGTCCTCAATGGCTATGACTCCAGCCTACAGCATCCGTTCGCTTTGTTTACCTTCGCTAAACGCCAGATGCAACAACGCCCCGCATAAGCGAGGCGTTGTTTTTAAAGCAGACACTGATTACTTGGCAGTAGCGTCTTGTTTTGCCGGATCCTTGATCGCCAGCAGTTCCAGGTCGAATACCAGCACCGAGTTGGCTGGAATCGCCGGGCTTGGGCTTTGGGCGCCGTAAGCCAGTTCGCTAGGGATGTACAGTTTGTACTTCTCGCCAACGTGCATCAGTTGCAGGCCTTCGACCCAACCCGGAATCACACCGCTGACCGGCAGATCGATCGGGCTGCCACGCTCGACGGAACTGTCGAAAACGGTGCCATTGGTCAGGGTGCCGGTGTAGTGAACGGTCACTACGTCGGTCGGCTTAGGCTGCGCGCCATCGGCTTTCTTGACCACTTCATACTGCAGGCCCGAAGCGGTAGTGGTTACACCGGCTTTCTTGGCGTTTTCTTCGAGGAATTTCTTGCCGGCAGCTGCCGACTCTTCGCTCATTTTGGCCATACGCTCTTCAGCACGCTTTTGCAGTGCTGCGAAGGCTTCGACCAGTTCGTCATCCTTCAGCTTCTGTTCTTTCTTGCCGACGGCATCTTCGATGCCTTGGGCTACGGCTTTGGAGTCCAGATCATCCATGCCTTCCTGAGCCAGGCTCTTGCCCATGTTCAGGCCAATCCCGTAGGAAGCTTTTTGCGCCGGGGTTTTCAGCTCTACGCTGGTCTGCGAATCACAACCCGCAAGTACCAGGCTAACCAGGGCCACCGCCGCCGCCAACCGATGCTGTTTCATGCTATTTCCTTGTTCATGCGCCTAAAGGGCAATCGAATAAAGCCGCGAGCTTATCAGGCGGCCACGACCAATGGCTACCGGCATGAGAGCAGGAAACTTCTGATAAGTTCAGGGGTTTTAACGCATTTCGGGAATGGGCTGATGAAGCTTCTGTCATCTTGCGCCCACAGAGACGGGTACCGGATCCCCCTGCATCTGGCGTAATGGCCACTTGCCGCACCTCAGATGCTGAGGCATAAGGAAGCTATAAATCGACAAGGACGTTTATCTTGCGCCTCTTCTTCCGCTTGCTGGTTCTGTTCGCAGTCCTGCTGGGGCTGTGCCTCGCCGTGGCTCTGTATTACGTCGCCAACCCGAAATTGCCGGCCTGGTCACCCGTGCAGCAAGTGCATTACCTGGAGCAATGGAGCACCGCCGACCGTGAGACTTACTACTTCACACCTCAGGGTACCGAGGTCAAAGGTTTGCACTATGACTGGTTCAATGCCCTCGAATTACCGTTCTCGCAACAGCGATTCGCCGCTCCCGAATACCTCGCCCGCTTCGGTTTTCTGATCGACCCCAACCAGCGAGCCACCCCGAACAACCCCGGTAATCTGCCCGTGGGTTTTGCCCGTCATCAGAACCCTGGAAGCCAGGACGAGTTTCTGGACATTACCTGCGCCGCCTGCCACACCGGCGAACTGCGCTTTAACGGCCAGGCCGTGCGCATCGATGGCGGTTCGGCACAGCACGTTCTGCCCTCCAGCGTTCCTACGTTACGCGGAGGAAGTTTCGGACAAGCGCTGGTAGCGAGTCTGACGTCGACTTACTACAACCCGTGGAAATTCGAACGTTTCGCACGCAACGTATTGGGCCAGGACTACGATGCCCGGCATCAACAACTGCGCAAAGACTTCAAAGTCTCTCTCGACACTTTCTTGAAGGTGGCCTGGAACGACACCCATCGCGGGCTCTATCCCACCGAAGAAGGCCCCGGCCGCACCGACGCTTTCGGGCGCATTGCCAACGCCAGTTTCGGCGATGCGATTTCCCCCGCCAACTACCGTGTGGCCAACGCCCCGGTCGACTATCCGCAACTGTGGGACATGTGGACCTTCGATTGGGTGCAGTGGAACGGTTCGGCGCAGCAACCGATGGCCCGCAACATCGGCGAGGCCCTGGGCGTGGGCGCCACGCTGAATTTTTTCGACGCTAACGGCCAACCGCTTAAAGGAGACGCCCGTTATCCGTCCAGTGTCCGCTTGCGCGATCTGCACCTGATCGAACAAACCCTGCAACGGCTCAAACCGCCAGCCTGGCCGGAAGAATTGCTGGGCGCCGTCGACAAAACCCAGGCCGCAAAAGGTCGCGAATTATTCACCGAGAACTGCGCTGGCTGCCATGTACCTCGATCGGTCCAAAGCGAAGGGCGCTGGGTGCAACATCTGAAAATGCTGCCCGTGGAGTTCATTGGCACAGACCCGGGCGCGGCCGATAACATCGCCGACCATCGCTTCGACCTCACCGCCCTGCAATGGGACCCGGCAGAGCTGGCGCAACTGGATGTTCAGTTGCAGCCGACGCCTGCGGAATCGCTGGATTTGAGCAAGCTCTCATCGGCTAAAGGGTTGGCCTACATCACCGCTTTCGTCGGAAACCGGGCCTACCGTGATGCAAACATTCCTACGGCCGAACGACCGGACATGGATGGCTTCGGCCTGCCGATTGGCGTGCGCGAATTGCGCGCCTACAAGGCGCGACCATTGGCGGGAGTCTGGGCCACTGCACCGTTTCTGCATAACGGTTCGGTGCCGAGCATTTATCAGTTGCTCTCGCCTCAGGATGAACGCGCAACCACCTTCTATAAAGGCACTTTCGAGTACGACCCGAGGCACCTCGGCTATCGCACCGAGGCCTTCGCCAATGGCTTTATGTTCGACACACGCATCACCGGCAATCACAACAGCGGCCACGAGTTCCGGGCAGGCACCCGTGGCAACGGCGTCATCGGTCGCCTGTTGCAACCAGAAGAGCGCTGGGCGCTGCTGGAGTATCTGAAAGTGTTGGGCGGTCCGTTAGAGGCTCAATTGCCATGAGCCGACTCTGGATGCGTTTAGGCGTCTTTCTCGGCAAAACCCTAATGTGGTCGCTAGGCCTTGGATTGCTCGCTTGGGCGTTGGCCACGGCGTGGTTCGCCTGGCAGCACAGCGGCCCGGTTTCGGCTGAAGAACTGATTCCGGATGGCGAATCAGCGATGACCCAAGACATCATCCAGACGGCCGTGCGCATTGTCGATCAGCACCGTGAAAGCACCCGCTATCTGCGCGACGCTCATGCCAAGGCCCATGGCTGCGTGAAGGCCGAGGTTCAGGTGCTGCCGGATCTGGCGGGCGAACTGCGTCAGGGTGTGTTCAACGAACCCGGCAAAACCTGGCAAGCGACGATGCGGCTGTCCAACGGCAATGCCTACCCGCAGTTCGACAGCATCCGCGATGCACGGGGCATGGCAATCAAGTTGCTCGATGTGCCCGGCAAACAACTGCTGCATGACCAACAGAGTCGTGGTGAACAGGACTTCGTGATGTTCAGCCATCCGAATTTCTTCGTCAGCGATGTCTCCGAGTACCGTCAGAATGTAGCCGCACAGGCTGACGGCAAGAAGCTGATGGCGTTCTTTCCGGGTTGGGACCCGCGGACCTGGCAGGTTCGCCATCTGTTTATCGCGCTGGCGACACTGTCACCCGCCCCGCAAAGCCCGACCCAGACGACTTACTTTTCAGTTTCGCCCTACAAATTCGGCGAAGCCAATGCCAAGTTCCGCGTCATGCCCGATCCGGCAAGCTGCCCGATTTACACCCTGCCTGCGCAAAACCAGAAGTTGCCGAACTTCCTGCGCAATGCGCTGAACCAGCAATTGTCGACCGACCGGATGCCGGCCTGCTTCGTCCTGCAGATTCAGCGCCAGGACCCGGCCAGGTACATGCCGATCGAAGACACGAGCATTGAGTGGCAGCAAAACGATGCTCCGTTCGAGACCGTGGCGCAGATCAAAGTACCCGCCCAGGACTTCGATACGCCTGCTCTGAACGTGCAATGCGATAACCAGTCGTTCAACCCGTGGTTTGGCCTTGAGGCCCATCGCCCCATTGGCGGCATCAACCGGTTGCGCAAAGCCGTGTACGAAGCCGTGAGCGACTACCGACACAGCCGCAACGCCGAACGATAAGAAGGCATAACGAAAGAAAGCGACCCAAAGGTCGCTTTCTCGGTGGAGCCTCGGCAAAAGCCAAACCCCAGACAGCAAAAAGCCCGCATTAAGCGGGCTTTCTGTGGAGACCTGGCGTTCAGCGTTCCAGGTTACCGAATATGGCGCAGCGGACGGGACTCGAACCCGCGACCCCCGGCGTGACAGGCCGGTATTCTAACCGACTGAACTACCGCTGCGCGTAGCGTTGAAAGTAAATGGTGGGTGATGACGGGATCGAACCGCCGACATTCTGCTTGTAAGGCAGACGCTCTCCCAGCTGAGCTAATCACCCTTTACCTTCGTTGCGGGGCGCATTGTGCCACAGATTTTCATAAAGTGTTGATTTAATTGAATAATTTTTCAAAAAAATCTGAAAACCGATAAAACGACGCGACCTGCAGGAACAACTTGCAAACTTTGGACAGAAAAAAACCCGCGTTAAGCGGGCTTTTCCGTGGTGACCTGGCGTTCAGCGTTCCAGATAACCGAATATGGCGCAGCGGACGGGACTCGAACCCGCGACCCCCGGCGTGACAGGCCGGTATTCTAACCGACTGAACTACCGCTGCGCGTAACACTGGAAGCGAATGGTGGGTGATGACGGGATCGAACCGCCGACATTCTGCTTGTAAGGCAGACGCTCTCCCAGCTGAGCTAATCACCCTTCACTTTCGGTGTGGCGCGCATTCTACGTAGCGACCACACCTCTGGCAAGCACTTTTTTAATTAATTTTTTCAGGCCTTCCAAAGGCTTAGAGAAGGGTTGGCCTATGGCGCTGCGAAGAGAATAATGCCCCCCTTTGTATAAAGGAGAGACTCGCCCCATGTGGTTCAAAAACCTGCTTATCTATCGCCTGACCCAAGATCTGCCTTTTGATGCCGAGGCGTTGGAAACTGCACTGGCCACCAAACTGGCGCGTCCATGTGCAAGCCAGGAGTTGACCACCTACGGTTTCGTCGCGCCATTCGGCAAGGGCGAAGATGCTCCGCTGGCGCACGTCAGTGGCGACTTCCTGCTGATCGCCGCCCGTAAAGAAGAACGCATTCTGCCGGGCAGCGTCGTGCGCGACGCGGTGAAGGAAAAGGTCGAAGAGATCGAAGCCGAACAAATGCGCAAGGTCTACAAAAAGGAACGCGATCAGATCAAGGATGAAATCATCCAGGCCTTTTTGCCCCGCGCCTTTATTCGTCGTTCGTCGACTTTCGCTGCCATCGCGCCGAAACAGGGCCTGATCCTGGTCAACTCGGCCAGCCCGAAACGTGCCGAAGACCTGTTGTCCACCCTGCGTGAAGTCATCGGCACGCTGCCGGTACGTCCGCTGACCGTGAAGATGTCCCCTACCGCGACCATGACTGAATGGGTCACCACCCAGAAAGCCGCGGACGATTTCTTCGTGCTGGACGAGTGCGAGCTGCGCGACACACACGAAGACGGCGGCATCGTGCGTTGCAAGCGTCAGGACCTGACCAGCGAAGAAATACAGCTGCACCTGAGCACCGGCAAAGTGGTCACTCAGCTGTCGCTGGCCTGGCAAGACAAGCTGTCTTTCGTTCTTGACGACAAGATGGTGGTCAAGCGCCTGAAGTTCGAAGACCTGCTGCAAGACCAGGCGGAACAGGACGGTGGCGAAGAAGCCCTCGGCCAACTGGACGCCAGCTTCACCCTGATGATGCTGACATTCGGCGACTTCCTGCCAGCGCTGGTTGAAGCGTTGGGCGGCGAAGAGACTCCGCAGGGGATCTAAAAGGTAAAAGGTTATCCCTGTGGGAGCGAGCCATGTGGCGAGGGGATTTATCCCCGTCGGGCTGCGGAGCAGCCCCGGCATTTCAAAGTTAAAGCGCGTTTACGACTGCTTCGCAGCCGAACGGGGTGGTGCGGCATTCCGATAAATCCCCTCGCCACATGGCTCGCTCCCACATTGGTTTTGTGGTGTTACTCAAGAATAAGGATCAGGCCATGCGCGCACTGGCTGCATTGAGTCGTTTTGTCGGCAACACTTTCGCTTACTGGGTACTGATTTTCGCCGTCGTGGCGTTCCTGCAACCGTCCTGGTTCATCGGCCTGAAAGGCGCGATCGTGCCGCTGTTGGGCCTGGTGATGTTCGGCATGGGCCTGACCCTCAAACTCGAAGACTTCGCCGAAGTCGCTCGCCATCCATGGCGCGTGGCCCTGGGCGTGGTTGCGCATTTCGTGATCATGCCCGGTGTGGCGTGGTTACTTTGCCAGGCGTTCCACTTGCCGCCAGAGATTGCCGTTGGAGTCATCCTGGTCGGCTGCTGTCCTAGCGGCACCTCGTCGAACGTGATGACCTGGCTGGCCCGTGGCGATCTGGCGCTGTCGGTGGCCATCGCCGCTGTCACCACCCTCCTCGCCCCGCTGCTGACCCCGGCACTGATCTGGCTGCTGGCCTCTGCCTGGTTGCCGGTGTCGTTCATGGAGCTGTTCTGGTCGATCCTGCAAGTGGTGCTGCTGCCTATCGTGCTCGGCGTGGTTGCCCAGCGCGTACTCGGTGATCGGGTTCGTCACGCGGTAGAGGTGTTGCCGCTGGTGTCGGTGGTGAGCATCGTGATCATCGTCACTGCCGTGGTGGCTGCCAGCCAGGCGAAGATTGCCGAATCCGGCCTGCTGATCATGGCCGTGGTGATGCTGCACAACAGCTTTGGCTATCTGCTGGGTTACTTCACCGCAAGGCTGTTCAAGTTGCCACTGGCCCAGCGTAAATCCCTGGCGCTGGAAGTCGGCATGCAGAACTCCGGGTTGGGTGCTGCCTTGGCCAGTGCGCACTTCTCACCGCTGGCGGCGGTGCCGAGTGCGTTGTTCAGCGTCTGGCACAACATCTCCGGGGCGCTGCTTTCGACGTATTTCCGCCGGATGAGCGAAAAAGAAGATCGGGAAACTGCGGCGCAGCAGGCTATCGACTGATCCGAAAACTTGATCCCCGGGTTAATGATGGGCACTCTATTGCAAAACGCGAGGACGACCTTGCGGCTCGATCGAGTCATTAATCTGGGGACGACCCCGTCAATCGATGGGGGTCTCTCATGTCCTGGATCATTCTGTTTTTCGCCGGCCTGTTCGAAGTTGGCTGGGCCGTCGGCCTGAAATACACCGATGGCTTCAGCCGCCCTCTCCCCACCGCATTGACCGTTGCCGCCATGGCTATCAGCCTTGGCTTGCTGGGCCTTGCCATGAAGGAATTGCCGCTGGGCACGGCCTATGCGATCTGGACCGGTGTCGGTGCGGTCGGGACGGTCATTGCCGGGATCATTCTGTTCGGTGAATCCATGGCGTTGTTCAGGCTAGCCAGTGTGGCGTTGATCATTTCCGGGCTGGTTGGGCTGAAAATCAGCGCCTGACTTTACTGCCGTTACTAAAAAGCCCGCCCCCCTATTGATACTGACAGGGGGAGCGGGCTTTTTTAATGGCGTGTATTAACCGATCAGCTCTCGGCCAGCTCCATGCGTTCACGCGCCACAGGAGCCTTTTGCGCATGCTCAAGCTGCATGCAACGCTCCAGGAACAGGAACATGTAGTCGTAGCTCTTGCAGACGGCCTGACGCAATTCCATTTGCAGGGATTTGCTTGGGTTCATACCCGCCAGCGTGCAGATGATTTCCAGGGCTTCCCACGGATGGGCATCGTCGTACTGGGCATGCATTTTCAACCATTTCATGGCTCGCTTGCGATCTTCCTCCGGGAATGAGGCCGCGTAGACACCACTGGAACAGACCAGCGCCGACCACTCCCCGGTCGCACCTTCAATGGCGTAGTTGGTGGCGGCAATGGCAACGATCAGCGAATCCGACGAACTGGTGTGCCAGCACCAGTGGCTCAAGGCGTGAAGTTCAGGGACAACCTTTTGCGCTTGCAGATCTTCCAGGCTGACGCCGTGAGCACGACTCCAGTGCACCCAGTAATCGGCATGGTTCAATTCGACTCGAATGTTACGCATCAGCCAGCGACGTGCCATGTCTTCACCTGGATGGCGGGCAAAGCGAGTCTTGGTCAGGTTCTGTGCCATATATAACGCGAACTGTTCTACCACCGGCCAGCCACCAATCAGGTACTGACGCATAGTCTTTGCACTGAGTTTGTTATCACGCAGACGCTGATACAGTTCATGTTCGACAACCCGGCGCTTGCTCTCGCTGCAATCATGGATCAGGCGTTGAGCCCAGCCGGGATAACTTGCAGCTTCCATGAGCGGTCCGGTTCGGTTGAATGTGTCGATCACTGTCGAGCTCCTTTTGATTGTGATTATAAGGATCAGCAAGAGATTTCAACGGAACGTGCCAGGCGCCTTGAATAACAAAGGCTGAGGCCTGGCTGGACGACTTTGTAAACTGTCGCTGGTAAACAAATGCGGGCGTTCAATCACATACCCTTGAGCGTAATCCACCCCAATCTCCAGCAATGCCTGCTCGATCTGTGGTGTTTCAACAAACTCGGCAATCGTACGTTTACCCATAACATGACCGATGTGATTGATCACTTCGACCATGGCGCGGTTAATCGGGTCGTCCAGCATATCCTTTACGAAACTCCCGTCGATCTTCAAGAAGTCTACAGGTAAATGTTTCAAGTAGGCGAATGAGGACATTCCGGCGCAAAAGTCATCCAGCGAAAAGTGGCAGCCTAAACCTTTGAGTTCATTAATAAATTTAATTGCACTTCCGAGATTGGAAATTGCACTGGTTTCAGTGATTTCAAAACAAATCATTTCAGGCGGTATGGAGTAAGTAACAAACTGTTCACGCAGGAAGTGCAGAAAAGCCTCATCTCCGATAGTTGTGCCTGACAGATTAATCGCACACATGGCCAATGGTCCTTTGTGCTGTTCGGCTATGCAGTGGGCAATAATTTTGAAAACGTTCTGTACAACCCAGCGATCAAGGGACGTCATCAGACCATAACGCTCAGCAGCTGGAATGAAACTGTCGGGCAAAATCATGCGTCCGGCTTCGTCATGCAGGCGCAACAGAATTTCGATATGCCCACCGCCCTTCTCGATATGACCAAGAGGCGCGATTTCCTGGGCGTACAGACAGAAGCGGTCTTCTTCCAGCGCCAAGTGCAAGCGCTGCACCCAAGCCATCTCGCCGAAGCGCAGGGACAGTTCCGAATCATCGGCGTGATAGACCTGAACCCTATTGCGGCCCTTTTCCTTGGCCATGTAGCAGGCCATGTCGGCAGCGCGCAGCGAGGCTTCGAGCGTGGTCGGATTCTGAGTGACGTGAACCAGCCCGATGCTCACAGTGGTCACGAAGGGTCGGCCTTTCCAGACGAAGTGCAGGTTCTGCACGGTCTGACGCAGGCCCTCGGCGATTTTCTCGGCGGCTTCCGGGGCGCAGTTCTCCAGCAGGATGCCAAACTCGTCGCCACCCAGGCGGGCCAGGGTATCGCCTTCGCGCAAACCCGATTGCAGCAGAGCGCAGATATGCCGCAGCAACTCGTCACCCGCCGCATGGCCGCAGGTATCGTTGACCAGCTTGAACTGATCCAGATCGAGGAACATCAGCGCATGGCGCCCCGACTGCCGTGTCAGGTTGTGCAGCGCCTGTTCCAGGCGATATTCGAACTCGCGACGGTTGGCGAGCCCGGTCAAGGCGTCATGGGTCGCCTGCCAGGACAGATTGGCAATGTATTGCCGCTCCTGGGTCATGTCGTGCAGCACCAGCACCGTGCCGCTGACCTTGCCGGCATTGCGGATCGGCGCACCGACCAGGGTCACCGAAACCGTGCTGCCATCCAGGCGCTGGATCAGTTTGGAGTGTTCGCTGCCACCACTCAGCTGTCCGCTCAAAATGTGTTCGATCAACGTAAACCCATCGGCCTGAGCGTTCTCGTCCAGCAGATTGAACAGCGCCGCCAGCGGCAAACCCGTCGCCTGCTCGGCCTTCCAGTGAGTCAACGCCTCGGCGGCCGGGTTCATGTAGGCGATCTCGCCTTCGACATTCGTGGTGATCACACCATCGCCGATCGATTGCAAAGTGATTTGTGCCCGGTCTTTCTCCAACTGCAGAGCGTCGGCGAAGGCATGGCGCTGCTTGAGCAGTTTGTGCGTGCGCATCAAGGCCAGGAGGATCAAACCCAGGGCCGTGGCGAGGTTGGTCACCAGCAACACCCGCAGGATCATCCGCGAGCCTTCACCCAAGGCATCGCTGAAGGCCTTCGCCGCCGGTGTCACACTTTCGTTGATGACGAATATCTGATCCTTCCAGCGCTTGATATCAGTATCGATGGCTTGACGGGCGGTGATGCGCTGATGCATCTCCCGCGCAATGGCATCGAGTTGCACCAGATACGCATCGCCCACCCTCCAGAGGTCGATGGCTTTCTCGTGGTAACTGAAGTGCCGGAAATTGAGGTACAGCCAGATCACACTATTGATGTCATCCGGGTGGTTACCGCCCTTGAGGATCGCCACGCGCGCGGCTTCGATATTCGGCGGCTGATGATCCAGCGCCACACGCAATTCGTGGCCACCCTGAGGCACCGCAATCGCGTTCAGGTATTTGTTGAATATCGTCTCGTCGCGGCTATCGGCGTAGAGATTGAGGTAGTAGATGGCGTCTTTTTGGCCTTTGGACCAGAGGCTTTCACCGGCAACGTAGCCGCGAACCGCCGACAGAACGTACAGGCTCACGCCGCCGAGCATCGCCTGAAACAGCACGACGGCGATAAATGGCCAGACGATGCCCAACAACCGTGGCGTTCCGAGAGTCCGCGTTTGATTCATGAGATCCCTTGCATTAGCACTGCTTGCTCGTCTTCCGGACGAAATCGCTACAGCTAGACTAGGGTGCGTTCCAAGCCCCGGCAAGTGATCAACAAAAAACACCCTGCGGTCCCCTCGCGATATATATATACCGCATGGACTCTCTTCCAGGTCGTTGTAATCGGTACCGATCCCCCTGCTGTACCGCAGGGAACCAACCGAAACAAGACAAGAGAAGCCGCATCGTGCATACCCCCCCTTCAAATGGCGTTTCAAGCGCCCCAGGCACTTCATCCCCGACCACCGCTCAGGTCCATCAGGGTCAACTCCAGGACTATGAACTGTTGCGATCAGTTTTACGTGAGGAGGTGGGTTCACTGTCCAGTTTTTCCCAAATGCTACTCAGGCCACAATCCTTTTCACCCTTGCATCATGAAAGCGAAACTGGACAGGAAGCGTTACAGCAGTTGCTTGTGGATCCCGATTACCGGGCGCTGTGCAAAAAAAACAATATCTCCCCACACTATCTGATCGTCACCTTGAAAGAAGGGGCCTTTGTTTATGAGACGTCTGGTCGCGAAGGTGCAAACAAGATCGAATTGACCCTGACAGGAAACGAAAACTGGCAAGCACTTCGAACCCGGATCGAAAAGGCTGCCACCTTGCTGGGTGGACAAATTCGCTATGACCGCCTGATCTCGGCCCCCAGGATTGCCACGTTTTACGGGTTACACCCTTGGGATCCGGCCAACACCGCTAAACATCAGGCCGCCATCGACACCCTTGAAGAAAAGATCGCAAGTTTTCAATTGGGGCTCGAGGATGATTTCAACATACTGGACCTCAAACCAACTCTTAAGAAAGAAGATCGACAGGTTTCTTTTCAAGGTGTCCTGACAACCGAATCCCGTGATGAATTGCAAGGGCAGTTCATTAAAGGCGAGATTAAAAGAGTCATCCAATCGTTTCTACCTGATGGGGTTACATCCCCGCTGACCCATTTGGCCAACGACATTCTTGGGTCAGCCACGCCTGAAAAGGTAGATGTCCAGCCAACCGTTTTTCTTCAAAAGATCCTGCAAAGTCCGGAAGCCGAAAAACTGGGAACCGACTTGCTGACAATGATGGATTGGTACGGTGGAAAAATGGGCGAAGAGACCTCGCCTCATGTACGCACCAAAGTGGTAGCCCAAGCGCTGCAAATCTGGTTTAAATCGCAAACTATTGAATACCCCGACAGGATTGCCGGTTATGACCTGAAATCCAACTTAAACTGGGGGAAAAGTTACAAAGAGATATGGAGGGAATTTAAAGACCATTTATTCACATCAAAACGCGCCATCTCAAAAAAAGAAGCCACTGTCATGGCAAGGTTGTTCCTTCACGAGTTCCCAACCGAATTCCGCATCAGCGACATCCCGAAAGACCTGCCTTATAGAAGCTCCGTGGTGTGGGTAAATTTCGTACATGGTGTCAACCTCGCCCATGCCATTGATCCTGCCTTACTGCAACGTCTCAAGTTCCAGGAGTTGGTGGACTTCCCTATCAATCAAGCAGCGGGTGCCTCTGCCGACTATCTGGAATTGATCACCCTTGAACGACTGCGCCCCGCTCTGGAATGGGCGATCACCAACGGATTCCTTGAGGAAAGGAGCGATTTCGACTATTCAACCCGTGAAATCGAATTTGCCGTATCTACACTCGATGACCGCACAACAGCGTTAAAAAACGCTACCACTGATCTTGATAAGCCTCCTCCTGAAAGACTGGCGATTGCCAAGCGTGAGATGGTCAAGCTCTTCGGTCCCCACGCATTTACATCGGATGGCCACAGGCTGATAGCTGAAGCGGTACGAGCGGGCAGTATTCATGACACCCCCATTGTCAAGCATGAGACGTTCTCATTTCTTGATGTGTACGCATCCGGAGAATTTGACCAAAGCCAAAAGTGGTTTAGGACGACCCCTGACGGCAAGAACAGAAGTTCGCTCTGGATCCACCTGGATAAGGACCGAAAAATACAGATCCACAAAAACGTGATGTTTTCACACGCGTCCGTCGTTTATATGCCCGCCAACAAAGTTCTTCCTGACGCCAATGCTCTTTTTCAGGAGGAATTCAACCGCTATATCGAATTATCAAAATCCGCCTATAAAAAACTGATCAGCAGCCAACTGGCATCGTTGCCACTGGCGGATCGTCAGGCAATAGAGTATGGCACCGTAACACTGTACTGCTTGAGAAAGGCTACTTCGGGTGACTCGATAATTATCAAAAACGGAGAGTTCACTAACTCAGTCAACGCCCGCAAAGGCTTTATATTGAGAGCCACCTATCAAAACAAAAACTCATATTACGAGTGCCTACCTTCAGCCGGGGTGATTCATCCATTTACCTCGTTCGACAAAGTACTTATTGGCGGGACACTAGAACAAACACTGAATACAATCGGGCCCGTTCTTACTCAAACATTATCCTTCCCCGTCAGGACGCTACCCTTGGACTGGAATGCATATGAAACCGGCACAATCCCCATCCCTGGTGCAAGCTGCAAGGCCCTTATCCAAAGGCTGGGAAGTATACTCGAGGAAACTCCACCCGAGGATGCTGCCAACATTGTCCCTCAGACGTTATCGTCCAGGCGTTCACAAAATATAACTGGGTTGATCGCCGATAATCTTATGTTTTTCGATGAAGCACAGCTTCTTGCGTACACCCGTGGAGAAACCGAATTTGATCGCATGGAGGCCAAGACCAAGAAAGTAATCAGCACCATAAAAATGTACGTGCCATTTTGGAGCAGTATCGAAGATATCGTCTCAGGCAATGGACTTCGGATCTTTCAAGGTGTGTTTGGTTTAGTTCTGGATTTGACCACCTTCCTGATTCCTATTGGCAAGTTCGTGTCGGGCGCAATGAAACTGACAATGATGGCAGGAAAACTTGGCATCCGTGCTGCTCTACCGCGCTTTGGCAACCTGACAAAAAAACTGCTCATTGCAACGCTGCAAAACCTGCACCCTTTGGACGGCCTCCCCTCACTACTCAAATCCGGCTCCAGGCTTTCCTTGCGACTTGCCCGCAAAGGCGCGCTCCAGGTGAAGTCACTGACCGGTCGAGCCGGGCAATACAACCTCATAGGCGCCATGGCTCAATCGACAACCCCCAGCACCTGGAAGCCCTTGGCCGCAAGCGACCAACTGGCCACAGTTCGAGGAATTGAAGACATTCCCATACGTAACACGGGAACGGTTAGCACCCCAAGCTATCACCTGATAGAACCGCTATCGGGCAAGCCTTACGGTCCCCGACTAAACACCAGAACAGCAGAAGTCTCGATCGGTCGATCCGAGTACTCCACAGTGGCTGAAATCGACAACAGGGTTGTCTTCGAATTGCCAGAAAGTGCACGAGTACAGAATGTTCCCGAAGTGGATGGTCGCAGCACTTTACTGATCGATCACGTGCCTTATCGACTCGACAAAGGAGCCCTGCGGCGTGTCGATACCATTGATGCCAGTGAAACCCTTAAGCGTAAGACCTGTCGGATTCGTCGCGCCCCGGGAGACACTGTTTGTCTCAATAGCTATGTCCACGGTGAACTCGCGCCCACGCCCATACCGGGTAGCCACACAACGGTTGAAGGCTATAGTCCGTGGTTTGGTGACAAAATCTACACGCCCGCACCGGCAAAAGCGGGTCGTGACAAACCCGTTCTGGCGCTGGACGGCCAACTTTATATCGAGTCGAGGGGCGTGTGGACCCGATACGAGGGTGCCAGGAAGCCCCTGGGCCTTTCAAAACTCCAGCCCAAGGCTCGACTCGAGGGAACCATCGAGTTTCAAGAGGGGATGTACGGTCGAATCAAGGTCTCGGGTGTGTACGATGGCCTTGATGACGATCTCCGTCAGGTCGGCACATTGATCATCCAGTCAAAAACCGATGCTAAAAAGGAGTATCTGTTCACCCAACTCAACGCGACCGACTACTACTTTGCCGAGATAACAAAAGGACAGAGCCTCGCTGGCGCACATCGGTTGCAACGCATACCCGACGCCAGCCTTCAAACAGATCCGCTCTACAAGGAACTCCATACGGTCTTCATTGGCTCAATACAGGCCAACAATACCGCTCGAATCTACGGGTTGGATAAAGTGAAGCAGGCTGTCAACGCTATGAATGAGATTGCGATCCCTCTCGGTGGCTTGGCAAACCCACCTGCAAACCTGAGGCTGGTAAAGGTCGCAACCACGCCCGGCGAAGCCGTAATGTTCGACCATAGAACCCGGATGATTGTCTGCGAGTTCCCCATCACGACAAAAACCTGGACACGTACTAAAGCGGCACCGGAATCCTTGCGCCAACAAACTGCGGTAATTTTCAATGATCTCTTTCAAAAGAAGCTATTCAAAGCCGGTGAATTAAACGATCTACACATTGCCAAAACGATGAAAGAGCTTCAGAGCATTGTCAATAAAAGCAACTTCAAAACCATGAAAAACCCCAGAAATATTGGTTACGCCCAAATCACCCGCGCCGACGGCCACACCGAAGTGTATGTCAGCGTATCGGGTGCTGGTCATGACACTAACTTTTTGCCGTTGTTCAAAACACATGACACTCGGGAAGTTACGGTAGGTACTACTACCTACATCAATGTCGACTTCAAGAAAAACTTTGAAAGGACCTCGCTGAGTGTGTCAGCACAAGGCAAGCTTGAATCTATTCCTCGCACCATCCCCGACATGTCGAAGTACACCCCCGAGTTGACCCTCAGGCCTACATCGCTGGACAGCGAAAGCAAGTTGATCAAGGTTATTCGCGACAAGTACCCGGATGACGCCACCCGCGGGCCCGTTACAGTCGTCACCACCATGGCTCCGTGCGACTCCTGCTCGGTGGTGATGCAACAGTTTGCTCACACGGGCGGTAAGGATTCGTTAAAGGTGAACTTTGACTGATCCGCGCGCCTTATAACTGCTGCAAATGCCCATAAAGCTTGGCGTACAAACCACCATCGGCAATTAATTGCTGATGGTCGCCATCCTCGGCAATTTGCCCGCCGTCGAACACCAGCACCCGGTCGGCCTGCTTCACCGCGGACAACCGGTGCGCAATGATCAGGGTGGTGCGATTGCTCAGGAACCGCGCCAGCGCCTGGTGCAGGTTGTATTCGGTGGCGGCATCCAATGCCGAGGTGGCCTCGTCGAGGATCACTACCTTGGGTTCGGCCAGCACCATCCGCGCAATGGCCAGGCGTTGGCGTTGCCCGCCGGATAAACGCACCCCGGAACGTCCGACAATGCTGTCCAGGCCGTTGGGCAATTCACGAACCGTGTGGTGCAACTGAGCAATCTCCAAAGCCTGCCAGCAGGCCTCGTCACTGCGTTCACGACCCATGGTCAGGTTGGCGCGCACGGTGTCGTTGAACAGGGCCGGATGTTGCAGGACCACGGCGACGTTCTCCCGCACGGTTTCCAGGCCGATCTCTTGCTGGGTCGAGCCGCCGAAGCGGATCGTCCCGGCAAGCGGCGTGTACAGGCCCAGCAGCAACTGCACCAAGGTACTTTTTCCGCCACCGCTGGCGCCGACAATCGCGACTTTTTCGCCAGGGGCAATCGACAGGTTCATCTGGTTCAACACCAGCTCGTCGCCGTAACCGAAACTCAATCCCTGGACTTCGATACCCACGGTTTCGCGACCGTTGAACGGGTCGACACCGCCCGGGTATTCAGGCTCATCGGCCCGGGCCAGCAACTCGTTGATCCGCGACAGCGCGCCGCCGGCCGCGTAATAGGCGTATTGCAGATTCAGCAGCTGTTCCACCGGACCGATCATGAACCACAGGTAGCTGAACACCGCGAGCATCTGGCCGATGGACAGGTCGGAAAACAGCACGGTGAGCATCGCCGCCGCACGGAAAATATCGATGCCGAACTGGAACAGCAAGCCGCTGGCACGGTTCGAGGCATCGGTTTTCCACTGCGAGTTCACCGCGTAATCGCGCACTTCCCGGGCGCGCTGCCCCAGACGTCCAAGGAAAAAACCCTGACGGTTGCCGGCACGCACTTCCTGAATGGAGTCGAGGGTTTCGGTCAGCGCCTGGGTAAAGCGCGAGGTGCTGTCGTTCTCGAGTTTCTTCAGGTGCTTGACCCGTTTGCCCAGCAGTACCGTGGCGTAGATCACCAGCGGGTTGAACAGCATGATCAGCAGCGCCAGCTTCCAGTGCATCCAGATCAGAATGCTCGCGGTGCCGACCAGGGTCAGCATGGCGACCAGGAAACGGCTGAGGGTTTCGCCGACGAATTTGTCCACCGTGTCCAGGTCGGTGACCAGATGCGTGGTCACCGTGCCGCTGCCCAGGCTTTCGTATTCGCCCAGGGAAATGCGCTTGAGCCGTTCGATCAGCCGTGTGCGAATGCGATACACGATGTCCTTGGCCAGGGCCGCAAACAACTTCGCCTGAACCACGTTGAAGAACAAGGCGCCACAACGTAGCAACAAGGTCACCAGCAGCATCAGGCCGATGTAGCCCGCGGCTTTCTGCCAGTTTTCGGGCAACGCATGGTTCATGACTTTCAGTGCGGCGTCACCGTGGCCCAGCAGCACTTCGTCCACCAGCAACGGTAAGAGCAGGGGAATCGGCACGCTACACAGCGTGGCCAGCACGGCCACGCCGTTGGCGATCCACAGGGACTTCTTGTGATGCAAGGCCAAGCGACGGATTTCCGCCCAGCTTAGACGGTCGACACGTGTAGCGTTTGCGGCGTCGTCAGGCTGGTCACGCACAGGCAGCGCGCTCCAGCCAGCGGCCGAGCAACGGAGACAGTACGCTGAGCGGCTGATAGCCATTGGTCAACAGCGCCAATTGACCATTACGCTCAGCCAGCAAGGTAGGGAAACCGGCAATACCCAGGTCCTGGACCCAGGTGAAATCGGCCGCCGTTGCGGCGTGCTGATCGGCACGGTCGAACGCGGCGGCGAACTCGATGCGCGGCAGACCGGCCTGCTCTGCCAGCTCCACCAGAACACTGGCGTGAGTGACGTCGCGCCCTTCGGCGTAAAACGCGTGCTGAATCAGCCCAAGCAGTTTCCACGCACAATCCGGCGCCAGGCTGCGCGCGGTCACCAATGCCCGACAGGCAGGTTCGGTGTCGTAGACAAACCCGTCGGGCAACGCGCCTTCCAGCTTGAATGGTTGACCCGTGGCTTCGGTGACCGCTTGCCAATGCTCAAGGATGTAGCGCCGGGTGGTCGGCTCCAGCGCGGAACCGCTGCCGGTACGCAAACCACCCACCACCAGGTGCACGTCCACCCCCGCCGCTTGCGCCTGCTCGACCAGCGCGTTGGCCACCGGCGCGAAGCCCCAGCACCAGGAACACATCGGGTCCATCACATAGAGCAGGCGTTGCGCAGACATGGTTCAAGCCTCGGAAGGAGTTTGCTTGTAGTTGTAACCGATCGGGTGAGGCAGGTTGCGAGCCTTGGCCAGTTCGATCTGCTTTTGCCGGTCGATGGCACTGCGACGGGTCTTCTCGCTCAGCTTATCCCAGCAATGCGGGCAACTGATGCCGGCCACGTAGTGCTCGGATGTGCGGTCGGAGGCGCTGATCGGTGTACGACAGGCATGACATTGATCGTAGTCGCCTTCGCTGAGGTCGTGGCGCACGGTCACGCGGTTGTCGAACACGAAGCAGTCACCCTGCCATTTGGTTTCTTCCTGCGGCACCTCTTCGAGGTACTTCAGAATGCCGCCCTTGAGGTGATAGACCTCGTCGAAACCCTGGCTGAGCATGTAGCTCGACGCCTTTTCACAACGAATGCCGCCGGTGCAGAACATCGCGACTTTCTTGTGCACGGCCGGGTCGAAATTGGCTTTGATGTAGTCGGGGAATTCGCGAAAACTGGTGGTCTTCGGGTCGATGGCGCCTTCGAAGGTGCCGATCGAGACTTCGTAGTCGTTGCGGGTGTCGATCAACAGCACTTCCGGGTCGCTGATCAGCGCGTTCCAGTTCTGTGGATCGACGTAGGTGCCGACCTTTTTGTTCGGGTCTACACCTTCGACGCCGAGGGTGACGATTTCTTTCTTGAGTTTGACTTTGGTGCGATAGAACGGCTGGTCGTCGCAGTACGACTCTTTGTGGTCGATGTCGTCCATGCGCGGGTCGTTCTTGAGCCAGGCCATCAGCCCGTCAATGCCTTCGCGGCTGCCCGACACGGTGCCGTTGATGCCTTCTTCGGCGATCAGCAGCGTGCCTTTGATGCCGTTGTCGACCATCGCTTGCAGCAGCGGCTCGCGCAGGGCGACGTAATCTTCGAGGGTGACGAACTTATACAGTGCCGCCACGACAATCTGTTGTGTCATGGGTAATTCTCCAGGTGGCTACCCTCGTAAGGGGTGAACCGGATGCGAAAAAAAACGCGCCGGGTGAGCGGCGCGTTGCGGATTCTAGCAAAAACGGTGTGGTTTAGGACTGCGATCTGTAAGGTCTGGTACAAACCCTGTGGCGAGGGGATTTATCCCCGTTGGGCTGCGAAGCAGCCCTGAAATATCAGCATCTACGAGGCGTGCCAGGCAAACCGAGTTGTCTGGTTTTACGACTGCTTCGCAGCCGAACGGGGATAAATCCCCTCGCCACAACAGCCCATCAGCCCATCAACCCTTCACATTAATGCTTGCTGCCACCAGCACAGGTCGGCGAGGCCGGAGCCGCGTCGATCTGTGCCCATTCCTCTGGCGTGTAGGTATGCAGCGCCAACGCATGGAACTCGCCCATCAGCTCGCCGAGCGTGCCGTAGACTTTCTGGTGACGCTTGACGCGGTTGAGCCCTTCGAACTGCTGGCTGACCACCACGGCCTTGAAGTGGGTCTGCAACCCACGGCTGTGCATGTGGCTTTCATCCAGCACTTGCAGATGCTGCGGCTGCAACAGGCCCAGCGTCGATTCGATGCGTTGTTGCATGGTCATACCGAACTCCGCTTAAGGCTTTTTCTTGGCAGGAGCGGCGGCGCCTTTAGGCTCCAGCTCGGCGGTCATGTCAGCCAGCAGTTTGTTGACCACAGGCACGGCGCTTTCCAGCTTGGCTTGAGTCATCTGGGCCGATTGCTGAGTCAGCTGCGGCATTTTTTCCAGGACTTTCTTGCCCAGTGGCGACTGGTAGAACGCGACCAGGTCTTTCAGCTCGGATTCGCTGAAGTTGGTGGTGTAGAGCTTGACCATGTCCGGCTTCAGCTTGTTCCAGCCAATGGCTTGGTCCAACGCGGCGTTGGCTTTGGCCTGGTAGGTTTCCAGCAAGGCCTTCTTCGATTCAGGGGCTTTGGTCTGTTCAAAACGCTGAGCGAACATTTGCTGCACTTGCATGTACACCGGAGTGCCCAATTTGTCAGCGTGCGCCAGGGTCAGGAAAGCTTCGGCACTGGCGTTGTGGCTGGCGGTATCGGCAAAAACAGGGCCGCTGGCGCAAACCAGTGCAACCGCGGTACAGATGGCACGAAGACGAGTCATCGAGTTTCCTTTTCTAGCAGGCGAGGTCATTACCCCAAGGGCGACCATTCTGCACCTAAAAAAGTGTGTCACTCAACCCCAAGCCTTGTCTGGCCTGATTTAGAGGGGTTGAACGGTCAAAAAACAGACTGATGGAACCACGGCCGGCGATCACGGCCTAAACTGCGCTATCAGACCTACAGGAGTGTGCATGATGAGCCGTATCGAAACCGACAGCCTTGGCCAGGTGGAAGTCCCGGATGAAGCCTACTGGGGCGCTCAGACGCAACGCTCGCTGATTAACTTCGCCATCGGCAACGAAAAAATGCCGCTGGCGGTGCTGCATGCCCTGGCGCTGATCAAGAAAGCCGCGGCACGGGTCAATGACCGCAACGGTGACCTGCCCGCCGACATCGCTCGGCTGATCGAACAGGCCGCCGACGAAGTGCTCGACGGCAGCCATGACGACCAGTTCCCGCTGGTGGTCTGGCAGACCGGCAGCGGCACCCAGAGCAACATGAACGTCAACGAAGTGATCGCCGGTCGCGCCAACGAACTGGCCGGCAATGCTCGTGGCGGCAAATCGCCGGTTCACCCTAACGATCACGTCAATCGCTCCCAGAGTTCCAACGACTGTTTCCCGACCGCCATGCACATCGCGGCAGCCCAGGCGGTGCAACAGCAATTGCTGCCGGCAATCAGCGAACTGTCGGGCGGATTGGCCGAGCTGTCCGCGCGGCACATGAAACTGGTCAAGACCGGCCGCACCCACATGATGGACGCGACACCGATCACCTTCGGTCAGGAACTGTCGGCGTTCATCGCGCAACTGGATTACGCCGAACGGGCGATCCGCAGCGCGCTGCCGGCCGTCTGTGAACTGGCCCAGGGCGGCACCGCAGTCGGCACCGGGCTGAACTCGCCCCACGGTTTTGGCGAAGCCATCGCTGCCGAACTGGCCGCCCTCTCCGGCCTGCCGTTCGTCACCGCACCCAATAAATTCGCCGCCCTGGCTGGCCATGAGCCGCTTACCACGCTGTCCGGCGCGTTGAAAACCCTCGCCGTGACCCTGATGAAAATCGCCAACGACCTGCGCCTGCTGGGCTCCGGGCCGCGAGCAGGCTTCGCCGAAGTCAAACTGCCGGCCAACGAACCGGGCAGCTCGATCATGCCGGGCAAGGTCAATCCGACTCAGTGCGAAGCCCTGTCGATGCTGGCGTGTCAGGTATTGGGCAACGACGTCGCCATCGGGTTTGCCGCAAGTCAGGGGCACCTGCAACTGAACGTGTTCAAACCGGTGATCATCCACAACCTGCTGCAATCGATCCGCTTGCTCGGAGATGGCTGCAGCAACTTCCAGCAGCATTGCATCGCCGGTCTGGAACCGGATGCAGAAAAAATGGCTGAACATCTGGAGCGTGGGTTGATGTTGGTGACGGCGCTGAATCCGCACATTGGTTATGACAAGTCGGCGGAAATCGCCAAGAAGGCTTACGCAGAAGGGCTGACCCTGCGTGAGGCGGCGTTGCAGTTGGGGTATCTGACGGATGAAGAGTTTGACGCGTGGGTAAGGCCGGAGAATATGCTTGAGGCCGGTGCCAAGGGCTGACCTGACTGATCGTTCCCACGCTCTGCGTGGGAATGCAGCGCGGGACGCTCCGCGTCCCTGCCGAAGCGGATGCGGAGCGTCCATTGAGGCATTCCCACGCAGAGCGTGGGAACGATCATCCGACCGCTATTCGGGCCTTTCGAGCCCTGAGCCCCGCAATCAACGACGGCCCCAACGCCACCAGCGCTGATCCCAGCACCACCAGCACCGCCCCGCCATACCCCAGACCATTGATCGTCTCGGCATGCACATAGTCCGGCCACATCCATGCGGCCACAGCCACCGCAGCAAACGTCACCAACGGCGTAATCGCCAGCGTCGCACTGACCCGCGATGCCTCCCAATGCGCCAGGGCCTCGGCAAACGCACCGTAGGCGATCAGGGTGTTCATGCAGCACGCCAGCAGTAGCCAACCTTGCAGCGGGCTCAGTTGCAGCGCTTCCAGCGGATGCACCCACGGCGTCAGCAACAGCGCGCAGAACAGGTAGATCACCATCATCACCTGCAGCGAATTCCACACCGTGAGCAATTGCTTCTGGCCCAAGGCGTAGAACGTCCAGACCGTGGACGCCAACAGCACCAACAGCACGCCGGCGGTGTAATCGGTCAGCGAGGTCAGCAGCTCGGCCAGCCGCTGATTGAAAAACAGGGCAAAGCCGATCAACAGCACCAGCAGGCCAATCCCCTGCCCCACGCTGAACCGTTCCTTGAACACAAACAGACTGGCGATCAACAACATGATCGGGCCCATCTGCACCACCAGTTGCGCGGTGCCGGGGCTCAGCAGGTTCAGGCCCATCAGGTACAGCACGTAGTTGCCCACCAGGCCGAGCACCGCCATCACCACTAACCAGCCACCACGCGGCCCGAGCACCTTGCGGCTCGGCAGGCGTTTGGTCGCCGCCAGATAAATGAACAGGCAGCCGCCGGATACGATCAGGCGAAACCAGGTCACCGTCACCGGGTCCATCACCAGCAGCACTTGCTTGAGTTTGATTGGCAGGATTCCCCACAGCAACGCGGTCACCAAGGCCAGGAACAGACCGTAAACCCAGCGACCCGATGAAATGTGCATTGCGAACCCCGAAGCCAAGTGGCGAGAACGGTCATTCTAGGCTTAGAGCTGTTCGGCACACAGGGACAGTTGGGCGCTGGCCGCGAATGAAACTGTGCAGGTCGCACCATTAAATTGGCGCTATGCCGTCGATCGGTTGGCCAGGCGTTGCAAGTGGTTCATGCATAAGCTCATGGGATTCGCCAACAGGTACATTCCTCAGGAGATCGCCATGTACGGCAAGCGCGCCCAGGACAATGCCCCCGCCACTCACTTTCGCTGTGACCGGATGTGTCGTGTGAATGGGGAGTTGTATTTCAGCACCCGGGAAAACACCCTTGAGGGGCCGTTTGAAAACCCGGAGAAGTTGGCGCGGGAGGTACAGGCTTACATTGAGCGGATGCTGGTTTTGCGGATGAGCTTATAGACCGCGGCGCGGCCTTCGCGAGCAAGCCCGCTCCCACATTGGATCTATATCGCGCATCAGATCACTGTGGGAGCGGGCTTGCTCGCGAAGGCGATTAACCAGGCAACAAAAATCTTCCGGATTTAACGCACAGCTTCAAACAACCCGGTCGCCCCCATCCCGCCACCCACACACATGGTGACGATGCCGTAACGCACGTTGCGGCGCTGCAATTCACGCACCAGATGCCCGACCTGACGCGAGCCGGTCATGCCGAACGGATGACCGATGGAAATCGAGCCGCCATTGACGTTGTACTTGTCGTTATCGATCTCCAGCCGAATGCGGCTGTACAGGCACTGGGACGCAAACGCTTCGTTGAGTTCCCACAGATCAATGTCGGAAATCCGCAAACCCTTTGCCTTGAGCAACTTCGGCACCGAAAACACCGGGCCGATGCCCATTTCATCCGGCTCGCAACCGGCCACGGTGAAACCACGGAAGAACGCCTTGGGCTTCAACCCCAGTTGCAGTGCTTTTTCCAGGCTCATCACCAGCGTCATCGACGCGCCATCGGACAACTGCGAAGAATTGCCCGCCGTCACCGAACCGTCTTCGGCAAACACTGGTTTCAATCCCGCCAGGCTTTCCAGGGTGGTGTCCGGGCGATTGCAGTCATCGTGATCGACGATGCCGTCAAGGATCTGCACCTGACCGGTGGCTTTGTCTTCAACCCGATACTTCACCGCCATCGGCACGATTTCGTCGTCAAACAATCTATCGGCCTGTGCCTGAGCAGTACGTTGCTGACTTTGCAGCGCGTACAGATCCTGTTCTTCACGAGTGACGTCGTAACGACGAGCGACGATTTCAGCCGTCTGGCCCATCGGGAAATAGATACCGGGCACCTGCTCTTTCAGCAGCGGATTGATCAGGTTGTCGGTGTTGATGCTTTTCATGGTCAGGCTGATCGACTCGACGCCACCGGCGACGATGATGTCGCTGCAACCCGAGGCAATCTGATTGGCGGCGATGGCGATCGCCTGCAAGCCCGAGGAGCAAAAACGGTTGAGGGTCATGCCGGCAGTGCCGGTGCCCAGGCGCGACAGCACCGCGATGTTGCGTCCGATGTTGAAGCCCTGGCCCCCTTCGTTGGAACCGGCCCCGACGATACAGTCCTCAACACTGGCCGGATCGATGCCCGAGCGCGCCAGCAGCGCATTGACGCAATGGGCCGCCATGTCGTCCGGGCGGGTCAGGTTGAACTTGCCGCGAAAGGACTTGGCCAGGCCGGTCCGCACGCTGTCGACGATCACCACTTCACGCATGGCATACCTCATTGTTGTTGTCGGTTGGGAGTGGACCGAGCATAAGTCCACTGCATTACCGACCGCGACAATCATTCACCCCGCGTATGCGTAACCATCGCTCACTTCTTGTGCTGCTTCACTTTCCTGTCGTGCTTATCGGACTTTTCGAACGCCTCTTCCAGCGCCAGATTGATGGTGCGCAGGACTTTGACCCGCGCCCAGCGCTTGTCGTTGGCTTCCACCAGCGTCCAGGGCGAGATCTCGGTGCTGGTGCGATCGACCATGTCACCGACCGCCGCGCGGTAGTCGTCCCATTTATCACGATTGCGCCAGTCATCTTCGGTGATCTTGAAACGCTTGAAGGGAATTTCTTCCCGCGCCTGGAAGCGCTCCAGTTGTGTCTGCTTGTCGATGGCCAGCCAGAACTTGACCACGATCACCCCCGCCTCGGCGATCAGCTCTTCAAAATCATTGATTTCACTGTAGGCCCGCAACCAGTCAGTCGGCGGGCAGAAGCCTTCGACGCGTTCCACCAGCACCCGCCCGTACCACGAACGATCGAACATCGTG
This sequence comes from Pseudomonas sp. 478, assembly GCF_003254125.1. NCBI lineage: Bacteria > Pseudomonadati > Pseudomonadota > Gammaproteobacteria > Pseudomonadales > Pseudomonadaceae > Pseudomonas > Pseudomonas sp. 478. Next base: position 116,535 of record NZ_QKZG01000018.1, read on the forward strand.
AACTTGCCCTTGGCCGGGATGTGTCGCCAGAACCGCCACAGATAAGGCTGCGCACGTTCCTCTTCGGTGGGCGCGGCGATCGGCACGATGCTGTACTGGCGTGGATCGAGGGCTGCCGCGACCCGGCGAATCGCCCCGCCCTTGCCTGCCGCATCATTGCCCTCGAACACCGCCACCAAGGCATGTCGACGCATGCGTTTGTCGCGCATCAGGCCGGAGAATCGTGCCTGTTCGGTAATCAATTGTTCTTCGTAATCGTCCTTGTCCAGGTGCTGGGTCAAATCCAGGCTGTCGAGCAGGTTCAGTTGATCGACATGGATGGGCAACGGCGCGGCATTGACCTTGTCGGGATGGACCTCGGCACGCTTCAGAGCATTTTGCAGGCCTTCGAGCAGGATCTTGCCCACTGCCAGGCTGCGGTAATGAGGGTCCACCCCTTCGATCACATGCCAAGGCGCATAGTCGCGGCTGGTACGGCGCAACACGCGCTCGCCGTATTTCACGAATTTGTCGTAGGTTTGCGATTGTTGCCAGTCCAGCGGACTGATGCGCCAACTGTGCAGCGGGTCATCCGCCAGGGCCTTGAGCCGCGCCTTCATTTGCTTCTTGGAGAGGTGGAACCAGAACTTGAAGATCAACGCGCCTTCGTCGCAGAGCATTTTTTCAAAGCGTTCGGATTGGTTGATGACCTGATCCAGCACCGGGTCCTTGAACAAGCCATGAACCCGGCCTTGCAGCATCTGGCTGTACCAGTTGCCGAAGAAAATCCCCATGCGGCCCTTGGCCGGAAGCATCCGCCAGTAGCGCCAGGCCGGTGGCCGCGCCAGCTCTTCGTCGGTCTGCTGATCGAACGTGCGGACCTCGATCAGGCGTGGGTCCATCCATTCGTTGAGCAACTTGACCGTCTCGCCCTTGCCGGCGCCTTCGATGCCATTGATCAGAATGATCACCGGAAAGCGGCGCTGCTGGTGCAGTTCGAACTGCGCTTCGAGCAAGGCTTCGCGCAGGACCGGTTCTTCGGCGTCGTAGGTTTCTTTGTCGATGGCGTGACCGATTTCGGCGGATTCGAACATGGGACGGCTCCTTCCAGGATTGAGCAAGACTAGCGGATTGGGCCGATAGTCAGCAGAGAAAATTCCCTATGGTTTTAATGCTGTTCACTTAAGCGCGGCGTCCATATTTGTGGCGAGGGGATTTATCGGAATGCCGCACCACCCCGTTCGGCTGCGAAGCAGTCGTAATCCAGACAACTTAGTCTGTCTGAAAAGACGCTGGGGCCGCTTCGCAGCCCAACGGGGCGGTGCGACGTTTCGCTAAATCCCCTCGCCACAGAAAGCTCGCTCTCTCCACAAAAATGACGATTGTCCCTGACACTTCCAACGTGGCACTTGCCATGGATCAAGCACCGCCCCGGCGATCGGCTAGAATGGCCGCCTTGCCGTTGCCGAGCCTGCCATGAAACCTGTATTGCCCCACGCCCAGCTCGACTGGGACGACCAAGGGCTCCCGCGTTCGCGGGTGTTCGATGATGTGTATTTCTCCGACCTGTCGGGGCTGGACGAAACCCGCTACGTATTCCTTGAGCAGAACGCTTTGCGTGAACGCTTTGCCGCGTTGCCTGCGGGCGGTCGCTTGGTGATTGGCGAGACCGGTTTCGGCACCGGGCTGAATTTCCTTTGCGCCTGGCAGCTGTTCGAACAGCACGCGGTGGCCGGGGCGCGGCTGCATTTTGTCAGTGTCGAAAAGTACCCGCTAAGCTTGCCCGATCTGCAGCGTGCCTTGGCCTTGTGGCCGGAGCTCAAACCGTTTGCCGATCAACTGCTGAGGCAATACGTCGCGATCCACCCAGGCTTCCAGCGCCTGGTGCTGGACAACGGCCGCGTGACCCTGACCCTGCTGATCGGCGATGCGATGGAACAATTGCCACAACTCGACGCGCAGATCGATGCCTGGTTTCTCGACGGTTTTGCACCGGCGAAAAATCCTGACATGTGGACCGCCGAGATGTTCGCCGAATTGGCACGTCTGGCGGCCCCCGGCTCGACCATCAGCACCTTCACCAGCACCGGTTGGGTACGCCGTCTGCTGAATGCGGCGGGCTTCAAGATGAAGCGCACGCCCGGCATCGGCCACAAATGGGAAATCCTGCGGGGCGTGTTTCTCGGCTGGCCTGAAGAAGTCCCGGCGCCCGCTGCGGCCAAACCATGGTTCACGCGCCCGACGCCGCTGACTGGCGAACGTCGGGCACTGGTGATCGGCGCCGGCCTGGCCGGTTGCGCCACGGCCGCCAGTCTCGCGGCGCGGGGTTGGCACGTCAGTCTGCTGGAGCGTCACAATGCACTGGCGCAGGAAGCCTCGGGCAATCCACAGGGCGTGCTGTACCTCAAGCTTTCGGCCCATGGCACCGCGTTGTCGCAGTTGATTGTCAGTGGTTTCGGTCACACCCGGCGTTTGCTCGAACATTTGCAACGGGGCGTCGACTGGGACGATTGCGGGGTCTTGCAACTGGCCTTCAACGCCAAGGAAGCCGAGCGTCAAGCGCAATTGGCCGCCGCCTTTTCGCCAGATCTGGTGCACCTGCTCGATCAACCGCAAGCCCAGATTCAGGCCGGCATCGCCCTGGAGCACGGCGGATTATTCTTCCCGGAGGGCGGCTGGGTTCATCCGCCGGCGTTGTGCCATTGGCAGGCATCTTCGGCGAACATCCAGTGGCTGCCCCATCGCCATGTCCTGGAACTGCGCAAGGTTGATGATCAATGGCAGGCCTGGGACGGTGATGATTTGCTGGCCAGTGCCCCCGTGGTGATCCTGGCCGGCGCCGCCGAGATCAAGCGTTTCCCTCAAAGCGCCGAGCTGCCCCTCAAACGCATTCGTGGCCAGATCACCCGACTGGCGCAAACCCCTGAAAGCCAGAGCCTGGCCACCGTCGTCTGCGCCGAAGGCTATGTGGCGCCGGCTCGACTGGGCGAACACACCCTCGGCGCCAGCTTCGACTTCAAGAGCGATGACCTGACCCCGACCCTCGCCGAACACCTCGGCAACCTGGCCTTGCTCGAGGAAATCTCCCCCGACCTGGCCACGCGACTGCATGCACAGGCACTGGACCCGCAACAGCTTGAAGGACGCGCCGCGTTCCGCTGCACCAGCCCAGACTACCTGCCGATCGTTGGTCCGTTGGCCGAACCCGCGGCCTTCGCCGATGCCTATGCCGTACTGAGCAAGGACGCCCGGCAAATCCCGAACATTCCCTGCCCCTGGCTTGAGGGTTTTTACGTCAACAGCGGTCATGGTTCTCGCGGCTTGATCACCGCGCCACTGTCGGGTGAATTGCTCGCGGCATGGCTCGAAAACGAACCGCTGCCCTTGCCCAGAACGGTCGCCGAGGCCTGCCATCCCAACCGTTTCGCCGTGCGCCAATTGGTCCGCGGAAAAGTCTGACGGCGCGCCTTATAACTTATCGGTCTAAAACTCCAGGGATTCAGCCGGGTCAGTTTCTGAGTATCCGCCGTTTTTGGCGCGGTATCGATTGACCCTCCCCAACGGAAAAACCGGTAAGGAATTTATGTGCGGATTAGCTGGCGAGTTACGTTTTGATCATCAACCTGCAGACCTTGCAGCCATTGAGCGAATCACCCATCACCTGGCCCCTCGCGGCCCTGACGCATGGGGCTTTCATGCCCAAGGGCCGATTGCCCTGGGCCATCGACGCCTGAAAATCATGGACCTGTCGGACGGCTCGGCGCAGCCGATGATCGACAACCCACTGGGCTTGTCCCTGGCCTTCAACGGCGCGATCTACAACTTCCCGGAACTGCGCACCGAGCTTGAAAGCCTCGGTTATGCCTTCTATTCCGGTGGCGACACCGAAGTGCTGCTCAAGGGCTATCACGCTTGGGGCGAAGCCTTGCTGCCCAAGCTCAACGGCATGTTCGCCTTCGCCATCTGGGAGCGCGATGCCCAACGCCTGTTCATCGCTCGTGACCGTCTCGGCGTGAAGCCGCTGTACCTGTCGCGCACCGGCCAGCGCCTGCGCTTTGCCTCGGCACTGCCGGCGTTACTCAAGGGCGGCGACATCAACCCGATCCTCGACCCGGTGGCACTCAATCATTATCTGAATTTCCACGCCGTGGTTCCGGCCCCACGCACCTTGCTGGCCGGCATCGAAAAACTGCCACCGGCGACCTGGATGCGCATCGAAGCCGATGGCACCACTGAGCAGAAAACCTGGTGGACCCTGCCCTACGGCCCACACGCCGACGAGATGAATCTGACACTCGAAGACTGGCGAGACCGTGTACTCGACAGCACCCGTGACGCGGTGGCGATCCGTCAACGTGCCGCAGTCGACGTCGGTGTGCTGCTGTCGGGCGGTGTCGATTCGAGCCTGCTGGTCGGTCTGTTGCGTGAAGTCGGTGTTGAAAACCTGTCGACCTTCTCCATCGGTTTCCAGGATGCCGGCGGCGAGCGCGGCGACGAGTTCCAGTATTCGGACCTGATCGCCAAGCACTACGGCACGCAGCATCACCAATTGCGCATCGACGAAAAAGAGATCATCGAGCAATTGCCCGCAGCGTTCCGCGCCATGAGCGAACCGATGGTCAGTCATGACTGCATCGCCTTCTATCTGCTGTCCCGCGAAGTGGCCAAGCATTGCAAAGTGGTGCAGAGCGGCCAAGGCGCGGACGAGTTGTTCGCCGGTTATCACTGGTACCCACAAGTCGACGGTGCCGAAGATCCGTACGCCGCCTATCGCGATGCGTTTTTCGACCGTAGCTACGACGACTACGCCGCCACCGTGCAGCCGAAATGGCTGACAGCGAACGACGCAGCTGGTGACTTCGTGAAGGAACATTTCGCACAGCCCGGCGCTGATGCGGCGGTGGACAAAGCCCTGCGTCTGGACAGCACGATCATGCTGGTGGACGACCCGGTCAAACGCGTCGACAACATGACCATGGCCTGGGGCCTGGAAGCGCGCACACCGTTTCTCGACTATCGCCTGGTGGAATTGTCGGCCCGTGTGCCGGGCAAATTCAAACTGCCGGATGGCGGCAAGCAAGTCTTGAAAGAAGCGGCGCGGTTGGTGATTCCGAGTGAAGTGATCGATCGCAAGAAAGGTTACTTCCCGGTGCCGGGCCTGAAGCATTTGCAGGGCGACACGCTGAACTGGGTGCGCGAACTGCTGCTCGATCCGAGTCAGGATCGCGGCTTGTTCAAACCGGAGATGCTCGACCGCCTGCTGACCGATCCACAAGGTCAATTGACCCCGTTGCGCGGTTCCAAGCTGTGGCAATTGGCGGCCCTGAACCTGTGGCTCAGCGAACAAGGAATCTGATCGATGAAACCCCATGCCACGGCCTACAGCCAACGCTTGTTGCGCGGTCAGGCGCCCTCTTACGAACGCTTGCAGGCCCGCTTGGCCGAAGACGGCAGTGAATTGGGCGCCGCACCGATCGCCGTGCATTGCGGTTGGGGCCGGTTGCTGATCGGCCATACCTTCCCGGATGCGGCGAGCCTGGCCCAAGAGTTGCTCAACGAACACACCGGTGAACGCGACATCGCCCTGTACGTCGCGGCGCCTCAGCAAGTGCTGGGGCTGGAGCCGGCCCAGTTGTTTCTCGACCCGTCCGACACCTTGCGCCTGTGGTTCAGCGATTACCGCCAGTCGACTCGGGTGTTTCGCGGCTTTCGCATCCGCCGCGCCCAGAGCGACGCGGACTGGCAGGCGATCAATCAGCTGTATCAGTTGCGCGGCATGTTGCCGATCGACGCGAGTCTGCTGACTCCGCGTCATCAGGGTGGGCCCGTCTATTGGCTGGCCGAAGATGAGGACAGCGGCACGATCATCGGCAGCGTCATGGGCCTCAATCACCACAAGGCGTTCAACGATCCGGAAAATGGCAGCAGCCTGTGGTGCCTGGCGGTCGATCCGCAATGTTCGCGTCCGGGTGTCGGTGAAGTGCTGGTGCGGCATTTGATCGAGCACTTCATGAGCCGGGGGCTGAGTTACCTGGACCTGTCCGTGCTGCACGACAACCGGCAGGCGAAAAGTCTTTACGCCAAGCTGGGGTTTCGCAACCTGTCGACCTTCGCGATCAAGCGCAAGAACTGCATCAATCAGCCGTTGTTTCTGGGACCGGGCCCCGAAGCCGAGTTCAATCCTTATGCACGGATCATCGTCGAGGAAGCGCACCGTCGCGGCATCGAAGTGCAAGTCGATGACGCCGATGCCGGCCTGTTCACCTTGATCCATGGCGGTCGCCGCGTACGTTGCCGTGAATCTCTCAGCGACCTGACAAGCGCCATCAGCATGACGTTGTGCCAGGACAAAAGCCTGACGCACAAAGTGCTCAAGGCCGCCGGTTTGAACCTGCCGTCGCAGCAACTGGCCGGCAATGCCGATGACAATCTGGCGTTTCTCGATGAGCACGAACGGGTGGTGGTCAAGCCGCTGGATGGCGAACAGGGCCAAGGCGTCGCGGTGGATTTACGGACCATCGAAGAGGTCCAGCAAGCCATCGAGTCCGCTCGCCAGTTCGACAGTCGGGTGCTGCTGGAGAGCTTCCACGAAGGCCTCGACTTGCGGATTGTGGTGATCGGTTTTGAGGTGGTCGCCGCGGCGATTCGCCGTCCGGCAGAAGTGGTGGGCGATGGTCAGCACTCCATCGGTGCGCTGATCGAAGCGCAGAGCCGGCGTCGTCAGGCGGCTACCAGCGGTGAAAGCAAGATCCCGCTGGATCACGAGACCGAGCGCACCTTGCATGTGGCGGGTTATGACTACAACAGCATTCTGCCGGCCGGTGAGCATCTGTTCGTACGGCGTACGGCGAATCTTCATACCGGCGGGATTCTTGAGGATGTCACGGCGATCCTGCATCCGACGTTGGTGGATGCTGCGGTGCGAGCGGCGCGGGCGCTGGACATTCCGATGGTCGGGCTCGACCTGATGGTGCCTGCCGCCGATCAGCCGGAGTATGTGTTTATCGAAGCCAATGAGCGCGCAGGCCTGGCCAACCATGAACCACAGCCGACGGCCGAGCGGTTTGTGGATTTGTTGTTTCCGCACAGTCAGCCGGCGGCCTAACGCTCCCCCTCACGATCGTTCCCACGCTCTGCGTGGGAACGATCAGGCCTCAACTCATCAGGAGTTTCCATGACCAGTAACATTCCCGAACCGGATCTGAACTACCTGCAAAAAGTCCTGCTGGAAATGCTCGCCATTCCCAGCCCGACCGGGTTCACCGACACCATCGTGCGTTACGTCGCCGAACGGCTTGAAGAGCTGGGCATTCCCTTTGAGATGACCCGCCGCGGCACTATCCGCGCCACGCTCAAGGGCAAGAAAAACAGTCCCGACCGCGCCGTCTCCGCTCACCTCGACACCATCGGCGCGGCGGTTCGCGCGATCAAGGACAACGGTCGTCTGACCCTGGCGCCTGTCGGCTGCTGGTCCAGTCGTTTTGCCGAGGGCAGCCGGGTCAGCCTGTTTACCGACAACGGCGTGATTCGAGGCAGCGTGCTGCCGCTGATGGCTTCCGGGCATGCGTTCAATACCGCCGTGGATGAAATGCCGATCAGTTGGGATCACATCGAGCTGCGCCTGGACGCCTATTGCGCCACCCGCGCCGATTGCGACTCCCTGGGGATCAGCGTCGGTGATTTTGTCGCCTTCGACCCTTTGCCGGAATTCACCGAAAGCGGCCACATCAGCGCCCGACATCTCGATGACAAGGCCGGCGTTGCCGCATTGCTCGCGGCGCTCAAAGCGATCGTCGACAGCGGCCAGGAGCTGATGATCGACTGTCATCCGCTGTTCACCATTACCGAGGAAACCGGCAGCGGCGCGGCGGCGGCGTTACCGTGGGACGTCAGCGAATTCGTCGGCATCGACATTGCCCCGGTTGCGCCGGGTCAGCATTCCAGCGAACACGCGGTGAGCGTGGCCATGCAGGATTCCGGTGGACCTTACGACTATCACCTGTCGCGGCATCTGCTGCGCCTGGCCAGTGACAACGAATTACCGGTACGCCGCGACCTGTTCCGCTATTACTTCAGCGATGCCCATTCGGCGGTCACTGCCGGGCATGATATTCGCACCGCCCTGCTCGCCTTCGGCTGCGACGCCACGCACGGCTACGAACGCACCCACATCGACAGCCTCGCCGCCCTCAGTCGATTGCTCGGCGCCTACATTCTGAGTCCGCCGGTGTTTGCCAGCGATGCACAACCTGCCAAGGGGTCGCTGGACCGGTTCAGTCATCAGATCGAACATGAGACGCAGATGGAAAGCGATACGCGGGTGCCGTCGGTGGATAGTCTGGTGGGGCAGCGGTCTGACGGCTGACTCTGACTTTTTCGTCGCCTGAGAGATCGCCTTCGCGAGCAAGCCCGCTCCCACATTTGACCGCATTCCCATGGAGGAACGCGGTTAACTGTGGGAGCGGCGGTGCGACGATTCGACTTGCTCGCGAAGGCGTCAGACCAGCCAACACAAAAACCCAGGCTAGCCGCAAATCCTCATTCGCCGTAGCATCGCGCCATTGTTTAGCCGAGGTGCCTATGCTGATCCCCCACGACCAACTTGAAGTCGACACCCTCACCCGCCTGATCGAGGATTTCGTGACCCGTGACGGTACGGACAATGGCGATGACACGCCGCTGGAAACCCGTGTACTGCGCGTTCGCCAGGCATTGACCAAGGGCCAGGCGCTGATTGTCTTCGACCCGGAAAGCGAGCAATGCCAGTTGATGCTCAAACACGATGTGCCCAAGCACCTGTTCGACTGAGACCTCAGCGTCCTTTGTTTTTCGCCAGTTTGACCTGGATGCGGTCGTAGACTTCGGACCGATGCACGTTGACGTTTTGCGGCGCTTCGACACCGAAGCGCACACTGCCTCCGTTGACGGCAAGAATGCGCACGGAAATGTTGTCACCGATGGAAATCAACTCGCCCACAACGCGACTGAGTACAAGCATGGCATTCGTCCTTCAGGGTTATCGAACCCTGAAGATGCCCTGCACTGAGTAGGGCTTCAATGCGACAGCGGCAAATCAGTCCCGCCCTACAGCGCCGCCCGAACAGATCCTATGGAAACGTCCTACAAACCCATTGAATGAAGGACCGATCCTTCAGGAAGCGGAGAAGCGCGGGCCGAAAAGGATGACGCTGGCCCCGATTACACACAGCGCCACGCCGAGCCAGTCCGAACCCAGCGGACGAATCCGCTCGACCACCGCCAGCCAGCCGATCGACGCGATGATGTAGATGCCACCGTATGCGGCATAGGCGCGACCGGCGTAGGTCGCTTCGATGCGGGTCAGCAGCAGCGCGAACAAGGTCAGACTGAGCAGAGCGGGCACGACCCACCAGGCGCTTTTACCCTGGCGCAGCCACATCCAGAAGGCAAAGCAGCCGGCGATTTCGAACAGCGCGGCGAGGAAAAACCACAGGTAATTGAGCATGCATACATCTCGCGAGGATGGCCGATGGCGGCCACCCTAACGACGGTGTTGCGTACGGGCAAGTTCAACCTGCGGTTTGTTTGGCCTTGGCGCGCATTTTGTCGGCCATGACGGTCATTTCGTCGTAGAGCAGCTGCGGGTTCTTCTGCTTGAGCGCCCAGGCCATGCGGCCCTGTTCGTGAGGCAGGATCAAGAATTCGCCAGCGGCGACGTGCTGATAGATGTAGTCGGCAATGTCGGCTGCGGTGATCGGCGAGCTTTCCAGCAACTTGCCGACCTGGGCTTTCATGGCCGGCGTCGGGCCACGGAACGAGTCCAGCAGGTTGGTCTGGAAGAACGACGGGCACACCACATGCACACCGATTTCCTGCTGCGCCAGCTCGACCAACAAGCTTTCGGACAACGCCACCACGCCAGCCTTGGCCACGTTGTAGTTGCTCATGGCCGGACCTTGCATCAGCGCGGCCATCGACGCGATGTTGATGATCTTGCCTTTGCTTTTTTCCAGCAGCGGCAGGAAGGCTTTGCAGCCCTTGACCACGCCCATCAGGTTGATCGCGATCTGCCAGTCCCAGTCTTCCAGGGACAGTTCACTGAAGAACCCGCCCGAGGCAACGCCAGCGTTGTTGACGATGACATCGATGCCACCGAGTTTCTCTTCGCAGGCCTGAGCGAAAGCGGTCAGCTGGCTGTAATCGCGCACGTCGCAACGCTGGATAAAACCGTCGCCGCCGGCTTCGCGAACCTGTTTCAGGGTTTCCAGCAGACCGGGTTCGCTGACATCCGACAAGGCCAGCTGCCAGCCTTCACGCGCCCAGCGCAGCGCGATTTCGCGACCCAGGCCCGAGCCCGCGCCAGTGATCATCATGCGATTTTGCATAGCAAACAGCCTTGTTGTTCCGGGGAAGATGCATCGAGTGTAGCGAAGGACAATGCCCGACCCACGCTCCATCAGATTGCTGAATGGCTCGAGCAAACCATGGCAGCGCCTGAACCAACTAGACTCATTAAAAACGAAATAAGCCTTTCTTCGAAAAACATTAAAAAAACTTGGAATTTTCTTTCATTCGCCACAGTCGGATTTGTAAGCAGCCCGGTTTTATAACAGCCCGGCTGACAGCTAAACGCCAGGTAATTCCAGAACACTTCCAACAAGGAAATAGACATGGGCACAATTCTTATCGTTATTCTGATCCTCCTGCTGATAGGTGGTTTACCGGTCTTCCCGCACTCCAGAAGTTGGGGTTATGGCCCGTCGGGTATCATCGGCGTGGTGTTGGTGGTGCTGTTGATCCTGCTGTTGCTCGGCAAGATATAAAGGTTTAACAGGCAAAAAAAAGAGGCCCTTATCAAGGGCCTCTTTTTTATTGCATCAAGACTTAGTCCGGCTTGCCATCAACCACACCGGCGGTGTTGTCGATCAGGCTCTTGGTCGCCGTTTGCAGGAACGCTTCGAGCTTGAGTTTCAGCTCAGCGGTACGCGGTGCATTTGGAACGATCTCGGCGTGAGGTGTCGCGCCCAGTTGGTACTGGTACATCTTCGGCGCCATTTCCTTTTCTTTCGGCAGCACCAGAATCTGATCAGCCGTGATGATCGCGGTGGTCTGCTCGCTACCCGACGGCTTGATCACGCCAAAACCAGTGTCGCCTTCAGGCAGGTTGAGCAAATCGCGGCCCCAGCACTGATGACGCACTTCGCCACCAATACGACCCATGATGGTCGGCACGATGTCGATCTGCGTGCCCACGGTATGGTCAAGCTGGCCGAATTTTTCCTGGATGCCCGGAGCGATCATCAACATCGGCACGTTGAAGCGGCCCAGGTCCATTTCGGTGATCTGACGCTCGTTGCCAAAACCGTGATCGCCGACGATCACAAACAGGGTTTCCTTGAAATACGGCTCCTTGCGGGCCTTTTCAAAGAACTGGCCCAGCGCCCAGTCCGCATAACGCATGGCGGTCAAATGCTCGTTCAAGCTACCGCGATCGGTTACAGGTTCAACCGGCAATGGCGTCGGCAAGGCATATGGCGTGTGGTTGGACAGGGTTTGCAGCAACGCATAGAACGGCTTGCCGTTTTCCCGCGCCTTGAGCTCGACCAGACCACGGTCGAACATGTCCTGGTCGGACACGCCCCAGGTCGGATCGGAGAACACCGGGTTCACAAAGTCATTACGACCAATGAAGTTGGTCATGCCCTGGTTGCTGAAGAAACCCGACTGGTTATCCCAGGCGAAGTCGCCGTTGTAGACGTACACGTCGTCATATTTACGGGCGCTGAGCAATTGCGGCAGGCCGGACAACTTGTGGCTGCCTTCCGGCGTCTGCATCAGGTATTCGAAACCTGGCAGGTTCGGGAAGCACGCCATGGTGGCGAACATACCCTGATGGGTATGGGTGCCGTTGGAGAAGAAGCGATCAAACAGCAGGCCTTCCTTCGACAATTTGTCGAGGTACGGCGTGATGTTGCCCGGTGCACCCAAGGCGCCCACCGAGTGACCGGCCATGCTTTCCATCAGGATCACGACGACGTTCTTGATCGGCAGGGTTTTGTCGGCCGGCGGCGTGTAATCGCGACGCACGGCTGCGGTTTCGGCATCCACCAGTTTGTCGTCCGGCATCACCAGCATGTCACGCACGACTTTCTGCGCTTCAGGCTGTGGCAACGTGGCCTTCCAGACGTTGTCGCGATCTTCGGAGATGCGGCTCTTGGCCGCGGCGACCAGCGACAAGGTGCCGTTGAGGCCCAATTGGTTGGCGAAGTTCGAGTTGGTGGTATAAACGTCACCCCAACGCAGTGGCGGGCCCTGACGCAGGGTGCCACGAGCGGCCACCACGCAAACCATCAGGCAGACGACGAACACCGTGATGCGTGCATACCATGGAGCGATCTGGCGCGTGCCAATGCTGCCGCCGCTGAAGGGGCCACGTGGACGGGTGGCGCGGTCGGCGCCTTTGAACGCCAGGGTCAGGATCAACGTGCCTACGGCCCAGGCCAGCAGGTAGCGAACCACCGGAAAACCGTACCAGAGCATGCTCATCACGGTTTTCGGGTCTTCTTTTACATATTGGAAGACCAGGCCGTTGAGGCGTTGGTGGAACTCGCGGTAGAAGTCCATCTCCATCAGGCCGAGGAACAGGGCGATGCTCGAGGCAATGGTCAGCCAGAACCGGAAGAATCCGCGGGCGGCCATCGCCCGGGCGCTGAACAGCGCCAGCAGCAATGGAATGCTGAGGTAGACCACCAGGCGCAGGTCGAAACGCAGACCGTTGGCGAACGCTTCGAGAAAGGTCGAGGCCGGGGTGTCGAGGATCATCTCGCGGTTGTAAACCAGCAGCGCAACGCGCAGCAGGCTGAACATGACCATCATGACCAGGGCACACAGCAGCGTGTAGGCCAGATGCGATTTGACGGTCGGTTGCAGCAGGCGACTAGAAGCTCGCTGCTGATTCAGGGCGTCCGGGATTGCCATGTCGTTTTAGGACCCATTGGAAGTTGAAGTTTCAAAAATACGGCTGCGCCTTGCCCTCTGTTGGCCAGTACTCGGCCCCGGGGCTTGCACGGTGCGCAAATGTTGCACGATCAACCGTCGCATTGCCATTGATTACTGCCCGGATGTTGGCGCGGGCGAATTGTCTTGGAGGCTTTGTGAAAATTTCGTGCAACGCATATTCGGAAACACAATAAAGTCCCCCTGACTCGAATGATCGTTAGTTTGGGGGCGTATTCGTTTCGGCTGTGCTCTTTGATCGGGGGGCATATCCGTTTTTGCGGTAACGGCTGCTGGCGGTTTCGCTCTTACAGCGAGTCACTTGGAAGAGCCCCAAGTAACCAAGGGCTTTTGCCCCGCCATTCGGTGCCTCGCTGTGGCTCGGCATGCCCTCACTCCGGCATTGCTCCGGGGGCCCGCCGCCATCGGCCATCCATGGCCGGGGGCGGCTACCGCGGCATCCTTGCCGCGGT
>NZ_QKZG01000019.1:0-98979 GCF_003254125.1 Pseudomonas sp. 478
CTTGCTCGGGTGGTATTCGCCTTGCTGAAAGGTCAAAGCGAATATCAGCCAAAAGCCAGTTGAGGGCTTTCCCTCAACCATAGAATCTCCCACAGGTTCTGCGCCTTGACTGGCATTGGTCTTGCGCCGGTTTATTTTTATCGCCTGTCATCGGACAGCGGTGTTGGCTCATCTGGCGCAGGCACGTCCTCGGCCGCCTCAGGGTCCATCCAGTCTTCAGGTCGATCGTCGCCGACCTCGGTCGGGTCTCGCGAAGGGTCCATGCCGGGAGGCGCGTCGTGATCCATGCGCGGCTCGTCGGTACCGGAAATGGGTCGGGTGGGGTCGGTGTTGGGCGTTGCGCCCTGGAACATCGAATCGTTAGCCATGACGCACCTCACTGATGAGGTCCAGCAAATCTGGGCCGTACTCGTTGGAAGCAGGGCCGCAAGTTAGGTGCTATCGAGTAGACAAATGGCGGTCAGCCATCGGCCGAAAACCGGTCGCGACTGTTGGTCAGGTGCAGCCACATGGCCGCCCGCGCCGCATCCGGGTCCTGGCGTTTGATCGCATTGAGAATCGCCTCGTGCTCAAGGTTGGCCAGTTGCCCGAGCTTGCTCAAGTCCACTGCGCCGCGCTCGGCGGCATTGACGCGGGTGCGTGGGATCATGGCGCTGCCCAGGTGCTGCATGATTTCGGTGAAGCACACGTTGCCGGTGGCTTCGGCGATCAGCAAGTGGAAGCGCTTGTCGGCTTCGACGCAGCTGTCGTTGTTGGCCAGCAGGCTTTGATAGTCGTCCAGCGCTTCGCGCATCTGCACCAATTGATGCTCGGTGCGACGGGTTGCCGCCAGTGCGGCGGCCTGGGTTTCCAGGCCCATGCGCAACTCCAGAATACTGCGCACCCCCAGCGCGGTATCGACGTTCAACCGCAGTCCCTGCTCCGGTGCTCGTTCGATGACAAAGGTGCCGATGCCGTGCCGGGTCTCCACCAACCCGGAGGCCTGCAACTTCGAGATCGCCTCACGCACCACCGTGCGACTCACCCCGTGTTCCTGAACAATTGTGTTCTCGGACGGCAGCTTGTCACCGGGCAGCATCTGCCCGAGCAAAATGCTCTGGGTCAGTTTGGCGACCAGGTCATGGGCCAGGTTGTGGGTGCGTTTGCGGGCAGGCGCGTCGAGGTCTTCTTGCATGGCGATCATCCGAGAGCAGGGCTACCGGAATCGTAGCACTGCGCTGGACGGGAATCTCAGGAAAACACCGACCAACTTGTATGACAACACTCAACAAGCCGGGCATACAAGACCGCTACAAAGGTCATCCATTACTGCAAAATGAATAAAAAACCTCTCATCAAGCGCCATTTTGTTGGGTAACGACTCTTGCGCGACGAAAAAACGTAGTTGTATGATGTCTATCAACATCGCAACACTCCGCCACACCCCGCATAAAAATAATCAGTGGGAGATAACGCAGTGAATACATCCATATCCGGGATGAACGATGGCGCCGATTCGGTCCTGAAGTCCGCCATCTCGAAAGTGAAACGCCATGTTCTGCCGCTGTTCGTGATCATGTTCATCGTCAACTACATCGACCGCGTGAACATCGGCTTCGTCCGCGCCCACATGGAACATGACCTGGGCATCGGCGCTGCCGCCTACGGCCTCGGCGCCGGTCTGTTCTTCATCGGTTACGCGCTGTTTGAAGTCCCCTCCAACATCCTCCTGCAAAAAGTCGGCGCACGAATCTGGCTGACCCGCATCATGCTGACCTGGGGCGTGGTCGCCGCTTGCATGGCCTTCATCCAGAACGAAACCCACTTCTACATCCTGCGATTCCTGCTCGGCGTGGCCGAAGCCGGTTTCTTCCCCGGAGTGATTTACTACTTCACCCGCTGGTTGCCTGGCGTTGAACGCGGCAAGGCGATTGCCATCTTCCTCAGCGGTTCGGCGATTGCTTCGCTGATCTCCGGCCCGCTGTCCGGGTTACTGCTGCAAATCAGCGGTTTCGGCATGCACGGCTGGCAATGGATGTACTTCATTGAAGGGATGTTCTCGGTCGGGCTGTGCGTGTTCGTCTGGTTCTGGCTGGACTCCAAACCTCACGACGCCAAATGGCTGAGCCGCGCCGAACAAGACGCGCTGGTCAAAGCCATCGACGACGAACAACTGGCCCGCGAAGCCGCGACACCAATCAAACCGTCGCTGGGCAAGCTGCTCAAGGATCGCCAGATCATCCTGTTCTGCCTGATCTACTTCTTCATCCAATTGACCATCTATGCCGCGACCTTCTGGCTGCCGAGCATCATCAAAAAGATGGGCGACCTGAGCGACATTCAGGTCGGGTTGTTCAACTCGATTCCATGGTTGCTGTCGATCGTCGGCATGTACGCCTTCGCTTCGCTGTCGGCCAAATGGAAGCATCAACAAGCCTGGGTCGCCGCTGCCCTGCTGATCGCAGCAGCCGGGATGTTCATGTCCACCACCGGCGGGCCGATCTTCGCCTTCGTTGCGATCTGCTTTGCTGCGCTGGGCTTCAAATCGGCGTCATCGCTGTTCTGGCCGATTCCTCAGGCTTATCTGGACGCACGGATCGCGGCGGGCGTAATCGCGCTGATCAACTCGGTGGGTAACCTCGGCGGCTTCGTTGCGCCGACCACGTTCGGCCTGCTGGAAGAACGCACCGGTTCGATTCAGGGCGGGCTGTACGGCCTGGCCGCGACCTCAATCATTGCCGCAATCATCGTCTTCGCCGCACGCAATAAACCGAAATCCGCACCAGCCGTTGCACCGGCCGAACAATCGCCCAACCACGCCTGAACACTCATGTAAGAGCACTGTTTTGAAGGACATGACAATGAACCCACAAGAAACCGCCAAAGCCCCGGTCATCACCAGCATGCAGGTTGTTCCGGTGGCCGGCCACGACGGCATGTTGCTCAACCTGAGCGGCGCCCACGGGCCGTTTTTCACCCGCAACATCGTGATCCTCAAGGACAACGCCGGCCACACCGGCGTCGGTGAAGTACCGGGCGGCGAACGCATCCGCCAGACCCTCGAAGACGCTCGTTCATTAGTGGTTGGCAGTCCGATCGGCACGTATCAGAAGATCCTCAATCAAGTGCGCCAGACCTTCGCCGATCGTGATGCTGGCGGTCGCGGGTTACAGACGTTCGATTTGCGCATCACCATCCACGCCGTCACCGGCCTTGAAGCTGCGCTGCTTGATCTCTTGGGCCAGCACCTGGACGTGCCGGTCGCCGCCTTGCTCGGCGAAGGTCAGCAGCGCGACGAAGTGAAGATGCTGGGTTACCTGTTTTATGTCGGTGATCGCAATGAAACCGACCTGGCCTACCGCAGCGAACCGGACGCCGACAACGACTGGTTCCGCGTACGTCACGAAAAAGCCATGACCGCCGACGCCGTGGTCCGTCTGGCCGAAGCCGCCCACGCCCGCTACGGTTTCAAGGACTTCAAACTCAAGGGCGGCGTGCTCAGTGGCGATCAAGAAATCGAAGCCGTCACCGCCCTGGCCGAACGCTTCCCCGATGCGCGCATCACCCTTGATCCGAATGGCGCGTGGTCACTCAAGGAAGCCATTCGCCTGTGCAGGGATCAGCATCACGTACTGGCTTACGCCGAAGACCCGTGCGGCGCGGAAAACGGTTATTCGGGCCGTGAAGTCATGGCTGAATTCCGTCGGGCCACGGGTCTGAAAACCGCCACCAACATGATCGCCACCGACTGGCGGGAAATGGGCCACGCGATCCAGTTGCAATCAGTGGACATTCCGCTGGCCGACCCACACTTCTGGACCATGCAGGGCTCGGTCCGTGTGGCGCAGATGTGCCATGAGTGGGGCCTGACCTGGGGTTCACACTCCAACAACCACTTCGATATTTCCCTGGCCATGTTCACCCACGTTGCGGCCGCAGCGCCAGGTGACATCACCGCCATCGACACCCACTGGATCTGGCAGGACGGCCAGCGCCTGACCAAAGCACCGCTGCAAATCGTTGACGGCTGCGTGCAGGTGCCGAAGAAACCCGGGTTGGGCGTCGAACTGGACATGGATCAACTGGCCAAGGCTCATGAGTTGTACAAAGGCATGGGACTGGGCGCGCGGGATGACAGCGTGGCGATGCAGTTTCTGATTCCGGGCTGGAAGTTCGATAACAAGCGGCCGTGTCTGGTGCGCTAGGTCTATCGAAAAACCTAAATCCCTGTGGGAGCGGGCTTGCTCGCGAAGACTTCGTCACATCCACCATCAATGTGACGGATAGACCGCTTTCGCGAGCGAACTCGCTCCTACAGGTTCTTGCGCTGCTTGCAGCAACCATTGCTTGAACGCCATCATCGCCGACGTTTCAGGGCGCGACTGCAAACGGGTCAGCCAGTAACTGCCGGTGGTGATCCCGATGGCGAACGGTTGCTCGATTGCACCCGCCGTCAGTTGTCGGGCGAACATCAGCGGCGGCGCCAATGCAACGCCCGCCCCTTGCAGCGCCGCTTCCATCATTGCCAGCGATGAGTCGAAGACGATGCTTCGGGGCGGCGCTGCGTGGGTCGAGAGGCCAGTGGCCTGAAACCATTCGGGCCACTCGTCCGTGCGATAAGAACGCAACAGCGTTTGCTGCAACAGGTCTATCGGTGTTTTCAGTTGCCGGGCAATTTCGGGAACGCACAATACCGATAACGGCGCCTCGATCAACCTGACTGCTTCAATCCCATGCCAGGCTCCTGCGCCAAACCGAATCGCGTAATCCAACCCTTCAGCCGCCACATCCACGCGATTGTTGTTGGTCGACAGGCGCAAATCTATGAACGGATGTTTCGCCTGGAAGTCCGTCAACCGTGGCAACAACCAACCTACCGCGAACGTCCCCACCGCGCCGACCGTCAATACCTCGCGAAAATGTCCGCCCTCGAATCGCTCAAGGGTGCGTGCAATACGGTCGAAAGACTCGCGCAACACCGGCAGCAGGGTTTCGCCCTCGCTGGTCAGCATCAGCCCGCGGGGCAAGCGCTTGAACAGGGTCACGCGAAGTTGCGATTCAAGGCTCTTGACCTGATGGCTCACCGCCGCCTGTGTGACACACAACTCAACGGCCGCCCGGGTGAAACTCAAATGCCGGGCGGAGGCCTCGAAGGCGCGCAATGCATTGAGCGGTAATTGAGGCCGGATCATGCCCACTCCCAAATTTTTCTAATGGCTCGTTCGAAATATCATCGGTTGTCGAACCTCGGCAGACTGCATAGATTGGCTCGCCCATCAGCAACCCGGATTGAAAAGCCGCTCGGAGTGTAGCGGTTAACACCCTTGAACTCATGGAAAGTGAATCAATCATGCACAACAAACTCGCGTTCTACAGCGCTTTCGCACTTGTCCTCAGCGCCGGTCATTGCATTGCTGATGACCGCATTGACGCCATCGTGAAGGCCGCCATCGAACCGGTGATGCAGCAACAGCAGATCCCCGGTGTCGCGGTTGCGATTACCGTCAACGGCCAGCCTCATTACTTTAACTACGGCGTGGCCTCGAAGGAAAACGGCAAGGCCGTCACCGAAGACACCCTGTTCGAGATCGGCTCGGTGAGCAAAACCTTCACCGCGACCCTCGCCGCCTACGCTCAGGCCACCGGCAAACTGTCCCTGTCGGACAAGGCCAGCAGCGTGCTGCCGGAGCTACGTGGCAGCGCGTTCGATAACATCAGCGTACTGCAACTGGGCACCTACAGCGCCGGTGGCCTGCCGCTGCAATTCCCCGACGATGCCGATGCACCGGACAAGATGCTCGGCTACTTCAAGCAGTGGAAACCGACTTATGCCGCCGGCACCCATCGGCTGTATTCGAACCCGAGCCTGGGGTTGTTCGGTTACCTCGCCGCCCAAAGCATGGGCGCGCCGTTTGATGACGTGATGGAAAAAACCCTGCTGCCGAAACTCGGGCTGAAACACACCTACCTCACAGTGCCGCAGGCTCAAATGGGGCTTTACGCTCAGGGTTACAACAAGGAAGACAAGCCTGTGCGGGTTGAGCCTGGGGCACTGGATTCGGAGGCTTATGGGGTGAAAACCAGCGCGGCGGATCTGATTCGGTATGTTGAGGCGAACATGAAACCGTCGGGGCTTGAAACGCCGATGCAGCGGGCAATCGCCATCACTCACACCGGGTATTACAAGGTCGGCGAGATGACTCAGGGGCTGGGTTGGGAGTTCTACCATTACCCGGTCACCCTCGATAAATTACTGGCGGGTAACTCGACGCAGATGGCGATGGAGGCTCACGAAGTCCAGTGGCTAACCCCACCGCAACCTCAACCGGAAAGCGTACTGATCAACAAAACCGGTTCAACGGGCGGCTTCGGGGCTTACGTGGCGTACGTGCCGTCGAAAGACATCGGCATCGTGATCCTGGCCAACAAAAACTACCCGAACCCTGAGCGGATCAAGATTGCTCATACGATATTGAGTGCTCTGAGCAAGTAGCCAATTGTGGCGAGGGGATTTATCCCCGTTGGGCTGCGAAGCGGCCCCTGTTTTTCCAGCCACCCCGCGTCCAATGGACTACGACGGCTTCGCCGCCGAACGGGGATAAATCCCCTCGCCACAATCTCCTCACCACAATTCCCTCACCACACCTCGCAGGCTCGACAGCTGCTACAGATCACTAGCGCGCAAACAAAATGGGCGACCCCCTTGGAGGTCGCCCATTGTCGTTACTGCGTCAGCTCAATGCAGAGTCAGCGGCTGAGCGTCAGGTGCATCGTTTCTCCGATCAAGATTTTCCCGTGCCTGATTCACTAACAACCCGGTGACCGCCGCCAATTGCTGAATCGACAGCAGCACTGTGCGGCTCGAGCCTTCCAGTGTCCCGGCAAAACTCGCAATCAGGACATTCAGGGAGGCAAGGTTTTCGCAGGCCTGATTTAGCAGGGTTAGTGTGTCGACACCAGGAGCAACAGTGAAAATCTGCTGGGTCGTGGCGGTAGGCCTGGGGCTTCGGGTGACTGCGCCTTTCGCGGTTTCACATGGCTTCGCAGGATCGAGATGTTCGGCGTCGGTCAGGGTTTGCGGTTGATGCTTGCTGAACTTCTTCACAGACGAGGCTCCTTTTTGTGCCATTGGTGTTTACGTCCCTGGATCCCTCAGTGTCGCGGATTCCCACGTCCGACCGCATTTTTGCGGTGGCTGACGAAGGCTAGCGGTGCTCTCTGACAGAAACCAGTTCATAAAGACCGACAGAACTTGCAGGAAACTTCCGAGACCAATAGAAGCCGATACATCTCCCCCCGAAACACCCCATTTTTTTTACCGCTGGCGCAGGCTGCGCCAGCGGCTACAAAAGTCTGCGTTTAATCATCCGGCATTTCAGGCGGCTTGGCAGGCTTCGCCGGTTTGCCCGGTTTGCCCGGTTTGCCCGGTTTTGCGCCTTTGGCACCGTTGGCACCGTTGGCCGGTGCGACTTCAGTGACCGGCGGCGGTGTCGGCACCGTGGCTTCTTGCTCTGTGGCCGGCAATTGGTCGACGGCGGCGAAAATCTCCTTCAGCTCAATCGCTCCCGATTGTTCAAGTTTCTTTTCCCCGTCCTTGCCCACCAGGATGACTTTGCTCTTCGCGCCGGCACCCAACTTGAGCGAACGGATCAATGCCGCCGTGTCTTGTGGACCCAGGTCTTTGCCCTCGCGCTGGCCCATCAAGTTGAGCACGGTGTACAGGACCATGTTTCGCTCGGTGAACCCCTTGCGATTGGTCGGTTCATCCAGCGACTTTTTCAGGCTGACCCACGTGGGATCGACCGTGCTCGGAGCGATGACAATCAACGGCCGGGCCCTGCCCTTGTCCATATCCAGTGGTGAGCCGTCATCGGCAGCGAGCAAGGGGCCGGCGAAAACCAGCAGGGTAGTCAGGGTCAATGACCTGATGAGCATGCGCATCTCCTTTTGATATCCACGCTCTAATGATTGCGCATCGCGGCGTTCGTTCCGGGTGACGCACGCAATTATGTCTCGCCTTGCCCCAAGCTTAGGTCAGGGCGGTCATTGCGCAACAGGCTGAGCTAATCTCATGGCTCAACAACCAAGCCCTGATCCGCCGTGAGGACCTGTGCATGAGCGCTCAGTTGAACCACACCATCGTCTGGTGTCGCGACAAGCAGGCATCAGCCAACTATCTGGCAGACATCCTCGGCCTGCCCAGCCCCGAACCCTTCGGCCCGATGCTGATCGTCAAGTTCGACAATGGCGTGTCGCTGGACTTCTACGACAATGACCCGCCGATTGCTTCCCAGCATTACGCGTTTTTGATGAGTGACGACGATTTCGATGCGGCCTTCGCCCGCCTGCAAGCCCGACAGCAGCCCTGGTGGGCCGACCCCGGCAAACAACGACCGAACGAGATCAACGATTACGGCGGTGGCCGGCGAGTTTACTTCGATGACCCGGACGGGCATCTGCTGGAGATTCTGACTCGGCCCTGAGCGCGCCTGCCAAGCGGGTTTGTTCTGAAAGCTCTACCCGATTAAAAGGCCAGTTTGTACCCAATCAGCACCAGCATCGTGGCCAGGCAAGGCCGCAGCACTTCATCGGAGATGCGGCCAGTCAGGTGGCTGCCCAGGTAAATCCCCGGCAGCGAACCGATCAGCAAATAACCCAGCACGTGCCAATCCATGTTGCCCATGCTCGCATGGCCGAGGCCGGCCACCAGGGTCAGCGGTACGGCGTGCGCGATTTCCGTGCCCACCAGGCGGCGGGTCGGCAACAGCGGATAGAGAATAAACAACGCGACGGTGCCCAGGGCGCCAGCGCCGATGGACGTCAGGGCAACCATGGCGCCGAGGACCAGACCGGTGATCACGGTCAGCGCATTCAAGCGCTTACCACTGGGGTTGTAATGACCGCCCGCACGTTTGTGGGCGAAATCGAGCAGGCGTTTCTTGAAGAAAATCGCCAGCGCCGTGGCAAACAGAACAAAGCCCAAGGCCTGTTTGATGACCGCGTTCATCGCCTCGGGCGACGTTTGCAAGGTGCTCAGGAACCACAACGTCAGCGCCACCGCCGGCACACTGCCGAGGGTCAGCCAACCGGTAATCGCCCAGTCGATGTTCTTGTTCTTTCGATGAACCAGCACGCCACTGGATTTGGTAATCGCCGCGTACAGCAAATCCGTCCCCACTGCGGTGGCCGGATTGACGCCGAACCACAACAGAATGGGGGTCATCAAGGAGCCGCCACCAACGCCGGTCATCCCGACAATAAAGCCGACTACCAGACCTGCTACGACTAAACCGAAATTACCGAATTCCATTAACACGCCCACAAAAAACGCATGAAAAATCTGGATCGCAGCATAGCGATTTTTCTTATAACCAGTTATATCGATGCGAACTATCGTTATACCTAAAGTACGCATGCAGTTCCCTGCGAGAGCCTTTGTGGCGAGGGGATTTATCCCCGTTGGACCCGCGCAGCAGTCCCATTTTTTGGGGCCGCTTCGCAGCCCAACGGGGCGGTGCGACGTTTCGATAAATCCCCTCGCCACAAAGCTCACTCCCACAAGGTGGGTTCACTGTACTGGCAGGAAATTGAGGAACAGCAAACTCTGCGCGTAATTCAAACCGATCCGACGGTAGCGCTCGTCCAGCATCTGCGTCAGCAGGTCCAGCCGCGCGACGATCTTGCCGAACTCCACGGCAAAACTCAGGTTGCTGCCCTCCTCCGAGATTTCATTGGAGAACAGCAATGGCTCGCCGTTCTTGTTTTGCCGCTGGCTGAGTATCCAGGTGGCTTTCTCGATGTTGCGGGCAGCGTTGCTGACGAACGTCGGATTGATCACATCCGTCATGTAGAACTCGAGCCGATTGCCGTGGGCGGTGACGAGCATGCTGCCGATGGCATAGATGAAAGCACCGACCCGGTCGCCGAGAAACTCCGGGCTCATGGCATAACTCAGCGCGGCCAGGTCTTTTTTGCCCCCCAGAGTCGGCAGCGGCTGTTGCTGTTCGATGGCCATGCGCACTTGCTTGCCAGCGGTGCGGGCGTCGAGGAAGCCGGATTTTTTCAGCTCGTCCGGGTTGCGCAAGTAGAGCTTGCTCATCAGCAGGTAGAGGCTGTCGAGGTTGTCGCGCATCGCCAGGGTCGCTATGCGGTCGACGCTGGTCTGGAGAAATTCCTGGGGTTTGCCTTCGCGGAACTGACTGACGATGTCGTTGCCCTGCTGCTGGCTGCACCCGGAGGCGAGCATCGACAAGCAGGCCAACAGCAGGCAACGGCGGCGGATTGGCGCGGTGGTGCGGGGTAAAACTCGAGCCATGGGTATTGAACTTGGGCATGGGCCGGCGGTGGGGATTCGCCGCAGGCTGGCCCAGGATAGGAGCCGTGAATCCCTGAAAAGTGCAGTGCCGGCGGTCCGTAAACGCTGCCAACCGTCAAGAGGATCACCACATTAGTCATACTTTATAATTGCAACAGCTCGTACATAAGCTATAAATCCTTCCTTGATCGCATTTAAATTCGATTATTAGTATGACTAGTTAGCCAAAAACAACAAAAAGGAAGGTCAACCATGCTTCAATCCCGACACCCGCTCTGCGCCCTTGGACTGTCCCTGATGATCGCCCCCCCTCTGCGCCCAGGCCGCCGGCCTGTCCAGCGAACACAAGGCCTTCGGCAAAACCAATGACGGCACGCCCGTCGAGCAATACATCTTGCGCAACAGCCATGGCCTGACCGCCACGGTCATTACCTACGGCGGCATTTTGCAGTCGCTGAAAGTGCCGGACAAAAACGGCAAGTTCGACGATGTGGTGCTCGGTTTCGATAACGTGCAGGGCTATCAGAGCGGCACGGCGTATTTCGGTGCGACCATCGGGCGCTTCGGCAATCGCCTGGCCAACGGTGCTTTCGAACTGGACGGCAAGCGCTATCAGGTACCGCTCAACGACAGTTCCAATTCGCTGCACGGCGGCCCTCAGGGTTTTGACAAACACGTCTGGAAAGCCCAGCCGAGCAACGGCAAGGATGCGGTCGGCGTGACCCTGACCTACCTGTCGGCGGACGGTGAAATGGGCTTCCCCGGCAACCTGAAAACCGAGGTCACCTACAGCCTCAATGAGCAAAACGAGTTGCGCATCGACTACAAGGCTTCCACCGATAAAGCCACGGTGTTGAACCTGACCAATCACAGCTATTTCAACCTCGCCGGCGCGGGTAACGGTGATGTGCTGAAACAGCTCGCCACCCTGCATGCCAGCCATTACACGCCGGTTACCGGCAAGCTGATCCCGACCGGCGAACTGGCCCCGGTGGCCGGCACACCGATGGACTTCACCCAACCGACCGCCATTGGCAAGCACATCAAAGCCGATCACCCACAGTTGAAATTTGCCGAACCGAAACAGGGTGGCTTCGATTTCAACTGGGTGCTGAACGCCATGGGTGATGTGGGTCAACTCGCCGCCGAGGTCAGCGATCCGCAATCCGGTCGTCGCTTGCAGCTCTACACCACCGAGCCCGGTGTGCAGTTCTACACCAGCAACTTCCTCGACGGTTCGGTCAAGGGCAAGGCTGGCAAGGTCTATCCGCACTGGGGCGCGTTCACGCTGGAGACCCAGCACTATCCGGACTCGCCGAATCAGCCGACCTTTCCGTCCACGCGCCTGGACCCGGGCAAGACCTATGCCCAGAGCACCGTCCTGAAGTTTTCTACCCAGTAAGGCCCAACACGATCATGTAGCAGCTGCCACAGCTGCTACAGGTCGATGGAACCACCGGGGGATTCTGTTGCCAACCGATGAGTACTCATCGATTCAAAATAAGGAGATTTGAATGCGGACCCTCGAACTGGCCGGCGTCAACGTACCGGTCATCGGTCAAGGCACCTGGCGCATGGGCGAAGACCGTTCCCGGCACACCCAGGAAGTGGCGGCTTTGCGCCTGGGTATCGAACTAGGCATGACCCTCATCGACACCGCTGAAATGTACGGCGAGGGCGGCGCTGAGGAAGTGGTCGGTGAAGCCATCGCCGGCAGGCGCGACGAAGTGTTTCTGGTCAGCAAGGTGTACCCGCACAACGCCAGCCGCAAAGGCATCCCCCAAGCGTGCGAACGCAGTCTGCGTCGTCTCGATACCGATTACATCGATCTCTATTTACTGCACTGGCGCGGCCAGTTTCCCCTCGAAGAAACAGTCGAAGCCTTCGAACGCCTGCGGGTCGAAGGCAAGATCGGTCGCTGGGGTGTCTCCAATTTTGATGTCGACGACCTGGAGGAACTGGTCTCACCGGCCTGTGCCACCAATCAGGTGCTCTACAACCTGGAAGAACGCGGCATCGAGTTCGATCTGCTGCCCTGGAGCCGCCAGCATCGAATGCCGGTCATGGCCTACTGTCCGATCGGTCAGGGCGGGCCTATGCTGAACCATACAACGCTCAAGCAAATAGCCGCCCGTCACCGTGTGACGCCGGCCCAGGTAGCGCTGGCATGGATGCTGCGTAACGAAGGCGTGATCGCCATCCCCAAGGCGGTCCGACCCGAACACGTACAACTCAACGCCCAAGCGGCGCAATTGCAACTGGAGGCTGGGGATCTGGAGGCGCTGGACCAGGCGTTTCGCGCGCCACAACGCAAACAGCGGTTGGCCATGGTCTGAGCCATCGCAGTCTGTCAGAGGGCTTCGGCATGAGAAGCACTGATCAGGACGATTACTTTAATCTGCAACGCTTTATCCAGGCACAGGACCCGGTGTTCAAACGGGTCCAGGCCGAGCTGAATGCCGGCCACAAGCGCAGTCACTGGATGTGGTTCATCTTTCCGCAATTCTCAGGGTTGGGCGGCAGCGAGATGTCCCGCCACTTTGCCATTCGTTCCATAGAGGAAGCTGAGGCGTACCTCAATCATCCGCTGCTGGGTTCACGGTTGCGCACCTGCACGCAAATGGTGCTGAACATCGAAAAAAGCTCGGTTGCCGGCATATTCGGCCATCCCGACGATCTCAAGTTTCACTCTTGCATGACGCTGTTCGCCCAGGTTGCCGGCGCTAACAGCGACTTTCATCGAGCACTTGACCAGTATTTCCACGGCATCCTGGATGACTGGACGTTGTTGCTGCTGGACTCAAAACAGGCCCAACTGCCCACCAATCAACGTTGAAAAGTCGTCGTCCACGAAGGGCAGAATGGCGTCCGCCACCGGTTGCAGTTGTCGGGTGACGTAGTGGTCGTAGTCGATGGGCGCGCTGCGGATTTCCAGCGGCTCGGGCCCGGCGACGGTGATCACGTAACTGATCCAGCCACCGTTCTGGTATTGCCGCGGACGGCCCTGCTGGTCGTTGTACTCATCGGCAATCCTTGCGGCCCGCACATGGGGCGGCACGTTGCGCTGATAGTCATCGAGGGTGCGACGCAGGCGCTTGCGGTAGATCAGGCGATCGTCGAACTCCCCCGCCAACGTCTTGCGCACGTAGTCGCGTACATACTCCTGATAGGGCTTGCGATTGAAGATGCGCAGGTACAGCTCCTGCTGGAATTGCCGGGCCAGCGGCGACCAGTCGGTGCGCACGGTTTCCAGGCCTTTGTAGACCATTTCGTCGGTGCCATCGGCTCGAGTCACAAGCCCGGCATAACGCTTCTTGCTGCCCTCCTCGGCGCCACGAATGGTCGGCATCAGAAAGCGTTTGTAGTGGGTCTCGAACTGCAACTCCAACGCACTTTCCAGACCGTATTGCTGCTGCACATGCTCACGCCACCACTGGTTGACGTGATCCACCAGCGCGCGGCCGATCTGTGCGGCTTCTTGTTGACCATGGGCACGGCGCAGCCAGACGAAAGTCGAGTCGGTGTCGCCGTAAATCACCGTGTGGCCCTGGGCTTCGATCAGCTGTCGCGTACGCAGCATGATCTCGTGACCGCGCAGGGTGATGGACGACGCCAGGCGTGTATCGAAGAAGCGGCAACCGCTGGAACCGAGCACGCCGTAAAAGGCGTTCATGATGATCTTCAGGGCCTGGGACAACGGCGCGTTGTGTTCGCGCTTGGCGGTTTCGCGCCCTTCGGCGACCCGGGCGACGATGGCGGGCAGGCAATGCCGGGTTCTGGAAAAACGCGCACCGCGAAAGCCTGGCACCGACTCGCTGTCATCCGGATGTTTAAGGCCCTCGATCAAGCCCACCGGGTCGATGAGAAAGGTTCGGATGATCGACGGATAGAGGCTTTTGTAGTCGAGCACCAGCACCGACTCGTACAGGCCCGGTTGCGAGTCCATGACAAACCCGCCGGGGCTGGCTTGCGCAGGCTTGTTCCCAAGGTTCGGCGCGACGAACCCCTGACGGTGCATCAGCGGCATGTACAGGTGAGTGAACGCCGCCACCGAGCCGCCGCTGCGATCCGCCGGCAACCCGGTGACGCTGGCCCGTTCCAGCAAAAAGGTCAGCAGCTCGGTCTTGGCGAAAATCCGCGTCACCAGCTCGCAGTCCTTGAGGTTGTACTTGGCCAGGGCCGGTTTGTCCTCGGCGAACATGCGGTTGATTTCGTCCATGCGCTGGTACGGATTGTCGATCGACTTGCCCTCGCCAAGCAGGGTTTGCGCGACGTTTTCCAGGCTGAACGAGGGGAAACTCCAGGTCGCCGAACGAAGGGATTCGATGCCGTCGATGATCAGCCGGCCGGCGGCCGAGGCGAAGTAATGGGTGCGGCTACCGTGTTCACGCCACTGCATTTCTTCGCCACCACGCCCCAGTTTCAGCGGCACCGCCAGCCGCCGGGCGTGTTCGTGGAGCACACGCAGGTCGAATTGCACGACGTTCCAGCCGATGATCGCGTCGGGGTCATGGCGGGCGAACCATTCGTTGAGTTTTTTCAGCAGCAGGGTTCGGGAATCGCAGTATTCGAGCTGGAAATCCACTTCACTGTCGTCGCCATTGGGCGGGCCAAGCATGTAGACCTGGCGCTCGCCGCAGCCTTCCAGGGCGATGGAGTACAGCTCGCCTTGAGCGGTGGTTTCGATGTCCAGGGAGACCAGCCTGAGGCTCGGACGATAGTCGGGGTCGGGTTTCATCTGCGCATCGAGCAGCAGGCCCTCGGCGTTCGGCGTGCCACTGAACCGGACCGGCGCAGTGATGAAACGCTCCATCATGTAGCGATCCGGCGGGCGCACATCGGCTTCGAACATGTCGACGCCGGCCTTGCGCAGCGCGGTTTCCAGACGGATCAGTTGACCGTGCTGCTGGCAATACAGACCGAGTACCGGGCGGTGCTCGAAATCCAACAACGCCAACGGCCGCAGCTCGACGTTCTTTTCGCCGCGCAGCAACGCTTCAGCCTGCTCGCGCTGGGCGGCGGGGATGAACGCCACCGACGGTTGATGAGGCAGGCGGATCCGCTGGGGACCGGTGTCGGTCGCCAGCCAGAACTCGACTTCCGTACCGGCCGGGGTATCGCGCCAATGCCGGGTCAGGACGAAGCCCCGCTGTAAATCCACCACTGCAACCTCAAGATTTGATTCAAGGCGCAATTCTACGCGTCATTGCGGGGGATAGCGTGGAGGCTTATGGATTTGCCAGCCTTTGAGTCCACCCCTCACCCTAACCCTCTCCCCACGGGGTAGAGGGGACTGACCGAGTTGATTTTTAGACGTTCAGCGACCGAAGAAGTAGAGTCGAACTCTGGTTTTGAAAACCATGGAGATCTGCCCCCTTTCCCCCCTCTCCCCCATGGGGAGAGGGCTGGGGTGAGGGGTGGCTCTTGAAGTCGCTGCCATTGCAGGTGTTTATCGACCTGGTACGGAGATATTCGGAAGAAAAACCGCTGAATGGCGTTTTTTGCGCGTTATCTGCCGCTTTCTGCCTTGCCCTCAGCGCCCGTGTCTACGATTCTTCAAGGACAACGACAACACCTGAGAAACTGCCATGAAAACCGTCGCCCAACTGCTGAAGTTAAAGGCTGAACAGAATCATGAGGTCCACACCATTGCACCGCATCAAATGGTGCTGGAAGCGCTGATGGTCATGGCCGCCAAAAACGTCGGCGCCTTGCCGGTCTTGAGGAATGGCGAGGTCGTCGGCATCATCAGCGAGCGTGACTATGCGCGCAAACTCGTGCTCAAGGGACGCTCCTCCGTCGGTACACCGGTCGAAGACATCATGGTGTCGCCGGTGATCACCGTGGACACCCATCAAACCGTCGAAACCTGCATGGGCATCATGTCCGACAAACGCCTGCGCCACTTGCCGGTGGTGGAAAACGGCACACTGATCGGTTTGCTGTCGATCGGCGACCTGGTCAAGGAGGCCATCGCCGAACAGGCTGAGTTGATTCGCCAGTTGGAACAGTACATCCGCGGCGAATAGGTCAATCTGGCCAATGCCGCGCGAAGACCGGTGCCAATGTCGGGTGCCGGTCAATGCGCGTTAGCCAGGCGAAAAAACCGGGCCTTGCACTGCGTAAATACTCCCGGCTACCCGCCCATCTGGAAACCACCGCCGCCAGCACATCCAAGGCTCCCGGCGTCTCGTCACCCAGATACAAATCGCCCGAAAACTGATCGGCAAACACCTCCCAACTCCTGTGCAGTCGCGCGCGGGCGCCGGCCATGAGGTTTTGCCTGGACGATTCATCCGCCTCGGCCAACCAGCGCTCGGGGTAGTCGATGATGCCAATCGCCGAATAGCAATTGCTGACGATGTACACCAGGCCGCGAATCGCCTGATCCCGCGCGGCGGTGTTTTTCGGCAACAGGTTTGATTGGGGGAACGTGAGCCCCAGGTGAATCAGAATCGCCGCGCTCTCGGTGAGAACGCTGCCATCGGGCAATTGCAGGGTCGGGACCTGCTTTAGCGGATTGAGTTTCTCCAGCGCTTGGGTCGCCTCGGGAGAGGCTTCAACGTCGATGAAGCGGTAAGGAATTTCGCAAAGCTCCAGTGCCGCTTCTATCGCGGCAGCGCCGGAGTTCTGGTGTCCGTATAGCTGGTACATATCGCGCTCCTGGCGAAACGAAAATAGAGTCAGCCGACGAGCGAACACTCGTCAACGGCCAGTCTAGCCGGTGAACGCCTGGATGAATTGGCGACCCGCAAAGACATCAGCCTTTGCGCTGTTCATGCTGTGGGTCGGGTTGTGGCGCAAGTTTGTTCGCCGTCGCACCTGAGTCGTTGAACGCAACCATCATGCTCGCGTGGGGGGCATTGTCCTTCCTATCATTGCCGTCGATGTTCACCATCATGGCAATGAAGTTCTCATAAAAAATCCGCGGCGTAACATCAGCTCCAGACCCAACAACTACACCCCGGAGCACACCATCATGAAACGCCAAATCTTCCTCAGCATCGCTTTCTCGGTTTTTGCAGTTAACGCTTTCGCCGCTACCTCTGTTCACCCGGTTGTCGCTGAAGGCGGCTCGGATCGTCTGATCGAAAGCCGCGCTGTATAAATGAATGGTTTTACCGCAGTACTCAATGAAAAACCCGGCCTTATCAGCCGGGTTTTTTACGCCTGCTTTTTGCGTTCGGTCACTTGCCGGCCCGCGCCATGCAACGCTGATAACGCTCATCGACCCGCTTGGCAAACCACGCCGTGGTGAGTTTGCGGGTGATCTTCGGGCTTTGCAGCGCAATCCCCGGCAACACCGCATGCGGTAATGGCCGACCTTCCGCCTGTTCGGCCAGGGCAAAAACCCGTGCATAGAGCTGGGTGTCCTCGAATTCGAAGTTTTTGCCTTCCTCCAATTGGTCCCGAATAGTCGGATTGCGCATGCCCAGCTGCTTGCCGAGCGTTCGCACCGCCAATTCCGTGGTGCCAGGCATGATCGAATCGTAGCGGACCAGGTCACCATCCAGCGCCAGCGGTATGCCCGACGCGCGACTCACCGCGTTCTGAAACGCGGCATTGCGACTGGCGTACCAACCGGCATTGAAATCGGCGAAGCGATACAACGGTTGTTTGTAGCTCACCGGATAACCGAGCAAGTGGGCGATACCGAAGTACATCCCGCCGCGACGACTGAACACTTCATGGCGGATCGAGCCGGCCACCGGGTACGGATACGCCTTCGCCTGTTGCTCGGCGAAATCGATGCTGACCTGCATCGGCCCACCGGTGTGCACCGGGTTGAACCCACCGAACAGCGTCCGGCCCATGGGCACCATGCCGATGAAGTCATCGAAGATCGCGCTGAGCTCTTTCTCGCTGCGCGCCGCATTGAGTCGGTCGCTGTAGCTTTTGCCGTTGGATGAACTCACCTGCAGCGCACCGCTCACCAGCAGGCCGGGAATGTGGGCTTTGTCGGCGCGGCGGTCGATCTCCTCGCGGGCGATTTTGCCCAGGCCCGGTACCGGTGGGTCCGCCTGAAAGGTCGATTCCTGCTCGGTGACCGCCAGTACCGAGCACAGGTTTTGGGTGGATGGATAAATGTTCTGGGCAGCCAATGCTGCGTAAATATCGGTAGCCCAGCCCTGGCGATCGGCGGTTTGGGCTGGCAGCAGGCGCACGATCTCGGCCTGGACCTCGGCAGGCTTGCGCGCAGGGAGCTCTTGCGTGCGCTGAGTGCCGCAACCCGCCAGCATCAGCAGCGCGGCGACGCTCATCATCAATCGATTGGCTTGCATGTTGCTCCATCAAATCCGTTGAGCCGGGGTAACCATACGATCAATGGCATGGCGCAGGCTATGACTCTCGCCGCCGCGCCCTGTTCCCTGTAGCAGCTGCCGAGCCTGCGAGGCTGCGTTCGACTGCGCAGCAGTCGCAGTCCGATAGACGCGGTTTACCTGAAATAACGCAGGGCCTTTTTCCGTTTGGCAGACAACCTGCCCGTCCGTCGCGGCTGAACCATACTTGAGCCACACACCGAGGAGGACAGTCTCATGAACCGTAGCGACGTTCTGATCATCGGCGCCGGCCCGACCGGACTGGTGTTGGCGCTGTGGCTGAGCAAGCTTGGCGTGCAAGTACGCATCATCGACAAGACGTCGGCCCCCGGAACCACCTCGCGGGCGCTGGCCGTCCAGGCGCGGACGCTGGAGCTGTATCGCCAGCTCGACCTCAGCAATGCGGTGGTACAGAACGGTCATCGAGTGGCCGCCGCCAATTTCTGGGTCAAGGGCGAACCCGTGGCGCACATGCCGCTGAGCCGCATTGGCGAAGGTCTGACGCCCTATGCATTCCTCGAAATCTTTCCTCAGGACGAACACGAACGGCTGCTGATAGATCGCCTCGAAGCCTTTGGCATCAAGGTGGAGCGCAACACAGAACTTGAGAGTTTCATGGAAACCGGTGACGGCATCACTGCCTATTTGCGCTTGCCCGATGGTCAGGAGGAAACCTGCCAGGCCTGCTATCTGGCGGGTTGCGACGGTGCCCGGTCGATCGTGCGCAAGACCCTGGACACCGGATTTCCCGGTGGCACGTACCAGCAGATTTTCTACGTCGCCGACGTGCAAGCCAGCGGGCCGACGTTCAACGGCGAACTGCATGTGGATCTTGATGAAGCGGATTTTCTCGCGGTGTTTCCCTTGGGCGGTGAAGGCCGCGCCCGTCTGATCGGGACCGTACGCGACGAGCGCGCCGAGCAAGCCGAAACCCTGCAATTTGAAGACGTCAGCAGCCGGGCCATCGAGCATATGAAAGTAAAGATCGAGCAACTGAACTGGTTCTCGACCTACCGGGTGCATCATCGGGTGGCGGATCATTTTAGTACCGGGCGCGCGTTTCTATTGGGTGACGCCGCCCACGTCCACAGCCCTGCCGGTGGCCAGGGCATGAACACCGGCATTGGCGACGCCATCAACCTCGCCTGGAAATTCGCGGCGGTGTTGAGCGGCGGCGCTGAGGCCAAACTCCTCGACACGTACGAAACCGAGCGCATCGCGTTTGCCCGCAAACTGGTCGCCACCACGGACCGGGTGTTCACTTTCGTCACGGCCGAAGGGCGCATCGCCGATGTGCTGCGCACGCGTCTGGCGCCGTTCGTGATTCCGAAAATGGCATCGTTTGAGGCGTCCCGTGAGTTTCTGTTTCGCACGGTGTCGCAGATCACCCTGAATTATCGCGGGATGCCGTTGAGTACGGGTGTGGCCGGTCATGTTCACGGTGGCGACCGCCTGCCTTGGGCTCACGACGGCGAGGGGGACAATTTCGAATCGCTGAAGTGTCTGACCTGGCAGGTGCATGTGTATGGCGACACCAGCGACGAAATGATCGCCTGGTGCCACGAACATCATTTGCCGTTGCATGTGTTTGACTGGCGGCCGGCGTTTGAAGCGGCTGGCTTGGGGCGTAACGGGTTTTACCTGTTGCGGCCGGATACGTATGTGGCGATTGCCGACAATTCTGCCGATCCCAAGGTGATCGAGCGGTACTTCCGGGATCACGGGATCAGGCCGTTTTTCGGCGCCCGCTGATTCAACACTGTAGAAATGTGGGAGCGGGCTTGCTCGCGAAGGCGGTGTGTCAGTTAATTCAAGTGTTGACTGTTACACCGCCTTCGCGAGCAAGCCCGCTCCCACAGTGGTTTTGTGGTGGGGTTTAGATCCCGGCCAGCGCCAGGTCCATCGCGAAGTAAGTGAAGATCAGATCCGCCCCGGCCCGCTTGATCGCGCCAAGGCTCTCACGCACCACGCGATCCTCATCGATCGCCCCGGCCTGGGCGGCGAATTTGATCATCGCGTACTCACCGCTCACCTGATACGCCGACAGCGGCAAACGCGAGGCTTCACGGATGTCGCGGATGATGTCCAGGTAGGCGCCGGCCGGTTTGACCATCAGCGCGTCAGCGCCTTCCTGCTCGTCCATCAGTGATTCGCGCACGGCTTCGCGGCGGTTCATCGGGTTCATCTGATAGCTTTTGCGGTCGCCCTTGAGTGCGCTGCCGCCGGCTTCACGGAATGGACCGTAGAGCGCCGAGGCAAACTTGGTCGAATAGGCCATGATCGCGGTCTGGTTGAAACCCGCTTCATCGAGCGCCCGGCGAATGGCCTGAACCTGCCCGTCCATGGCAGCCGACGGGGCGATCACATCGGCGCCGGCACGGGCCGCGGCCACCGCTTGTTTGCCGAGATTGATCAGGGTCTGGTCGTTGTCGACCTCATGGTTGTGCAGCACGCCGCAATGACCATGGTCGGTGTACTCACAGAAGCAGGTGTCGGACATCACGATCATGTCCGGCACCGCATCCTTGGCGATGCGCGACATGCGCGACACCAGACCGTTGTCGCTCCAGGTGTCGCTGCCGTTGCCGTCCAAATGGTGCGACACGCCGAACGTCATCACCGACTTGATCCCGGCCCGGGCATAACGCTCGATTTCACCCGCCAGTTTCGACTCCGGAATACGCATCACGCCGGGCATGCTTTTGATCGGTACGAAGTCGTCGATCTCTTCCTCGACGAAAATCGGCAGCACCAGATCGTTCAAGCTGAACTCGGTTTCCTGGAACAGGCTGCGCAGGCTCGCATTGCGGCGCAGACGGCGTGGACGTGCTTCGGGGAACTGACTGGACATGTGGATTTCCTGAAAAACGAAGGACGAGACGAAAGTCGTAGGGGGCGAAGCTTATGCCTTGCAAGGCGCGGGGCACAAACCTCGATCACTCAAGACTGCGTTACCGCGACAGCAACAATCGCGCGCAATTAACGCAGGCCCCTGTGGGAGCGGGCTTGCTCGCGAAGGCGGTGTGTCATTCAACAATTATGGCGACTGGCACACCGCCTTCGCGAGCAAGCCCGCTCCCACAGGTTACAGATTCAAGGTTCCGCTGATGCAGGTCACCACAGAACCGCCGATCCAGATCTCGTCGCCCACCTGCTCGACCTGAATGCGTCCGGCGCGGCCCATGGTCAGGCCCTGGCTGACCACATAGGACGCCGGCGCCAGTCCTTCGCTGAGCAACCATTGAGCAATTCCGGCGTTCAGGCTTCCGGTGGCGGGGTCTTCCGGCATGCCGTCGCCGGAGATGAACGCCCGCACTTCGAACTGTGCGTCATCACCCTCGCGCTCGGGATGCCATGGCGCGATGACACCGACGGCCAGGCCAAGCATTTGCGAATGATCCGGTTGCAGGTCCAGCACCTGCTGGCGATCCTCGACCATCACGGCCAGCCATCCGGCACCGTTGTCGACCCACTGAGTGCGCACAATCGCCCCCGATTCCAGCCCGAGCCCCCGCCGCACCCGTTCCACCACATCCGCCTCCACCGGCCCGGTTTTGAGCAATGGTGGCGCGAGAAAGGCCAGCTCTGCCCCTTGTCGACGAACCCGCACCAGCCCCACACCGCACTCCTGAATAATCTCTTCGCCCTTGGGCACGCCACCGGCCTCCAGCCACGCATGGCAGGTGCCCAGTGTCGGATGACCGGCGAACGGCAATTCGTTCAGGGTGGTGAAAATCCGCACGCGATAATCGGCGCGAGGATCGCGCGGTTCGAGTATGAATGTGGTTTCGCTGAGATTGGTCCAGCTGGCGAACGCCGCCATGCGCTCATCACTGAGCGCATCGGCGCCGAACACCACCGCCAACGGATTGCCCTTGAGCGCAACACGACTGAAGACATCTACTTGCTTGAAATCGAATGAGTGCATGGCCTTCCTTGGTCTCTTGATCAAATCGAAGCGTTTTGCTTGG
This sequence comes from Pseudomonas sp. 478, assembly GCF_003254125.1. Taxonomy (NCBI): domain Bacteria; kingdom Pseudomonadati; phylum Pseudomonadota; class Gammaproteobacteria; order Pseudomonadales; family Pseudomonadaceae; genus Pseudomonas; species Pseudomonas sp. 478. The sequence continues at coordinate 22,587 of NZ_QKZG01000019.1, forward strand.
GAATTTCCAGCCCGCGCATCACCGCCGGCCGCGCCAGAAAGCGCTCCAGCACCCGCGTGACGTTGGTGAAGTCCTTTATGCCCACCAGCTCGCCGGCCTCATAAAAGCCGATCAGGTTGCGCACCCAGGGGAAGGTCGCGATGTCCGCGATGGTGTAGCGCTCGCCCATGATCCAGTCGCGCCCTTCCAGGCGGTTATTGAGCACATTAAGCAGGCGCTTGCTTTCATCGACGTAGCGGTCGCGGGGACGCTTGTCCTCATAGTCTTTGCCGGCAAATTTGTTGAAAAAGCCGAGCTGGCCAAACATCGGCCCGATACCGCCCATCTGAAACATCAGCCACTGAAGGGTCTCGTATCGCGCCGCCGATTCCTGGGCCAGCAATTGCCCGCTCTTGTCGGCCAGGTAAATCAGAATCGCCCCGGACTCGAACAGCGCCAGGGGTTGGTCCCCCGGACCGTGAGGGTCGAGGATGGCCGGGATCTTGTTGTTGGGGTTCAGTGAAAGAAATTCGGGGGACATCTGGTCATTGGTTTCGAAGCCCACACGATGCGGTTCGTAGGGCAGTCCGATCTCTTCGAGCATGATCGACACCTTGACGCCGTTGGGGGTCGGCAAGGAGTAAAGCTGGATCCACTCGGGGTATTGAGCCGGCCATTTTCGGGTAATCGGGAACGCGGACAGATCGGTCATGGGAAGCATCCACACGGAAAAAGTAGACGCTGATCATAATGTAGGGTTGCCGACGGCTGCGATCTTTTGGCGTTATCAATATTGCTGATGAGCATGATCAGAAGATTGCAGCCTGTGAATGGCGCCAACACGTGTACTGTGTCCATAAATCGGCAACATCCTGTCGATAACCTCTGCTCCACCCATCTCAGGTTGCCGCTACAGTGCTGCGCACTTGCTCGGATCGAACCAAATGGGCCTCAGAGGACTCTGAGCATCGCCCTTTCGGAAACGGGCCGGCCCAACGACATGGAAAACACCCGACGCAGGGAGCTCGCGGTGTAAAGGTTTGTCAGCCTTAACCGAATGCGCTGAAGATCACCTATTCAAATGATGAACCTTTTGAAATTCGCCAAACGCTTCAAGTATCGCGCGTACGTGGTCCTGCCCTCCCTGTTGGCGGTCTGCGCGCTGTTCCTGTTCCTTGAATCCAGCGAAAGCCGCGCCCAACCGATGGACGGCACCCAGACGCTGGTGTTCATGCGCCACGCGGAAAAACCCGAAGGCGGCCTCGGCCAGCTCAACTGCCAGGGCCTGAACCGTGCCATCGACCTGGCCACCTTGCTGCCGGAAAAATTCGGCAAGGCCAACTATGTATTTGCCGCCAACCCGACGCGCAATGTCGAAGAAGGCGAACTGGACAATTCCTACAGTTACATCCGCCCCCTGATGACCATCAGCCCCAGCGCGATCAAGCTTGGTTTGCCGGTGAACATCAACTTCTCGGCCAACGACACCAGCGATCTGGCCGATGAATTGCTCCTCGACAAGTATCACAACTCGGTCATCTACACCGCCTGGTCCCACGGCTACCTGCCGGAGCTGATCAACAAGGTCGCAGGGGAAGCCATCGGCAAGAAACAGAACATCATCGACGACTGGGAATCCAACGACTACGACTCGCTGTACGTGCTCACCCTGACCTGGCACAACGGCAAGGCCAGCGTGGTGAGCCACGTCTACAAGCAAGGTCTGAATAATGGGCAGGAGACCTGTCCGACATAAGGGGCGGCAGTGCTTTAAGTTTTATAGCGTCTGCAAGGGCCTCTTCGCGAGCAAGCCCGCTCCCACATTTGATCTTTGTCGTACACAAATATTGTGTTCACTGAGAATCTAATGTGGGAGCGGGCTTGCTCGCGAAGGGGCCGGAAAAAACACCATCAACTTCGTTGACTGACCCGCTCTCGCAGATACTCAAGGACGGCAGCCCGCTCTCCAGCGAATTCAATGCGCCCCTCTTTCTTCTCCCGCTGAAACGCATACATCGGGTCGTAATACTCGCGAAGCAACCCTTCGATCCAGCCCCGGTGCAAGTCCACTGCCCCGCTGCTAGCCTGCTCCGCCAGCGCGTCTTCCATCAACATCAACAGCCGACGATGGCGCTCACCGCCCAGACGTTTCTGCACATTGTTCAGGCTCTCCAGCAAACGCTCGGAAAACAGCGCGAAACCTTCATCGCCATGCACGCCGATGAACTCGGCACACAAGTCCACCACGTAATCGCGCAGGATCCGTTCGACCCGCCCTTCCAGGCTGTCTTCCAGCCAGACCATCGGAAACTGCTGCATACCCTGAAACAGCGGCAACGGCAGCGCACAACTGCCGATTGCGCGGCTCTCGTCTTCCAGCACAAACTGCTCGATACCGTGGGCGCGCTTCTTCAGCACGTCCACCGCCAGGCGGTTTTCAAAATCGATGTTGGAGGGTTGGCCGGTGGCGCGTTTACCGAAACTGGAGCCGCGATGATGGGCGTGACCTTCAAGGTCCAGGCCGTTGCGCAACTGCGTGAGCACTTCGGTTTTGCCGGTGCCGGTCATGCCGCCCAGCAACACGAAGTCACACTGGGCAACCGCCTGATCGAGCGTGTCGAGCAAGAAGGTGCGCATCGCCTTGTAGCCACCACCCACTCGCGGATAGTCGATGCCGGCCTCGTCCTTGAGCCATTGCTGGACGATCTGCGAACGCAAACCGCCGCGAAAACAATACAAATACCCATCAGGATGCGCCCGGGCAAAATCGGCCCAGGCCTGGACGCGCTCGGCTTTTATCTCACCGGACACCAACTGGTGCCCCAGCGTAATGGCCGCTTGCTGACCGTGTTGCTTGTAACAAGTGCCGACCCGTTGCCGCTCATGGTCATTCATCAGCGGCAGATTGATCACGCCGGGGAATGAGCCTTTGAGAAATTCGACCGGCGCACGGGCGTCCATCATCGGTCGGTCGTTGAGAAAAATGTCGCGGTAATCGGTGAATTCGATGGACATCAAAACACCTCAACCGCGTTCGTCTGTCGCTCGATCAGTTCACCGATCGGCTCGAGGGTCAGGCCTAGCTCGGCGGCTACTTTGAGGAAGTGTTCGTTGCCTTCGGGGGTGACCGCAACCAGCAGGCCACCGCTGGTCTGCGGATCGCAGAGCACGCGTTTGTGCATTTCCTGAAGACGCCCAAGCTTGCTGGCGTAGCTGTCGAAGTTGCGCAGCGTCCCGCCGGGCACACAGCCTTGGTCGAGGTAATACTCGACACCTGGCAGACGCGGTACGCGGTCGTACTCGATGCGAGCGGTCACGTTGCTGCCGTCGGCCATTTCCACCAAATGCCCCAGCAGACCAAAACCGGTGACATCGGTCATGGCGGTGACGCCTTCAAGTTTGCCGAAACGGCTGCCGGGTTTGTTCAGGGTGCACATCCAGTCGCGGGCCAGGCCGATGTCGGCATGGCGCAATTTGCCCTTCTTCTCGGCGGTGGTGAGGATGCCGATGCCCAGGGGTTTGGTGAGGTAAAGCAGGCAACCGACGGTGGCGGTATCGTTGCGCTTCATATGGCGCTTTTCCACCAGACCGGTCACAGCGAGGCCGAAGATCGGCTCCGGCGCGTCGATGGAATGCCCACCAGCCAGCGGGATCCCCGCTTCATCGCAGACCGAACGCCCGCCGCGAATCACTTCCCGGGCAATCTCCGGCGCCAGTACGTTGACCGGCCAGCCGAGGATCGCAATCGCCATCAACGGATCGCCGCCCATGGCGTAGATGTCGCTGATGGCGTTGGTGGCGGCGATGCGGCCGAAGTCGAACGGGTCGTCGACGATCGGCATAAAGAAGTCGGTGGTCGAGACCACGCCGCGTTCTTCATCAATGGCGTACACCGCCGCGTCATCGCGCGAGGCGTTGCCGACCCAGAGTTTCGGGTCAAGGTTCTGCGCCCCGCTGCCGGCCAGAATCACTTCCAGCACCTGGGGAGAAATCTTGCAGCCACATCCGGCACCGTGGCTGTATTGGGTCAGACGAATCGGTTCGCTCATGGGGGGCACATCTCGTGAAGTCAGTGCCGAGGAGTTTACATCAACCCTATTTCGTAGGAGCTGATCGTTCCCTCGATCCCGCGTGGGAACGATCTTCTGACCGAAAGGACAGTTAAGCCAGCAATTCCCTAGGCTTTTCCGTGCTTTGAGCAAAACTGGTATGCCTTGTGCAAACGTTTGCGAGTCGCTGATACAAGCGTTTTCGCTACACAACCGCGCAAGCCCGAAGAACCGGGCTTTCGATCCGCACGAAAAGGGACTTTTAATGCACCGCACGTCCAGCCGCGTGACTTGCTCGCGCACTTTTGCTGTTTCCTTGCTGCTGGCCAGCGTTACAGGACTACTCAGCAGCACCGTTTTGGCGCAGCCCGCTCCCGCCGAAGAATCCGCCCAAGGCGAAAGCCTCAGCCCCGAAGCCAGCCCACCGAAAAAAGGTGTGTACCTCTCGGACTGGTTCAATCAGGACCTGACCGTCATCGGCAGCAAAGACATCAGTTTCGGCCCGCAACCGGCCGACGATATCTACCTGGAATACGAGTACTTCGGGCGCAAGGGGCCGTTCGAGTTGTACGGTTACATCGACATTCCGAAGATCTTCGACATCGGCAACAGCCATGACAAAGGCGTGTGGGACCACGGCTCGCCGGTGTTCATGGAGCACGAACCGCGAATCTCCATTGATTACCTCGCCGGCCGCAGCCTGGCCATTGGGCCGTTCAAGGAATGGTACGTGGCCTTTGACTGGATCTACGACCACGGCAGTAACAGCGCCAACCGCGCCAATACGCTGTACAGCGGTTTGGGCACCGACATCGACACCCATTCGCGGGTCAACCTGTCGGCCAACTTCTATGGGCGCTACCAGTGGGAAAACTACGGTGCCAGCAACGAATATTCGTGGGACGGCTATCGCGCCCAACTCAAATACATCGTGCCGATCAGCAGCTTCAGCAACGGCGCGTCACTGACCTACATCGGGTTCACCAACTTCGACTTCGGCTCGGACCTGCACAAGGACAACCCGGCTCGTACTGCCAACGCCACCGTCGCCACCAACGTCTTGCTGTACTCGTTCACCCACTTGCGTTTCACCCTGGTCGGCCGTTATTTCCACAACGGCGGCAACTGGGAGGATGGCAGCGAATTGAATTTCGGCGACGGTAACTTCCGAGCCCGTTCCGACGGTTGGGGTTATTACGCTGGCGTCGGTTATCAGTTTTAAGACTTGTTTGAATCAGGAGGTTTTATGCATGCAATGACGCGTCTTTCCCTGGCCTGTGCCGCCCTGCTCTCCGCAACGGCCTGGGCGACTGAAGCGCCGATCCAGCCGAAGGTGATGCTGATCACCATGTTCGCTCCCGAGGCGCAAAACTGGATTGATCGGTTGGAACTCAAGCAGCAAGTGCGGGTGCCGGGGCTGTCCGCCGAGTACCCGACCGTTCGCTGCAACAGTCAACAGGTATGCCTGATGGTCACCGGCATGGGCCAGACCAACGCTGCAGCGTCGACGCTGGCCCTGGCGCTGTCGTCGAAATTCGACCTGCGCAAAAGTTACTTCCTGATCGCCGGGATTGCCGGCATCAGCCCAAAACACGGGACCATCGGCACCACGGCGTGGGCGCATTATCTGGTGGAGTTCGGCACCCAATGGGAGCTGGATTCCCGGGACGCGCCGTCAGACTGGCCGACCGGTTATATCGGCATCAATACCAAAGGCCCGAACGAGAAACCGCCGCTGGATTACAAGACCGAAGTCTTCGAACTCAACCCGAAGTTGCAGGCCAGGGCCTTTGCCCTCAGCCACACAGTCGAGCTGAGCGAGAGCAAGGAATCGGCCGCGTGGCGCATGAAGTATCCGTCGGCCCCGGCCAATCAGCCGCCGGCGGTGACGCAGTGCGACACGCTGGCGGGCAATACCTGGTTTTCCGGGACGCGGTTGAGTGAGCGGGCTGAGGTCTGGACCCGGCTGCTGACCGATAACAAAGGTGAGTACTGCACGACGCAGCAGGAAGACAACTCCACCTATGAGGCGCTGCTGCGGGCCAGCCGTGAAGGGTTGGTGGATGTGCAGCGTTTGGCGGTGGTGCGTGCGGGTTCCGATTTTGATCGGCCGGCGCCGGGCCAGAGTGAGGTGGAAAATCTGCTCAAGTATGCGGATCAAGGTGGGTTTGTGCCGGCGCTGGAGAACCTGTACCGGACGGGAAATCCGCTGGTGCAGGAGATTTTGAAGAACTGGTCCGCGTGGGAGAACGGTGTTCCCGAGGTTTGATCTGACAATACAAAACCTTTGTGGGAGCGGGCTTGCTCGCGAAAGCGGTGTGTCAGTCAACATCAATATTGACTGTGCCGCCGCCTTCGCGAGCAAGTCGGATCGCCGCACCGCCGCTCCCACATTTGATTAGGGTTACGGCAACAAAATCACTTTGTCGCCGGCACCTTGGCTCACCTCGGCATACCGCTCCAGCCCTTCTGCCAACGGCGATTCAAACAAACCCTCAGGCAACGGCAACAAGCCCTGATCGAAGAACGCGCCGAACTGATCAAGCATCGCCGCACACGCCTGGACGCCGTACAGCAACGAGTTGATCCCCACCACCGAACCGCCCTTGCGATACAGCGCCAGGGCCGGCAATTGCACCATGCCGTCCACCGGTGCAGCGATGATCGCGATGCGGCCGAACGCGGCCAGCGCCGGGACCGAGGCCGGGAGCCAGAAACCGGTGGTGTCGAAAATCACATCAGCGCCGCTGGCATACACGGCATTCACCTGAGCGCCGAGATCCTCGGGTTTATCCAGTTGCAGCGTCTGATACCCCTGGGCCTGCAAATCCTTGATCTGTTCCGGCCGCCGCGCCGCGGCCAGTACTTGAGCGCCACGCACCTTGCCCAGCGCCAGCGCCGCAGTGCCAACCGCCCCGCCACCGATCACCAGCAAGCGGGTTTCGGCCGTCACCCCACTGCGCTCCAACGCATCCCACGCCGTGGTGTACGGCACGCCGAGGCTGGCAGCCTGGGCAAAACTCAGATGGGTCGGCTTTTTCGCCACACCATTGGCCGGCAGTTTGACGAATTGTGCGTGCGAGCCATCGGCGAAAAAGCCCAGTTCACGACCGGTGCCCCAGACTTCCTGACCGATCAGCGCCTGCGGGCCTTCAACGACTACACCGGCAAAATCACGACCGGGAATCCGTGGCAGTGTGGTGTAGGGAAAGCGCCCCAGCACGTTCTTCACATCGCTGGGGTTGAGGCCGGCCGCCTTGATCTGGACCAGCACTTCATCGGCGCCAGGGACGGGGGTGGGAAGCTCAACGTAGCGCAGGGCCGAGAGGTCACCGGTCTTGTCGAATTGCAGTGCTTTCATGAGTGTTTCCCTCGAATGAAATAAACGGTTCAGGCGATCCAGCCAGCCACCAACTGCCGGCCCATTGGCCACAACTTCTCACCGGCCAACATGCCGAGCAGCCCTACCAGCGCGATGGCCGGCGGTGCGGGGGAACGAAAATCCAGAGCGCCGTAGAGCAAACCGACGCCCAGACCGATGACCAATGAGATGAGGTAGCTCATGGCAGACTCCGTGGCTGATTAAGGTATGCCCGGAGTCTAAAGATCGGTAGCGACGAGCACCGGCCAAGTGCTTCTGAATATCGGCCAAAGCGCTTTCAATCCTGACGCTGGATTGCCGAAAACTGCGAAGGCGCGACACCCAGTTCCCGCCGAAACATGTCGCTGAAGCTGCTCGGTGAGTAACCCAGCTCCCGGGCAATCGCACTGACCGGCACGCCCTGGATCAACGCTGCCACCGCGGTCGCCAATTGCACCTGGCGCCGCCACTCGGCGAAGCCCATGCCTAGACCGTCCTTGAACAACCGCGCCAGGGTACGCACGCTGGCACCGGCGTTTTCGGCGTGTTGTTCGAAGGCAATGTCCAGCGATGGCGCGGCCATGACCGCCTGGCACAGGTTCATCAGCCGTCGGTCGGAATCATCCGGCAAGGGGATTTTCAGCAGCGAGCGCCGGGCTCGCCTAAGCTCCAGCAGCGCCAGGCCGACCAGCGCTTCGTAATACTCGGGCGCGCCATCGTCGCCCTGCTCCACCAGCCCGACGATCAGCTCACGCAGCAGTCCGCCGACTTCAATCACCTGAACCGTGTCGTCCAGCGTCGCCGCCAATGAGGGCCGCAAATAGATGTTGCGCATCTGTAAATCCGACACCACGCGAATCCCATGGGGCACACCCGGCGGCAGCCACACCGCTCGTTGCGGCGGCACCACCAGCGCTTCATGGGGCGTCTCGACCCACATCACCCCGCTCATCGCATACAGCAACTGCCCCCAGACATGTTCATGCGGCTCGATGTACAGGCCGCGCGGATAGGTGCGCGCCAGCGGTTGCACGGGCACATCGGTGTCACTCAGGTCGGGAGGGGCGGCAAGGGCCATGGGCAGCAATCATTGGGGATTTCAGAGATTGCATGGTAACGAGCCACGGGGCTTGTCGCTACGGGCGGCCTCCATCCGACAATTCGACTGAATTTTCCGTAACCCCAACGATCCTTGTAATACCACAGGGAGGAATATGGGCTTTATGAACAACGCAAAACTTTTCGTCATTGAATACACCCTTCATGGCGCGCCCAAGTCTTTCATCATCCGCCTGGACAAGATGGATAACGCGGAAGCCTGGCATTGGGCAAGTTGCGACGCGGGGGTCGGAAGAATCCCCCGCTTCGGCCGAGAGAAGGTGCAAAAAACCAGCAAGCCGATGGCGGAGAAATTCGGCGTGGAAAACGTCAAGTGGCGGCCGGCGAATTAACGGATGGCGCAGCTTTGGACCTTTGGAGGGATCGGCGCATGATAACGACGCAACTTACCAGCACGGCACACCTCGACTACGGTATCGATACGCTGTTCGGTCGAATCACCAAAAGTGCCGAGTGCCAGGTCGGTCTTGAACAAGTCGAGCATGACCCTACCCGCTTCGCGCTACGCGTCCAGTCACCCATACCGCAAGATCTGGAACAGGCAAAAACGGTGTTGGTGAGGGTGGATGGACGACGACTCAATGGCATCATCCGCCATACCGAACGGCTGGAAGATCAAAGCCTGAAACTGGAAGTGGAGCCCGAATAGGCTCCACGCTCTGTGCGTGACGGGTGTCAGCCCTTGGCGCACTTGCAACCTTTAGTGGCACATTCTTCGCCATGTTCGTGGTGCTTGGCGCAGGCTTCACAGCAATAGTGCTTGCCGTGGCGCGCGATCGGATGTTCGCCCAGTTTGCATTTGCATTTGGGGCAGTCGCAGATACTTTCACTGTCGATCATGAGTCTGACTCCATTGGTTGTGGTCGTCCGGTGCGACGAATGCGCGCCGTAATACCAGTGTAGGAGCTGCCGCAGGCTGCGATCTTTTGATCTTTGGCGATACCAACTTCTCCAAAGATCAAGTCAAAAGATCGCAGCCTGCGGCAGCTCCTATACAGGATCAGCGTTATGCCTGTCGGGTGTTGCTGCGATACATGAACAGCAACGCCAATGCGAGACACACCATCGCCAGTATCCGGCTGCTGGACAACTCGATCGCCGGGTTGCCCAGCCAGCCGAAGTTATCGATCAACATCCCCATCCCCAGTTGCCCGACGATCACCGCCACCGTCGCCACCGCCGTGCCGACCCGCGGCACCGCGCCAACCATCACCATCATGTAGACCACACCGAACAGCGCACCGCTGAGCTGCCATTTCGGCACGTCCAGCAAACTCACGGCATGGGCCGGCTCGAAAAACAGGATCAGCAACCCGGTGGTCACTGCACCGACCACGAAGGTCAACAAACTGCTGCGCAACACGCCCACCGTTTCGCCCAAACGGCCATTGATCGCCGCCTGGACACTCAACACCGCACCGGCCGCCACGACCACCGCCAACAAAACAATCAGATTCATCATCAACCCCGAGCGATCAGAACAAGTGCCGCGACAATCAGCAGCAAGGCCAGCCAACGTTCACCGTTGACCTTTTTGCGGGTAGCGCCGAACCAGCCGAAGTGGTCGATCAACACGCTTTTGCCGACCTGCCCGGAGAGGATCGCGATCATCGTCATGGCAATGCCGATGTGCGGGGTGGCCAAGGTCAGCACGATCACGTACATCGGCCCCAGGAACCCGCCGATCAACTGCCAGCGCGGCAGCTCATTCAAGGCAGGGCCCTGTTGCCGACCACTGAACAGCAACAGCAAAAACAGAATCGCCGAGCCGACACCGAAGATGCTCAAGGTGGCCCACAAGTGCCCGACCTGAACCCCGAGCGGCCCGAGCAAACCGGCCTCCACGGACAGGCCCATGCCGGCCAGAATCACCAGTGGCAGCAGCAACAGCCGCAGCTCCGGCTGGGTGGTCTGCGTGGCGACAACGCCAACGTCGTCGATTGAAGAAGATTGCATAGAAAAACACCTGCCAGTCATCAGATAAAACACGGTCCATTGTGGGAGCGGGCTTGCTCGCGAAGGCGGTGTGCCCGTCGACATTTCTGTTGCCTGACACACCGCCTTCGCGAGTAAGCCCGCTCCCACAATTATCGGTTGGCGATCCTTTGCGATAAATGGGAGCATCCTGACAACACTTTTGCGTAACTCGCACAACAGGATTCGTCATGCATGGCCTCAACGAACTGGGATTCAAGGCTTTTCGGCTATTTGTAGCGGTGCTGGACCACGGCAGTTTTTCCGAAGTGGCCCGCCGCGAAGGCCTGGCACCGTCTTCGATTTCCCGGCAGATCCAATTGATGGAGCAAGCCCTGGGCCAGCAATTGCTCTACCGCCACACCCGCGCTGTCTCGCCCACCGAAGCCGGGCGCATGCTCGGTCATCACGCGCGGCTGGTGCTGGTGCAACTCGAAGAGGCCGAACAGGCCCTGCAGGAACAGCAAAGCGAACCGAGCGGACTGGTGCGGATCAATGCGCCAGTGGTGTTCGGTCAGCGGCACCTGACGCCGTGGCTGGCACGGCTCTGCGAGCGCTACCCGAAACTGCAACTGGATATCCAGCAGACCGACAGCTACATCGACCCGCTACAGGAAGGCGCCGACCTGCTGTTTCGCATCGGCCCGCTGCACGATTCGAGCATGCAGGCGCGAATTCTGGCGCCCCAGCGTTTTCAAGTCGCCGCGAGCCCGGCCTATCTGGAGCGTCACGGCACGCCGCAACATCCCGAAGAACTGGCCGCGCATCAGTGCCTGGCCTACAAGGGCGTGACCGGCCAGCAACGCTGGTTTTTCCGCAAGGATCAGCAGGACTGGACGCCCTGGTCGGTGAAGGGACCGATCACCGGTAACCACGCCGACACCCTGACCCAAGCCGCCGAACAAGGCTTGGGGCTGGTGATGTTTCCGTCGTGGCTGATTGGTGAGGCGGTGCGCAACGGCACGCTGGTGCCGGTGCTGGGGGCGTATCAGGTGTCCAACAGCCTTGAGCCGCAGCAGATTGCGGTGCTGTGGCCTGGGAGCCGACGGTTGTCGGTGAAAGTCAGGACGGTGATTGATTTTTTCGTGGAATGCTTCGGCGCGGTGCCCTACTGGGACAGACCGTAATATCTGCCAGCACCGCAATCCTTGTGGGAGCGAGCCTGCTCGCGATAGCGGTTAAACAGTCACATTGATGCTGGATGTGCCGACGCTATCGCGAGCAGGCTCGCTCCCACAGGTTCTTCGGGGTGTCAGATGCGGAACTGGCCCACCAGTTTACCCAGGCGCTGACCGAGGTCGGCCAGGCTGCGGGAGGTCTGGGCGCCGAGTTGGGTTTCGTCGGCGACACTGTCTACGGCCACAGCGATCTGATGCACGCTGCGGTTGATCTCTTCGGCCACGGCGGTTTGCTCTTCGGCAGCGCTGGCGATCTGCGCGTTCATCGAGTTGATGGTGCCGATCAGTTGGGCCATGGTGTCCAGCGATGCACCCGCTTCGTTGGCCTGAGCCGACGTGCCGTCGCCGGCCTCGCTGGAACGGCGCATCGCTTCCACCGCCGACTGAGTGCCGGCCTGCAAGCGATCGATCATGCCCTGGATTTCCTGGGTGCTGATTTGCGTGCGACTGGCCAGCGCTCGAACCTCGTCGGCCACCACCGCAAAACCACGACCGGCCTCACCGGCACGGGCGGCTTCGATGGCGGCGTTGAGCGCCAGCAGGTTGGTCTGCTCGGCAATCGAACGGATCACCCCAAGCACGCTGACAATCGACGACACGTCTTTTTGCAGGCTGTCCAGAGACACGCCACTACTGCGAATATCGTCCACCAACGCATGAATTTTCACGATGCTACCGGCCACCACACGCTTGGCAGCCTGGCCTTCTTCGTCGGTCTGCTGGGCAGCCACCGCGGCGTTTTGCGCACTTTTCGCCACTTCCTGAGCCGCGGCAGACATTTGGTTGATCGCCGTGGCGACCTGATCGGTCTCGTGACGCTGACGCTCCATGGCCTGATCCGAGCGCTGCGCCTGATCGGAGACCTGATTCACCAGCCCGGTCAGTTGCGAGGTCATTTCGGTGATCTGACGCACCAGGCCGTGGATCTTGTCGACGAAGCGGTTGAACGAGCCGGCCAGCTCGCCGAGTTCGTCCTGGCTGGTGATGGTCAGGCGACGCGTCAAGTCGCCCTCACCCGCCGCGATGTCATCGAGGTTGGCTTTCATCAGGTTCAGCGGACGCAGGATGGTGTTGGCCAGCAGCATCCCGGCGGCGGCGATCACCAACAGCACCACGGCGGCAATTCCGACGATGCTCAGCACCACGCCTTGCATGCGCTCCTGGACCTTGATTTCGACCAGCGCCACTTGCGCTTCGATGCCGTCGAGGTTGACCGAGGTGCCGACCGCCATGTCCCATTTGGGCAGGTATTCGGTGTAGCCCAGTTTCGGCACCAGCACTTGGGTGTTGCCGGGCAGCGGCGAGCTGTATTGCAGGTAGTGGGTGCCGTCCTTGGCGACTTTCACCAGGTCGCGGTTGACGTAGACGCCGTTCGGATCGCGGTTGTCCTTGAAGCTCTGGCCCACGCCTTCAGGGCTGTTGGCCTTGAACAGGCGCACGGTATTGGAGTCGTAGCCGAAGAAGTAGCCGTCTTTGCCGTAGGTGATGCTCGACAGCAACTTGACCACCTGGGCCCGCGCCGCGTCATCACCGGGGGCAGCTGCGTCGTAGAGTGGTTTGATCGTGGTCATGGCCACGGCGACGTAGCTTTGCAGCGTTGCCTTGGCATCGCTGAGCAGGCGCTGGCGAGTTTCCTCGACTTCCTTGCGGGCCTGCTCCTGCAGAATGAACAACGTGGTCAGGCTGATGACCAGCGCAAAGAGCAACACCGGGAGGACGGCAAGGGACAGGACTTTAGCCTTCAGGCTCATGCGCATGACGGTTCACTCTTTTGATTTTATTGGCGTGGTTATAGGCTTTAACGGCAGGCCAATTCAAAAGTTGAACGCGGTTAATGTGGGAGCGGGCTTGCTCGCGAAGACGGCGGCACATCCATCATTGACGTGACTGACCCACCGCCTTCGCGAGCAAGCCCGCTCCCACAGGGGAAATGTGCTTAGAGCACCATCGCAGCCACCCAGCCGAACGCCAACAACGGGAGGTTGTAGTGCAGGAAGGTCGGGACCACGGTGTCCCAGATGGGGTGATGCTGGCCGTCGATGTTCAGGCCCGAGGTCGGGCCGAGGGTCGAGTCCGAGGCTGGCGAACCGGCATCGCCCAGCGCACCGGCAGTGCCGACAATGCACACGATCGCGATCGGACTGAAGCCCAGTTGGACGCACAACGGCACAAAAATCGCGGCCAGGATCGGTACAGTGGAAAACGACGAACCGATGCCCATGGTCACCAACAGTCCGACCAACAACATCAGCAACGCGCCAATGCCTTTGCTGTGGCCGATCCACGAAGCCGAGGCTTCGACCAGTGTCTGCACCTCACCGGTGGCTTTCATCACCTCGGCAAAACCGGAGGCGGCAATCATGATGAAACCGATCATCGCCATCATTTTCATGCCTTCGGTGAACAGGTCGTCGGTTTCACGCCACTTCACGATCCCCGACACCGAAAAAATCAGAAAGCCTGCCAGCGCACCGATGATCATCGAGTCCAGCAGCAGTTGAATGATGAACGCCACCGCGATGGCCAGACCGGCGACCATCAGGCTCAGCGGGTTGTACTGCACCGCGACCTGTTCGACTTGCTCGATCTTTTCCAGATCGTAGACGCGCTTCTTGCGATAGCTGACAAACGCTGCCGCGAGCCCGACGACCATGCCCAAGGCCGGAATCCCCATGGCATGGGTCACGTTGATGCCGCTGATGTCCACCCCGCTACGGGCGACATTGGCCAGCAGGATTTCATTAAGGAAGATGTTGCCGAAGCCTACGGGCAAGAACATGTACGGCGTAATCAGGCCGAAGGTCATGACACAGGCAATCAACCGGCGATCCAGTTGCAGCTTGGTCAGCACATATAACAGTGGCGGCACCAGCAGCGGAATAAAGGCGATATGTATCGGCAGAATGTTCTGCGAAGCGATGGCCACCACCCACAGCAAACCGATCAACAGCCATTTGACCTGACCGCCACCGCTGGCGTGCTGGCGGTCGACCATCAGCAAGGCTTTGTCTGCCAGGGCGTGTGCCAGGCCGGACTTGGCAATGGCCACTGCGAAAGCACCGAGCAATGCGTAGGACAACGCGACCGTCGCACCGCCACCGAGGCCACTGTTGAAGGCTTTGAGTGTCGCGTCGATGCCCAGGCCACCGGTCAAACCACCCACCAGAGCGCCCACGATCAGCGCGATTACGACGTGCACGCGGGACAGGCTGAGGATCAGCATGACGCCGACCGCGGCAATTACAGCATTAATCATCGTTACCTCAAGGCAAACGGAAAGAGTCCGGCCGGCAGTCTGCAATGAGCCGCCAGCGGATTGAATGAGAGGGTTTTATTAGAGGGCGCGCACTGTGCCGCAGAGTCGGCCCGGTGTCAAAGCGCATGGGCCTGGGGGATGTGTAACGGGCTGTGATGAACCCTGTGGTGAGGGGATTTATCGGAATGCCGCACCACCCCGTTCGGCTGCGAAGCAGTCGCAAACCTGACAATTCGGTATGACTGACGGAATTGCGGGGGGCCGCTTCGCGACCCAACGGGGATGAATCCCCTCGCCACAAAGGCAGCCGACCAACGGAGTTTCATCATTCAGGAACTGCCATAAAGAAAGCCGAATCGCAGCCGTTACAGTGCAAAGTCTCAGATAAATATCGAATAAGGACGTCTCCATGTCGCTCAGACAACTTTCCATTCAATGGAAAATCACCCTGCTGGCCGGGCTGTGCCTGGCCGGCATCGTGACCCTGCTGGTGGGTCTTTCGCTGTATCGCATGGAGCACAGCTCCGAGATGGTGAAAGCATCCAGCATGGAGATGCTCACCGAAGCGGCCCAGGCCCGGATCGAATCCCAGGGTGAAAACCAGGCGCTGGGGATTCGCCAGCAGTTCATGGATGCCTATCAATATGGCCATGGCTTTTCGCGTCAGGTGCTGTTCCTGCGCGAGCAGGCCGAGAAGCGCTTTCTCGATGCCTTTGACCTGCGTGAAGACCTGACCCGTCAGGTCAAGTCAGCCCTGCAAGCCAACCCGGAACTGCTCGGCCTCTCGCTGGTGTTTGAAGCCAACGCGCTGGACGGCAAGGACGATCTGTTCGCCGGCCAGGCCGAGCTGGGTAGCAACGACAAGGGCCGTTTCGCGCTCTATTGGTCGCAGCCGACACCAGGCAAGGTGACGTCGATGGCGCTACCGGAAAGCGACATGGCCGACACCAGCACCGGCCCGAGCGGCGAACCGGCCAACGCCTGGTTCACCTGCCCGCGCACGACCCTCAAACCCTGCGTGATCGAACCCTACTTCTACGTGATCGACGGCCAGAACGTGCTGATGACCAGCATCGTTTTCCCGCTGATGGTCAACGGCAAGGTCATCGCTTCGCTGTCAGTGGACATCAACCTCAACAGTCTGCAAGCCGTCAGCCAGGGTGCGAGCAAGAAGCTCTATGACGGCCAGACCAACGTCAGCATCATCAGCCCGGTCGGTTTGCTGGCCGGTTACAGCCCGGACGCCAGCAAGCTCAGCCAGCGCCTGGACACCGTGGATAAAACCAACGGTGCCGAGCTGATCCGCATGCTCGCCGCCAGCAGCAAGACCGAAAGCCTGCACAACAATCAACAGCTCAAAGTGCTGTCGCCGTTCCAGCCGATTCCCGGTGGCAAGTCCTGGGGCGTGTTGCTCGATGTGCCGGAGAAAGTCCTGGTCGGCCCCGCCGAAGCGTTGAAAAAGCAACTCGATGAAAGCAACACCGCCGGCACCCTGGTCGAACTCGGCCTGGGTGTACTGGCCGCGTTGATTGGCCTGTTGCTGGTGTGGCTGATGGCCCGCAGCGTGACCAAACCGATTCTGGGTGTGGCGCACATGCTCGAAGACATTGCCAGCGGCGAAGGCGACCTGACCCGCCGTCTGGCCTACGACAAAAAGGACGAACTCGGCCAATTGGCTGGCTGGTTCAACCGCTTCCTCGACAAGCTGCAACCGATCATCGCCGAGGTCAAACGCTCGGTGCAGGACGCACGCAGCACGGCGGATCAGTCGTCCGCCATCGCCACCCAGACCAGCGCCGGCATGGAGCAGCAATACCGTCAGGTGGATCAGGTCGCTACCGCGTCCCACGAAATGAGCGCCACCGCCCAGGACGTCGCTCGCAGTGCAGCGCAAGCGGCACAGGCCGCGCGGGATGCGGATCAGGCCACCCGTCGCGGTCTGACCGTGATCGACCGCACCACCGCCAGCATCGACAACCTCGCCGCCGACATGAGCGCGGCGATGGTTCAAGTCGAAGGCCTGGCAGCCAACAGCGAGAAGATCGGTTCGGTGCTGGAAGTGATCCGGGCCATCGCCGAGCAGACAAATCTGCTGGCGCTGAACGCCGCCATCGAGGCTGCTCGTGCCGGTGAAGCCGGGCGCGGTTTTGCCGTGGTGGCCGATGAAGTGCGCAACCTGGCACGCCGGACCCAGGAGTCTGTCGAAGAAACCCGCTTGGTGATCGAGCAGTTGCAGAGCGGCACTCAGGACGTGGTCGGCTCGATGAACAATAGCCATCGCCAGGCTCAGGGCAGTGTCGAACAAGTGGGTCAGGCGGTGACGGCGTTGCGCCAGATTGGTGAGGCGGTGACGGTGATCAGCGACATGAACTTGCAGATCGCCAGTGCCGCGGAAGAGCAAAGCGCCGTGGCCGAGGAGATCAACAACAACGTGGCGACGATTCGGGATGTGACGGAGTCGCTGTCGGGGCAGGCCAATGAATCGGCGCGGGTGAGTCAGTCACTCAATAGCCTGGCGAATCAGCAGCAGAGTTTGATGGATCAGTTTCGGGTCTGAGAACCACCCCTCACCCTAACCCTCCCGAAACGTCGGACCGCCCCAGGGGGTAGAGGGGACTGACCGAGTTGGTTTTTAGATATTCTGCGACCGAGAAAATAGAGTCGAACTCGGCATTAGAAGCCAAGGGAGATCAGCTCCCTTTCCCCCTCTCCCCTCTGGGGCGGTCCGACGTTTCGGGAGGGATGGGCGGGCGGCGTTCCGATGAGGGGTGGCTTTCAGCCTCAACGCCGAGGTAGCTCAACAACCACACTCAACCCACCCCACTCACTCTCCTCCAGCCGCAACACCCCGCCCCACGTATCGACGATGTCCCGCACAATCCCCAATCCCAACCCATGCCCATCCGTTTGTTCATCAAGCCGAGTACCCCGGCTGAACACCTGATCGCGCTGGTTTTCGGGAATCCCCGGCCCATCGTCTTCCACGCTTAACTCAAACCCTTCGGCCGTCTCGACCACGCTCAACCGAACCTCGGCATCCGCCCATTTGCAGGCGTTGTCCAGCAGGTTACCGAGCAGTTCGAGCAAATCCTCGCGATCCCAAGGCAGTTGCAACCCCTTCGGCGCCACATAGCTGAGGTCCAGATGCTCGCCATGAATCATGTTCAACGTCGCCAGTAATCCAGGCAATTCAGCATCGCAATCAAACAACGCCCCCGGCAACGCATCGCCGGATAACCGTGCGCGATTGAGTTCGCGATTGAGTCGCTGCTGAACCTGTTCCAGTTGCGCCTGCATCACCTTGCGCAGTTCCGGCTGCGCATCGAGCTTCTCGCTTGAGGCCAGGCTCAACAACACCGCCAGCGGGGTTTTCAAGGCGTGGCCGAGGTTGCCCAGCGCATTGCGCGAACGCTTGAGGCTGTCTTCAGTGTGCGCCAGCAAATGGTTGATCTGCGCCACCAGCGGTTCAAGCTCTACCGGCACCTGATCATCGAGTTGCGAGCGCTGGCCTTGCTGCAACTGGGCGATCTGCTCGCGGGCCTTTTCCAGCGGGCGCAAGGCGCGGCGCACGGTGATCCGTTGCAGCAGCAGAATCAGCAGCAGCCCCGTCAGCCCAAGGCCCAATCCGACTTGACGCATGCGCTGGAAACTCTCGCGCACCGGCGTGTAATCCTGGGCCACGCTGATGGAGATCGATTGGCCGAGCCGTCGATAGTCTGAACGCAGCACCAGCAATTGCTGGCCTTCCGGCCCCAATTGCAGGTTGCTGTGCAGGCCGGCATGGTCGAGGCGCGGCAGTTCCTGATCCCATAGCGAACGGGAGCGCCAATGGCTGTCGGCAAAATCGATGCGAAAGTAATGCCCAGAAAACGGCCGCTGATAGGCCGGCGACAGATGTCGCTCATCCAGCTGTAACCCCTGCGGCCCACGCACCAGCGCCACCAGCAGGTTTTCACTGTCGTCGCGCAGCCCGGCTTCGAGGTAGCGCTGCAAACCCATTTCGAACAGCCACAGGCTGGTCTGCGCCAGCACCAGGCCGACGATCACCATCACGCTGATCAGCCCCAGGCTCAAGCGGCGCTGGATCGACCTCACTGGGCTTGCCCGCCGAACAGATAACCCTGGCCGCGACGGGTTTCGATGACGCTGCGCCCGAGTTTGCGCCGCAGGTGGTTGACGTGGACTTCGAGCACGTTGGAATCGCGCTCGGTTTCACCGTCGTAGAGGTGTTCGGCGAGGTGGCTTTTGGACAGAATCTGCTCGGGGTGCAGCATGAAATAACGCAGCAGGCGGAATTCAGCGGCGGTGAGCTGGATGTCGGCGCCGTCGCGGGTCACGCATTGGCGGCCTTCGTCCAGGTGCAGTCCGGCAGACTTGAGCGTCGGCTGGTTGGCATGGCCATGGGAACGGCGCAACAACGCCTGGACGCGCAAGTGCAGCTCTTCGGGGTGGAAAGGCTTGGTCAGGTAATCGTCGGCGCCGGCCTTGAGGCCTTCGATTCGTTCGGCCCAGGAATCACGGGCGGTGAGGATCAGCACGGGCGTCGACAGGCCAGCCGCCCGCCATTGCGTCAGCACGTCGAGCCCAGGCAAACCCGGCAGGCCGAGGTCGAGGATGATCAGGTCATAAGGCTCGCTGCTGCCCTGATACACCGCGTCGCGACCGTCGGCCAGCCAGTCCACGGCGTAACCCTGCCGGTTGAGGCCGGCCATCAGTTCGTCGGCCAGCGGCACATGGTCTTCCACCAGAAGCAAACGCATCGATCAATCTTCCTTGTCTTTCAGTAACTGGCCGGTGGTGGCGTCAAGGTCCAGTTCGCGGACCACACCTTCACGGGTCAGCAACTCGACTTCATAAACGTAGACGTCGTGTTTCTCTTCAAGCTCGGCTTCCAGCAATTTGGCCCCGGGGTAGCGGTCCAGCGCTTGCTGCAACAGCTGCTCCAGCGGCAGGATCACACCCTGTTGACGCAGGCGCAGGGCTTCGTCCTGATCCAGGTCGCGAGCCATGGCCACCGAGCAAAAAGCCAGAAGCGCCAGAGCCATTCGACCTCTCGTGCACCGCTGTGAAAAAGAAAACACCTTCATTACGTATCCTGATGATCCTTGAGAATCTGCCCGCTGACAGCGTCCAGTTCCAGGTCCCACTCAATGCCTTGAGGGTCGCGCATTTCCACCTGATAGATGTACTTGCCGTACTCTTCTTCCAACTCGGTTTCGGTGATTTTGGCGCCGGGATGTTTGGCCAGAGCGGTGGCGTTGAGCTTCTCGAAAGACACAATGGTACCAGCGTCGCGCAGCCTCAGGGCTTCGTCGGGACCGAGGTCGCGAGCGTGGGCGATGCTGGCGGTCATGCCGATGATGGACGCGGTGAACAGGGCAGTCAGGGTTTTCATGGGGTGTCTCCGTATTTTTTTATGTGTTGCCGAGGGAGTGCACCTTAACGGGGCGAACTTAATTGAAACTGAATTGCCATCATTGAGCTGGCAACACGACATCACCGCCCTGCACAAAACCCTGTGGGAGCGGCGGTGCGGCGATCCGACTTGCTCGCGAAAGCGGTGTGTCAGCAGCATTAATACCAACTGATACACCGCTTTCGCGAGCAAGCCCGCTCCCACAGGGATTCGTGCGTTTATAATCCCCCGCTTGCCTGCATTCGAGACCGGTATGACCGCTTTCCACATCAAGTTCCCCTCCCTGACCCTCAAGGCCGGCCCTCGTGCCTTGGCGCGCATCCGTGAAAACGGTTTGAGCGCCGCCGATGTCGGCACACTGCCGGGTGCCGCTGGGGGGCCCAAGGCGTTGGGGATTCAAGGTCTGGACCTGGCGTTGTTCGGCGAATGGCTGCCGACGGCACTGCGGGAGCGCTCGTTGATCGGTGCGTCGGTGGGTTCCTGGCGCTTCGCCAGCGCGTGTCTGCCGGATGCCGCCGAAGGTATCCGCCGCCTCGGTCACCTCTACACCGGGCAGAACTTCGCCAAGGGCGTGACCATGGCGCAGATCAGCCAGAGCTCCCGGCGCATGCTCGATGAGTTGCTCGACGGCCGCGATGCCTCGATTCTGGACAACGCTCATTACCGACTGAACATCATGGTGGTCAAAAGCCACGGCCTGCTGGCGGACGATCATCGCGGCCGACTGGGGCTGGGCCTGTCATCGGTGATTGCCGACAACCTGCGCGGCCGGGCGCGCCTGTCGCGGCATTTCGAGCGGCTGATCATTCACGATCCGCGCCTGGCCCCGCCGGTCCACGCTCTCAACGATTTCCCCTCGCGCTTCGTTGCGCTGAATGCCGGCAACCTGCGCCAGGCCTTGCTCGCCTCAGGCTCGATCCCGATGGTGATGGAAGGCGTGCGTAATCTGCCGGGTGCCGGTGCCGGGACGTTTCGCGATGGCGGTCTGCTGGACTATCACCTCGACCTGCCCTACAGCGGCAACGACATCGTGCTCTATCCGCATTTCACCGACCGGGTGATTCCCGGCTGGTTCGACAAGACACTGCCATGGCGCCGCGCGTGTCCTGCGCGCTTGCAGGATGTCCTGTTGCTGGCGCCGTCAAAGGATTACCTGGCGCGCCTGCCCTACGGCAAACTCCCGGACCGCAACGACTTCAAACGCTTCATGGGCGATGCCCCGAGCCGACAGAAATACTGGCGCACGACGATGGATGAAAGCCGTCGCATGGGCGATGAGTTCCTCGAACTGGCTGCCAGCGGTCGTCTCGGGGAGCGCTTGCTGACCCTTTAGTCAGTGTTTTCCCGCAACGCCAAACGCAAACTGTTAAACTCGCCGCCTGCCCACATCGCCGCGGCGATCGCCACCTGACAGAGCTGAAATCACTGTGGAAATCTTCAAAGAATTTACCTTCGAATCCGCCCACCGCCTGCCCCACGTACCGGAAGGCCACAAGTGCGGCCGCCTGCACGGTCACTCGTTCAAAGTGGCGATCCACCTGAGCGGCGACCTCGATCCGCACACGGGCTGGATCCGTGATTTCTCGGAAATCAAGGCGATCTTCAAGCCGCTCTATGAGCGCCTGGACCATAACTACCTGAACGACATTCCCGGTCTGGAAAACCCGACCAGTGAAGTGCTGGCCAAATTCATCTGGAAGGAATTGAAGCCTCTGCTGCCGGAACTCAGCGCGATCCGCATTCACGAGACGTGCACCAGCGGTTGCATCTATCACGGCGAGTAAGCCGATCTAAACGCCGATAAAAATCACCTTGTGGGAGCGCCGCACCGCCGCTCCCACAGTGAACTGCGTTTCGTCAGTGAATATAAAAACAGCCTTCAATGGCTGTTTTTTTATGCCTATGCTTTTTGGCTCCCCCACGCCAAGAGGACACCCCCAATGACTGACTGGCCGCTGCCTCAGACTTATCGTTTCAACGGGCGCTCCGTTCGTTACGCCGTACGGGGCGACGGTCCGCCGCTGGTGTTCGTGCATGGCACGCCCTTCTCTTCTTACGTGTGGCACCGGATTGCGCCGCACTTCATCACCACCCATCGGGTGCATTACTTTGACCTGCTGGGTTATGGGCTATCGGAGAAAATCGAGGGCGATGTGTCGCTGGGTGTACAGAACGACCTGCTGGCTCACTTGCTCGATCACTGGGGCCTGGCGCGACCAGACGTCGTCGCTCACGACTTCGGCGGCGCCACCGCTCTGCGTACTCATCTGCTGAACGGCAAGGACTACCGCAGCCTGACGCTGATCGATCCCGTGGCGCTGACGCCCTGGGGTTCGCCGTTTGTGCAGCATGTGCGCCAGCATGAGGCGGCATTCAGGGGCCTGCCCGATTACATTCAGCGGGCGATTGTGCCGGCGTATATTCGCGGGGCAATCAAGCGCGAAATTCCTGATCATCAACTCGCACCTTACGTGCAGCCGTGGCTCGGCGATCCGGGGCAAGCGGCGTTCTATCGGCAGATCGCGCAGATGGACGAGCGCTATACCCGTGAGGCCGAAGGGCTGTACCCGACGATTCGGTGTCCGGTGCAGATTCTGTGGGGGGAAGACGATCAGTGGATTCCCATTGAACGCGGGCAGGCATTGCATCAGATGATTCCCGGGTCGCGGTTTCAGGCGATTGCGAATGCCGGGCATCTGGTCCAGGAAGATGCGCCGGAAGCGATCGTCGCGGCGCTCCTGCGGTTCCTCCCACAACAAAAATCCCCCTGAAAAAACCGAATCAAATGTGGGAGCGGGCTTGCTCGCGAAAGCGGTCTATCAGTCGACATCTGCTGTGACTGACACACCGCTTTCGCGAGCAAGCCCGCTCCCACATGGTTCTGTGTTCCTTCAGGTGCACCGCTTTTGTGCCCTCCCCGCGCCAAACCCGTCGGCTCGGCTATAAATAACTACACCACTCCACGCTTGGCACGAGCACTGCAACACGCCCCCGCGTCACTCATTCAGCAAGGAACGCCCCCATGACGCAGAACGATCCCGGCAACGATTACCCCCTCAGCGAAGTCCCGATGCATGCCCGCAAAGGCCTGGCCTCAACGGCCATGGTGCTGCTGGGTTTCACCTTTTTTACCGCGACCATGTTTGCCGGCGGCAAGCTCGGTGTGGCGTTCAGTTTCGGCGAGATGATGTCGGTGATTATCGTCGGCAATCTGCTGCTGGGGATCTACGCTGCCGGCCTGGGTTACATCGCCTTCAAGAGCGGTCTGAACTCGGTGCTGATGGGACGCTTTTGCTTCGGTGAAGTGGGCAGCAAGCTCAGCGACCTGATCCTCGGCTTTACCCAGATCGGCTGGTACGCTTGGGGCACAGCTACTGCCGCCGTGGTGCTGGGCAAGTATTTCGAATTGAGCGAGGGCACCGTTCTCGGGCTGATGGTGCTGTTCGGTCTGGTATTTTGCGCGACCGCGTATGTGGGTTATCGCGGCCTGGAGATTCTGTCGTATATCGCCGTACCGGCGATGATGTTGCTGCTGATGCTATCGATGTGGGTGGCCACGGTGAAGGTCGGCGGCCTCGACGGTTTGCTCGCGGTAGTCCCGACGGGAACACTGGATTGGTCGACCGCAATTACCCTGGTGTTCGGCACCTTTGTCAGCGGCGCAACCCAGGCGACCAACTGGACGCGTTTCTCCCGTTCAGCACGCGTCGCGGTGCTGGCGAGCCTGATCGGCTTCTTCATCGGCAACGGCCTGATGGTGTTGATCGGGGCCTATGGCGCCATCGTCTACCAGCAACCGGACGTGGTCGAAGTGTTGCTGTTGCAAGGCTTCGCCATGGCGGCGATGGCGATGTTGCTGCTCAATATCTGGAGTACCCAGGACAACACCATCTACAACTTCGCCGTCGCCGGTTGCAACCTGCTGCGCACTGGCCGTCGCAAAACCGTGACCCTGGCGGGCGCGGTGATCGGCACATTGCTGGCACTGCTGGGCATGTACGACATGCTGGTGCCCTACCTGATTCTGCTGGGCACTGTAATTCCGCCGATTGGCGGCGTGATCATGGCGGACTTCTTCTACCGCTATCGTGGTCAATATCCACGCCTGGCCGACGCCCGGTTGCCGGCGTTCAATTGGTCTGGCCTGGGCGCCTACGCAGTCGGCACCGTTGCCGCGTTCAGTTCACCGTGGGTCGCGCCACTGGTAGGAATTGCCGCTGCCGCGTTAACGTATGTGGTACTGACCGGCGTGCTGGGTGCCCGGTCTGCCAACGCACCATTACAAGATCTATAAAAGGATTCGCCTGATGCACATCATCAATGCCCGCCTGCGCAACCAAGATGGCCTGCATGAGTTGCACCTGGAAAACGGCCTGATCAGCAACATCGCCCGACAGACCGAAGCCCCGACCCTGGGCCCCGATGATCTGGACGCCGGCGGCAACCTGGTGGTGCCACCCTTCGTCGAGCCACACATCCACCTCGACGCCACGCTCACCGCCGGTGAACCGCGCTGGAACATGAGCGGCACGCTGTTCGAAGGTATCGAGTGCTGGGGCGAGCGCAAGGTGACCATCACCGAAGAGGACACCAAAACCCGCGCCAAGAAAACCATCCAGACCCTCGCCGCCCACGGCATCCAGCACGTGCGTACCCACGTCGACGTCACCGACCCGCAGCTCACCGCGCTCAAGGCGATGCTCGAAGTGCGTGAGGAAAGCCGTCACCTGATCGACATGCAGATCGTTGCGTTCCCGCAGGAAGGCATCGAGTCGTACCGCAACGGTCGCGAGCTGATGGAAGAAGCGATCCGCATGGGCGCCGATGTGGTCGGCGGTATTCCGCATTTCGAGTACACCCGCGATCAAGGCGTGAGTTCAGTCAAATTCCTGATGGACCTGGCCGAGCGCACCGGTTGCCTGGTGGACGTGCATTGCGATGAAACCGACGACCCGCACTCACGCTTTCTAGAGGTGCTGGCTGAAGAAGCCCGCAGCCGCGACATGGGCTCACGGGTCACCGCCAGCCACACCACGGCGATGGGCTCTTACGACAACGCTTACTGCGCCAAACTGTTTCGCCTGCTCGGGCATTCGGGGATCAGTTTTGTCTCCTGCCCCACCGAAAGCATTCACCTGCAAGGGCGCTTCGACAACTTCCCGAAACGCCGTGGCGTGACCCGAGTGAATGAGTTGCTGGAAGCGGGGATGAACGTGTGTTTTGGTCAGGACTCGATCGTCGATCCGTGGTATCCGCTGGGCAACGGCAATATCTTGCGAGTGCTCGAAGCCAGCCTGCACATCTGCCACATGCTCGGTTACCGCAACCTGCAAAGCGCGCTGGACCTGATCACCGACAACAGCGCCAAGGCCATGAACCTGGGTGATCGTTATGGACTGGAACGCGGGCGGCCAGCGAATTTGCTGATTCTGTCGGCGGACAGCGACTACGAGGTGATCCGCAGCCAAGGCCTGCCGCTGTATTCGGTGCGCGATGGCAAGGTGTTGATGAAGCGGCAGATGCCGGTGGTCGAGTTCTTCGGCGATCAGAGCTGAGATTTGCGTTGGCTGGGCTGACGCCTTCGCGAGCAAGCCCGCTCCCACAGTAGATCTCCAGTGGACGCAAACGCTGAGTACACTCAGATCCACTGTGGGAGCGGGCTTGCTCGCGAAGGCAATCTTTAATTCAATCCATCAATCGAGCCATACCGAATAGCCTGACCCGACTCAATTCCCCCTCTAATTCCTCCAACAAAATCGGCGCCGTACCGCCAGGCATGACCACCTTCACCTCCCCGGCATTGACCCAACCCACCCGCCACGCCGCGCAAGCCACCGCACTGGCGCTGGTGCCCGACGACGCCGTCGGCCCTTCTCCGCGCTCGAATACCCGCGCGACGACTTGCCCTTCAGACTCATGCATCGCCCATTGCAGATTCACGCCAGCAGCACACGGCTCCCCCGCCCCGGTCGGTGTGGCGTAAGCGATACGCGTCAACCCTTCGGACAACCCCGGCTCGCGCATCTGCTCATTGCTCGGTAATGCATCGGCGTTGTCTAAAAGCGTCACACAATGTGGATTGCCGATGCGCACGAACTGGCTTCGAGACCAGGCAGGGTCGAGCGCCGACAACGCCTGCACATAGCTGACGTCGCGACCGTTGAACAGCACGCTTTCAACCCCTTTTGCCCCCACCGCGTCAGGCCCGAACGAGGGTCTGCCCAGATCCAGCCAAAACCCTTTCACACCCTCGACCTCGGCCGGTTTCACCGACGTGCCCACCGGTGAAACCGCATCAGCCTTGTCGTGATGAACCCTGAGCAAACAAACCTCGTCCCCCGGCAGCAGCCCTTGTTCACTTAGGGCTTGAGAGAAAATCGTCAATCCATTGCCACTGCGCTCGGCCAGAGTGCCGTCGGTGTTGACGATCAGCAGGTCAAACGGTGGCGAGTCTTGAAACGGCCCGATCAGCAAGCCATCGCAGCGATGATCCTTGCTGCCTGGCGGTTGTGTACCGGGTGCCCAGCCACAGAAGGCCTCGATAGCCGAAACCGTCCATGCCGCACGGGTTTGCGCAGCGCGACTGGCCTGCTCGGGCAGATCGATACCGCCCCGGCGCACGGCGTCAGGCGCCACAACCGCATAGATATTGCCTCGAGCATCGTAGAACGGCGTCATGGATCGGTCCTGAAGTCAGCCAGAAAGTGCCTGTACTTTAGGCGTCAATGTCCGGCGATGAAATACCGCCCAGGCGTAAACGCGCAAGGCGTTCCGCAAGCATTTCCGTTATAGACCGATCACCTCTTATTGCGAACAAATCTGCTGAACCTGTCACTTATGACAGCAGACAATCTTTCTGACCGAGCCCAGAGTGAAATTCTTTATTCATGCTCGGAACACCCCATGAGCAGCAAACACCCAGACGCTCCCATCCCCACGCTGTACCGCGAGGGCCGGAAAACCTTTATCGACCTGGTGCCAGACGGAGGCGCCCGACTGGGCGCACTCTTTCGAACGGTTCCAGCCCTGGGTGAGCTGGCGGTCGGCGTTGTTTACGGTTACTTGCATGGCCGTCCGGACTTGGACCCACGTCTGCGCGAAGCGGTATCGTTCGCCGCAATTGTCGCGGCCGGGATGGTGGGGCCACCCTTGAGCGTGCACTTCAAGACGGGGTTGGCTTCGGGGCTCGCACCGGGAGAGATGACAGGGATATTGCTGCAAGCTTCAGCATTCGCCGGTTTCCCGAGAGCCGTGTCCGCGGCCGACCAGCTCAATCGACTGTTTGATGACGCAGGAATGGTTTCGCCGCCTCCGCCTGCACCGCGCGAGGTGGCGCTGGCGTTTTGCGAGCAAGTTCGCAAGGGCCATTCGCCCATTCCCCTGAGTGCCGCGATCAAACGCCTGTTGCGCCAATCACACCCTCTTTCGGTGCAGGCGACAGCAGCCAAAACCGTGATTATTGAGTGTTTCGACGGTGAGCATTCCCTTCCAGCGGCGCTTTTGCATGTTCAGGTGGAAGGGACTCAGGTCGTCGAGGTCACGCGTTTTGTCGCTCGTTGACCGACGACGTCTCGTTACCAATGGAAAAATGCATCGACGCTATTTTCAACCGTCGATTTTTCCCTTCATCGCCTCCAACCGGACAATGTCGGCACTTGCGCTCGCGGCAGAGGGTCACGCTGTGCAACGATGGCGCCCTGCCTGACTGCCAATCCCGCGGACTGAATATCGAACCCTCGCAGGTCGATCACGGTCCCTTGGGGACGCGACGTTTTTTGCCAAGGATTGATATGACCAACCTCAACACTCAAACCGCATTTGTTCCCGGACGCCTGGAACAGATGTCCACGCGCATCGCCTTTTTCATTGCCGGTTTCGGCATCGCCGCGTGGGCGCCGCTGGTGCCCTACGCCAAGGCTCGGGCCGGGCTGGATGAAGGGACGCTCGGTTTGCTGCTGTTGTGCCTGGGGGTGGGGTCGATTCTGGCGATGCCGATGGCGGGGCTTCTGGCCACGCGTTTCGGCTGTCGCCGGGTGGTGAGCGCCGGGGTGTTGCTGATCTGCGCGGCCCTGCCGCTGTTGGCGACGGTGACGTCGATTCCAGCGTTGATTGCCGCGTTGTTCATGTTCGGCGCGGGGTTGGGCACGGTGGATTCGACGGTGAACCTGCAAGCGGTGATCGTCGAACGGGCCAGCGGCAAGACCATGATGTCGGGCTTCCATGGGCTGTTCAGCCTCGGCGGGATTGTCGGTGCGGCGGGCGTCAGCGCCCTGCTCGGCTTCGGGGTTTCACCGCTGGGGGCGACGCTGGTGGTGATCGTGATGCTGCTGATCGCCCTGGCCAAGGCCGCGCCGCACCTCTTGCCTTACGGCAGCGAAAGTTCGGGGCCGGCGTTTGCCGTTCCCCATGGCATCGTGCTGTTCATCGGCGGGATGTGTTTCATCGTGTTCCTCGCCGAAGGCGCGGCGCTCGACTGGAGCGCGGTGTTCCTGGCGCAGGAACGCGGGATCGACACCGCGTATGCGGGACTGGGTTACGCGGCATTTGCGTTGACCATGACCGTCGGCCGTTTGACCGGTGATTCGATCGTGCGTCGTCTCGGCGCTACTCGAGTGATAGTGTTCGGTGGGTTGACGGCCGCAGCGGGCCTGTTTGTGGCGACCTTCGCCCCGAGTTGGGAAGCGGCGCTGGTGGGTTATGCATTGTTGGGGGCGGGTTGTTCGAACATTGTGCCGGTGCTGTACACCGCCGTGGGCAAACAGACGGTGATGCCCGAAAGCGTCGCCGTACCGGCGATTACCACGCTGGGTTATGCCGGGATTCTCGCGGGGCCTGCGTTGATCGGGTTTATCGCCCATGGCAGCAGTTTGAGTTTTGCCTTCGGGTTGATGGCGGTGTTGCTGGTGGCGGTGGCCATTGGTGGGAAGGTGTTGAGGGTCTGAAAAGCATCGCGGGCAAGCCTTGCTCCTACATTGGTCTTCAGTGCACACAATATTTGCGTGTGACACCGACCAATTGTAGGAGCAAGGCTTGCCCGCGATGAAGTCACCTCGGTCTATCAGAACCCGACGCTCGCCTGCACAAAGAACGTGCGCGGAGCGCCAACGTACATCCCCGAGTTGTTGTCGCTGGAACGGGTGAAGTACTGCTTGTCGAAAATGTTCTTCACCCCGGCACCGACTTTCAAATTCGATAGCTGCGCGCCTAAGTCATAACCGCTGCGGTGTTTCAGGAAGACCGCAAACTCAGGTTTTACGACCGCTACGTCCGAACGCGGCCCGAACCAAACGCAGGCTTCGCCAGTCGGGTTACGGCTTAATTGATCGACAATACGAAGAGAAGGCGTCCAGCTCACTATGGACCCCCTCTCCAAACGCAAACATTCTGCGAACGCAACCCGAACGACACAAAAAGTAGGGGGTTGCCGTTAATGACCCTCTACTCGCAGTAAACTACTTTTACAGTTTTAGTTTGATTTTCAGACTATTCAAAACTTTCACTCTGCTTTCGAGAAACTCACTTAATCCTTTCGCACGAAGAGCACACGCATCACAGCCACCGCACCCACTTCCCATTATCCCGTTGTAGCAAGTCAATGTATGGTAACGAATCAAATCCAGCTGCTTATGGTAATCAGCCAAAGCCCAGGTCTCAGCTTTATTCAGCCGCATAAGCGGCGTCTCGATCCCTACCTTATAGTCCATGCCCAACTGAATGGCGCTGTTCAACACCTTAACAAACTCATCACCACAATCCGGATAACCAGAGCTCTCTGTTTCACACACACCTGTGATGACAGCTTCAGCGCCTACTTGATAGGCATAAATAGAAGCCAACGTTAAAAACAGAATATTCCTGCCAGGCACGAACGTATCAGGCACGCCCTCCCCCGTGCTCCTTGCAATTGGAATGTGGTCCCGCGTCAAACTGCTAATGGCCAGTTCGCTTAACAACGAAGTGTCCAATATCTTGTGCACCTTCACGCCAAGCTGTTTTGAAAGCTGTTGCGCCACTTCGATTTCCGCACGATGGCGCTGGCCATAATCAAAGGTAATGCAGTGAATTTCATCGTATATCGGCAATGCATGGATCAAGCAGGTGGTTGAGTCTTGTCCGCCGCTGAAAACGATAACGGCCTTTCTGGTCATGGTTCGTTCTTCCTTGGAGGTGCCCCGGCAGAATGCCGGGGGCCGTTGACCCTACCGGGAAGCTCAAATCCTGGGTGTGGGAGGTTTCCGAAATGATCGTCTCCGATTTCCGTTTGTGTCATTTCTGTGGCGGTTTCAAGACTTGGGAAGATCCATTCTGTAACCCGCCCCCGGCGCACCTTCATGCAACGCTGACTGAATGTTCGCATATAAGGCGTTCGCCTCGTGGGTAGTGATTGATCGCGAACAATCACGCAGTACAACGCGCAGAAGCACATTTTCCTGGCCCGGCAACAGTCCGAGGCGTTCAATTGCCTGCACAGGTAAATCCGAGAATCTCCAACGTCCCTTGACCTGCATCTCCTCGATCCAGTCAGAGTTGTCGCCAGCAGCTTGTAACATTCTCTCGGTCAACACTTCCTCACTTAACCCTGGCGTTACCGCCAACGAAATATCACGAGCAATAGAAGGCAAACGTGATACAGCGCTCCAGGGATTCAAATCATGCATCTGCGCCTGTACTCGTACGTTCTGATCACGTAACAGGCGAATATCCGGAATTCCCTTGCGCAGCATGGTCAGTCGATCCAACCCCATCCCCAGCGCCAGCCCTCCATGACGCTGCGGATCAATCTTCAAACGCTCTAACAAAGAAGTAGCAATACGACCGCACTCCAGCACCTCGACCGGAGTGCCGTCATTCAACACATTCACTTCGATCCCACCCTCCGTGTAGTGATGCGGACTATCGCTGTAGACCCAGCGTTTGTCAGGAACGGCTGTTTTGAGGATATCGCTGACCAGACGCAACAAGTGGTCATGCGTCGAAAGTTCCGGATCACCCAGCACCCAAATATCCATTTGATGTGGTTCTGCGCAATGCCAACGGTCCCGACTGTCTCGACGAAAAGTGATACCTGGCGCGGCCAGCAATATAGTCTCCCCCGGTTGCCGCACATGGGCCGCACGCTGAAGTGCCGCCGGAATTTGACTGGTGGTTTGTGTACGCAAAAGAGAACACTCATCGACCCAACGGGTGTGTTCACTCCCAAGAGTGACCTCTGCTGGGTCATAACCCAGCAAACCGTAATTTTCTTCAGCAGACACAATTCGCGGCCCGGTCTGAAGTTGCGCTGGGGGCCAGCCTTTTTCAGCAAGCCCCTGAAGAACTTCATTTAGCAATAGTCGGACGGCGTGATCGGGAGTGCTTGCCTCGGTAAGATCAACCAGTAGCAGGGCTTGATGGACAGATGTATCTGTCAGGTATTTCTTTGATGCATGCACTATATAACCCTCTATTATCAGCTGAACATTTGGCTTTCAAAAAACAACCCCCCACAAACCAACCTAACTACATCAGGTCATCAGCCACAACCCCAAAATGAAAAATA
Source organism: Pseudomonas sp. 478 (assembly GCF_003254125.1). NCBI lineage: Bacteria > Pseudomonadati > Pseudomonadota > Gammaproteobacteria > Pseudomonadales > Pseudomonadaceae > Pseudomonas > Pseudomonas sp. 478. Next base: position 54,458 of record NZ_QKZG01000019.1, read on the forward strand.
TTAGATTTTCAGAACAGGACTACAGACACGCCCTACACAAATAACCTGTAGAGCTTTACGAAAACGATAACAGTCAAATTAATTCTAAAAAAACCCCAACAAATCCTTTAACACGTAAAAAAATCCTGTATTAATTAGTCCACTCCCAAATATTTCAGGGAGTACAAACCAACAAAATGAAAAAGGAAGATCAGATGAAAAATAAAAATATCATCACAGAGAAACTCAACCGAATCACTTCTGGCCCGGATAATTTTGGTTGGGCACCTCTGGCGTGGGCCCACACTGGAGAGTAAATAACACCAATGAGCGACAAGAACTCTCTTGCCGCTCATTGAAAATAAACAGGAGGATATTATGCCAAGATCAAAAATTATATCGACGCTCTTTGGTCGTGGGGAGTTATCAATAATTTCAGACTCAGAAGACTTTCTCAGAGAATGTGGCCACCTAGGTTTCAACACGAAAAATATTTCTGAGATTGATAAGCTACCAAAAAATAGTGTTATTTTTTCCTTTAGTAATGACGCTGCAAAATTGACGTTTGATATTGCAAAAAATACAAAAAATAAAAAAAGCGTTTTTTGCGCAACGCAAGTATTCGAGCCTTCCTTAGCTAGTGCACTCTACAGCTTGGAGCTCTTGCTGAGCAGCAATTTTGAACATGCCTTATGCACACAGCGATCCGTGTTGAACATGCTCAATTCAAATGAATCCTTTTTCCTGTCTGGTAATGACGCTGATGCGCGCGTGACTATTTTCCCTCACGCACAACCATACGCACTACTTGCCGAAGACCTAGAACACGACTTTGTTCAGTCTGTGGCGGAATTTTTTGAAGTTCATTATGCACACATGAACCCACAAGAACCTTGCCCGTTTTCTTTTAGCGGAACTCTGAAAATCGCGGGAATACTGACAGTACTGAGAAAACCTAACCCGACATTGCCAGTAGGATTGAAAACCTCATTAAGATGGCTGAGTGATCGCATATCGGAGGAAGGGGCACTCTTATCAGTTCAAGACAACATCATTACCTCACTGAAAGTAAAAAACGAGGAACATATAAAACTTTTGGACCTTGCGGCTGGTTCTCGCGGGCTTAAGCTGACCGAGTTTGCAATCGGGGTAAACGAGGCTATCGCGTCAAGTATTGACTACAAAATAAACTCACAGATGAATGAAGGTATCAGTGGAGTTCATTTAGCTATTGGTGATGGATCTTCCGGCTATCACATAGACTTCCTTAGCCCAGCCGTGAGCGTAAGCCCAATACACTAGCAGTTCCATTAGTAACTACTGACTAATGGACAGAGCAATCATACCGCAGTTGGTCAATATGCCTGTTCTACAGATCCTGTCGCAAAGACGCCTGCGGCAGTTCCTACATGGAACTGCATCCCCCAGTAGGAGCTGTCGCAGGTTGCGATCTTTTGATGCTGGCGCAACCACTCGATCAACAAGGCAAACAACTCCGACTGTGAACTGACATTCAGCTTCAAATGGAGATTGGCTAATGCTCATTTGGCTGGCTGTTGACGCCACGGACGCTGCTCGCAATGCTCGAGCAGTTGCCACCGGAGCTTCAAGTCCTGGAACAACAGATCGGCGCCAGCGGCCGAACCATCGGGTGAATTTTCCAGCGTGAAAACGGCATTAGCTATCAGCAATGGCGGCTAATGCGCGCCATCGAACTGCTCGCGACCGGGCGGGACATTGGCTACAGCGCCTTCGACCTCGGGTTTGTAAGTGACAGCGCGTTCATCACCTTCTTCCAGAACGTGACCGGCATCACCTCAGGCGCTTGGTAACCACCTGACGACCGGCAACAAAAATCAATTGCCACAAAATATTACCTACGTCATATTACACGCGTAATAAGGACCCGTTTCCCACAGGTATTTCTCCATGACCAGCATGCCCACCCTTGAACCCGACCTTGCTGTCTCGGTGAGCACACCCAAGCCTCCCCTGCTCAAACGGTTGATCTTGCTGACTGCGGTCATCGCTGCCCTGGTGTTCGCCGGGCTGTATGCGACTCACTGGTGGACCGCCGGCCGTTTCATCGAAGAGACCGACGACGCCTACATCGGCGGCGATGTGACGGTGATCGGGCCGAAGGTGGCGGGTTATATCGAAGAGGTACTGGTCACCGACAACCAGAAGGTCAAGGCCGGCGATGTGCTTATTCGTCTCGACTCCCGCGATTACCGCGCCAACCTGGCCAAGGCCGAAGGTGCGGTGGCCGCCGAAGAAGCGCTGCTCGCCAATCTCGATGCCACCGAAGAATTGCAACACGCGGTGATCGGCCAGGCCCGCGCCGGGATCGATGCCGCCGGCGCCGAAACCGCCCGTTCACGGGATGACGATGCTCGCTATAAAAAACTGGTCGGCAGCAACGCCGTCTCGGTGGAAAGCGCCCAACGCGCCAACGCCACCTTCAAAACCGCCCAAGCCCTCAGCGCCCGGGCTCAGGCTGAATTGCTCGCCGCACAACGTCAGTTGAATGTGATCGCAACCCAGAAACAACAAGCCCGCGCCGCGCTGATGCAGGCCCGTGCCGAACGTGATCTGGCGCAGCTGAATGTGGGTTACACCGAACTGAAGGCCCCGGTGGACGGCGTGATCGGCAATCGCCGGGCGCGGGTCGGCGCTTATGCCCAGGCCGGTTCGCAATTGCTGTCAGTGGTACCGGCCAGCGGGCTGTGGGTTGATGCCAACTTCAAGGAAGATCAGCTATCACGAATGACACCGGGGCAACGGGTGATCATTCATGCCGACGTGCTTTCGGGGCAGGAATTCCATGGTCATCTGGACAGCCTCGCGCCGGCCAGTGGTTCGCAGTTCAGTGTGCTGCCGCCGGAAAACGCCACCGGCAACTTCACCAAAATCGTTCAGCGGGTGCCGGTGCGCATCGTGCTTGATCCGGCCGATGGTGTGCTCGGCCATCTGCGTCCGGGCCTGTCGGTCACCGCTGAAGTGGACACTCGCAAGGAACCTGCAACCCCAGCCGTGGCCAGCGCGCCATGAGCCGTGCCCTCGCCGCCCCCGCGCAACCGTTCAATGCCGCCGATATGGCAACGGCGACCAAGGTGTTTGCCTTCGCCACGATGTGCATCGGCATGTTCATCGCGCTGCTGGATATCCAGATCGTCTCCGCTTCGCTGCGCGACATCGGCGGCGGGCTCTCGGCGGGCACCGATGAAACGGCGTGGGTGCAAACCAGTTACCTGATCGCCGAAATCATTGTGATCCCGCTGTCCGGCTGGCTGTCCCGAGTGTTCTCGACGCGCTGGCTGTTCTGCGCTTCTGCGGTGGGTTTTACCCTGGCCAGCCTGCTCTGTGGCGCGGCCTGGAACATTCAGAGCATGATCGCCTTCCGTGCCCTGCAAGGGTTTCTCGGCGGTTCGATGATCCCGCTGGTGTTCACCACCGCGTTCTTTTTCTTCACCGGCAAACAACGGGTGATCGCGGCTGCAACCATTGGCGCAGTGGCGTCGTTGGCACCGACCCTGGGGCCGGTCATCGGCGGCTGGATTACCGATGTTTCCTCTTGGCACTGGCTGTTCTACATCAATTTGGTGCCGGGGATTTTCGTCGCGGTGGCGGTGCCGATGCTGGTGAAAATCGATCAGCCGGAATTGTCGCTGCTCAAAGGCGCCGACTACTTGAGCATGGTGTTCATGGCGCTGTTTCTCGGTTGCCTGGAATACACCCTCGAAGAAGGCCCACGCTGGAACTGGTTCAGCGACAGCACGATTCTGACCACGGCATGGATCAGCGGACTGGCCGGCCTGGCGTTCATCGGTAGAACCCTGCACGTCGCCAATCCGATCGTCGATTTGCGCGCCTTGAAAGACCGCAACTTCGCCCTTGGCTGTTTCTTTTCGTTCGTCACCGGCATCGGCCTGTTCGCCACCATTTACCTGACGCCGCTGTTTCTCGGCCGGGTGCGTGGCTATGGCGCGCTGGACATTGGTCTGGCGGTTTTCTCCACCGGGGTGTTCCAGATCATGGCGATTCCGCTGTACGCCTTTCTGGCCAACCGCATCGATCTGCGCTGGATCATGATGATCGGCCTTGGACTGTTCGCGTTGTCGATGTGGGATTTCAGCCCGATCACCCATGACTGGGGGGCCAAGGAATTGATGCTGCCGCAAGCGCTGCGCGGGATTGCCCAGCAATTGGCGGTACCGCCGGCGGTGACGTTGACCTTGGGTGGTCTGGCACCGGCGCGGCTCAAACATGCTTCGGGGTTATTCAACCTGATGCGAAACCTGGGGGGGGCCATCGGTATCGCCGCGTGCGCGACCATTCTGAATGACCGCACCAACCTGCACTTCACCCGGTTGGCGGAAAACCTCAACAGCACCAATGAAGCACTGAATCAGTGGCTGTCCCAGGTCGGCAACAACTTCGCCGCCCTTGGCCAAAGCGGTGACGCGGGCGTCACCGCCAGCCTGCATCAGCTCTGGCTGCTGACCTACCGCGAAGCGCAGACGCAAACCTACGGCGATGCATTCCTGATGATCATGGTCTGCTTCATCATCGCCACGGCGATGGTGCCCTTGATGCGCAAGGTGCAACCACCGGCCGCGCCGAGTGCCGATGCTCATTGAGCCCAGGTGTCACTCCTGAGGCATTTTGCGGAAGCCTACTGCCAGGCGGTTCCAGCTGTTGATGGTGGAAATTGCCACAGTCAGGTCGACCATTTCCTTGGGGGTGAATTGCGCGGAGACTAGTTCGTAGTCTTCGTCAGGGGCGTGGGTCTGGCTCAGCAGCGTCAAGGATTCGGTCCAGGCCAGCGCCGCACGTTCGCGGGGTGTGAAGAACGGCGTTTCACGCCAGACCGACACCGCGTACAGCCGACGTTCGGTTTCACCGCCCTTGCGGGCATCGGCGGTGTGCATGTCGACACAGAAGGCGCAGCCATTGATCTGGGAGGCGCGCAGCTTGACCAGTTCAATCAAGGTTTTTTCCAGAGGCAGCTTCGAAACAGCGGTTTCCAGCGCGATCATGGCTTTGAGTGCATCGGGGGAAGCGGTGTAGAAATCGATACGCGGTTGCATGGTGGGCTCCAGTCACAAAGGGTGTGGAGCTACGTTAATCCCGCACTGAGATGCAGCAAATAGCCAATTATTGGGAAGTTGAGGATGCCAATGGGGTACCTCCTGCCCATGTCGTCCTCATCCGAAATGCCTTTGCCACACCCGCGCCCATGACCTTCAAGCCCCTACGCTCGATTGCGCAGCCACTGCAAAAACCCCTTCTTCTGCACAACCGTAGGCGCTTCCTGAGTCAACGTCTGCGCCTTGTTCAAGCGGAAATCCAGTAACGCTTTCATCGCTTCGCTGATGTCATGTCGCGCATCCAGACACGGTTTGAGGTATTCCTTCTCGATCCGGTACAAGCTGCAGAACGTCTTGGCGCTGAAGTCCGCCGGTAGCGCCGTATCGGACAAAATACCGCCCTCGCCGATCACCTCACCCGGCCCCATGCGCCCGGACTCGAACTTGACCCCACCACGGCTTAACTCCACCGACACGACACCGGATTCGATGATGAACAAATGATCGCTGACCTCCCCCGCGGGCAGGATCATTTCACCGGCGCGGAAGTTTTGCAGGGTCATGTTCTGGCTGAAGGTTTCTTTCTCTTCCTGACGCAGGGTCGAGAAAATGTTCGACGCATCCAGCAATGCCCGTGGCCGCGACAGGTTGGCAGGTGCATTGGGTTCGACGTTCGACAACAGGCTGACACCGCTGGCCTGCAAGTGCCGGAATGCCAGGTCGAACAGCAGATTACGGACCATGCGCTTCTGGTCCATGGAGACCACGAAACCACTGATTTCGTATTCCACGCCGGTGGCGCTGGAGCCTTTCAACGCGACACACGGCGCCGGTTTGCTCAACAGATAACGGCACCCTTGCATCGCCCGTTCCAGCGCGTCGATCACCGTTTGCGGACGCGCGTGCGGGCTCAGTTGCAGGCTGATGGAGACACCAAAAATGTCGCTGGGACGGCTGAAGTTGATGATCTTGGCCTTGGCCGCCAGCGAGTTGGGAATCACCGCCATGCTGCCTTGCGAGGTTTGCAGGCGCGTCGCGCGCCAGTCGATATCGGTGACCCGACCTTCGGTGCCGTCGATCGAAATCCAGTCATCCAGTTGATAGGGTTTGGTGGTGTTGAGGACGATGCCGGAGAACACGTCGCTGAGGGTACTTTGCAAGGCCAGGCCGACGATGATCGCCAATGCGCCTGAAGTCGCCAGCACACCCTTGACCGGCAGATCGAGCACGTACGCCAAAGCCGCGATGATCGCGATCAGGAAAATCACCGCGCCGAGCAAATCCTGGAGCAAGCGCCCGGTGTGCCCGACCCGTTGCATCATCACCGCGCCGATCAGCACCGTCAGGGTACGCGCACCGAACAACCACCAGCCGATCTGCAATCCAGTGGCAGCCAGGTGCAGCGGGACGTTGTCGGCCCAGGGCGCCGTTTCCATCGGGTTCAGACCTTCGTTGAACAGCAGGACACTGAACAACGAAAAAATCACCAGCCGCACCAACAGTTTCCAGTTGCTGCCATTGGCACTGAGCAGGCGCCACAGCCCCAGATCGATAAGGATCAAAGCCATCGCGCAGATCAATGGGTGATCGGTAAGCAGTGACAGCATCAAGCAACTCCAGCAAGGACCATTGGCGCGAAGATCTCACAGATTGGCCACATTGTAGGAGGATTTAACGCAAAACCAATGTGGGAGCGAGCCTGCTCGCGATGAGGCCATGCCAGTCACCATTGAGGGTGACTGTCAGACCGCTATCGCGAGCAGGCTCGCTCCCACAGGGGATCTAAGTTGTCAGGTTTATTTGCTGTTGGTCAGGGTGTTGTAGCTGGTCATCAGGTTGCGATAGTCCGGGATGTGGTTGGAGAACAACGTGGCCAAGCCTTCCACGTCATTGCGCCAGTCGCGATGCAGCTCACAGGCCAGGCCGAACCAGGTCATCAACTGCGCGCCGGAGGTCGACATGCGGTCCCAGGCCGATTGACGGGTCAGTTCGTTGAAGGTGCCGGAAGCGTCAGTCACCACGAACACCTCGAAGCCTTCAGCCAGTGCCGACAGCGCCGGGAACGCCACGCATACCTCGGTCACTACGCCGGCGATGATCAGTTGTTTCTTGCCGGTGGCCTTGATCGCCTTGACGAAGTCTTCGTTGTCCCAGGCATTGATCTGGCCAGGACGGGCAATGTACGGCGCATCCGGGAACAGCGCTTTGAGCTCGGGCACCAGCGGGCCGTTGGGACCGGTTTCGAAACTGGTGGTGAGGATGGTCGGCAACTTGAAGTACTTGGCCAGGTCAGCCAGGGCCAACACGTTGTTCTTGAAACGGTCCGGCTCGATGTCGCGCACCAGAGAAAGCAGACCCGCCTGGTGATCAACCAACAGAACGGCGGCGTTATCCTTGTCGAGACGTTTGTAAGAGGTAGTCATGGGAGTAATCCTCGCTTTTTATCGATGCCGAACGGGTCGGCGTGAGAGAAACCTGATAGTTCGTTAAAACGCGGCCAAGCAAGGCTAGTCGCCCTCGCCCGACACGCCACAGCGTTACAACATTGAGTTCAACCGCTCATCCGACCGAACCGGCCTGACTGGAAGTCAGCAAAGGCCTGGTGAATCTCTTGCTCGGTGTTCATCACGAACGGACCGTGACCGACGATTGGCTCGTCGATCGGCTCGCCACTGAGCAGCAACACGACAGCGTCGTTATTGGCTTCCACGCTGAGCTGCTGGCCATTGCGTTCGAACAACGCCAACTGCCCTTCGCGCACCAGTTCCACACCGTTGACCTGAACCGTGCCACGCAACACTACAAGTGCCGTGTTACGACCTTCGTGCAGGTCCAGGGTCAGCAACTTGCCGCCGTTGAGGCGCAGGTCCCAAACGTCAATCGGGGTAAACGTGCGCGCCGGGCCGGTGTGTCCATCGAACTCACCGGCGATCAAGCGCAGGCTGCCGGCCTGGTCCTTGAGCGCGATGCTCGGGATGTCGCCATCGAGAATCGTCTGGTAACCGGCGTCGGCCATTTTGTCCTTGGCCGGCAGGTTGACCCACAGCTGCACCATTTCCAGGGTGCCGCCGGTTTTGGCGAAACCTTCGGAGTGGAATTCTTCGTGGAGAATCCCCGAGGCTGCGGTCATCCATTGCACGTCGCCTGGCCCAATCTTGCCGCCGCTGCCGGTAGAGTCGCGGTGCTCCAGTTCGCCCTTGTAAACGATAGTCACGGTTTCGAAACCGCGGTGTGGATGCTGACCAACGCCACGACGCTCGGTGGTCGGGGTGAATTCAGCGGGACCGGCGTGATCGAGCAGCAAAAATGGGCTGATGTGTTTGCCCAGGTTGTCGTAGGAAAACAGCGTGCGAACCGGAAAACCGTCGCCGACCCAATGGGTCCGTGGGCTGGTGTAGATACCGATGATGTTTTTCATTCCGCCTCCGAATCTGGTGTGTGACGCGATGGACAAAGCTTAAAACTGAACCCTTTGATGCACTAGACTGCAAAAATCAGCCTTAGCGTTCTATATGGAGAACGATGGTGGAAGACCTCAACACCCTCTACTACTTCACCCAAGTGGTGGAGCACCACGGTTTCGCCCCGGCCGGTCGGGCGCTGGACATGCCCAAGTCGAAGCTGAGCCGGCGCATAGCCGAGCTCGAAGAGCGCCTCGGCGTACGCCTGCTGCACCGCACCAGCCGGCATTGTTCACTGACGGAAATCGGCCAAGCCTATTACCAGCGTTGCCTGGCCATGCGCGTGGAAGCGGAAAGCGCTGCCGAACTGATCGAACGCAACCGCTCCGAACCCCAGGGCCTGGTGCGCATCAGTTGCCCGACCGCGCTGCTCAACTCCTGGGTCGGGCCGATGCTGACTCGCTACATGCTCAAGTACCCGCTGGTGGAGTTGTTCATCGAGAGCACCAACCGCCGGGTCGACTTGATCCACGAGGGGTTCGACATCGCCCTGCGGGTGCGCTTTCCGCCGCTGGAAAATACCGACATGGTGATGAAGGTGCTGGGCAACAGCACCCAGTGCCTGGTGGGCAGCCCGGCCTTTGTGCCGTGCCTGTCATCACCGGCCTCCCCAGCCGACCTCAGCGGGTTGCCAAGCCTGCACTGGGGCGCGGCGCAGCGTGAGTATCAGTGGGAATTGTTTGGGGCCAATGGCGCCAGCGCGGTGATCCGGCATGCGCCACGAATGGTCACCGATGACCTGTTGGCACTGCGTCATGCCGTGGTGGCCGGGATCGGCATCGCTCACCTGCCCAGTGTGGTGGTGCGCGATGACATTGCCGCGGGCCGACTGGTGGAACTGGTGCCGGGCTGGGCCCCCAAGTGCGGGATCGTCCACGCGATTTTCCCGTCACGCCGTGGGCTGCTGCCGTCGGTGCGCGCATTGATCGACTTTCTGGGCGAGGAATTCAGCCACAGCGACATCGCCTAGCGGCTACAGGTCGCGTAACGACATGGGGCTGGTGGAGTTTTTATTTCGGACATAATATTCACCGGGATTACAGCCATCATATTTACTCCAGCCCGAGGACATGCCCATGCAAAGCCCGAACCGCGAAGCCACGCTCGCTCAATGGATCGCCCAGGAACAGGCCATGCGCGATCGCCTCGCCGGCCCGGGCAGTCTGTCCATGGCCGAGGTCAGCGCCCTGTCACCCGCCGAGTTTTTCGAAGGCATCGGCAACGGTGAACTGCCCTCACCACCCATCGGCACGCTGATGGACTTCATCCCGATCGAATGGTCCGCCGGAATGTTCATCTTTCAGGGCACGCCGGATTCACGGCATTACAACCCGTTGGGCAGCGTGCATGGCGGCTATGCCGCGACGTTGCTGGATTCGTGCATGGGCTGTGCGATTCATACGCAGCTGAAAAAGGGTCAGGGTTATACGACGCTGGATTTGCGCATCAGCTATGTTCGTGCGCTGAACGGTGCCAGCGGACCGGTGCGGGCCGAGGGCAAGATTGTTCATCTGGGGCGCTCGACGGCGTTGGCCGAGGGGCGGATTTATGACGTGGATGGGCGGTTGTATGCGACGGGGTCGACGACTTGCATGATTCTTGAGGCGCGGGGGTAAGGCATTAAACCGAGTCGCGGCTTTCGCGAGCAAGCCCGCTCCCACATTCGACCGAGTTGTCGTATGGGAATGCGGTTAAATGTGGGAGCGGGCTTGCTCGCGAAGGCGCCAGACCAAACACCATCAATTCCCCGGCGGCCCCCATTCATGACTTGCGGTAAACATTGCTTTGCCCCACCAGCGGTTTTTCCCATGGGGGCGGGCGGGGATACTCGTGCCCATTCCCACTGCAACCCCTGGAGTCATTGATGTCTATTCCCGCATTCGGCCTTGGTACGTTTCGCTTGCAAGGCCAGGTGGTCATCGATTCGGTGAGCACTGGCCTGGAACTGGGCTATCGAGTCATCGATACCGCGCAAATCTACGAGAACGAAGCCGAGGTCGGCGAAGCCATTGCCGCCAGTGGCATCGCCCGTGACGAGTTGTTCATCACCAGCAAGATCTGGGTGGCCAACTTCGCCAGGGATCGCCTGATCGACAGCCTCAAGGAAAGTCTGCAAAAGCTGCAAACCGACTACCTGGACCTGACACTGATCCATTGGCCGTCCCCGGAAGATCAAGTGCCGGTCGAGGAATTCATGGGCGCCCTGCTCGAAGCCAAACAACTGGGCCTGACCCGGCAGATCGGCGTGTCCAACTTCACCGTCGACCTGATGAAACAGGCGATCGCCGCGGTCGGTGCCGAACACATCGCGACCAACCAGATCGAACTGCACCCGTACCTGCAAAACCGCAAGGTCGTCGAATTCGCGCAGAGCCAGGGCATCCAGATCACCTCGTACATGACCCTCGCTTACGGCGAAGTTCTGAAAGACCCGGTGATCCAGCAGATCGCCGATCGCCTGCAGGCGACGCCGGCACACGTCACGTTGGCCTGGGCCATGCAACTGGGTTACGCAGTGATCCCCTCGTCGACCAAACGCGCCAACCTGCAAAGCAACCTGCACGCCCGCACACTGACCTTGAGCGATGCCGACATGGCGCTGATTGCGGGTCTGGATCGTGGCCAACGACTGACCAGCCCTAAGGGCATCGCGCCCCAGTGGGATTAAGCGTCAATCTTGCTTGAGGCTCTGATCCAGGCGTGCCATGGCGTGTTGCAATTGATCGACGGCCTCGTCAATCAACGCCGCGCGCCCTTCGGCGCAGGCACGTTCCAGATGTTCGCAGCACTCGATCAAACGTTTTGCACGAACCATCCGCGCCCCCCCTTTGATGCGGTGCGCCAGGTCTTGCAGCCGGTGACGATTGCCAATGACGTGCGCAGCAAGCAGATCATCGCGATCATAGCGATTGGTCTCGGCCAGTTCGTGCAACAACTGATTGATCAGCGTCCGGTCTTCACCGACGTAGAGCTCCAGGCCGGTCAGGTCGATTTCGAACGTTGATTTTTCTGCAACCGGTGCTGGCGGCTCATTCACAAATCGGGATGCCAGCCACGCACTCAAATCTGCCAGCCGGATCGGTTTGAACAGACAGTCGTCCATGCCCGCTTCAAGGCAACGGATCTTTTCCTCCGGCTGCGCATTGGCGCTAAACCCCAGAATCAGCGTGGGAGGCAAACCATTGGCGCGCTCTTCATCGCGAATCGCACCCGCCAACTCATAACCATTGACCACCGGCATGTTGCAATCGGTGATGACCAAATCGAGCTCATGCTCGCGCCACTTCACAAGACCCTGCTCGCCATTCTCAGCCTCCAGCACCTGATGCCCCAGGTAACTCAGCTGCCGCGACAGCAACAATCGATTGGCCGGGTAATCGTCGACCACCAGAATCGTCAGCAGACGAGTGGTCACCTGCAATCCGCTATCGGCACACTCGCCGCAGGTCAACGGTTGCAACGCAATCAGATCAACGCTGATGTCGACTTGCGTACCCAGTCCGAGGACGCTGTCGAGCTGCAATCGGCCGCCCATCATTTCGCACAGCGTGCGGCTGATCACCAGTCCCAGACCGGAGCCATTGTGGCCTGACTGCTGGCTGTTACCGGCCTGCACGAACGGGCTGAACAGCCGTTGCTGATCGACCACACTGACACCGATGCCGCTGTCCTCAATACGCACATTGACTGCCAGATGTCCCGCTATACCGGGCTCCACTCGCAGTGTCAGACTCACCTCACCTTCACGGGTGAACTTGATCGCGTTGCTCAGCAGATTGGACAGCACCTGCTTGAAGCGCGTGGGGTCGACTAACACGTCACGATCGCTGTGTTCGGCCAATTCGACCCGCCACTGCAAGTTCTTCTGCCGTGCCAGGCCTTCGAAAACCCGGCATACCGACTCCACCAGCGTGCGTAGATTGGCCCGCTCAGGGGTCAGCGACAAATGCCCGGACTCGATGCGGGCGATGTCCAGGATGTCGCCGATCAGCGCCAGCAATTGCTGCGCGGCATTGGATGCCACTTCGATGGCGGAGCGATCAGTGAAGCCCTCTTGCGCTCGCTTCAGCGCCAGTTCGAGCATGCCGATCAGGGCATTCATCGGTGTGCGGATTTCATGACTCATGGTCGCCAGAAAGGTGGTTTTGGCGCGGTTGGCGTCGTCGGCGGCGTTCTTGGCATCCTGCAATTGCGCGAGCAGTTGTTGACGTTGAGTGATCTGCCGACGCTGCCAGGCAATCCAGGCCAGTGCGAGCAACAACAAAACGCCCGCCGCGGCAAACGCCTGGAGAATGCGTTGGCGATGACGCAGCCAGTAGCTGTCATCGACCACCACATCGTTGCTCCAGCGGGCTAACAGCTCATCCATCTCCCGGGGCGAAATGCTCAGCAGTGCCTTGTTCAGAATCGAGTGCAACTCCAGCGCACCACGGCTGGTGGCCAGAGCGATACGCGCCGGTTCATCCCCCACGGTGCTGCTGATCCGCAGACGCTCGCGGTATTGCCGGGTGACCAGATACCGAGCCACGATCAATGAGCTGACGGCCCCGTCGGCCTGGCCCTTGATCACCCATTCCATCCCCTGCGCCGGACTCGCCACTTCGACCAGACGTACAGTGGGCGCCCGAGCGCGGATGAACCCGAGCAACGGATGACCGCGATAAATCGCCAGGCGTTTACCGGCCATATCATCCAGGGTCCTGGGGCTTCCCGGGGTGCTCGCACTGACCAGTACAAACGGATTGTTCAGGTAGGCCCGAGTGAAACGCAGTTCGGCTTCGCGTTCGATACCGGGCGTGACCACCGGTAACACGTCGATCGTGCCGTCCTTGAGTTGCTGGATCTGCAGATCGAGGGAGTTGCCCCGCTGCACCTTGAAGGTCAAGCCGCTGCGCTGGCTGATCAGGGTCAGCAATTGCGCGGTCAACCCGCTGAGTTGTCCCTGTGCATCGTAAAAAGTCAGCGGTGCAAAGCTCTCGACGGCACCCACTTGCACCGTCGGATGTTGATCCAGCCAACGTTGCTCACTGGCGCTCAAACGGACTCGCTCTTGACCCGCCATGTTGGCTCTTCCGGCACTCCAGCGCTGCTCGATGGCCGTGCGCTGATCCATGGAAATTGCCGCCAGAGCCTTATCGACAATGCTCTTCAGACGAGGGTTGCCCCGGCTGAAGGCAAAGCCGAACGGATTGGCGTCCAGGCCGGAAGGCCCCACCAGGCGTACGTTGCTGAGGTAGTTGTTATTGATGAGGTAATTGGCGCTGATGAAGTCCCCGAGGTACACATCATCCTGCCCGAACGCCACCGCCCCGATCGCGTCGAGTGCCGAGGGGTAGCGTTGCAAGCTCGCATCGGGATAGAAGGCTTCGACAGTCTGCGCCTGCAGATAGTCATCGACCATGGCAATGCGTTTGCCCGCGAGGTCGGCAGGCATCCAGTCGTCCAGGCGGGTAACCAGCATCGGCTGATCTTCGGCATAGGCACTGGATCGGATCAGCTGCGGGTCAGCCGCCTCAAAGTTGTTGGACGTACCGAGCAGGTCCAGATCATCGCGCTTGAGCGCCTCCATGGCCGCCTCGCGTGTGCGATAACGAAGCACGTCGATTTTGACGTGCAGCAGTTGCCCCAACAGGGCGGCATAGTCTGCGGTGATGCCTTCCAGCTCATCAACGTTTCGCGTGATCTCGAACGGTGGATAGTCCGGCCCCGACACCCCGAGGCGCAAGACGCGTTTGCCACGCAACCACTGCCAGTCTTTTTCATCCAGCTGGACCTGATAATCCTCCACCGCGGAATGTCCCAGCACATGCAAAAGCGTTGGCTCATCGGCCGCGGTCACCGGTGCTCCCAGTCCACAGAACAGCAACAGAGCCCACAAACAATTGCGCATGATCGGGCTCACTCAGATCAGATGATTACGCTTGGCAAAATCCCTCAAGTACACCGCTGATTCCACGTTGAGTTTTCCAATCAGACGGGTCTTGTAGGTGCTGACGGTCTTGTGACTCAAGTGCATGATTTCAGCGATCGCCTTGTTACTGATGCCCCGGGCCAGATGCTGAAAGATCGTCAGTTCCCGGTCGGAGAGTTTATCGATCATCTGTTTTTCACTCAGTTGTATCGAGTTCAGCGACACCGACGCTGAGGGTAGCTGGGCGAAATAGGTGTAACCGCCCATCACGGCGTGCACGGCTCTGTGCAAGTGCTGCAAGTCATTGGTCTTGGCGATATAGCCTGCGGCGCCGGCATGCATGCAACGATCCTGATAAAACGTGGGTTCCTGGGACGTGAAGACCAGTACTCGACAGGGCACCCCACTGGTCTTGATCCGCGCCAGTACATCCAGCCCGTCGAGCGAGGGCATCACCAAATCCAGTACCACCAGATCAGGCTTGTGTTCGCGGATCTTCGGCAAAACCTCATTACCACACGCCGCTTCGTATATCTGCTTGAAACCTTCCTGCACCAGTACGATTTTGACTGCGGCGCGAACCACCGGATGATCGTCCACAATCAGCACTGACTTCATGGCAACTCCCTGAGCAACAAAAACGACGATTGAATAATCAATGCCAATGAGCCCGGCCCGGTTGATCGCACCGGCTGCGCAAAGACTTTTGCATGGAAAACCGGGCGCAACTACCTGACAGAAATGACAGTACCGACGAACGGTAGACAAGGGTCGATGATCGCCATCAGCCGCGTAATGGACGCCAGATCAGGCAATATTGCGTGGCTCACCTCAACCCTCTGTTGAACGCAGGCAGGAATGGGCGGCAGTTGCGCCTGCTGACCGTCATAGATCAAGGCGTGATGAACCTGCTGGTTATCAAGGAAAAAATCGAACAGGTTCAACGCCCCGCCGGCCAGCGAGGCATTGATGACCACCAGATCAAATGGCTCGCGACTGTATTCGACCAGAGTCAACAGCTCTTCAAGGCTGTGCACCGGTGCTATCCGGTAATAGTCGAGTTGATTGAACAATCGCTCGACCTTCATGCGGTGAAAATGCAACTCGTCGGCGATCAGGATACGTAAGGCTTTGTTCGACAACGTGGGCCCCCAGGAGGGTATCGAATTCGTGAGGCCGCAAGGCTACGGAAGACCCATCGAGCTTTCTGTAGGACTTTTCCTAAAAACAGGGACGCTTCACTTCAGCCTTAGTACGATTTTCTGTAGGAGCAAGGCTTGCCCGCGATGAACGATGACGCGGTGTATCAGTTAAACCGCGTCATCGTTCATCGCGGGCAAGCCTTGCTCCTACATTTGGCAGCATTACTGCCAGCCAAACCGGCGAACATAAAATCCTTTCACTGCCTGCGTCAGGCCCATGTACGCCAGCAGAATCACCGGCAGGAACGCGAAGTACAGCGACGGCAGCGCCTGCAATTTGAAGTAGTGCGCCAGCGGTCCCATCGGCAGGAAGATGCCGACGGCCATGATGATTCCAGTCATCACCATCAGTGGCATCGCTGCGCGGCTTTGCAGGAACGGGATTTTCGGCGTGCGGATCATGTGCACGATCAGCGTCTGGGTCAGCAGCCCGACCACGAACCAGCCGGACTGGAACAGGGTTTGATGATCCGGGGTATTGGCATCGAAGACGTACCACATCAAGGCAAACGTGGTGATGTCGAAGATCGAGCTGATCGGCCCGAAAAACAGCATGAAACGCCCGACATCGGCTGGCTGCCAGCGTTGTGGTGTTTTCAGCATGTCCTCGTCGACGTTATCGAACGGGATGGCGATCTGCGAAATGTCATAGAGCAGGTTCTGCACTAGCAGGTGCATCGGCAGCATCGGCAGGAACGGGATGAACGCACTGGCCACCAGCACCGAGAACACGTTGCCGAAGTTCGAGCTGGCAGTCATTTTGATGTACTTGAGCATGTTGGCGAAGGTCCGACGCCCTTCCAGCACGCCCTCCTCCAGCACCATCAGGCTTTTCTCCAGCAGGATGATGTCCGCCGCTTCCTTGGCGATGTCCACGGCGCTGTCCACCGAAATGCCGATGTCGGCGGTGCGCAGCGCTGGCGCGTCGTTGATGCCGTCGCCCATGAAGCCGACCACATGACCGTTGCCCTTGAGCAAACGCACGATGCGTTCCTTGTGCGACGGAGTGAGTTTGGCGAAGACGTTGGTGCTCTCCACCGCCACCGCCAGTTCGGCGTCGCTCATGCGCTCGATGTCGTTGCCCATCAGCAGGCCTTGTTGTTCCAGGCCGACTTCGCGGCAGATCTTCGCGGTCACCAGTTCGTTGTCGCCGGTCAGCACTTTCACGGCCACGCCGTGAGCGGCCAATGCCTTGAGCGCCGGCGCGGTGCTTTCCTTGGGTGGATCGAGAAACGCCACGTAACCGATCAGCGTCAGCGCCTGTTCATCCGCCAGGCTGTAGGTATCGCGCCCTTCACTCATTGGCCGTGCGGCAACGGCAACGACACGAAGTCCTTCGGCGTTGAACGATTCGGTGACCTGACGAATCCGCGCCAACAGTTCATCGCTCAGTGCTTCATCTAACTCGCCGTGACGCACCCGCGTGCACACCGCCAGCACTTCTTCCACCGCGCCCTTGCAGATCAGCAGGTGCGAATGATCGCGCTCGGCGACCACCACCGACATGCGCCGGCGAGTGAAGTCGAACGGGATCTCATCGACCTTGCGAAACGCGGTGCCGACTTTCAGTTCACGGTGGACTTCCACGTGTTCGAGCACCGCCACGTCCAGCAGGTTTTTCAGGCCGGTCTGGTAGTAGCTGTTGAGGTAGGCCATTTCCAATACGTCATCGGAATCGTTGCCCCACACATCGACGTTACGCGCCAGAAAGATCTTGTCCTGAGTCAAGGTGCCGGTCTTGTCGGTGCACAGCACGTCCATCGCGCCGAAGTTCTGGATCGCGTCGAGGCGTTTGACGATGACTTTCTTACGCGACAGGAACACCGCGCCCTTGGCCAGGGTCGAGGTGACGATCATCGGCAGCATTTCCGGGGTCAGGCCCACGGCAATCGACAGCGCGAACAGCAGCGCCTGGGTCCAGTCACCTTTGGTGAAGCCGTTGATGAACAGCACCAGCGGCGCCATGACGAACATGAACCGGATGAGCAGCCAGCTGACTTTGTTGACGCCCGTCTGGAATGAAGTGGGTGCGCGATCGGTAGCGCCGACCCGCTGGGCCAAGGCACCGAAATAGGTGTTATTGCCGGTGGTGAGGATCACCGCCATGGCCGTGCCGGACACCACGTTGGTGCCCATGAACAGGATGTTGTCGAGGTCCAGCGGGTTGCTGGTGTCACTGTTCTGCTGACGGCGGAATTTTTCCACCGGCATTGATTCGCCGGTCATCGCGGCCTGGCTGACGAACAAATCCTTGGCGCCGATCACCCGGCAATCGGCGGGAATCATGTCGCCAGCCGAGAGCACGATCAGGTCGCCTGGCACCAGTTGCTTGATCGGCAGCTCGGTGCGCGACGCATCCCGACGCAACACCGTGGCGGTGTTGCTCACCATCGCCTTGAGCGCGTCGGCGGCCTGGTTGGATTTGGTCTCCTGCCAGAAGCGCAGCAAGGTCGAGAGCACCACCATGGAGAAAATCACGATGGCGGCTTTCATGTCTTCGGTCAGCCAGGAGATGACCGCAAGCAAGGTCAGCAGCAGGTTGAACGGGTTCTTGTAGCAGTGCCACAAATGGGTCCACCAGGGCAGAGGCTGTTCGTGCTCGACTTCGTTGAGGCCGTATTGCACGCGCAGTGCATCGGCTTCGAGTTCGCTCAGGCCATCAGTGTGGCTGCCGAGGTTGTTCAGCAGTTGGCCGATGTCGCTGTTGGCGGCGCTCACCAGGGTTTGCGCCAGGGTGGGCGGCACCTCGCGGCTGACCGCGGTGTCGGTGAAGTTTTCCAGCAGCGCCAGGCGACGAAAGTGTCGGGCGATGTGGCGGGTGCGCAGGAATCCGGCGAAGAATTCTTTGAGCAGGGTCAGGTTCATGGCAGTTCCCCCAGGGTCAGCCGGGAAACCTTCAAGCAGGCGTGTCGATACGCCGCGATGGCGACACAAAGTCGAACATCACGCACGGTTCAGCGTCGATGAGAGTGACGTCGGGACACGGACCAGGACTGGCCGCGATCGGGATGCCGCTGCTCGCTTTTTAGGCGAGACAACGGCAAAAAAGGTTGCGCGTTATCTTGCCGGGAAGGTGCCGGTTATCGAAACCGGCCGACTACTGTCACTCGAACAAGTACCCACTGTGGGTCTCCGCTATTGATTGAAAACGCGCGAAGCTTACGCCCCGATTTCTGCAGAGTAAACGATGCAAAGCCGTGTGGAGGGGGAATTGCGGGGTTCTTCAGGAAGGGTTCAGGATTCTGGATTTGTGCTGTTCTTCAGGGCCTCTTCGCGAGCAAGGCCGCTCCCACAGTCGATCTTCAGTGAACACAGAATCTGTATACGACCGAGACCAAATGTGGGAGCGGGCTTGCTCGCGAAGGCGGTGTGTCAGGCGACAGTGTTTTTGACTGTGCCATCGCCTTCGCGAGCAAGCCCGCTCCCACAGGGATTGAGTGACGGCTGGGATTGCGTCAGGCGCTGGCGGCCATGGCATGCCGCCGATGATGAACTTCCAGTTGATCCTTGATCACCCGCAACACCTTGGCTTCGTGCTCGTGGATAAAGAAGTGTCCGCCCGCAAGCATGTCCACCGAGAAACTGCCGTGGGTTTCCTTGCTCCAGCCGATCAACTGTTCGGTGGTGGTGCGATCAGCCTTGCCGCCGAGCACATGGATCGGGCACTTGAGCAAAGGGCGCTGCTGCGGTTCGAAACGTCCGCACAATAGAAAGTCCGCGCGCAGCACTGGCAACGTCAGGCTCATCAGCTCGTCGTTGGCCAGCACCTCTTCACGGGTGCCGTTGAGGGTGCGCAATTGCTCGATCAATTCAGCATCGGTTTTGGGCTCGGCGAAACCCCGGTCGTAGTCAGCCCGCAGTGTCGGTGCAGCCGTTCCCGAAGCAAACAGCGCCACCGGTTCCGGGCAGCCCAGCGAGCGAAACGCGTGGGCCATCTCACAGGCGAGCAACGCGCCAAGGCTGTGACCGAACAGCGCGTACGGCGCCTTGAGCGTGGCTTTTTGTTCCTGCGCGAGTTGCAGCGCCAGACGTCGCATGTCGGTGTGCAAAGGTTCGCCGAACCGGGCGCCACGTCCCGGCAACTCCACGGGTTGCAGCTTGAGCCACTCCGGCAGTTTGCGCCGCCAGCGGCTGTAGACCATGGCACTCGCGCCCGAATAGGGCAGGCAGAGCAATGTCAGCTGGGTCACCGGGTTTACCTCAGAAAGTTGTCTGTTAAGAGAACGGATGAGGCAGGTCTTGAATTAGTCGAAGATCCCATGTGGGAGCGGGCTTGCTCGCGAATGCGGTGGGTCAAACAACATCAACGTTGACTGACACACCGCATTCGCGAGCAAGCCCGCTCCCACATTCGTTCTTTATTTCAAGTGGCGATAACTTTGCACTGCGGAACCGAGCACCACGGCGCCAGCGGCGACGGCGACCCAGAATCCGCTCTGGGCTCCAAATGCATCGATAAGCCAACCCGAACTGGCCGCGCCCATCGCCACGCCGATACTCAACCCGGTCACCAGCCAGGTCAGGCCTTCAGTGAGTTTGGCCGGCGGCACGATGCGCTCCACCAACGCCATCGCCACAATCAGCGTCGGCGCAAAGAACAGCCCTGCGACGAACACCGCCAGCGACAGCCCGAGAATGTCCGTCGCCAGCAGCAACGGCAGCGTAGTCACCGCCGTCGCCACCCCGCCGTACAGGAACAGTTGCGGCAACGGCAGTTTCGAACGCAACGCCCCGAACGCCAAACCGGCCAGGCACGAGCCGATGGCATACACCGACAACACAATGCTCGCCGCCGCCGGCTGGCCCTGCTGCTGGGCGAACGCCACGCTGACCACGTCCACCACACCGACGATGGTGCCCATGGCGACCATCAACAGCATCAGCAACTGAATCTCGCTGGAACGAATGATCGAGACCTGATGATGGTCTTCATGGGGATGAATCGCCGGCTCGGTGTCACGTTGCAGCACAAACGCCGTCACTCCGATCGCCAGCATCAACAACGCCGCCAACGGCCCGGCCTCGGGGAACGCCACCACGCACAATCCCACCGACAGGGGCGGCCCGACGATAAAACAGACCTCGTCCAGCACCGACTCCAACGCATAGGCGGTTTGCAGTTCAGGCTGGCCGCGATACACCTCGGTCCAGCGTGCTCGCACCATCGCCGACATGCTCGGCATGCAACCAGCCAGCGCGGCGAACACAAACAACGTCCACTGCGGCGCCTGCAAGCGCGTGCAAAGCAACACCAGCAACAACGCCCCGCCACCGATCAGCGCCGAGACCGGCAAGATCCGACGCTGCCCGAAGCGGTCCACCAGCCGCGAAACCTGCGGCGCACAAAATGCCGTGGCCAGAGCAAACGTCGCCGCCACTGCGCCAGCCAGTCCATACCCGCCCTGCAGTTGCGAGAGCATGGTGATCAGGCCGATGCCGGTCATGGAAATCGGCATGCGCGCGATCATCCCGGCCAGCACAAAAGCGCTGCTGCCTGGGGCTTTGAACAGCTCGCGGTAAGGGTTTGCCATAGGTGCGGGTCTCAACAAGGGCCTGCAAGTTGCCATAAGCTTGATTGAGGGGAAAGCAGGCAATTGTTGGTTGAATGTGAAGGCCTTGATCTGGGCGCTGAACTCTAGGCTCCCCAAACCTGTCAGCTAGTTAGGCCCTCCACTCAACGCTCTGATTTCCCTCGACCAACAAGTCACCCTGGGCCTTTATCCGGAGTTTCGCGGCAATGGCTGATCATCATCCCGAACGACAAAGCGCTATCGATGCCCATGGCATCATCGGCGACATGCGCAGCGTGGCACTGGTCAACGACAAGGGCAGCGTGGACTTTTTCTGCTGGCCGGAATTCGACAGCCCGTCAATCTTCTGCTCGCTGCTGGACACCCCTGAGGCCGGGATTTTCCAACTGTCCCCGGATTTACCCGACGCTCGCCGCGAGCAGATTTACCTGCCCGACACCAATGTGCTGCAAACCCGTTGGCTCAGCGACCGCGCAGTCGTCGAAGTCACCGACCTGCTGCCCATCGGCGACAGCGAAGATGACACGCCGATGCTGATGCGCCGGGTGCGTGTGGTCAGCGGCCAGGCAACGTTTCACATGCGCTGCGCCGTGCGTCATGACTACGCTCGCGCCAAGACCCGCGCACGCATGGATGAAGAAGACGTGACCTTCGAAGCCGCCGATCAGCCGTCCCTGCGCCTGTCTTCGGATCAGGCTTTGCGTATAGACGGCCATGCGGCAGTCGCCGAATTCACCCTCGAACAGGACCAGAGCGCCGAGTTCCTGCTCGGCGGTATCGCCGACCCACGGTTCAAGGAAGGCGCCGCCGCGATCTCTCTGGAGCGCACCCTGAAGTTCTGGCGCGACTGGATCGGCCAATCCAACTACCGGGGTCGCTGGCGGGAAATGGTCAATCGCTCGGCCCTGGCGCTGAAGTTGCTGACCTCGCGCAAACACGGCGCAATCCTCGCCGCCGCGACCTTCGGCCTGCCGGAAACACCTGGCGGCGAGCGCAATTGGGATTACCGCTACACATGGATCCGCGATGCCTCGTTCACCGTCTACGCGTTCATGCGCCTGGGCTTCGTCCAGGAGGCCAACGATTACATGCGCTGGCTGCGCGGGCGGGTCAGTGATTGCCACGGCAAATCGATGAAGCTCAACATCCTCTACGCCATCGATGGTCGCCAGGAACTGCCGGAAACCGAACTCTCGCATCTCTCCGGCCATGGCGGCGCAACACCGGTACGGATCGGCAATCAGGCTTACGACCAGATCCAACTCGACATCTTCGGCGAGCTGATGGACGCGGTGTACCTGGTCAACAAATACGGCGACGCCATCTCCCATGAAGGCTGGAAACATACCGTGGAAGTGGTCGATCAGGTCTGCGAAACCTGGGAGCAAGAGGACGTCGGCATCTGGGAAATGCGCGGCGAGCAGCATCACTTCCTGCACTCGCGGCTGATGTGCTGGGTCGCACTGGATCGAGCCATTCGCCTCGCCTCAAAACGCTCACTGCCCGCCCCGTTCGCCCGCTGGGACCAGACCCGACAAGCGATCTACGCTGACATCTGGGAAAACTTCTGGAGCGAAGAATGCGGGCACTTCGTCCAGTACATCGGCGGTACCGCGCTCGATGGCTCAATGCTGCTAATGCCGCTGGTGCGCTTCGTCAGCGCCAAAGACCCGCGCTGGCTCGCGACCCTCGACGCCATCGAAAAGAATCTGGTGCGCGACGGCATGGTTTACCGCTATCGCAATGACGACGCCCGGATCGATGGCCTCGACGGCACCGAAGGCGCCTTCGCCGCGTGTTCATTCTGGTACGTCGAATGCCTGGCCCGCGCCGGACGGGTGGAAAAGGCGCATCTGGAATTTGAACAGTTGCTGAGGTATGCGAACCCGCTGGGGTTGTACGCCGAAGAGTTCGACAGCCATGCGCGGCATCTGGGGAATACGCCGCAAGCGCTGACGCATTTGGCCCTGATCAGTGCGGCGTGTTTTCTGGATCGGAAATTGAGTGGGGAGAAGAGTTTCTGGCAGCCTTGAGACCGCGCCACAGGTTTTGTGTAGGCCAAAGCCTTACATTTCATAAACAAAACCCGCGTTCACTACCAGAAAATCCTTTGTTGCCAGCCGTAACATCCCCCCCTACCATCGACCGTCAACGGGTACAGCGGAGCTGTCCAACAAAACCCGAATTCAAGGAACCCGAATGACCCAGCGCATCCACCGCAGCATCGACACCCCACTCCGCTCAGGCCTGAACCGCGATGAATTGTGGGAAGGCCAGGACAAGGGCCTGATCAAATGCTGGGAAATCGGCCGCCAACGCGCCGCCCGTTTCCCCGAACTCGTCCAACGCTGCCTTGCCGGCGAACTGCCGGTGCTGGGCTGGAAAGGTGGCGTCAGCCGCAGCCTGAAAAAACTCGAAAAATACGGATCCCTCAAGTACCTCGCCCAGTGGCAAGGGTTGCGCGGGGAAGATCTGGATATCGATTTGAGTGAAGAACGGGCATTGACCTGTTCGCGAACCAACATGGTGGTGACGTTTACGCCGGACCGGTCGAAGTACTTCAATCAGGTGGCGGAAATTGAAGCCTAGGAAAAACAGGCGAAGGCATCGCCCACTTCACCGGCGGGGTCAGGCATAACATTCCCGAAGAAGCGCCCGAGGCAACGGTCAGAGCGTTACCGGATCTGCTGGAGGGCTGACGCTGAAACGTTCTCGATAGGCCTGCGGAGTCACGCCCATGGCCCGCAGAAAACTGCGTCGAAGCGTCTCTTCGCTGCCGAATCCGCATTGCACCGCCACCCGTTTGATCGGTACGCCGGTATCGCTGAGCAAACGTCGGGCGGTCTCGACCCGAATCAGTTCGATGGCCCGGGCCGGAGTCTGGCCGGTGTCGGCGCGGTAATGGCGGACGAAGCTGCGTTCGCTCATGCCGGCCTGCAAGGCCAGGGTCGGGATGCCCAAATCCTTGGTGAGGTTTTCGCTGATCCAGGCATGAAGTTCGTCGAAACGGTTGCCTTCCTTTTGCAAAGAGAGGGTGACGCTGAACTGCGACTGGCCGCCGGGACGTTTCAGGAACACCACCAGTTGCCGGGCGACTTCCAGGGCCATCGTGCGGCCGAGATCCTCTTCCACCATGGCCAGCGCCAGATCGATACCGGCAGTGACCCCGGCCGAGGTCCAGACCGGACCGTCATTGATGAAAATCGGATTGGGTTCAACCTGCAGCCGCGGATGCTGCTGCGCCAACTGCTCGCAACGGGTCCAATGAGTGACCACCCGCCGGCCATCGAGCCAGCCGCTGGCCGCCAGCAAAAATGCCCCGGTGCACACCGACGATACCCGCCGACACCCCGTCGCGTGTTCACGTACCCACGCCACCAGCGGTTCGTCTTGCGCCGCATCGTAAACGCCCCAGCCACCGGCAATGATCAACGTGTCACTGGCCTCTTCGGGCAACGGCTCGGCCAACAGCGCCAACCCCGCCGACGACATCACCGCCCCGCCGCCGCTGGCAATCACCGACGGCGCATAAGGTGGCGGAAAACCTTGCTGGCGGGAAATATCGTTGGCAGATGCGAACACCTGCAACGGCCCGGTGACGTCGAGCAATTGCACATTGGCAAAGGCGAGCACGTGAATGGTTTTCGGCATGATTGGCGTAATTCGTGGGGTTATTGGCGTATACGCCAAATCCTACGAGCCTAAAGTGAAGTCGTCCACCCACTTCATGAGAAAAATGCCATGACGTTGCAGATCGGTTTTCTGTTGTTTCCACAGGTTCAGCAACTGGACCTCACCGGCCCTTACGACGTACTGGCCTCGCTGCCGGACGTGAAGGTGCATTTGATCTGGAAGGACCTGATGCCCGTCACCGCGAGCACCGGCCTGGTGCTGAAACCGACCACCACGTTCGACGATTGCCCGAAGCTGGATGTGATCTGCATTCCCGGCGGCGGTGGCGTCGGGCCATTGATGGAGGATGAACAGACGCTGGCCTTCATCAAGACGCAGGCGGCCACCGCGCGTTACGTGACATCGGTGTGTACCGGTGCGCTGGTGCTCGGTGCGGCGGGTCTGTTGAAAGGCAAACGCGCCACCACTCACTGGGCCTATCACGAATTGTTGGCGCCTTTGGGAGCGATCCCGGTGAAGGATCGAGTGGTGCGCGACGGCAATCTTCTGACCGGTGGCGGGATCACCGCGGGCATCGATTTTGCCCTGACCCTGGCCGCGGAGTTGTTCGATAAGGACACGGCAGAGCTGGTGCAGTTGCAGCTCGAATACGCCCCGGCTCCGCCGTTTACCTCGGGCAGCCCTGAAACGGCTCCGGTCAGCGTGCTGGAGGAAGCCCGTGAACGCGCCGCTGCGTCGTTGAAACTGCGCTCGCAAATCACTGAGCGTGCAGCGGCGAAACTCGATCGGTTGTCAGCACGCTGATCCATCCCGACCGGCAGCCAATGCCTGGCTGCCGTTCACCCGGCCAAAATGATGCACCGAGGATTTTCCATCGCCCATAAAAAAACCCGCCTAAGCGGGTTTCTCAAGACCATTTCGACATCCTGTCGGCAGCCATCCTGGCCAATGGTCGATCATCCTTGATCCTGAGCGCTTCCTGCGACTCAGTTGATGGATCCAGAATAAACACATCGCTTAAGGGTAAACAGAGGACATACCCACCTGTGGGTGTAAGCCATTGACCATTTCAGCCTTGAAGCCCTCTCCTGTAGCAACGGCCAAGGCCTTTTCGGCAGGCGAAAAAAAACCCGCCGAAGCGGGTTTTTCCCAAGACCATTACGACTCCCTGTCGGCAGCGATTCCTTGCTTATGGTCGATCATCCGTGATCCCGAACACTTCCTGTGTTTCGGTTGATGAGGCTAGATTACGCTTCGGATCCAATGTGCAATAGACGACATAGCTACTATCGCGTGTAGGACATTCGCTATAGCCGCCCTTCCGAAAACCCTTAGACGGGTAAGGTTTCAAGCATTGAAGCCGCGAGTTCATGCCGCGATCACTCTTCCTGGCGCTCGCGTTGCTTGGCACTGACCTTGAGAAATTCTTCGATATTGCTCATCTGCTCATCCCAGCCGCGACTGTCCATGCGGAACGCCTTGAGCCGGCGCGTCTGAGGGATGTGATCGAAACCGGACTCGGTGACCTTGAGTAACGTGCCTTCATCCATGTCTTCGAGCTCGAACTTCACCAGTGTGGTGGGTTCCTGGGAGTAATCGATATCGGGCTCGATCGCGTACGGATGCCAGCGAAACGAAAACACCCGTTCCGGCTCGACCCGCTCCACCAGTACGTTCCACAGCAAGTGCTCATAACCCGGGTACGTAATCTGCCCCTGGGTCCACTCACCGGCGACAAAACGCTTGCCTTCCAGCGCCACACCAAACCACTGTCCAAAGGCTTCGGCATTGGCCAGCACGCGCCAGACCTGCGAGCGTGGCGTTTTGAGCAGGATCTTTCTTTCAATGCGATCTGATGCTGGATTCATAAGTCACCTCCTGTACTGAACAGTAGGCCTGTAAGACCACAAGACCAACCCTAAAGTTGTATCAATTGGGTATCGCAATCAACCCTACCTGAAATATTCGGCTGCATTTCAAGGTGTAAGTTCTGGCTTGAAGACGAAACTCAGCGCCCGAAACTGCTAACGTTCAGGACGAAGTTGACTCAGACAAGGACGATTCATGCAGCTTCACCCTCACGCAATCAGGAGCACGCGATGAATAGCCTGTATGGCAGCTGCTTGTGCAAAGCCATCGAATACGAACTCGATAGCCTCGACATGCCCATCAGTCATTGCCACTGCCAAACCTGTCGCAAGGCACACGCGGCGGCATTCGCCTCGACAGCCGGGGTCATGCGCGAACATTTTCGCTGGACCAAAGGCCAGGACCGCCTGAGCAGTTACGAATCGTCACCGGGCAAACTTCGGCATTTCTGTTCAGTCTGCGGTTCACACTTGATGGCTGAACGCTTGGCCCAACCCCACGTCATTGTTCGTGTGGCGACACTGGACGATGACCCGCAAATGACGCCTCAGGCGCATATCTGGACGACACATGACGTGCCGTGGCTTGCTTATGAATCGATTAAAAAATGCCCTGAATGGCAAACATAAAGGGTCGAATACAGCACTAAACTGCATCCCAACTTTCCTGTCACAGCGAGAATCCCCATGCACCCACGCTTTCTTCTGGCACTGACGCCTCTGCTGTTCGCCACCGCCGCTTATGCTGCGGACTGCGACAACGCCGCCGATCAGGCGACGATGAATGAGTGCGCGGCGCAGCAGCACAAGACGGCGGACAAGGAGTTGAATACGCTTTACCAGCAGATCAATGAACGTTTGAAGAGCAACCCCGACAGCAAAAAGCTGCTGATCGGGGCGCAGCGTTCGTGGATTGCGTTTCGGGATGCCGAGTGCAAGTTCTCGAGCGCCGGGGTGGAAGGCGGGAGTGTGTATCCGCTGATCTATAGCAACTGTGTCACTGAGTTGACCAAGGCGCGGGTGGAGACTTTCAAGAACTACTTGAAGTGTCAGGAGGGGGATTTGAGTTGTCCGGTGCCTGGGGCTTGATGCTTGGGTGCCTTTGAGGGCCTCTTCGCGGGCAAGCCCGCTCCCACAGTGGATCTGCGTCGTACACAAGGTTTGTGTTCAACATAGACCCATGTGGGAGCGGGCTTGCCCGCGAAGGCGCCAGTTCAAGCACCGAGGTTATCGGACAAATATCTGCGCAGTCGTGATCGCCATATCCCCACCCGGCAACTTGATATTGCCAATCTGCTTCATGCTCTCGGGATCAAAAATCGCCACATCGTTAAACGTCCCCGCCAGATAAATCTTGCTGCCGTCCTTGTTGAACGAAATGCAGTAGTAGGAATGATCCAGCGTCGCTGCCTGGAGCATTTTCTTCTCCTTGATGTCGTACTTCGCCAAACGGTTGAGCACGCCGAACATCAGGTTCGGATCCTTCGGCGAGCGCATGCCGCTGAAGTAGATTTCCGTCAGAGGGCCGAAGTCGGTGGTTTCGGTCTTGCCGGTTTTCAGGTCGATGCTGAACAGCCCGTAAAGGTACTCGGCGGTCAACGGGTCCTGCTTCTTGTCCTTGAATTTCGCGGCGGTGTAGAGCAGCGAGAAGTCATGGCGATAAGTCTGCTGGTTCCACACGTAGAGCACGTCCGGCGCGCTGTAGTTCGGGCGTTTCCAGTGGCGGCTGGGGATTAGCACGTCGAACTTGCCGGTTTTCACATCAACCTTGTAGACGTCCGCCCCGGCCACGTACAGCGTGCCGTCGTCACCACTCTGCATGATCGTCAGCTGCCGAGGCGCCGGGAAACTGCGCACGGGTTTGGCGTCCATACCGGCGTCGGTGGCGTACACATCGAGCCGTGGTTGCTGCACTTCATAGCGGTCATTGAGCATCAACGTCGGGTTGGCAATGGTGAACAATTCCTTGCCGTCGTGGCTGAGGGTGAAGGCGAACATGGACCTCGCTTTCTCCCCCGGTTTCTGAGTGATGCTGGCGTGAAACACCTGCTTGCAGCTGTCGATTTCAACGCCGTAGACATCCGCGTAGTGATTGTTCAGCACATAGGCGGTCTTACGGTCCGGCGACAACTGAACGGTGCCGGGACCGAAGGCATCCGGCATCTTGCAGGTCTTGAACAAGGTGTCGGTGGCCAGGTCGATGACGTGCAGGTTGTTCGGGTAATTGGTGGTCAACATGTACTCGTGACCGTCTTGCAGTGCAGTGTTTTCGTCGGCCAGAACAGTGAGCGAACAGGTACTCAGGACGGCGAATGCGGCCAGGCCGCAGGCTTTGATATTACGCATGCTGGAATCCTTCTCTGTCCGATTACTTGTCTTTTGGAAAGACAGTCCCGAGGTTGCGCCAGTTTTCATTGGACGCCTGGGCATCCTTGTTCCAGTCCGGGTAAGTGCTCATCATGTCGGGCACCTGGGCCGGCCACCAGCAAGGGTCGGAACAACCGTAAAGGTCGGCTTCCATCGGCTGGCACAGCGACGACACACCGCCAAAGGCGTCGATTTCCCAACCCGGGTCGGTGGTCGAGGCGCAGCCGGCGACGGAACTCATCGCCACCACCTCTTCGATGCGGTTTTCGGCCGCGGCCTCATCGAGTTTCAGCGCTTTATTATTAATTGCCTTGAGATGTTTCATATCAGTGAGCCTTGCGCGGAGTGATGTAGCTGCTGATAAACGCAGGGTTGTGGGCCATGATCCGGGTGTAGACCTCGATGCCGAAGTCGACCCAGTCACGCATCAGTTCGCAGTAGTGATAGGTCGGGTGGGTCGGGTCGCCGTAACGGGCGTAGCTCTCGTGATAGCAGCCGCCGGAGCAGAGGTTGCGGATCTGGCAGTCCTCGCAACCGGTGTTGGTACGGTCCAGGCGTTGGGACAGGAAGTCGTTCAACTCCACCTGCTTCACACCGCTGTGGACGTTGCCGAACGTCGGCAGGCTCGAGCCGGTAAAGCGGTGGCACAGATTCAATTCGCCCTTGTGATCCACCGCCAGCATCTTCAGGCCCGCGCCGCAGGGCAGAGCTTTTTTGTGGCCTTCGTGGATGTCGGTGATCAGCTGGTGCAAATTGGAGAAACCGATATTGCGGTGTTCCAGCGCCGCTTCCAGATAACGTCGGCCGAGTTTCTTCATGTTGGCGAAGACTTCGATCAGCTCATCGCTGGACAGGTTGAAGGTGCTGATGTCACCGGAGGTCACCGGGGCAAAGCCGACTTCGGCAAAACCCAGTTCGTTGAACAGGTGATCCCAGATGGTTTCGACGTCGGTAACGCCGGTGGTCAGGGTCACGCGGGCACCGACCGGACGACTGTTGTAGCGCGACAGCAGCATTTCAGCCTTGCGCCGCACCACGTCGTACGTGCCCTGCCCGCCCACGGTAATGCGGTTGCGGTCGTGCACGGTTTTCGGTCCGTCGATACTGACTGACAGGCCAAAACGGTGGGCGTTGAGGTAGTCCACGGTCTCTTCGGTGAGCAGCGTCGCGTTGGTGGTCATGACGAACTCGACGAACTTGCCGGCCTCGCGGAAACGCTTCTCGCAATAATCGACCATGTACTCGATCAGCTTGCGATTGCTCAGCGGCTCACCGCCGAAAAACACCACGGTGAAACGCTCCTCGTCCGGCGATTCACGCAGCAGCATTTCCACCGAGGCGACCGCCGTTTCGACGTCCATTTTCTTGCCGGCCGATGGCTTGTCCAGGTCTTCCTTGTAGCAGTAGGTGCAGCTCAGATTGCAGCCGGTGTTGACGTTGAGCACCACGGTATTGATCGCCGTGCGCTCGACGCGTTTGGTGCCGATGTCCGGGGTCAGCGGCGAACCGTCGCTGACCAGCTCCAGGGCCATCAGCTCGCGCAGGGTCTCGGTGATTTCTTCACCGTTGAAGCGCGCGGCCAAGCGCTGGATCAGGTCCTCAGATGAACAACCGGGACCGCGCAAGGTATCGATGATGGTGCCGGTCAGCTCATCGCTGGCGAACAGCGAACTGCTGGGGATGTGAAACAGCATGCGGTCGGCATCGACGTGCACTTCGTGCAGATTCCGCTCGACCAGATTCAAAATAGCGCCCATTGCAACCTCCTGTGCAAACCCCGTTCTACGGGGCCTGCGGTCATTCCAAAAAAGTGTCTGAAACCCTACAAATCAGCCAACTCATGGAATGGGTGGATTGTTCCAGCGTTGCACGGTGACGATCATGTGGCCTTCGCCGCTCAGGGATTTCCCTGCATCGTCGACGGCGGCGATCACCTTGAGGTTGCCGGCATTGTTGGTGGACATTTTGCGCTGCGGGTTTGGCCCGGCATCGCCCGGTGTGAACACGCCGCTGTCAGCCTGCATGGTGCCGGCGAACTTGACGTCCTCGTCTTCCTTGGCGCGGTCGTCGAACGCTTCGACCGACCACTGCGCCGGGAACACGCCGATGCGATACGGCTTGCCGTCGGTGCCCTTGCCCCAGGCTTCGGCATCAAAGCGGCCCTGGACTTTCGGCGTCGAACCACCGCCCTCGCCGATCCGCGCCACCGAGAACTCGGGCACGACTTTGACTTCGGCGATTTTGCTGTAGACCGACAGGGTCGGGCCTTTCAGCGTGCCGACGGTGACATTGCGCAGACCCGGTTGGGCATTGGCGGCGGCCTTGAGTTTGACCTTGATGCGCTCCGGGCTCTGCTCGATGACTTCGACCACTTCCACGCCTTTGCCGAAGTTCGGTTTGCCGGTGAGACCGCTGCCGACAAGGGTCACTTCAGTTTCAGCGCCAGCCTTCAGATAACCCGGCTGCACCGCCAGCAAACGGCTGCTGCCTTGCTTGGCAGCGACGAAGTCCAGGCCCCGCTCATCGTGCTCGGCCTCGAACATCCGGCCCTGCATGGCATTGCCTTGGGCGGCGAACACCTGGCGCATGGTCACGCCGTCGATGGTCACGTTGCCGCGCCATTCGTAGCCGGTGTAGAGAATCGCACTGCCGTCGCCATTGAATGGGCTGCCGTCGGCGTATTGGCCTTTGACGCTGACCTTGAACGTGTCGCTGCCATCGGCCGTGACGCTCATCACGCCGGCCAATTCACCCTTGCCCGGCAAGTGGCCGCTGAAGCTCCAGTCACCCACCAGCGCTTCGGCTTTTGGCGCGCTGCTCAGCCATTTTTTCCAGGCCGGGTTGTCCAGCGGATAACGTTTGGCCAGCAGCGGCACCATGTCTTTTCGAGCAAGGTCGAACCAGTCGCGGTCGCGAGCCAGCGCCTGGTATTCCAGGGACGGCCATTGGCCGAGGTGGAAGTTCACCAGACGCTCCCATTCCTGGGCCGGGCGTCGTTGCAGCGCGACCCGCGCACCGGAGTGGCAGCGGCCGCACATCTGGCTGGTCTGGTCGTCGAACTTCTCGACGGTATTGAGTCGACGCTCCAGCGCATAACGCACGCCATCGGTCTCGCTTGGGGCCAGGCCCTGGGTGTCGGCCAGGTATTTGACCAGGGTGCGGCGGTCGTCATCGCTGATCTGCAAACCGTGCATGGTTTGCATGCGGGCGATGCTCATCAGCCAGCCTTCCGGCGTTTTACGCTGGTGACTGATGCGGCTCAGGGCGTTATCGGCTTCAGGGGTATGACAGCCCTGACAGGTTTCCTTGAGGATGGTCTGAGCGTCGCGGGCTGCCAGGCTGTAAGGCGAATGCAGCGCCACACAAGCGGCCACGGCCAGCAGACTGGCACTCAGGCCTGATCGGAGTTTTCTCTTCATCAACGTCGAACCTCGCACGGTGCTTTCTTATTTTTGTGGCTTATCGTTTTTATGGTTTCTGCCGTCGGCGGCGCACCGCTGACGGAGGCAAGAGAAACGTCTGCAATGAGCAATACACGGAGCGTGCCAGCTTGCCGATTAGCTTTTGAATCAAGGAGTTACGAGAAAATCAATACGTTGCGACAGCGCTGAACGAGATCACCTGCGTCTAATATCGCGACAGGTGTTGCAGTCTGAGACAAGCATAGATGGCCTGACCGGAACAGCTCATCGGCCGACGATTGACGTCGCTCCCCTGCAAGCGCGAAATGGTCGTTCACCGATTGCCACCAGGGGATAAAAACATGGCAAGCATCACTGTCCTGGCGGGGGACTTTCTGCAGGGTGATGGAGAGTACAGAGACGGCGTTTTCACCCTCAGGACGTCGCTTCACCCATGGCCCGGCATTACCCTCCCGCTCTCATCGTTCAAGAGCATGGAAGTGGCCAACGAGGATTCGATCAACAACATCAAGGATGCCATCGGCTTTGGCGTGGCCGGGGCCATGCTGTTGGGGCCCATCGGTGCAATTGCCGGATTCATGCTGGCCGGCAAGGAAACCGAAGTGACCTTTCTGGCGACGCTCAAGGACGACCGAAAGCTGTTGGCTGCCGTGGATGGCGACACGTTCGAGGAAATTACCCGGAAGTTTTCAGCAGCCTGAACAATCGGCGCGGGCCGCACCGTCTTCCAACGGTGCGGCGTGACGCCGGTTCAGATGTCATAGGTGGGGGGAACGCTTTTGTGTACATCGATCTCGTGCTGCATGTCCGCCACCAGCGACGCGATCGCATGGGGACTGTCCAGTGTCCAGAGGGGAACGTGGGTGGCCACTATATCCACTTTGCCGGTCATGCAGTCGCAGACCCGAATCGTCAGGGACTGGTCCGCCGCCATGGTGCAGGTACACACGGACGGCAGAAAACTGTGTTCAATGATGTTTTGAATTTCCAGGGTTGAAAGGAACATCGTTACCTCCCTCACGCCAGATGTATTGCCGGATGAACGGTCCGTCACTTCACCCACCGATCCAGAAAAGTCTAGCCCTCAATAATGGGTACCTCAAGGTCGCAACCCGGTTGCTCGTCGTCTCATAGCTGTCGCAATTTGCAACATTCTCACAGCACCAGCGATTCCCTTGAGTGCCCCAAAACCCCGCCGACCAAGGGCGGTCCTGCCTTTGCGGGCACTTGGCACAGCCATTGCGAAAGCCCTGTTCTCACGAACAACAAGAGGCCTCGCCATGTCGCTCCCTTATCTGCTTCCTGCCACCTCGGCGTTCATCCAGCGCGCCCCACGCATGCTCATCGGCGGCGACTGGGTCGAGGCCGCCGACGGCCAGACCATGTCCCTGCACAACCCGGCCACCGGCGAAGTGCTGTGCGTCGTGCCACGGGCCACGCCTGAGGACGTCGACCGCGCCGTGCTCGCCGCCCGTCAGGCCTTCGATGATTCGGCCTGGACCCGCACCCGACCTCGGGAGCGGCAGAACCTGCTGTGGAAACTCGCCGACCTGATGGAACGCGACGCCGAACTGCTGGCGCAACTGGAATGCCTGAACAACGGCAAAAGTGCGGCGGTGGCCCAGGTGATGGACGTGCAACTGTCCATCGACTTCCTGCGCTACATGGCCGGTTGGGCGACCAAGATCGAAGGTTCCAGCGTTGAAGTGTCGTTGCCGTTGATGCCCAACGATCAATTCCACAGTTTCATTCGCCGTGAAGCGGTGGGCGTGGTCGGCGCCATCGTCGCCTGGAACTTCCCGCTGCTGCTGGCCTGCTGGAAACTCGGCCCGGCCCTGGCCACCGGTTGCACCGTGGTGCTCAAACCCGCCGACGAAACCCCGCTGACCGCGTTGAAACTCGCCGAACTGGTGCTGGAAGCCGGTTATCCCGAAGGCGTATTCAACGTGGTCACCGGCACCGGCATCACTGCCGGTTCCGCCCTGACCCACAATCCGCTGGTGGATAAGCTGACCTTCACCGGCTCCACCGCCGTGGGCAAGCAGATCGGCAAGATCGCCATGGATTCCATGACCCGGGTGACCCTGGAACTGGGCGGCAAATCGCCAACCATCGTCATGGCCGACGCCGACCTGAAGTCCGCCGCTGCCGGTGCCGCCAGCGCGATTTTCTTCAATCAGGGCCAGGTGTGCTGCGCAGGCTCCAGGCTGTATGTGCAGCGTAAGCATTTCGACAATGTGGTGGCGGACATCGCCGACATCGCCAATGCCATGAAACTGGGTAATGGCCTGGACCCAACAGTGGAAATGGGCCCGCTGATCTCCGCGCGTCAGCAGGAGCGGGTTTACGGGTACATCGAAAAGGGCCGGGAAAGTGGCGCGACGATCGCCTGTGGTGGTGAGCAGTTCGGGCCGGGGTTCTTCGTTAAACCGACGGTGATTGTGAATGTCGATCAGAAGCACTCGTTGGTGCAGGAAGAGATCTTCGGGCCGGTGCTGGTGGCGATTCCGTTCGATGATGAAGCCGATGCGTTGCGCATGGCCAATGACAGTCCGTATGGGCTTGGGGCGAGTATCTGGTCGAACGATCTGGCGGCGGTGCACCGGATGATTCCGCGGATCAAGTCCGGTTCGGTGTGGGTCAATTGCCACAGCGCGCTGGACCCGGCGTTACCGTTTGGTGGGTACAAGATGTCCGGGGTGGGGCGCGAGATGGGGTATGCGGCGATTGAGCATTACACCGAGTTGAAATCGGTGTTGATCAAGTTGTAATTGCGGCGCCCTCCAGGCCGCCTTCGCGGGCAAGCCCGCTCCCACAGGGTTTTATTGTGAAGCTACCATCTGCGGCACACACCAATCACTGTGGGAGCGGGCTTGCTCGCGAAGGGGCCAGCCCCGTCGCCCCAATCTCAGGGTTTGAAGCCTTGCGACAGTAACCAACTGCGGACCACCCTTCCCTGCTCCACCGTCAACCCGGCCAACACCTGCTCGGCCGGTTCGGTCCGCAACCGCCGCACCAACGGCGCCAATTCAACCCCTTGCACATGCCAGATCCCCAGCGGCTGATCCGCCGTAATCACCACCTCGGCTTCATCCACAAAACCATCTTTCAACACCGGCGCACGCTCAATCCTCAGTGAGGAAAAATCCGCCTCGGCATGCGCCACTTCAGCATCCGGCCACTGCCGCCGTGCAAGCCAGAATGGCTGCTGCATCCAACGCTGCTCATCGGCATAAAAATCCCGCCCGATCCGCGCAAAACGCAAAAACAACTGCTCCACCCGTTGCTGATGAAAGCGCTGAGCCAACGCCGCTCGCTCGGGTTTACGCAACAACGTGTTGATCACCGTTGGCGCCTGTAACGCCGAGGACAAGGACTGAAAAATCCCATTGCCCGACAGCGGATCCACCGCCATCGCCGCATCGCCTACCCGAATCCAGTGATCGCCACACACCTGCGGGCACAGAATCGCCGTGCTACTACGGGCATGCAGCTGTAGATCGACCTCAGGCTCGACACCGAAAAACGCCCGGGCCAACGCCGAACCTTGGCGTCGTTGACGACAGTAATCGAGCAACTGCGCCTTGCCTGGCAATTCAGCACTGGCCACGTCCACGGTCCATTGCCAATAACACTGACCGTCGGCTCGCCGGGCCATCCAGGCCCAGCCGTCCTCAAGACTTTCCACCGCGCTGGCGGTGCTGCCCGGCGTGCCTTGCCAGCGATTGAGCAGGCTAACCGTCTCCGGTCCGCGCAGGCCTTTGCCAAGCGTCGGCGCCTGACGCCCACGCGCCTCAACCAGAAAATCCGCCAGCAGCGCCTCGCGCCCTTCGACCTCTATCCGATGCCCCGAAGCCGATGACTGCACCGTCAGCACACGGCCTTCGATCAGCTCAACGCCCGCCAGGCGCAAATCTTCACGCAAGCCTCGATCAAAGCTCGGGCGATCCAGTAAAAATTCGATGTTCTGCGCATGCTGCTGGCCGTTCCATGACACCTGTCTTTGGGACGGCAGCGCCGCATCCGCCAAGGCTTGATGAAGCCCGGCGCCACGCAAGGCCTCCAGCACCCGAATGGAAACGCCCTCCAGCGCCGCAAATCGTCGCCACTCGCTGACCAGCGTCACCGGATAGCCGAGCCGACGCAAACCCAAGGCAACCGCCGCTCCCGCAGGCCCTGCGCCAAGAATCAAAATCATGCTCCGAAGCGCCGTTCAGGGCCGCGATAGCGGGCGTTTTCCCGCAACCACTCGATGACTTGTTCGTTGCTTGCCTCAGGATGTTCAACCAGGAAACCCGCAATATGCCCGCTCAACGCCGCACAGCCGAGGCTGGCACCAGACTGCCCCGGATAGGTGCCATGCACACACGCGGCGAAATCCGCTTGAGCGCTGTTGAGCCACGACCATTCCTGTTCGGCGCAACGTGCATCGCCGGTGACTCGCAGCACCTGTGGATAATTCGCCGGAAACACGCCCTCGCCCTGAGCCGGACTGGACGCACAGAGCAAAATACCTCGCGCCACCGCCGCGGCGCAGGCTTCACGCAACAGGCTGCGATCCTGACGCAGCCCGAGGCTCAAATTGATCAGCCGAACGTCCTGCGCCACCAGCCAGTCAATCGCCGTAGCGATCTGCAACGCGCTGGTGACGCCGCGCTGGTCGAACACCTGAGCCACGCAAAATACCGCCGACGGCGCCCGTCGACCGATGGCCTCGATCACCGCGCTGCCGTGACCCAACGGATCGTCGCGCAAGTCGCTTTCGGCCAATCCATCCGCCAGCAACGAGAAGCGCCGCCCGGCGACCACTTGCACCCGCTGTGCCGCCGAGTGACCACTGTCCACCACGCCAATCCGCAGCTCAGGCTTCATGCAGCACCGTTTTTGAAGTGAGTACGCCGTCGAGCAATTCAAAGCGCAAATCGGCATCGGCCAAGGTTGAAGGACGGTGGCTGATGAGGATCCGCGTACGCCCGGCAAACAGTCGATCGATAGCTTCGATGACTTCGCGCTCGGTGGCTTCATCCACCGCCGAAGTCGCTTCGTCCAGCACCAGAATCAATGGGTCCTGCAACAGCGCCCGGGCGATGGCGATGCGCTGTTTCTGCCCGCCGGACAACTGCTGACCGCGTTCACCCAACGGGCTGTCGAGGCCTTCGGGCAACGATGCGATCAGGCTGTCGAGTTGCGCCAGCCGCGCCACTTCGACAATCGCTTCACGGCTGGCGTCCGGCATTGCATAGGCGAGGTTGTCGGCGAGGCTGCCGCGAAACAGCACGATGTCCTGACTGACCACCGCAATCCGCCGACGCAGCTGGAACAGATCCAGTTCGCGCAGATCAACCTCTCCCAGCAACACCCGGCCAGACTGCGGATCGTGGTGCCGTTGCAGCAGGTCGATCAGGGTCGATTTACCGACCCCGGAGCCGCCGCTCAGGGCGACTTTCAAACCGTAGGGAATTCGCGCTTCGATGCCGCGCAGGGTCGTCGGGCGACCGGGATGGCTGAAGTGCACGTTGTCGAAACGCAGCTCGCCGGAAGTCGGCATCGGTCGCGGCGTAACCGGTGTAAGAACGGTCGGTTCTTCGCCGCGCAATTCCATCACGCGCCCGAGACTGACGGTCATTCGCTGGACCGCGACATAGAGCCCAAGCAGGCTCTGTACCGGTCCGACGGCCATGCCCAGATAGGTGGAAAACGCGATCAGTGCGCCCAGTTGCCAGGTCCCCTGCACCACCCAATATCCACCGATCAGGAACGCGCAGGCACGGGACAGCGACGTCAGTGTGCCCGGCACCGCCTGAGTGAAAAACTCGGTGACTTGCAGGCGCAACAACTGGCTCATGTAGCCTTGGCCCAGTGTCTCCAGGCGCCGCGATTCACGCTGTTGCTGGCCGGCGGACTGGATGAATTTCATCACCGGCAAGGTCTCGACCATGAACGAGGACATGTCCGCCGAGCGCTCGCGCAATTGCCGCACATCGCGCTCGACCTTGCGCCGCATCCAGCGCAGCCAGAGTACGTCGAGGGGAATCAGCACCAGCGCCAGCAGCGAGAGTTTCCACGACAGGGTCAGCAGCATCGCCACGGCGCAGACCAGACCGATCACGCTCGACACCGCCGAGAACAACGAGTCCACGGCAAAACGCTGGATCTCCGCAACGTCGCCATCGAGGCGCGACATCAGGTCACCGATTCGGCGCTGTCCGTAGAAACTCGGCGAGAGGGTTTGCAGATGTCGATAGAGGTCGTCGCGCAGGGCAAACAGAATCCGCCCGGACAGTCGCGTGTGCAGGTAACGGTTGATCCCCGACAACCCCGTTCCGAGCAGCCCGGCCACGATCATTAACCCGGCGATCAGCACCAGCATCGGAAAGTTGCGCGCCAGCAGGCCATCGTCGATCAGTAGTTTGGTCAGCCAAGGCTGGACCAACACCAGCAACGAGGCGCAGACCGATAACCCGAGCAACCCGGCAATCGCCAGACGATGGGGCCGTACGAAGCTGTAGAGCCAGCGCAACGCCGCTTGCAGGGCTTCGGGGTTTTGGCTGTCGATCAGCCGAACGATCAAGCGCTGCATCACGAGCGCAACTGTTTGAGCTTGCGATACAAGGTCGCGCGGCTGATGCCCAAGGCGTCGGCGGCGGCCGAGACGTTGCCCTGGTGAGTGTCCAGGGACTGGCGAATCAGCTCCAGTTCGTTTTCACGAATGCTGCCGGCCTGAGGCCGTTCGGTGGCGCTCAACTCGTCGAGCATGCTGTCGGGCAAGTGGTCGAGGGTGAGTACCGTGTCCCCCGGCTCGCGCATGGCCAGTGCCGTGCGCAAGACCATTTCCAGTTGGCGAATGTTGCCCGGCCAGTGATAGCCGCCGAGCAAGCGGTTCAAATCGTCATGCAGGACCATCGTCGGCGCATCCAGTTTGGCCAGCAGTCGAGTGACCAGGCCGCTGAAATCCTCACGTTCGCGCAAGGCCGGGAGCATCACGCTGATGCCATTGACCCGATAAAACAGGTCCTCGCGAAAGTGTTTGTCTTCCACCAGACGCTTAAGGTCACGGTGGGTGGCGCAGATCAGTGCGACGTCGATGTCTTGCTCTTCGCCGGCGCCCAACGGAGCCACTTTACGGTCCTGCAACACCCGCAGCAGACGGGCCTGCAAGGCCAGCGGCATGTCGCCGATTTCATCGAGAAACAAGGTGCCGCCATGGGCCTGTTGCAGCCGACCGATCATGCCGCCGCGACGGGAGCCGGTGAATGCGCCTTCGCGGTAGCCGAACAATTCCGACTCGATCAGGCCTTCGGGGATCGCCGCGCAGTTCACCGCGACGAAGGGCTTATCGCAACGGGCTCCGGCCATATGCAGGGCGCGGGCGATGACTTCCTTACCGGTGCCGGTTTCACCCAGCAGCAACACTGGCAGCTCATTGGCCAGGCCTTGACGGGCCATGCGCAAGGCTCGGGCATAACGGACATTGCTGCCGGCCAGGGATTCGAGATCCGGTTGTGCTTTGGCGGTTTTCGCTGGGCTGCGCGGTGGCGTGCTGACGTTGATCGAACGCTGCGGCGCACGCAGGGTTTTGTAGAAGAACTCGCCTTTGGCCGTTTGCAGACTGCCGACACCGCCCTGAAGCAGACGCGACAGAAGTTGCAGGCCATCGACGCCCAGAAACTCTTCACAGCGTCGACCGACCAGCGCCGAGCGCTCGGCGTGGAGCAACTGACAGGCCTGGGCGCTGACCGCGAGAATCTGCCCGCCAAGGCTCACCGCCAACAGACCCTGCCAAGGGGATTCGAGGTATTGCCGACGGCTATGGAAAGCCAGGACGATCTCGTCCGGATAACTGGCGTTGAACACCCGGCTTTCGATCTGGCTGACAGCCATGGCCAGCAACGCGGTGCTGTCGTGAACGCGGCCCAGCGGGCCTTCGCGGGTCAGGTCGAGTACGCCGAGGATGTCGCCCTGCGGGCAATGGATCGGCACCGAGGTGCAAGAGAAATCGGTCAGGCGATCGAGGTAATGTTCGCCGCAATCGATCATCGTTGGCCGGGCTTCTACCAGTGCGGTGCCCAGCGCGTTGGTGCCGCGAGCGGCTTCGCTCCAGCAGGCGCCGAGGGTGATGTCTTGCAGGCCGCTGCCCTTGAGGCGATCGGCGCGGCCTTCGACAGCGAGAATGGTGGCGTCGGAATTGGCGAGGATGATCAGCCCTTCCTTGCCCTGACGTTCGGCCAGGTAATCGATGGCCGGCAATGCAGCGTCGATCAGTAGCCGATTGCTCGCCAACAGCACGTCGAGGGTCGCGCTCGATTCCAGCGCCAGCTCGTGCTTGGCATTGAAATGCACGCCATGGCTGAGGCTACGCCGCCACGACGCATCGATTTCCGCCCGCAACACGCCATCGGGGACTGCGCCCTCGAGATGGAGTTTTTCCCGGGCCAGCCGGGCTTCGCGGTGAAGTTTGGGAGGAGTTGTTTTTATTAGCGTCATCAAGCGCTCCGGATCGGTCCGCCCTGCGCTTTTTCAAGATCAGCGCCCTGTCGCAATCTTTACGTTAACGTCAGGGCGATGGCAAGTGCCTTACAGCGCTTGTGTTCCGTCAGGTGGACCGCGTTATCGTTCTTCGCGAGCAAGCCCGCTCCCACACTTGATCGTATTCCCCTGAGAGAACACGAGTTTGAAGTCGAAGTGATGGGCAGCTCGAACATCATCAGTTCACTGCTGTGGAATCACGAACAGAAGATGAGTCAGGCCGGAACCGTGTTCCTCGAAAGCTTCCAGCACATGCTCAGTATCCGTGAGCCTGTGCTGTGAAGCCTTGATCGAGATTAGACGTGAGGGTCACCCGGTGCTTTGCTCGGTGTAGCGTATTGCGGCTTCAAGTGACCGTCCTGATCGAGTAGCCAGGCATCCATGATCTGCCGCACTACGGGACCGGCGACGCGACCGCCGGCCTCACCGTTTTCGATCATCACCGAGATGACAATCTTCGGATGTTCGGCCGGGGCAAAACCGACAAACAAGGCGTTGTCGCGGTTACGCTCCAGGGTTTTCGCCCGGTTGTAGCGCTCGCCCTGCTTGATCGCCACCACTTGCGCCGTACCACTCTTGCCAGCGATGCGGTACTGAGCGCCCAGCGCTGCCGCCCGCGCAATCCCGCGAGCGTCGTGCATCACCATTTGCATGCCGTGGTTGACCTGCTCCCAGTCACGCGGGTCTTTCAACAGGATGTTTGGAATTGGATGCTCATCCACTGGCGCAACACCGTCCACGGTTTTGGCCAGGTGCGGCCGGTTCCAGACACCTTTGTTGGCGATCAGTGCAGTAGCCTGGGCGAGCTGCAATGGTGTGACCTGCATGTAACCCTGGCCGATGCCGAGGATCACGGTCTCACCCGGGAACCATGCCTGACGGCGCGTGGCGCGCTTCCAGGCTTGCGATGGCATCAGGCCCGCAGACTCTTCGAACATATCCAGCGAGACTTTCTCGCCGAGGCCGAACATGGCCATGTAGTCATGCAGTCGGTCGATGCCCAGCTTGTGGGCCAGGTCGTAGAAGTAGGTGTCGTTGGAGCGCATGATCGCCGCGTCCATGTCCACCCAGCCATCGCCGCTGTGGTTCCAGTTGCGGTACTTGTGATCGAAGTCCGGGAGTTGGTAATAACCGGGGTCGAAGACGCGGGTCTGCGGGGTAACGACGCCAGCGTCGAGACCGGCAATGGCCACCTCCGGCTTGATGGTTGAACCCGGTGCATAGAGGCCGCGCAGTACGCGGTTGAACAGCGGCCGGTCGATCGAGTCGTGCAGCGCTGCGTATTCCTTGAAGCTGATCCCGGTAACGAACAGGTTCGGGTCGAAGCTCGGCTTGCTGACCATCGCGAGCACTTCGCCGGTCGACGGATCGAGTGCGACCACCGAACCGCGACGATCACCCAAGGCTTCCTCGGCGGCTTCCTGAAGTTTGACGTCGAGGCTCAGTACGATGTTTTTGCCTGGGATCGGATCGGTGTGCTTGAGCACTCGCAGGACCCGGCCCTGAGCGTTGGTTTCGACCTCTTCGTAACCCACTTGGCCGTGCAACTGCGACTCGTAGAATTTTTCGATGCCTGTTTTGCCGATCGATTGAGTGCCACGGTATTCCACCGTGTCCAAAGCTTTGGATTCTTTCTCGTTGATGCGGCCGACGTAGCCGATCGAATGCGCAAAGTGCGCGCCCATCGGGTAGTGGCGAACGAATTGCGGCTCTACGTCGATCCCTGGCAGACGGAACTCGTTGACCGCCAACACCGCGATTTGTTCTTCGCTGAGCTCGTAGAACAAGGTGACCGGCACGAATGGATGTCGGGTCTGCTTCATTGCCTTGTCGAACAGCGCTCGATCTTCTGTCGGCAAGTGCAGGAGGCTGACAACTTCATCCAGCTCCTCTTTAACATCGGAGGCGCGTTCGCGGGTGATGGTCAGGTTGAAGCTGGGACGGTTGTCCGCCAGAACCACGCCGTTGCGGTCGTAGATCAATCCGCGCGTGGGGGTGATCGGCAGGACGTGGACCCGGTTGTTTTCAGAGATCGTCGAGTGATAATCAAATTCGACCACCTGCAGGACATACATGCGCACGACCAGCGCGCAGGTAATGGCAACAACGAACAGGGCGCAAGCCATCAGTCTTTTGTTGACCAGGCGCGTCTCTTTTTCGTGGTCCTTGATGGGTATCGGTTGGGGCATTTCTGCAGCAGCTCTTTGACTTAAAGGGGGGCGCCAATCCGTAGACTTGAATTCAGTCCGTTAAAAAAACGAGCTGCACCATACCAAAAACCGGACGGTCACTTTAATGCGATTTCCTCTAACGGCTGTCCTTGAAGGCCAAAACGACGGTCGGTTTTTTTATAACTCGTGCGTTTTGCTCAAGATTGATATTCCCATTCATGCATTTTTCTTGAAGAAGGGCCTGTAGATACTGGGTGCATGTCATTCCGTTTGGTTATTTTGGAGTCCTTCATGCATCCACGATTTCAGCGTTTACTGGGTTCCAATGGATTTTCCATTGGGCTTGAACTGCCGCTGGATAACGATTGGTCCAGCGATGGGCAGCGACAGCGAATTGCCGAGGAGCGGCCGTTTGGTGTTCCGGACCTGAAGCAGCACGCCGCTATGGCAAGTCTCGCAGACAAG
The DNA here is from genome assembly GCF_003254125.1 of Pseudomonas sp. 478. Classification (NCBI taxonomy): domain Bacteria; kingdom Pseudomonadati; phylum Pseudomonadota; class Gammaproteobacteria; order Pseudomonadales; family Pseudomonadaceae; genus Pseudomonas; species Pseudomonas sp. 478. The sequence goes on from NZ_QKZG01000019.1 coordinate 98,084, forward strand.
GCTGGTTTCAGTGCTCTGTGGGTACGCGATGTGCCGGTTTTTGATCCCGATTTTGGTGATGCGGCACAGGTGTTCGAAACCTTTTCCTATCTTGGCTACCTGGCTGGAATCACCGACAACATCATGCTGGGGACAGCGGCGGTTGTATTACCGCTACGTCAACCTTGGTTAACGCTCAAGGCAGCCAACAGTGTTGATGAACTGAGTGATGGGCGTCTGCTATTGGGTGTGGCCAGTGGCGACCGACCTATGGAGTATCCGTTATTTGGTGTGGACTACGATCAGCGGGGAGAGATCTTTCGCGATACGGTCGAGTTGTTGCGCAGCCAAGGTGAAGGTCGTCTGCCGGAAGGTGCTCGCCTGTTACCGAAGCGAGATCAGCCGGTGCCATTGCTGGTTGCAGGTCTTGGTCAACAATCCCCAGCTTGGATCGGACAACACATGGATGGCTGGCTCGCCTACCCCGGCACTCCGGATGAGCATCGGCGCCGAGTGGGACTGTGGCGGGAGGTCGGTGGCGACAAACCCTACATCAGCTTCGTTCACCTGGATCTGGCGGCCAATCCTCATGCACCGATGCGACGTGTACGTTTTGGCGGCAGCTGCGGGAGGCTGGCATTGATTGATGAGCTTCAGACTTTGCGTGACACCGGTGTGCAGCACGTTGGCTTACATCTGCGTCGTAGCGAACGACCGGTTGCCGAGGTTATTGAAGAGATCGCTGAATACGTTCTGCCGAAGTTTCACTAACGATGCTGCTGGAACCAGGGATAGCCGATGGGCTGTCCCTTTTTCGCCGCGGCACTTTCCTGCGGGCAAAACAAAACCCCTACCTGCATACGCAGATAGGGGTTTCGGAATTTAATCTTGACGATGACCTACTCTCACATGGGGAA
>NZ_QKZG01000020.1:0-70731 GCF_003254125.1 Pseudomonas sp. 478
GGCCATCGGCACCAGCGATTATGTGGACCTGACCTCACAAACGGCCGGCAAGGCGGTGAAGTTCACCGTGCTCAAACAGTACGTGACGAACAATCGGGATGGCACCCTGAGCATTGATTACCTCATCACGCGCGACGGTGTGACCTTGGGGCATTCGTTCAAGCGGGATCTGCGGGTGCGTGCGCAGCTGGCGCTAAAACCGCCGAGCGTGAAAGAAGCCCCGGGCGACACGCTGAACCCGATTGCGGCCAGGGACAGCTTGACCGTGGTCGTGCCTCAGGGCGAACTGCTGCCCACCGACCAGTTGAGCGTGACCTGGACCGGCGCCGCCGGCACCCCGGCCGGCGGCTCGCACACCACCCCGCCAGCCCCGATCAGCACCATTGGTCTGGAGGTCCCGATTCCCACCAGTGTGGTGGCCTTCAACTTCGGCAAGTCGGTGGTGGTGACCTACACGGTGACTCGCGACGGCACAGCCTATCCACCCTCGCAACCGCTGAACCTCACCGTGCAGGCCATCCCCAACCAGGACGGTGCATTGCCAATGCCGGCCATCGAAGGGGCGGTGGGCAACGAGCTCAACATCGGCACCCTGATCGGCACCGAAAACCTGCGCATCGCCGCCTGGCCGCTTCAGCTCTCGGGCCAGCGGGTCTGGCTGCGTTATGACGGGACCGACACCGCCGGTGACGCGACAGACGAGATTGTCTGGACCGGCCAGCCCCACAACAAAACAGGCGAGCTGGTGACCCTGGCCCCCCACGCCTGGCTGAAAACGCTGAAGGACGGCACCGACCTGAAGGTGACCTTCCGGGTCAACTTCGACAAGGTGTCGAACGCCGCCACGGCGGTGACCTTTCCGATACGCACGTACACGGTCAGGGAACTGGCCCTGATCAAACCGACATTGGATTCGGTCAAGGGCTCGCCGAGTGGGCAAGAGATTCCTGACAACGGCTATACCGTGGAAACCGCAGTGACCCTGAGCGGTACCGCCACCCAAGGCCTGGAAGTCGAAGTGTTTGACGGCGCCACCTCCAGAGGCAAAGCCACGGCTAACGCGACCACGGGGATCTGGACGCTCTCGGTCTCGGGGCTGAGCGAGACTGCGCACCGTTTCACCGCCAAGGCGCAGTATGGCAGTGGTGAAGTGTCGGGCGCGCGGGCGATCAACGTCACGGCGCTCATCAAGCCGACGCTGGACAAAGTGGCGGACGCCGGCGGCCAGGACATTCCGGAAGCCGACACCACCATCAGCACCACCCTGACCCTGAGCGGCAAGGCGAGCAATGGCCAACGTGTCGAAATCTACGAGGGCAACGGAGCCGGTGCGGTGTCCCACGGGATCGCAACCGCCCACGCCACCACGGGCGACTGGCAACATCAGGTCACCCTGGCCCAAGGCGCTCGCCGGTTGTATGCCCAGTCGCGCTATCACAGCTCCACGGTCTATACCAATGTTCGCCACTTGACCATCGTGCCGGATGTGGCACCGACCCTCACCTCGGTCAAGGGCTCGCCAAGCGGGGTGGAGATTCCCAACGGCGACACCACGGTGGAGACTGCGGTCACCCTGAGTGGTACGGCGAGCAAGGGGCAGAAGGTCGAAGTATTCGACGGGGCCACCTCCAAAGGTCAAGCTTCGGCGGACAAGAGTACCGGTGTCTGGTCGCTGCTGGTGTCGGGGCTGAGCGAGACGGTGCACCGTTTCAAGGCCAAGGCGCTGTATGGCAGTGGGGTGGAATCGGCAGAACGAACCTTTACCGTTGAAGCGGATGCGGACGCACCGGTCTTCACCAACGGACCTTATGCCATCCAGCCAGGAGGAACCTTCAAGGACATCATCCTGAGTTTGCAGACCGGTAGCGGGACACCTGTTCCGAACGCGGATATCACGCTGGTTCTGCCGGCTGGTTTTACCTATGCCGATGGTGCCAGTGGATCACGAGTTTTCAGGACTGGTACGGATGGATTGGCGACAATCAGTGGAGTGAAAGGCCCTGGGGCACCGGGTAGCCATAACGTGACGGCGACCTATCGCAGCAAAACGGCGACGGCGAGACTGGCGATTGTTGGGGTGATTGGGACGATTTCTGGTTTTACGATGCCAAACCGCCTTGCCAATAGTCAGAATGGTCAATATGTCTTTGTTAGTAACGCCTATGGAAACTCGATCTCGGTTATAGACACCGCTAAACTTTCGGTGATTAAGACTATTAATGTCGGGTCAAACCCACAGGGAATTGCCTGTAGCCCAAACGGCGCGTTCGTCGTTGTTTGTAATTATGGTAGCAGTTTGGTCTCAATCATAGATGCCGTGAATCTAGTAGGGCTCAGGACCATTCCTGTGTCGGGGGCATTCAAGGCCGCATTCAGTCATGACGGTACCCTCGTCTTTGTAACCGGCTTTTCCGGCAGCTACGTTACGGTTATAAACACCGCGACTTGGACAGTGATCAAGACAATTTACCCAGGGAGCACATCTGATGGCATCGCTAGAAGTATTGACGGCACTCACATGTTTGTCGCAAACACTTATTCATCCTCGGTCGCAGTTATAAGTGTGGCGGATCTAGAGGTGATCAATACCATCAATAATGTTGGAGAACGTCCTGCTGGGGTTACTTGCGCCGGTGGTCACGTCTTTGTCTCTGATGGTGCTTCGAGCATAGTCACACGCATAGACGCAGCAAGCTTTACGGTAGTTGACACACTAAATCTCGGGGGGGGGGCGACGGATATCACTACGAGTCCAGACGGATCCTGCGTCTTTGTCTCCAAATCGAATTCGGACACGATCGCGGTCATAGACGCCGCGAGTTTTACGCTGCGAATGAGCATTGCAGGAATTCGAACCCCTTACGGATTGTCTAGCAGTCCGGACGGTTCCCGCATATTTGTTTGTAATGGCCCAGCCAATACCGTCTCGGTTATCACTGTAGGATAAGTCGAGACAAATAGATTGTTGTAACTTCCAAAGCTGGTAATAGGCCACGATAGTAATCGTGGTCTGTTACCGGAGTCCTAAGGATTACGAGAGATTGATCCGCAAAACGGACGGACCTTTAAGGCCGTCTGTTTTTTGAAAACTAGGGACAGACCACGATATATCTCATGGTCTGTCACTTTAAAAAAAGAAGACGCATTTATTTGCCATCACCCCGACCGCGCACGAAGGCCAGGCCGACAAGGGCGGCACCCCTTACATCCCGTATCCGCTGAACGTCATGTTGCGGGTCAACACGCTGGAAGAACGCATCGTCGCGGTGCTGCATGACGTGGTCGAGGACTGCGGCATCAGCCTTGATGACCTGCGCAAGGAAGGCTTCAGCGAAGCCGTTCTGACCGCCATCGAGTCGGTCACCAACGTGCCGGGCGAGTCCTATGAAACCTTCGTCGAGCGCGCGGCGCAGAACCCGATAGGCCGGGTGGTGAAACTGGCGGACCTGGAAGAGAACAGCGACTTGTCGCGAATCGCGCAACCGTCGTGGGAAGACCTGGAACGCGTTGAAAAATATCGGCGGGCGATTGGCGTGTTGCGTTCCTGACGAGCCGAATAAATAGATCTGTCCCATTTCCTTCCGGATCGCCCTCTCCCTGGCAGGAGAGGGCGGGTGCCAGCCTCAGGTGTGATGAATTTCCCGATCCTTGGTTTCCGGCAGGAAGAACGTGCCAAGAATGGCCGTCATCACAGCGATGACAATCGGGTACCACAGCCCGTAGTAGATATCACCCGTGGCCGCGACCATGGCGAACGCCACCGTGGGCAGAAAGCCGCCGAACCATCCGTTGCCGATGTGGTAGGGCAGCGACATCGAGGTGTAGCGGATGCGCGCCGGGAAAAGTTCCACCAGCCAGGCGGCGATCGGGCCGTAGACCATGGTCACGTAGATCACCAGGATGGTCAGGAGCAGCACCATCATCGGGTAGTTGGTCTTGGCCGGGTCGGCCTTCTCGGGGTAGCCGGCCTCCTTGAGCGCGGTGCCGAGGGTGGCGGCGAAGGTGTCGTTCTTGACCTTGAAGTCGGCACCCGGCATGCCGGTGCCCTCGAAACTCGGGATCACCTTGTCGCCGATGCGGACCTGCGCGACGGTGCCCGGTTCGGCTTTCACGTTCTTGTAGGGAATGGCCTTCTTCGCCAGCACCGTCTTGGCGAGGTCGCAGGAACTGGTGAATTTGGCCTTGCCCACCGGGTCGAACTGGAACGAGCACTGGCCGGGATCGGCGACCACCGTGACCGGGTTCTTCTCCTGCGCGATGAACACGTCGGGGTTACCGTATTGGGTCAACGCATGGAAGATCGGGAAGTAGGTCACTGCCGCCAGGATGCAGCCGGCCATGATGATCCCCTTGCGGCCGATGCGGTCGGACAGGCTGCCGAATATGACGAAGAACGGTGTGCCGATCAGCAGGGAGCCGGCAATCAACAGGTTGGCGGTCTGCGGTTCGATCTTCAGCGTCTGCAACAGGAAGAACAGCGCGTAGAACTGCCCGGTGTACCAGACGACGGCCTGGCCGGCAGTGCCGCCGAGCAAGGCCATGATCACGATCTTGAGGTTTTCCCAGCGGGCGAAGGATTCGGTCAGCGGCGCCTTGGACGACTTGCCTTCTTCCTTCATTCTCAAGAACACCGGTGACTCGCTGAGTTGCAAGCGGATGTACACCGAGACGATCAACAGCAGGATCGACAGCAGGAACGGAATCCGCCAGCCCCAGGCCTCGAACGCTTCGGTGCCGAGAATGGTTCGGCAGGCGAGGATCACCAGCAGCGAAAGGAACAGCCCAAGGGTTGCAGTGGTTTGAATCCACGAGGTGAAGTAGCCGCGTTTGCCTTTCGGCGCATGCTCGGCCACGTAGGTCGCCGCGCCGCCGTACTCACCGCCCAGGGCCAGGCCTTGCAGCAGGCGCAGGCTGATCAGGATGATCGGTGCCGCCACGCCGATGGTCGCGTAGCCGGGCAAAAAGCCCACCACGGCGGTGGAGATACCCATGATCACGATGGTGATGAGAAAGGTGTGTTTGCGTCCGATCATGTCCCCCAGTCGGCCAAACACGATGGCGCCGAAGGGACGGACCGCGAAGCCCGCGGCGAACGCGAGCAGCGCGAAGATGAAGGACGTTGTCTCATTGACGCCGGCGAAGAAGTGCTTGGCAATGATCGCCGCGAGAGACCCATAAAGGTAGAAGTCGTACCACTCGAACACGGTGCCCAGGGACGAGGCAAAGATGACCTTGCGCTCCTCCTTGGTGATCCCGTGGTGGGGCGCGCTGCCCGTGGAAGTGTTGTCGATTGCGGCCATGAGTCTTCTCCGTCGTTCTTGTTATAGGCCGGAGTACCTCGTTACCTTTTTGCCGCACCCAGGCCCTGGGGCTGATGTCGTCGGATTACGGATTGCGCGAAGCATGCACACAGGCTGACGGCCTCGCATTGCTGCAAGGTTTCTTGAAGCATAATCGGCTTCTCGCAGATATCCACTCGCCATCAAGTTCACCCCAAGGCCGATTCCCCAATGTGAGCCGCATCGCGCCCCCGCGCATCAATGGTTGCGGGCAATTGTTTTCTGAATGAGATCTGTGCAAACCGGCCCTGTAGGAGCAAAGCTTGCTCGCGATGCTGTTGGCGTTCTCGAGGGCCCCATCGCGGGCAAGCCATGCTCCTACAGATGATGTGCGCGTCACTTAATGTGGGCGCGTCTTGATCACGTACCCGTAGGCTCGAATACGATCACCTTCCTGTTTCAAGTACACGCCCTGCAGTTCCGGCGTGAAGCCAGGCAGTGAGTTGATACCTTCTTCCAGCGCCAGGAAATACTTGAGCACCGCACCGCCCCATATTTCCCCGGGCACCAGGCAGAGCACGCCGGGTGGATAGGGAAGCGCACCTTCGGCAGCGATGCGACCCTGCGCGTCGGCCAGCGGCACCAGTTCGACATTGCCACGGATGAATTCGAACTGCGCTGCTTGCGGGTTCATGGCCTTTTTCGGGAAGTGTTCCTTGCGGAACATTGCCTTCTGCAATTGCTGGACGTTGTGGGTGCGGTAGAGGTCGTGCATCTCCTGGCAGAGTTGACGAATGGTGTAGTTGCGATAGCGCTCCTCGTGCTGCGCATAGATGGCTGGCAACACCCGGCTCATCGGCGCGTCATCACTGATGAAGCGTTCAAAGCGCGCGATCTGTGAGGCGAGATGCGTCATCTTCGCCCAGTCTTCGGCCGGGGTGAGCAGGAACAGAATCGAGTTCAGGTCGCACTTTTCCGGAACGATGCCATTTTCGCGCAGGAAGTTGGCGAGGATGCCGGCATGGATACCGAAGTCGGTGTAACTGCCATCGACCGGGTCGATGCCGGGCGTGGTGAACAGCAACTTGCAGGGGTCGATGAAGTATTGCTTGTCGGCGTAACCGCTGAAGGCATGCCAGCGATCCTTCGGATGGAATTCGAAAAAGCGGATGTCTTTGGCGATGTCTTCAGTGGGATGGTCCTGCCAGGGGCGACCGTCAATGGTGTCCGGCACGAAGGGGCGAACCATGGTGCACGCTTCCAGAATCAACTTGCGCGCGTCGATGCCGAACTTCACACAGTCTTCCCACAGGCGCAGGCCACTGCGACCGGAATGGATGCGCGCGTTCACATCCAGTGAGGCGAACAGCGGGTAAAACGGGCTGGTGGAGGCTTGGGCCATGAAGGCGTTGTTCAGCTGCGCATGGCTGCAATAACGGGCCTGGCCCTTGATATGGCGATCTTTCTTGTGGATCTGCGACGCCTGGGAAAACCCCGCCTGCTGTTTGTGTACCGATTGCGTGACAAAGATGCCGGGGTCGTTCTCGTGCAGATCCAGCAGCAGCGGCGAGCAGTCCTTCATCATCGGGATGAACTGTTCATAGCCCACCCACGCCGAGTCAAACAGGATGTAGTCGCACAGTTTGCCGATGCGATCGACGACCTGTCTGGCGTTGTAGACGGTGCCGTCATAGGTGCCCAGCTGAATGATCGCCAGACGAAACGGCCGCGGCAGCTCGGCCTTGTCCGGTGCGACTTCGCAGATGAGTTCGCGCAGGTAGCCTTCTTCGAAACAATGGGCGTCAATTCCGCCGATGAACCCATAAGGGTTGCGCGCGGTTTCCAGGTAAACCGGGGTAGCCCCGGCCTGGATCAACGCACCCTGGTGATTGGATTTGTGGTTGTTGCGGTCGAACAGCACCAGATCGCCTGGCGTGAGCAACGCGTTGGTGACCACTTTGTTGGAGGCCGATGTGCCATTGAGCACGAAGTAGGTCTTGTCGGCGTTGAACACCTGCGCCGCGTGTTTTTGCGCCAGAAGGGCCGGGCCTTCATGGATCAGTAAATCGCCGAGCTTGATGTCGGCGTTGCACACGTCCGCGCGAAACAGGGTCTCGCCGAAGAAGTCGAAGAACTGCCGGCCAGCCGGGTGTTTGCGGAAAAACTGGCCGCCCTGGTGACCCGGGCAGGCGAACGTAGCGTTGGCCGATTCGGTGTAGTGCTTGAGCGCATCGAAGAACGGCGGCAGCAGACTTTCTTCATAGGCTTTTGCCGCGGTCTCCAATTGGTTGCCATGGTATTCGGCGTTGTTGCGTGAGGGGTCAAAAATGCCATTCACCTGAAGCAGAACATCTTGCAGGTGCTGGTAGACGTCCCGGGCGCGGTTGCCGGAACCGGGGGAGGCGACGAGAAAAATGGGGATATCAAAACCGGTACGCTGCAGGGCGTCCAGGGCGCCCGTCATCACATCTTCCACAGAGAACACCGCAACCGCGACATCGGTGTAGTCAGTTTGATTGAGCGCAATGACTTCTCGGGAGGTGTGGAAACAATCGAACGCGGAATCACTGGCGGCAATTTTCAGGGCTGCTTTCATGCGGGGGAAATCTCCTGGCGGACAGTCACTTGTCGGCTTTTTTCAAGAGATCAATTTAGCGAGGGCGCCTTCAAGGTTCCCTGATCCAAATCATGTGGACCCCTGGTTTAGACCCTGTTGGGAAGGATTACGGCTTTTCTACCGGCTTTTGCCAAGGACTGCCGACAGGCGTTCGACCACTTCTGCCTCGGCAACCCCTTGGCTTTTGCTGATCAGGCGTGCCCCAACGCAATGGCAAACGAGACCACGATCATGCAGGCAAAGGCAAAATTTAGATTCATGAAGTTTTCATCCAAAACATGTGTGATGGCGCCATCTTGAATAGGTCACAAACAAATAAAAAATTCGGCTTCATGATTTGAATCATCGAAACAATTGATAGCTGGCTGGTTTGTGTTTATCCCGTGCTTTGGCTAGTCTCGCACAAACACGCAATTACACGCAAAAGCGGGCAAAAACATGCACGATTCACATTCAGCCTCCGAACTCCCTCATCTGCGCCGGCAAAAAATCCTGTTGATTCTCGAACGTGACGGCAAGGTCATGGCGGGCGAGTTGAGCCAGCATTTCGCGGTGTCCGAAGACACCATTCGCCGTGATCTGGCGGAACTGGCGACCGCCGGGCTGGTGCAGCGGGTGCACGGCGGGGCGTTGCCGCGGCCCAAGGACACCGGCAAGGACTATTTCACCCGGGTCAGCGAAACCGATGAGGTGAAAACCCACCTGGCGCAACTCGCCGCACGCCAGGTACACAACGGCCAGATTGTGATTTTCGATTCGGGGAGCACGACGCTGCAGATCGCCCGATCGCTACCTTTGGACATTGCAATCACGGCCGTCACCGCCTCGCCGATGATCGCGATCACCCTGGCCGAATACAAAGGCATCACGGTGATTCTGGCCGGCGGACAACTCAACCCCGCGACCATGTCGGCCAGCGGGCATGAAACCCTGCGGCTGATCGAGGGCATCAAGGCTGATCTGCTGTTCACGGGCGTCTGTGCGATTCACCCGGAAGTCGGCATCAGCTCCCTGCATTTCGACGAGGTGCCGGTCAAACAGGCAATGCTCGCCAGCGCCTCCCATGTCGTAGCCGTCACCACCGCCGACAAACTGGGGGCGGTGGAGCCGTTCGTGGTCGCGCCGTGTCAGCGCATTCATACCCTGATCACCGAGCGCCACGTGGCGTCGGGCAATGTCGAGGACTATCAGAAACTCGGGATTGAAGTGGTGCAGGTGGAGGCGTGAAGTGCGTCATGCTTCAACCCCCGGTCACCGGCGGAAAAAAGGCGTTTCACCCGGGTCCGCGCCCGGGCGATTGCTCGGCCGGTGCGCGGTGACACCGTCGGCCCAGATGCCGCTGCCTGCCCCTTCAGCGAATTGTTCTGAAACCGAAAATCCCCTGTGGGAGCGGGCTTGCTCGCGAAGAGGTCGGCACATCCAACATTGATGTCAACTGACTGACCGCTTTCGCGAGCAAGCCCGCTCCCACAGGTTCTGCGTCTACTGGCATGTGCCAATGCCCGGCGAATCATCGAGCCCATCAGCTCAACACATAGTCCACCGGTTCCAGCGGCGGCGGCAGTTGTGTCACGCCCAGTGCCGCCAGCACATCTCGTTCGATGCTGCGCACCAGTGCATCGGTGGGCAGGTCGTTTTCATCGCGACCGAACGGGTCTTCCAACTCATCGCCAATCGCGTCCAGACCGAAAAAGGTATAGCTGACAATGGCGGTGAAAATCGGTGTCAGCCAGCCCAGTGGCTCGGCCATCGCGAAGGGCAGCAAAATGCAGAACAGGTAGATGGTCCGGTGCAGCAACAAGGTGTAGGGGAAGGGCAGTGGCGTGTATTTGATTCGCTCACAAACGGCTTGGGCCTGGGTCAGGCGGGTCAAATGGTTGGCCATGAGCGTGTAGCGCCATTCATTGATCGCGCCTGACTCGGCGAGTGCCGAACACTGTTGACCGACCTGCAGCAGAATCTGCCCGCTGATATCCGCCACGTTGTCCTTGGGCATCGGGTTCAGCCATTCACCACTGGCCGCCAGTTCGTCTTCTTTGCGCAGCTTTGCATTGAGCGCATGGGCGAAGCCGCAGAGGTTGCTGAGGATATGGTGTCGCTCGTTCGCGTCCTTGATGACCTGGGTTTCGCGCACCATCGAGCGAACATCCACCAGCATGTCGCCCCAGGCTTTGCGCGCTTCATACCAGCGGTCGTAGCAGGCGTTGTTGCGAAAGCTCATGAAGATCGACAACGACAAACCCAGCAGGGTGAAGGGCGTTGCACTGACCTTGGAAAAATAGCTCGGGTGCAAGGTTTCGATGAGCACGATGGCTGAGGCGAGCAGCGTCACCAGAAGACTGCGCCAGGCAATTCGTTTGGCGATCGAGCCCTTGAGTGACGTCAGGACGCCGATCAGATTGGGTTTGGGTCTAACGATCATGGTGTTCAGCCGCCCGTCATGTTCATGAAGCGAACCACCTGGACCTCGTCGTTCACTTCGAAAGTGTGCCGATAGGGTTTGAGTTTCATCGCCTCGATGATGGCTTTTTCCAGGCGCTCGGGATGGCCGGGATGGCTGCGCAATACGGCCTTGAGGTCGACAGCGTGCTCATTGCCCAGGCACAGCAGCAGACGACCTTCCACCGTCAACCGGACCCGATTGCAGGTGCCACAAAAGTTGTGGCTGTGGGGGGAAATGAACCCCAGGCGAATCTGCGGTGCCTCGGCCAGGCGCCAGTAGCGCGACGGGCCTTGGGTCGACTCGGCGGACTCGATCAATGTGTAGCGCTCGGCGATCCGTTCGCGTACCTGGCTGCTTGCGTAAAACGACTCCGCGCGGCTGTGTTCTTGGATGGTGCCCAGGGGCATTTCTTCGATGAAAGAAATGTCGAGATGTCGGTCGATGGCAAAGCTCACGAGGTCGTTGATCTCGTGGTCGTTACGGCCCTTCATCACCACGCAATTGAGTTTGGTATGGCGAAATCCCGCGGCGTTGGCCGCGTCGATGCCGTTGATGACCTGCGCCAGATCGCCGGTGCGCGTCAGTTCACGAAAGCGTTGCGGGTCCAGGCTGTCGAGGCTGATGTTGAGCCGTTTGACCCCGGCCTCGAACAAGGGCGCTGCAAGTTTGCCCAGCTGAGACCCGTTGGTGGTCATGCACAGTTCACGCAGGCCGGGCAGGGCGGCGATCTTTTCGCACAGCTGCACCACCCCCGGACGGATCAGCGGTTCGCCGCCCGTGAGGCGGATCTTGCGGGTGCCCAACGCCACGAAGCTTTCGGCCAGTTGATAGATTTCTTCCAGGGTCAGTACCCGTTGGCGGGGCAGAAACTGCATGTCTTCAGCCATGCAATACACGCAACGGAAATCGCAGCGGTCAGTGACAGACATCCGCAGATAGTCCACACGCCTGGCGAACCCATCGATCAAGACTCGCTCTGACATGACATTCTCGCCTGCTTCCGTGAAATGAGTATTCCGCTATCCCCGGAATTGTTGTGCGCAGACTAAGAGCAACTTTAGAGGGGCGTCCAATCACTATTAATGACCGGCTGATCGACAGGCTCGATGAAGGATTTTATTGCAAAAAAAAACCGGAGCCCCATGACAGGGCTCCGGTTTTTTCTATCGGCGTTCTGAACTTATTGCGCCCCGAACATCGCCGTCCAGTAAATCCCCGGATCACTCTTCGGATCAACCGCATAGGCCGCGCCCAACTCCCGGTACTGTGGGTTCATCAGGTTCGCGCAGTGACCGGCGCTGGACACCCAGCCTTCGACCACCTTACGCACGGTGTCCTGGCCGGCAGCGATGTTCTCGCCGACCTGCCCGCCGCCGTAACCGGCCAATTCAGCCCGGTCACCCGGCATGCGGCCATCGCGGTCCTTGTGATCGAAGTAATTGTTGTTGGCCATTGAGCGGGCGTGCTCCTCGGCCGCCGTCGCCAGCGCGGCGTTCCAGGCCAGTGGCGTGGTGGCGGCAAAAGATTGCGTGCCGCACTGGCGCGGCTGGCTGCGTACGATGTTGAGCTCAGCCAGCAGCTTCTGGCCTTCCGCCTGCCAGTCGCCCAGGCGAGCGCTCAACAGTGGACGCGCCAGAACGATGCGCCATTCGCGGTCCTGGTGGCTGACGCCGACATCGACGAATTGCGGGTCCAGCACGATCTGGCAAAAGCTTTCCTGAATCGCTTTCATCGCTGATGGCGCATCACGCGGCCCGGACAGGCTGATCGCCTGTACATTCTTCATCGGATAACCCGCGCTGGCCATTGCCTGCTGCAGATTGCCGACGCTGTTGGCGTTCAGCGCCAACCGTGGGTCGCCGGCCAGCGGTGGCAGCTCCTGCGATACCTGACCTGCGCAGCGCTGCACCTGGCTGCGGTAGAGGTTGATCGAATCAATCAGTTGTTTCTCGTCGGCCGCCAATGCATTCGCGGCGAACAACATCCCCAGTGACAACGTGGCAAGACGCATGGCAGATGATTTGAAGCGCATGGAAATCCCCTTGAGCTGACTGCGCCCATGATGCGCGATTTCACCCCCGCGAGCGCAATGACTTTTCACGCCCGACGACAGTTTTTTTGTCCGTCTGTTGGAATCAATTCTGGCAACTACAATCAAGCAAAGTCGCCAGTTCGGCGTACTTGCGGTTCCGTCCGAAGGGTCGATCATGCGAGTTGTCTGGATAGTCACCTGCTTGGCAATAACCCTTTTCGCCGGCCAGGCCATCGCGTCTGAGCAGGAGCAAAAAAAGGAAATGGCTGAGGACAAGGCCGAGGTCCTGGAACAAAAAGCCGCGGAGAAGGGCACCGAAGTCCCGGTGCCCAAGTCCGAAACCATCACCACCTCTGAAGTTCAGGCCGTCGATCCCGCCGGCGCGTCGCCGCTGGACGATGCAATCACCTGTCTGTCCCGCTCCATCTATTGGGAGTCCAAAGGCAAATCGTCCGCCGACATGGAAGCCGTCGCCAGCGTCGTCATGAACCGCCTGGGCCATGAGGGCTTTCCGGACACGGTATGCGCCGTGGTCAAGCAGGGTTCTGAAAGCAAAAATTGTCAGTTTTCGTGGTGGTGTGATGGACGCTCGGATCAGGTCCAGGAAGAAACCCAATACGCGATGGCCAAGGAAATCGCGCGCAAAGCGCTCAACAAGCAACTGAACGACCGAACCCATGGCGCGATGTATTTCCACGACAGGAAAGTGAAACCTGCCTGGGCGAGGAAATACATCAAGACCGCCGAGACCTCGATGTTTCTTTTTTACAAGCCGCGGAGTGGGACGGCGAAGTAGGAGGGCGCTTTTTGCCAGCGTCGTTCAAGTAGCAAAGGCTGCAAGCTTGTTCCCAACCTCCGTTTTTTTACGGCTCATGCCAGCAGCTTGTCCGCCGGTTGCTCCTCGCCGATGCCGGAAAGTGATTTTCCAGAACGACCTGATATCAACGTCTGGATGGCTACTGGTCTTCAGAAACCTCCTTCCAACTGTCATCCGGATCAAAGCGTTTCATTGCCTTCGCCAGTTTTTCGCCATTGGGGCCAAGGTCTTTCTCAAACACCTGTCCCTCATGACTGATCATGAAACTCATCACCCCGGTGTCATCATATTTTGCCGGCCAGGCGATCAGGGCAAAGCCTCGGCTCATTTTGTCGCCGATGCGGTAGCTGTAGGCGCCACCTGGTGCCGACGGACCTTGGGCATCAAGGATGCGGAAGTGGTAACCATGCCAGTCTTCGTCGTTGATGGCTTTGCCGAACAACGGCCCCAACGGACTGATCTGACCGCTGTCGTCGTCCGCCCAATAGAGGCCGTCATGCTTGCCGGGGGTGCTGAAGATTTTCTGCGCATATTCAAGTGCGCCGTCCCCGTCACGATCCACTGAGGCATAGTCCATCTGAGCATCGTGATAGGTCAGCGCCGCTTGCACGGCGTCCAGTTCGTTGCGGCCGATGCGACGGGCACGGATTTCGACGCCGGCGACCTTCATGTCGAAGTGCCAGCCGTTCGTACCTTTTGTCATGGGGATAGGCAGTGTCCAGTGGTCACTGCCGACTGCCAGGATCGCCTTGCGCTCGCTGGGTTTTTCAATCTGGTGCTGCTCGTGATACTGCTTCAAAAACGCCTCCACATCACTGCTCTGCACGCCTTCGCGGGGAATGTAAGTGCGCCAGTCATCGCCCAGCAGCTCTGTCAGGCGTACCTGATCGGGCTTTCCTGTACCCAAGGCCTTGACGAACGCCTCAGCAGCTTCTTCCGGTGTTGGAAATGCCTCCTGTGCCGCTGCCATGCACGTCCACGCCAAGCCGGCCGTTATCGCCAGCAGGCCCGTGAGGATCTTCACTTGCAGAGAGTTGTTCACCGACGCCCCCCCCTTGAACGCGCCGGCATGGACGGCCGACTGATCTGGTGACCGGCCGACCGCGCGGCACTCGGGCGCTGGGTGGATGCCTGGCTGGTCCGGCCACGAAGTGCTTGTGCGTTGGACTGGGAAGGGGAGCGCGCGCCGGCGAAGGCATTGTCGCGGGCGCTGCCGCGACTGGCGGCCGGTTGCTTCTGCACAGTCTGGCGCGCCTGCGAAGAGTCTTTTGTGCGCTGATTCACCTGAGCGTTCTCTCTCCTGGGCTGCTGATTCTCACGGATGTTTTTGGCCGTGCCCTGGCTCCGGTCAGCCGTCCTCGGTCTGTCCGCACCGGCTTGCATCCGATTGCCGACCGAGGCATCGGACTGCGCCCTGCGCACTTGATCACGAGCCTGGCGGTTGCTGGTGGGAGGTCGTTCGATACCGCGTTTGTCCATTGAACTACGGGCATTTTCACGGGCCTGGGCGCGCTGGGCATCGTCCCCTCGATACGCCTCACGCTGATTGGCACCGTTGAGTTGTCGGCCGTATTGTCCACGGCTCCGGGAGTCTCGATAGGGAACGCCATCACGGTGAACGGCGTTGTGCTGCCACTTGTTTTGATTATTGGTGATCTGGTTGTTGCGATTGATGTTGTTGTAGCGATCGACGTCGATGTCGATGTCGTTATTGCCCCAGTCACAGTCTCCCCACAGCGAGCCGATGATCGCCACACCGGTCCCGAACGCCAATCCGGCCATCAGTGCCGAACCGGGGTAATAGGCGGGCGGCGGCGGGTAGTACGGGGGCGGCGACGCAGGGTAGGCCCAAGTGCCATAGGTGGTTGTCGGGTTATAAGCGGGTACGTACACCACCTGCGGATCGGCGGGCTGAATGATGATGGTCGACGTGCTGCTGGCAGGCGCGGGGGCGGGTGCCTGAGTTGTGGGTGCGGGTGCCGGTGTCGCAACATTCTGCACCGTCACGTTCTGGTACTGGTTGCTCTGAAGATTGCCTGCGGCTTGCGCCTGATGACGCAAGCGTTGCACGCCATCCATGAGATCGTCCGGCTGCGCGAGGAAGGCATCACCCAGGCGTTGTACCCAAACCGGGTCCTGTCCCAGCGTGGCCAGGACCTGCGGGAAGGCGACCAGTGCCTGCACGCTCGGATCCCACGGCTGGCTGGCCACTTGCTTGACCGCCTCGTCGCCCTTGGCGTCCGGGTGTGCCTTGGACCAGGTCACCGCCTCGGCGATTTCGCCGGGGTAGGTGCTCGCCATCAATACCTGCGCCAGCAACGGGTCCGGGTAAAGGGCGATGGGCGCCAGCATTTGGGCCAACTGCTCCTGCGTAAACACGGCATCCTTGGCCGGCGCCGTGACGGGCGCCGTTCCGGCAGGGGTTGTCGGGGCTGTATTCGTCGGGACAGGGGCGGTCGCGCCCGTGGTTTGCGCAAGGCACGCAGATCCGCTCAAGAACAGTGCAGCCGACATCGCGTAAAACAAAGGGATACGCATTGCTCCCTCCCTGTGATCAGGCAGGCGTGAAATGGGTGGATCAACGCCAAGGAGATGAAAGCCGGCTTTGCTAGCCGCAAACCTCAGCTTCGATGCCGTGGCTTAATGGTACATCACCAACCTAACGCCCAATGCTGTGGCACAAAGCCGAATATCGGTGCCGACGCTTTCACAGCGATTGGAGGCTGGCTTCGATGGTCGTAACCACACGGTTACGGCCTTCGTGTTTAGCGTGATACAGACGTTGATCGGCTGCACGCAGAATGGCGTCGATGGTGTCGCCGTCGCGGCCGGATTGCGCTACGCCGATGCTCACGGTGACCACGGTTAACCGCTGCAGGCCATGAAAAGAATTATTTGCAACGGTGCTTCGCAGACGCTCGGCGATTACGTGCGCGCCCTCAAGCGAAGTCTGCGGTAGCAGAATCATGAATTCTTCCCCGCCCACTCGGGCTACGCCGTCATACGGGCGGATCGAATCGAGGCATTTCTCCACGAAATCCTTGAGGATGTCATCGCCCACCTGATGCCCGAAGCGATCGTTGATGGACTTGAAATTATCCAGGTCGAGTGCCAACACGGAGAACGGCTCACCGCCACGCTTGGACCGGCCCATTTCGACTTCGACCCGCTCCATGAACCGACGCCGATTATCAGCACCCGTCAGGGGATCGGTGGCCGCAAGGTGCCCGAGTTCTTGATTGGTGCGCTGCAGTTCCTGCAGGGCGCTCTCGGCATAGGCCATCGCTTCGGCAAGCCGTACCATCAACTCCTCTTGACTGTAAATCTTTGAGAACGACCGCGTGGTGAGGAACGCTTGCACGACGCCATAGCTCAGCATGAAGAACCCGCCGGCGAAGATCGCATGAGCGAGCCACCACATGTGGTTCCACGGACGTGCAAGGATGAAGGCAAGCGATGACAGCGCGAACGCGGTGACCGAGACGACAAAAATCATCATCAGCGGCGAACGGATACGGCGCAGCAGGAGGATTACCACGGTCAATGCGGAAAGAATGAGGGCACCGCCTTCCATCGAGAGGCGCACCGCGAGATTACCGGCGATCGGTGAGTTCGCGACGTACGCCACTGCCACATCAACCAGCAGGAACAGTCCTATCCAGGCCAACCACGGGCGGGCCTTCATTCGTTGATCCGCGTCATCAGGCGGGCGGTGGTAAGACAGCATTCCGACTAACAGCAGAATCGACATGACCAGACGAGAGGCCGGTCCATACAGCAGGAAGAGCCAGATATTGTGGTGGGCTTGCCCGGTGAACGCACCATGCAACGCGTAGATCAGTACAAAACCGAGAAAACCTAGCGTCATCCATCGCAGCAGCGGGTCTCCCGATGACTGATAGCAGCGCCACGTGACGTAAGTCACAAACAAGCCCGCCAAGGTGGCTGCCGTGATCGCAATGATATGGAACAGGTGGTTCTCGAATGTAAGGGTGGGGTCTTGGAAGAAGTATAAATAGCCAATCAGATAGGCCGGAACAAACGCAAATCCTGCGAGCAGCAAGTAAGCATAAACCTTGACCATGAGGCGAACGGCTTCAGGTGGCTCGCCGCCGGCGATGAGATTGCTCATGGTTCCCTCCAATTTTGAATCTATTTAGTCAGCACCGGTCCGGTGTTGGCTCCAGAGACACCTACCTGCCAATGGTCCTTCGCCTCTTTACGCAGATAGGGGATGGACCGATCTATGGCAATTCAATATTAGACTCCCTCCCGATTTCTGCTGCGCAAGCAGGTAAAAATGTTCACGTGAACGCCTTTAATCGATCAGGAATGTCTCATTGTTCTCATTGGCGATTTTCGGTCAGTCGTGAGAGGCCGACATTGGCCGGTCGCTGCCCCGCGGATGCAATTGGTCGCGATCTCGGTCAGCTCGAGGCTGGGTTGCCTATTATTACTAGACAGAAACGCAAACGACCTTTGACTTTGAGGACGTGAGTCATGATTTCCATACTTGAGCTTCGCCACATCATTGAGTGTGGTTTTCTGCCTCTTTCTTGCATCTGCACCTCCAATCCAGATGGATCGCTCATGATAAAAGTGTTCGAACCGTCATCGGGTCATGTCGAGTTATTGGTCACTGGTGTTAGAACCGAAAAACTAACGTCCAGCCGAGCTATCGCGGAGTTGATCGGCGAATTACGAGTTGAAATGTTGGCTTTGAAAGAGGAGCTTTGCTGACAGAATTCTATTGGATGACAGGCGATTTAGAGCTTCACATCCAGCCGAATCAAATTCGGGCCCTCTTGCCGCTCTATGTAAACGGCGACGCGTTCGCCAATCCTTTGGAAGCTGAGATCGACACGGTGTTGATTAAACTTCAGTTCCCGCACCTCCAAACGGTCAATACCAATGGGGAGTCGAGGTTGTCTAACAACTACTCGATAGTCTGAGGCATCGATGTTGATGCCCAGGCATGCTTGCAAAAGCATGAAAATGGAGCCTGCTGCCCAGGCTTGAGGTAAACAGGCTACCGGATAGGCGACCGGCGCCTCACCCGGACCACGCTTGAACCCGCAAAACAGTTCAGGTAACCGCATTCCGAAAAACGTCGCGGCCTCGAACATTCCGCTCAGGACACGGACTACACCCAGATGCTCGCCATAACGGGCCATACCCGCTGCGCACAGGGCTACGTCGTGTGGCCAGACCGAACCGTTGTGATAAGACATTGGGTTGAACCGCACGGCTCCGGTTTCGAGTGTTCGAACGCCCCAACCGTTATAAAAGATGCTGGTCAGAAGTTGCCGGGCAACGGTTTTCCCCCGTTCTGGCAAAGGTAATCCGGTGAACAGCAGGTGGCCTGCGTTCGAAGCTTTCACCTCGCAACGCTTGCCATTGCCATCGAGCGCCATTGCGTAAAATTGCTGATCCTCCATCCAGAAACATCGCTCAACCGCGTGGCGCAACTTGTCTGCGATGTTCTGCCAGCGAACCGCTGCGTAGTCATTGCCTCGTCGTCTGGCCAATGTACTCATGCTCAAAAATGCACACCATGCATAACCTTGCACTTCTACCAACGCGATGGGCCCTTCGGGATTACGGCCATCGCGATGAAAAATAGCATCATGGCTGTCTTTCCAACCCTGATTGGCCAAGCCGGTGACTTCTCCTCGCTGATAGCTGATGAAGCCTTCGGCATTCTTCAACGCATTGTTCTCCATCCAGAGCGTGGCCAATTCCAGTGCGGGCCAAAGCGCATCAATGAAGTCCAGATCGTTGGTCCGTTTTGCATAGGCTCCGGCCAGCATCACAAACAAAGGCGTTGTATCGACGCCTCCGTAATAGCGTGCAAAGGGTAATTCGTTGAGTTTCGACATTTCACCCTGACGCGTCTCGTGCATGATCTTTCCCGGCTCGGCATCGCTGAAGGTCGAAACCTCCTTGGCTTGATGAGCCGCCAGGTAGGCGAGCACACCTCGTGCAAGGGACGGATTGAGCCAGAGTGATTGGTAAGCGGTGATAACGGCGTCGCGACCAAAAGGCGTGGAATACCAGGGGACTCCGGCATAAGGGTAGGGCCCGGTGGGGAGATCGGCAGTCAATAAAGCCAGGTCGGCGCGAGATTTGTTTATCCATGCCTGGAACAACCGGCCAGAAGCCTTGATGCGCGCACCTCGTTGCTCTTTCCTGCGCATGGACCGGCAAGCTTGGGCGGCGGCGGACCTGTAACGTGTCCGCCCGGGTTGGACGATGCTGGAGCCTACTTCAATATAAAGTTCGTGACTCTGATGAGGGCCGATATCAATCTGGAAACTGGCACTATCGCCGCTGATATGATCTGGAGATGCGGAAAAGCTGATGGCCATCCAACGTTGCTGATTGTCCAATCCCTTGTAATGAAGCGCGACGCCTTGTTCGAATATTTCAGGCTCAGAGGAGGTGCCACGCAGCGGTCGGCGTTGACCACGGACTTCGAACATGTCGAGAAAGTCTCCGCTAAACCGCAGGTCGATCGGCAATTTTCCAGGTTGCTCGCTGTAGTTGAAAAGGCTAATGCACTCGAACATTCGTTTTCCCCATAAAAAGCGTTTGCGCTCGATATGGATGACCCCCTGTGGCGTATCTTCTTCTCCCAGTACCGTTAGCGGGTGGTTGGTCAAATGTGAATGAAAATAGACATTGTCCTGACTGACCGCTGCTGAGAGCAGTGATGGACGCCGGCCCGCCACGGTCAATTGGTACTTGGATAACAAACGAGTGTCGTGGTGAAACATGCCCACGGCGCCGCCGTCAATATCGCCAAACGCGTTGGCTACCAGGTATGTGTTGTGATTGACCAGCACAAACAAGCTTTGTGCAATGGATTCATTTGCGCAGGGCTCTGGTTGAGACTGTTCAGGAACGCTGGATGATTTTTTCATGGGCTATATCAAGGCACACGAAATCAGACCTTATCGGTAAGTGTCCGGTAGAGGTCGACGTAACGTTGCGCCATCACCTTGGCTGAAAAACGTCTATCGAATACGTCACGTATCACTTGTCGATCAAGCTCAAGCACCTGGCGGGTAGCGAGAACCGCCTCATGTTCGCTATTGATTATGAAGCCGGTTACGCCATGATCAAGCACTTCGGGGACAGATCCGCAGCGCCAGGCGATGACCGGCGTACCACAAGCCATGGCTTCTATCATGACCAGGCCAAAAGGTTCGGGCCAATCAATCGGGAACAGCAGCGCCCTGGCATTACCGAGGAACTCGGACTTGTCCCCATCACCAATCTCTCCGATGAATTCAATGCCGGGAAGCGTCAATAAGGGGCGTATCTGCTGTTCGAAGTATTCGCGATCGGCCGCATCGATCTTGGCGGCAATTTTCAGCGGCAGCCCGGCAGCGCGCGCAATGCTGATAGCTCGGTCAGGACGTTTTTCCGGAGAGATACGCCCCAGGAACGCGAGGTAGGCACCCGGTCTCGACTGGAACGTCAAACTCGACTGCGATAAGCCGTGATAAATCGTGTCGATCCAATTGGCGCAAGGTAACGGCTGGCGCTGATGTTGCGAGATTGAAACCAGGGGATAGTTAGGCCATCGAGAATAGGCGCCATCCAGATCCTTGATATCCAGGCGGCCATGAAGGGTAGTCAAGACCTTATGAGCCATATCTTCGAAAAATGGAAAGTGCAATAGATCAATATGAAAGTGCAACACATCGAACTCGGCCGCTCGATGCCGCAATTCATAAAGCAAATTCAAGTGGCTGGCCAATTCTGACTTCAGCGCAGTGCTGTCCAGCCGCAACGCTTGATCTCGGGCGGCGACCAATGTTGCGCACGTACGGGATCCCTTTGCAGCGAAGAGGGTGACGTCATGCCCCAGTTCGACTAAAGCATCCGATAAATGAGCGACGACTCTTTCAGTTCCTCCGTAGAGAAAAGGGGGGACTGATTCGTACAGTGGCGCTATTTGTGCGATTTTCATAACCGCATTCCCCATCAGTCAACGGTCTTGGCAACGTCATGCCGTCACAGTTTTTTCGACCAATCAGGAGAGAAATAAGGTTTAACGCCGCGACAAACGGTTTTATAGATAGACCTATGGGCATGACGGATCTGGTAGCTCCAGCGTCCGCTTTCCATAGTTCCAATTGATTATTTTGGCGTGCACAACATCAAAGGTGAATCGACGCCGCGGCCCGGAAAAAAACCGCGGCGATCGATCAGGCGGCGGGGAGCAGGCCTTTCTGTTTGGCGACGTGAATCGCCAGTGCGTCCATCAAGTCCGGGGACAGGCAGTCATAGGGTTCCAGGCCGATCGAGCGCAGGCGTTCGCGGATAGCCTTCATTTGCGCTGGCGGCGTACCGGTTTCGATGATGGAGGACACGAACGCCGCGAATCCCGGCGCAGCCCATCCGCTCTGTGGGGAAAGTTCGGTGTGGACGAAGTCCAGGCCATAAAACGCATGGTCCTTGTTCTCGATGCGCCCGAATAGATGGGCGTGACACTGCTTGCAGGCGTGGCGCTGGATGGTGGCGGTTTCGTCGACAACCTCCAGTTTTTCGCCATGGGCAATGACGCTGACCTTATCTCGTGGCACCACGGCGATGACGGCGAATGTCGCGTTTTGCGGTTTCCAGCATTTGCTGCAACCGCACGCGTGGTTATGCAGCGTTTGTGCGTCGATCTTGACCTCGACCTTGTCGGTCGCACACAGGCATTGCAGGGTGCCACCGGCGAAATTCGCGGCGGCGGGTTGGATACCATTGTCCAGTGCGGGGTGTAGTTGCAAGGTGCTCATGCTGGCGTCTCCGTTTCAGGGTGGGCAGGGTGCCTGGGCCGTGCCCCAGACCGGTAGTTCATCGGAAATCGATGACGGCGCGGCTCGGTTTGCCTTCATGCATCAGATCGAACCGCGGCGGATTTCGAAAAGGGCAAATGCATAAACGAGCGACCTCCTTCGGTGCGACCGGTCGGGTACCCAGATTCCAGAATAGTCGGCGATGACGCCTTGAGCGCAGCTTGGGCCAGCGCGCGGGTGAGGGACGATAAAAGGTGGGACACAAAAAACGGGCGCCGGCTGAAGGACGCCCCGTCCACCGCTGATGGCTTAGGTCCCTTCGCTGCAGCTGATACGCCAACCGGATTAGTTCCATCAACTTCCAAAATAGCCGACTAACGGTCGCCCCCGTAGGCACAAAGCCTGCAACAAACATCTCGACGAACATTTGACGTCAATCAACCGCCACACGGATTTCCTGATCAGCAGACCCAATTGACACAGCTCAATAGCATCGGTTCGAGCGCAACTGTGGCCGCAACATTCCCCGCATACAGGATTATTGACATGATCGACCTCGCCACTTGGAATTTGAGCATCCCTGAAGGCAGCCCACCGGCCACCATAGAAACGCCTCGATTGGCGCAAGGCTTCAAGGACCAATATTTCAGTTCTGAAGCCGCTACCCTTTCTTTCTGGGCGCCTGTGACGGGTTCCAGGACGGCCAACGCTATTTACCCGCGCAGCGAGTTGCGGGAAACCTATAGCGATGGAACGGTGCGCAACTGGCAGTATTCAGCGGCGGATAACATTCTGCGGGCGAGTCTGACCGTCAATCAGGTGCCCAGCACCGGCAAGATCGTGATTGGTCAGATTCACAACAAGGACAGCAACAGCCCCATGGTGAAGCTGGAATACCAATACAAAACCTCGGCTTCGACGGGAAATATTGTCGCCAAGGTGCGCATGCGCCCCGACGATGAAGAGGGCCAGGTCATTACCATTGCGACGGGGGTGCCGCTCAACTGCAACTTTTCCTACCAGATCCACCTCAGTCCGAAGGGTGCGCTGGGCATCAGCGCAGCAGGATACAACTGGAGAACCACCATCGACCCGAGCTGGAAGACCAAACCTCTGTATTTCAAAGCGGGCGCATATGTGCAGGACAACACCGGCTATCCCACCGAGGGCGGAAAAGTGACGTTCAGGTTGCTGGAGATCCAACACAACATGTAGTCGCTTCTTTAGGTCACTACCGTTGGTACGCCGATCCGAAGGGTGAAGACTTTAGTGGATTTCCTCGTCGATCGGCTACCAAGTGGCTAGCTCAGTGAACTCAACCGCGCGGGTGGCAGATGCCCTCGAAGCCTTTCAAAACCATTGCGTGTGCATACTGGGGGATACTCTGTTATCGCAGGCGTGTGTCGAAGGTGGCGGCACGCATCCTTAAATAGCACTTTCCTGCCCCCCATACTGGATTGAGTTAACTAACCTTAAGGGCGTCGGTCGATTGCACCATTTCGCGACGGGCAGCTATCGGCCAAGAGCGGCCCTTCGGACTTGCCCCGAAAGCCCGGCTGCTGACCGGTCAATGCAGATAACGAAAACTATGCATGTCAGTCGGAGTATCGACTTTAATGTCGGTGCAGATTCACCTGCTCACGGCGCAGGATTTCTATAATCTGCGAGATGTGATGCACGCTATCGGTGGGTTCCAGGTTCTGAACCCCTATCTAAATCAAGGAAGACAACCCATTGAAAACAGCTCTCGGCGCCCTGCTTTTAACCTGTCTGACGACCAGCGCTCTCGCTGACGTCAACTCTGTCGGCTTCCAATCCTACACCCTGCCGGACCCATATAATGAGCGTCCGCTGGAGATGGTCGTCTGGTATCCCAGTACAACGACCGTCACCCCACAGTTGATCGGCGACGATGTGGTGTTTGTCGGTGCTTCTGCGGTTCGCAACGCGCCACCCTCTGCTGGCGAGCACCCATTGGTGGTGCTCTCCCATGGATTCAGAGGCAATTGGAACAATCAGAACTGGTTGGCGAGTGCATTGGCCCATAAGGGTTACATTGTCGCAGCGGTCAACCACCCCGGCACCACGACCCATGATCGAAGCCCGCAAGCGGCGGCGCAGTTATGGCAGCGGCCCATTGACCTGCATCGGGCCATTGAGGCGGTCACCACTCAACCTGAAAAATTTGGCGTGGTCACAAAGCGTCAAATTGCTGTAGTGGGCCATTCACTCGGCGGCTGGACTGCAATGGAGATCGCCGGCGCTCGTTTCGACCCGGCCCTGTTTGCCCGTGACTGCAAACTCCATCCGCAGTTATCCAGTTGCACCAATTATCAAAAGATCAACCCTGAGAGTACTCCGGCATTAAAGGCTGCTCTGGCCGGAGATTTGCGCGATCAACGCGTCACCGCTGTGGTTTCTTTGGACCTGGGACTCTCGCGCGGGATGACAGATGAGAGCCTTGCGGCACTGCCGGTGCCAGTGCTAGTTATCGCTGCCGGCGCACCATCGGTGGAACTGCCTGCTCAGTTGGAGTCCGCCAACCTGGCCACACGCCTGCCCCAAGCGTCCAGCCGCTATGTCGAGATAAGTGACGCCAGCCATTTCAGCTTCTTGCCGATTTGCAAACCAGGTGCAGTGGCATTGCTCGAAGAGGACATTCCTGGCGATGGCATCATTTGCGGGGATGGCGACAATGCTCGCCCGCGCGAGGTAATCCAACAGCAGGTTACGTCACTGATCACCGAGTTTTTGACGCAGTCCGCGAACAACAAAGTGGAGCTCTAGGATTGCTGGCACTCGGCAACTCAGCAGACCTGAAATTTGCGTAGGAACGCAATTTTTGTGTCGAATCCAGCCACCTATTACGATCAAAAACGTTTTTACACAGCCTCGGCCAATAGCGGTCATTCCACAAGCGCTTCGAAACGCCCCCTGAGAGGGGGGCCTTCCCCCTATTCAGCCGGGGCGTATTCGAGTTGAGCCAATGAACAGCAATGTGGATATCGGAACTGGTTATTCCGATCACGATGCTAGACTCAAAAGCCAAATGCGAAATGCGGGACTAGCTGAATAGTCTTGTTTACAATCCACTCTCAGAAGGGAGCAAATATGACCGCAACGAAACGCAACATCATCGCAGCCATAAAGGTTGTTGTCATATTCGCCATCTTGATAAGTGGTGCATATGTAATCCTGATCCCCATACTTAATCCAAACTACAAGACATATGCTATTTTGGTAGTCGGAGTCGTAACATCGGCACTGACAAATGGGTATCTCGGGTATCAAGTCGCAGCCGATGATATATTACCCATAAAAATCGGATTTAGCTTTTGCTATGCAATAGTCACAAGCATTCTTGTATTATTACTATCACTATTTATAACTCTAAACATCCGCGGCGCATGATTTATCGTGGTGCAATTTTCTACATCCAAGTAATAGAAGCCGGTTTATGAGTGGCAGCTTTGGGTCGGCTTCAGTCGGTTGTGGCAAGCAGCAATCGTCCAGAGGCACTATGTCAAAGTTGAGTCGCAGTTATGATTTTACGCTACTTTCCCTGATGGCCATGGCCTCTGAAAATCCAATTGATTGTTCGGCGTACTCAAGAGGGATACCTAATTTTTCAGAAATCGGTTTAAAAATTCTGGTTAACTTGCTGCGTGACATTGACTGTATGCCTAAGGGACATTTACCGTTCACACCCACTAAATAGGCTTGATAATGCGAAGCTTTCGGAATGCTAACCAACTGTACAATTATCGCTTTAAAATCTCCAACATTGTAAATATCCTTGCGAACTCTATTTTTAACTATTACTGACTGCCTACCCTTATCAATCATCGTGCATGCTGTTCGAGCCAAAATAGCTTCGCGCACCATAATAACCATAACAAACGGCAGCATGGCCATCATCAAACAAGCAATAGATCTAATGAAAACACCATCCTTGCTCATAAAAAGCGCCCAAGACAAAAAAAGTCCGATCGGGGTTAACGGTATCAATACAATCACGAAAAATAGGAGATATAAAAAATTACCACCCGTTATTTTTATTACACCTCTTTGCACAACAACCTTCATAGACTCAAGCCCCGCTGATTATTTGATGACAACGACCGCGATGCGCTGGGTGCGACTGGTGAATACGCTGGATACATAAAGCAGTGGGCCAAGCTCTAGAGGAACTTGCGATCATGTATATCGCAGAGGTAGGGGTCAGCTGTTGAAGCGATCAAGCGGGCAAGCAACCTGTCCTTGACCCCTTGGCCTGATAGCTGAGCGATCACTTCCGATCTGGGTACTCCGGACGAGAGCAGGTCTTTTACTTTGGCTTTAGCTTCTTTTGTTTTCATGTCAGTGACGACTCCGTGACACAAGGGCAAATTGTGATGACGCCTGAAGAGAGGTGATCACGTTTTCACGAGCCTGCTGGATTGCGATCCCCGGCACTGCGTACAGGTAACTGACCAAGCATAGCCACTAATTTGCCATCGTGATTCACGACAGCAGCCATGGCCGCTTTTTACCTTTCCGGACTGACCGCCATGGGCCGATTTCTGCCAGTCACGAAGGGCAGCTTCGGGTCGTATTCAGCCCTTCGCGACGGACAGCAATCGACCCAGGGTGTGTAAAAACGCTTCGCCAAAATTGAAGTGTGCGTGTCTACGTTAAATCTGAAATTTATCGGCACGTGAGCAGACGTGGATTTCTCGTAGAAGCGCGATTTGCAGTCCGTTTTTGAGTATCTGTCGCGCTGAAAAACGTTTTTACACAGCCTCGACCAGAAGCGGACATTCGAAAACGTCTACGAATCTAGGGTCGACTCACGCTGACCTGTGGTGAGGGGGATTGTTTCCACTGAGCGGCGAAACGGGTTCAACAGATGGGCCTGCTGCGCAGGCCAGCGGGAGCGAGCTCCCTCGCCACAGGTTGCTTGTTGTTTGTGCTATCTGTTTTCGCAAAAACGGGCCGCTTGGCGTCCCGCTTTTTGGGTGGTGGTATCAGCCTCCAGCGCGTTTGTTCAACGCCTCTGCCGCCGCAGCGATTTCCGCCTGGCGCCTGCGCGAGCCCGCAGTCAAGCAGCGGCAAGCCCGCCGTCAATCAGGTAGATCGCAAAGGAGAACGTCACGATCGACAGCACGGTGCTGACCAGAATGGAGGTCGCGGCTTCGCTTTGATAGGCGCCGGTCTGGTTCGCAAACATCGCCGGGATCGTCGCCGATGGAAGGGCGCAAAGCAGGATCATCTGTTGCGCGTACAGGCCATGAGTGCCGAGCAGTACCGTGGCGCTGAACATCAACACTGGGTGAATGAGCAGCTTGAGCCCAAGGTTGCCCCAGACTTCACCGGACATTTTCAGTTTCTCCGACGACATGATCAGTCCCAGGCACAGCAGGGATACGCCGGGCGTGGCTTTGCCGAGAAGGGTGAAAGACTCCGCCGCAAGCGGAGGCAACTTGACCTGCAGCACGGAAAGTAGAATCCCCAGGGCCGGCGCCCACATCAGCGGACGACGTACCGCCCCTGAAAGGCTCGACAAAAACGCCTGGCCGCCACTGGCCTTTCCATCGGCGATGGTGAGTAACATGGTCGTCAGCGGGATCATCACCAGGCTCGCGACCAGGTTCAGTACCAGCACCGAGTAGATGCTGCCCGCGCCGAACATTGCACCCAGGATAGGGATGCCCATGAAGGCGGCGTCTGGATAACCGTTCACGAAGCCCTTGAGCGTTGCCACCTTGAGATCGCGAGTGCTGAACCAGCCGATCGCCAGCGCTATCGTGTACATGCCCATGATGCCGATGAATGTCGCCACGATGAACTTGAAGTCGAAGAGCTGTTCACGGGGCGTGCTCGCCATCCCGACAAAAAGTAACGCCGGGAATATCCAGCCCAGCACCAGGCGGCTGATCAGCAGGCTGTCCGAATGGGTAAGTCGTCCGCGCTTGCCGGCGATGTAACCCAGCGCGATCACAAAGGCGACGGGCAAGATGGGTCCTACGATCCTGTCTAACATGTCATCAATCCTCGTATTTATTTTTATCAAGAATGTCGTCATGGCTGATCGAGGCCGACACGTCGGCGTCGATCAGCGCTGCAATGAGCCAGCGGCTTATGGGGTCAAGGTTTGAAGCGGTAGTCCCGGATGACGTCCTGGTCTGGCTCGATGCCGAGTCCCGGTCCTTGCGGTACGTCGATGCGTCCGTTACGCGGGATGATGGCGTCGCCATAGAGTTGCGCTTCGAGATCGAAGTAACGCCATTCGACCAGTGACTTGGCGCCGCCCAGGGCTGCACTTCCATGCACCGCCGCCAGCAGGCCGGGGCCGTCATAAAAGGCGTGGACCATCACGGTGACGCCATGGGCGTTGGCCAGTGCATAGACTTTTTGTAGTTCGGTGATGCCGCCCATTTTGGCGGGGCTCGGCTGTACGAAATCCACCGCGCCGGCCTCAAGCAGGTGCTGGAAGTCCATGAGCGTCGAGGCATTCTCGCCAGCCGCAACCGGGATGCCGCCGTGCGCGCGCACCCTTGCCAGCCCCGAGTAGTCTTCCGGCGGCCACACCGGTTCTTCGATCCAGCGCAGGTTCAGCGGGCGAAGTTTCTCGGTCATGTCCAGCGCTTCGCGCACCGTCCACGGAGCGTTGACGTCGAGGGTGATTTCCACGCCGGGGCCAGCGGCCTCGCACGCAGCGCGGATGACGTCGATATCCACTTCGTGCAACTTGAGGTGGCGGAAACCGCTGTTGACCGCGCGCTGCACATTGACGCGGATGAGTTCGGGATCTGCATATCGGATCAGGCTTGCATACGCCGCAAGAGACGTGGCCTCACTCCCGCCCAGCAACTGGTAGATCGGTTTTTTGGCGGCTTTGCCCGCGATATCCCACAGCGCGATGTCAATCGCCGAGAGGCCATAGATAAACGCGCCGCTGCGACCGAAAACGTGAAATTTCTTCTGCAGGTCACCCTGTAATTTCTCCCGTCGGGTAACGTCACTGCCAATCAGTTCAGGCGCAAGGATGGTGTCGATCACCACTTTTACCGCAGGGATCGCGGTGAAGCCGAAGGTTTCGCCCCAGCCAACGATACCGTCGTCGGTGGTGATCTTGACCACGAGAGAGTCGACCATTTGCAGGTCTTTCGGCCCCCAGACCCCGCCGGCGGACCGGCCACCCGTGGTGAAGGGAATACGAAGCGGAATGGTTTCAATGCTGGCAATTTTCATAGGATTGCGCCTCAAGCGGGTTGCGAAGCTGGCACGGCGATTTTTTTTATTCGTCCGTGCCAGGTCGAGGGCAACGTACATAACATTCTGTTGTCCTTCAACAGAACAACTGAGCTGTTCAGATAGATTTCGGTCTGTGTTGTTATTAAGTATTTGTTTTTATTAGTGAATATTATTGATGTGTTTGGCGAATTTCAGTTTCAACTGTCAGGAACAAGTCTTCTGATGTAGATTAAGAAGACAAGTGAGGGGAGAAAAAGAATGAGTGAAATGAATGTGCAACCCGTAACGCGGCGACCTCATCTGGCCGAGCACATCGCCCGCTCGCTGAGCGACGAGATTGCTTCCGGGCGGCTGCGGCCGGGAGACCGTCTGCCCACTGAACAGTTTCTCTCGCAGAACTTCGGCGTCAGCCGCAACGTGGTGCGCGAGGGCATCGCCACGCTGCGGGCGCAGGGGCTGATTCAGTCTCGCCAGGGCGTAGGCGTCTTCGTCTCCGCCGCCTCCCAAGCGTCAGAGCCTTTGGCACCGCAGGCGAATGCGCCGATGCTGGACGGTGACAACACCATCCGAAATATGTTTGAGGTGCGGGCCGTGCTGGAAAGCCAGGCCGCCGCGCTCACCGCGTCGCACATGACTCCGGCCAAGCTGAAAATCATTCAGGCCGCGGTCCTGCGTATGCAATACGAAGGCGAGCCGACCCTGGAAACCGTCAACGCCGACCTCGATTTTCACAGGGCCATTGCGGCAGCGTCGGGCAACGACTACCTCGAGACGATGATTCGCACAGTGCTCGAGCCAATGCGCGCACTGATCACCATGACCTTCGCGCGGCGCGGCCCGGTGTTCAGCAATATTCCGCACGCGGCGCGCGGGGAGCATGAAGAACTCGTGCAGGCTTTTATCGATCGAAATGCGACGGCGGCACGCCAGATCATGGGGGAACATATCGTCAACGCAGCCTCACGATTCGGCTACGAGATCACATTTTTCTGATGGTTTCTGCCGCAAGGGTGTTGTCTCGTTGTTCTACAAGGCAGGCAAGTTGTTCTTTAGTCATGCGAGGCGCTATGAGTTGGCGAACAGTTGGCCGACAAAAGACGTCAACTGTTTGCTGCGGACATAATCAGGCGCATATCGAAAAATCCATCCCGTTACTTCGGTGATGGACTGAACCTCAAGTGGGGCTCAGGTCAGGCACTCGACACTCCTGTACCAGACGCAAACATCGGCAAGCGCTGCAACATCCAGTTCAGCAGCTCTTGAGCAGGGGCGGCCAACGGTCGACCGGATTTCACCAACAGTTTTGCTTCAACCCCAAGAAACAACGGATGGTCGATCGATACCGCCGCCAGGCTGCCGTTGGCGATTTCCCGATAGGCCGCGAATTCGCCGAGCAACGAAGCAAAACCGCCGTCCTCCACCATGCGCTTGAGCGCCGCGAGGGAGTTGCTGACGAGTACCGGGCGGATCTCGATTTTCTCGGCATACTCGAGCATCTTGATCGCATGACCGATACCGAATGTCGTGGGCGTCAGGACCAGTTGGCAGGCGAGGATATCCTCGACGGTTGCCGCCGCGCCTCGCAATGCCAATGGATGATCCGGGCGAACCAACAGCATCACCGGTTGCGAAAACGTCGCTCGATAGTCGATGTGCGGATGCGGCGGCGGATTGTACGCAAGGCCGATGTGCGCACGGTTTTCGGCGACTTCGTTGAGGACGTCGTCGACGGGCAGGATGTCCAGCCGCACATCAAGCTTGGGGTACTGCTTGCAGAACGGCGCGAGCACGTTGTCGACCAACGCATCAACATAGCCCTCGCTGATGACGACGCGCACATGGCCTTGCTGCAGGCCCTTGATCGCTTGCAACTGATCTTCGAGTTTCTCCTGGTGCGATCGATAGCCGCGCCAGAACTCCAGCAGGTGCGCCGCGGCCTCGGTGGGCTGAACACCACGTGCCTGGCGCTCGAACAGTTTTGCGCCGATTTCCTCTTCTAGCAGCTTGATCTGGCGTGTGATGACCGAGGGCGATGTATTGATGCTGTCGGCCGCGCCACGAATGGATCCGTGCGTCAGCACCTCATGAAAATACCGCAGCCGTTGTTGATTGATTTCGCGCATGCCGGGAAATCTCTCCAGAGATGTAGCGTTGCCTGTAGAGCAACACTACACGAACTTAGTTGCTCTTGCTGGTCCTGAGGTGCCGGTGCAACATTCTTGAGGACGAACGCAGACCAACAAGAATAACGGGAGATTCGCATGTCAATTCTTCAGACGCCGGCACGAAGTGATGCCATTTCAGCCCTTTACCGCAAGCTCAACTGGCGGCTGCTGCCACTCCTGTTCATCTGTTATGTATTTGCGTATCTGGACCGGATCAACGTCGGCTTTGCCAAACTGCAGATGCAAAATGACCTTGGGCTTTCCGATGCGGCCTATGGCGCGGGCGCCGGTATTTTCTTTCTGGGGTATGTGTTGTTCGAATTGCCGAGCAACCTGATGCTGCCGAAGGTCGGCGCACGGAAAACCTTCAGCCGTATTCTGGTGTGTTGGGGCATCACCTCGGCCTGCATGTTGTTCGTGCGCAACGTGCCGATGTTTTACGCCATGCGCTTTCTGCTGGGGGTGTTCGAAGCCGGTTTTGCACCGGGAATGATTTATTACCTGTCCTGCTGGTACGGTCCGAAACGTATGGCGCGGGCCATTGCGATCGTGTTTATCGCCGGCCCCATTGGCGGCATTGTAGGCGGCCCACTGTCTGCGTGGTTGATCACCACGTTCGAAGGCGTTGGCGGTCTGGCCGGCTGGCAGTGGATGTTCTTGATTGAAGGCTTGCCGTGTGTCTTCCTTGGTGTGCTGACCTTCTTCATCCTTTCCAATCGACCCGCTGAGGCGCGCTGGCTGAGCCATGAAGAAAAGGCCTTGCTGGCCAGTGAGCTGGGTGAATCGACCGGGCGCGTCCATTCGTTCCGTGCGGTGTTGCGCGACCCGAAAATCTACATTCTCGCCAGCGCCTATTTCTGCATCATCTTCTCGATCTACGCCATGAGTTTCTGGCTGCCGGCAATCCTCAAGGCCCAGGGCGTCAACGACACCATGCAACTGGGTTGGTACGCCGCGATTCCCTATGTCGCCGCCGCTTGCGGCATGTACTGGATAGGGCGCCGGTCGGACCGCGTCGGTGAAAGACGCTATCACTGTGCAGTGCCTGCGGGGATCGGCGCGAGCCTGCTGCTGGTGTACCCCTTTGCCGACGGCA
Source organism: Pseudomonas sp. 478 (assembly GCF_003254125.1). Classification (NCBI taxonomy): domain Bacteria; kingdom Pseudomonadati; phylum Pseudomonadota; class Gammaproteobacteria; order Pseudomonadales; family Pseudomonadaceae; genus Pseudomonas; species Pseudomonas sp. 478. Next base: position 32,481 of record NZ_QKZG01000020.1, read on the forward strand.
ACCTGATGGCCGCGCTGGCCCTGCTGACCCTGGCAACCGCCATGATGTTTATGGCCTACACCGTCTTGTGGGCGATGCCCTCTGAACACATCAAGGGCGAGGCGGCGGCGGGCGGCATTGCCTTGATTAATACCATCGGTCTTTCCGGCGGCTTCTGGGGGCCGGCCATGATCGGCTGGGCAAAAACCGCAACCGGCAGCGCCAATCTTGGCATCGTTATCGTGGGTTGCGTATTTTTGTGCGCAGCGTTGGTGATCCTGTCGACCAAGCCGAAAACCCGTGACGGCGCGATTCCGGAATACAGTGCGGGTTGATCTGTTGCCACCCGCGTCCTTTGTCATGTTCCGCAAGGAACCCTTTAAAAGTGAGAACTTAAATGCTTTTACACTTGTCGACCTGGGCCGAGATCGGTCAATTTCTTCAACGTAGCCGCACCATCGTGATCCCTATCGGTTCGAACGAACAACACGGTCCAACTGGTCTTCTGGGGACCGACTGGATGTGCCCGGAAATCATCGCCGGTGAAGCGCAAAAAAACGCAGACATCCTGATTGCACCGACCTTCAATATCGGCATGGCCCAGCACCATCTTGGGTTCCCTGGGACCATCTCGCTGCGTCCGTCGACCTTTATTGCGGCGATCGGAGATTGGGTGCGTTCGCTGGCCGCTCACGGGTTTGAAAAAATCCTCTTCCTCAATGGCCACGGTGGCAACGTTGCATCGATCGAGGCGGCGTTCTCTGAGCTCTACGCCGAAGCCAGCTTCGCTCGACGCCCAGCAGGGTTCGCGCTGAAGTTGTGCAATTGGTGGGACCTTGAGGGGGTAGGGGAGCTTGCGCGCGAGCAGTTCCCTACGGGGCACGGCGTGCACGCCACGCCGTCCGAGATCGCGGTCACACAATGGGCCTATCCGGATTCGATCAAATCGGCTGAATACTCGCCGCAGATCGCCCCTTGGGGCCCGATCCGCGAAGCGATGGACTTCCGCACACGCCATCCCGATGGCCGCATGGGCTCGGACCCGGCGCTGGCGACGCCAGAAAAAGGTCGTGAACTGGTGATGTTGGCAGCGCAGAGCCTGGTGCGGGAGCTGGACGCTTTCAGCCGCGAATCAATGCCCGGCTGAACCTGCGGCTTCTCAACTTGGCCAACGCCCGGTAGAACCGGGCGTTGGTGCGTCCTGTTTGAGGGGATTTCATGATTGAACATGACGTTTATGCCCGCTTGAAAGACCTCGGTACCGTTAGAAAAGGGACGGATTATTTTTCTCAAAAGAAGACGGTTGGGTGCAAGGCTCGGTGATCGTTGATGCGGATGGCTATCCGTTGGCTGGGCCGGCGGAGCAGGTAGGGAAGGCGCAAGACAAATCCGCTTCAGTGACGGCACACCCCAAATATTGATTACCCAATGTAATAAGTGAAAGTCTGTTAAGGGGCTCTATCGCTGCCTGCTCTAGTAATAAGATGGCTCCGTCAAACCATTCCTACTGGAGAATCGCGTGAAAAAAGCCATTATTGCCGCCCTGCTAGCCGGCGCCGCTAACTATGCCAACGCCGGCACGGTATTGGTTGTACTGTCGGATCAGGCTCAACTGGACCTGAAAGATGGCAAGGTCATGCAAACAGGTTTCTTCCTGAACGAATTAATGCAACCGGTGCAGACCTTCATCGAGGCGGGTCAAACCGTCGTATTTGCCACCCCTAGCGGCAAGGCGCCAACCGCGGACCAGAAATCCAATGATGTGAGCTTCTGGGGTGGCGATGAAAAGGCCCGTCAGGAAAGTCTCGCGCTACTGGCCACGCTGAAGCTGACCTCGAAGAGCGGATCGCCGGCAATCAGCTTCGCGCAGGTTCAGAAAATCGGCTACGACAAGTTCGATGCCGTATTCGTGCCTGGCGGCCATATCCCGATGCAGGATCTGCTGAAGGACAAACAACTGGGCCTACTGCTGACCAACTTCCATGAAAAAGGCAAGGTCACCGGCTTCACCTGCCATGGCACCATAGCCATGTTGTCGACGATCCCGGATGCGCGCGGTTTTGTCTCCGCGCTGGAATCGGGCAAACAGCCGGCAGCGCCAGCCAATTGGATTTACAAGGGCTACAAAGTCACCGCCTTCACCGACGCGGAAGAGGAGCAGGCCAAAGGTTTCCTTGGCGGTGGCCATATGAAACTGTTCCCACAGGATGGCCTGACAGCAGCCGGTGCTAACTTCTCCGAAGCCAAGCCATGGAGCGAGAACGTGATCGAAGACCGCGAAGTCATTTCCGGCCAGAACCCACAGTCGGCCAAGGCAGTCGCCGTGGCCATGCTGGCGAAACTGAAGTAATCCTGGGCGGCCGTTCCGGGCGAGCCGGGCCGTAGGTGCTGGGGGGCGAGCTGCTTTGGCTCCAGCACCACCGTCTATCCCGACACACTGCAAGCTTATGGTCGGAAGATGACACCCGCACATTACGTCCAGGCCCAAGGGCGGCTTCGTAATGCGGGCTCTGCCGTTTCAATCCGCCGACTTCGGTCCGAAGGGAGGCCGGTAGGTTTGCAGATTTGCAATACACAAATGAACGCTAAACTGAGCTGACTGGATTTTGGTGATTGCTACCGAGGTCAATGCGATTCCATCGGCTACGGCAAGTCACCCCAGAAAGCCGTATGCAGGATTCGTAATGTAAACACTCTATGGAAGAGCACCCCCATGAGACCAATCCGTTCCGTTGCCTGCGCCATTGCCCTCGCTTCACTTCTCTCGACTGCCTGCCTGACCGCACATGCCGCCGATATACCGTTGGGAAGCAGTACGATGGAGGGGCACATTGTTTCCCGTGTATTGGCCGTTGATCCCGCTAACTACCAAGTCACCATCGAAGGTCGCGACAAAAGTCCAGTGCCTATCCAGCTCACCGACCAGGCCAAGAACCTGCACAATTTGAAAGTCGGCGACACGGTCGATATTCATGTGATTCGTTCAGTGGCTTATAGGCTTGATACCGAGATTGGCGGTGCACCGGGCGTCACTAAGGAATCCATGTCCATCCGTGCCACCAAGGACAATCCCAATCCCGGAGGTGAAGCGGTTCGCCAGGTCAAGGTTACGTCCAAGATCATTCGCATTGACTTGCAACAGCATGAGGTGACCTTGCTTCCGCCGGAGGGAAAAGCAACGGTCCTGAAAGTCGAAGACCCGAAGCTTCAGGAAAGGATGAAGAAGCTCCAGGTGGGTCAGACGGTTGACGCCATTTATACCGAAGTCCTGAAGGTCAAAACTTCACGCTAACAACGCTCGCCGACAAACGTGGCCTCGAACAACAGGACTTGAGTTCGACATGACAGATTTGTTCAATGCAATCGGCCTTGGGTTGCTGGCGCTGCTGCCATTGACTAACCCTCCCACGACAGTGGCGCTGTTTCTCGCCTTGAGCAAGGGGCTGAGTCACAAGGAAAAAAAGACACAAGCTTTTCTGACGTCGTTCTATGTCTTTCTGATCATGACGTTCACTTACTACGTAGGCGCGTTTGTTATGGATGCATTTAACATCTCTATACCGGGCTTGCGTATGGCCGGGGGAGGAATTCTCATCATCATGGGCTTGAAGATGCTGTTTCCGCCGCCTCTTCAGCCCTCTGCTTCCAGCACCGGTGCAAGCGAACAACCGAACTTTGCCTTCATTCCCCTGGCTATGCCCAGTACGGCCGGGCCTGGCACCATTGCGATGATCATCAGTTCCGCCGCCACTATCAAACACAGTACGTTATTTCCTGCCTGGGTCTTATTAACAGCCCCGCCGTTAATTTTCCTGTTTACCGCTCTTATCCTTTGGGTATGCCTGCTTGGCTCAGGAATAATCATGAGAATAATGGGACAGTCAGGCATTGATGCCATATCACGGCTGATGGGTTTCCTGCTGGTATGCATGGGCGCGCAATTCGCCATTAATGGCTCGGTGGAAATCATCCAAACCATCATCGACAGTAATGCTCACCTGTTTCGCCCTCAGTAATTTCGAGAGCCTTTATTGCTCTTCACGAAGGATAGCTCTCGGCAAATCGGTCCGGCTTTCCTAGGACTTGAAATCCTGGGTATGTCTGCGCGGCAGGCTGAAAACGGCCAAAACCAGCCCCTGATGTATATTTGTTGTCGCCACTTGTTATTGGCACTCAGGGAGGATTCTGACTGATGGCACGCGTGGGATTGATACTGACACCCGGTTTTGCGGACTGGGAATATGCTTTCATTGCTGGAACTGCGTCCCCGTTTTACGGGATCGACGTCAGGTTTTTCGCTCCTGCTGCGGGGCAGTTCCGCTCGCAGGGTGGATTGGCAGTAACGGTTGATAGCAGTTTGCAGGAATGTCTGGACTGGAAACCGGACGTTGTTGTCGTTATTGGAGGAATGGTCTGGGAGCATGCAGAAGCACCGGATATGCGAGATTTTCTTCATGCCAGTCGTTCAAGTGGAGCGACAATTGCCGGTATCTGTGGGGGAACGCTGGCACTTGCCAGGGCCGGGCTTCTCGACACGGTTCCTCATACCTCGAACAGCGCTGACTTCTTAAAACAGAATGCCGTAGGTTATGAAGGGGGCACGCTTTATCGAAACAGTCCGGTAGCTGTGATTGCAGACCGCATCATCACTGCTCCAGGCCCTGCACCCGTTAGTTTCACCTGCGCAGTGTTCGAAGGTGCCGGGCTATCTTCGGAAATCATTTCTCAGTTCAGGTCAATGTTGGCAGCGGAACATCGGTGACCGCTTCGTCCTACAAAACTGCCGATCAGGTGATGTGTTTGAGTGGCACCTGTTGGCCCAAAGCCCTATTCATTCTCGCGTAGATTCCGGTTCTTCCAGGTGATCGATGTGCTTGAAGCGCTCGACCAGAAAGTCGATCAAGCTGCGTACTCGCGCCGACAGATGTAGCTGTTGCGGATACACGGCGTAGACATCGGCGCGGGTTGGGGTCTGATCCTCCAGCACCAGGCGCAAGCGGCCACTGCGCACGTAACGGGCGATGTCCCATTCGGCTAAGGGGAGAAGCCCGCAGAGGTTATCGCTGCTCCTTCGGCGTTGGGCGCTCGCGTGCTGCCAGGCCGCCAAAAAGCCTCTCAGGCGTGAGGTGTGAGGTGTGAGGTGTGAGGCGCTGAACGTGATGCTCAGCGCCTGCTTTGCTCAAAGTTTGTAGCCGATCTGCCGCAACAGGTTCTTGCGCCACAGGATGTCTTCCTCGCCTTCAATACCACGGGCGCAGAAGCCATCCACCACGCCCAGAATCGCTCGCCCTTGGTCCGTCTCGGCCAGAATCACTTCAGTCGGGTTGGCCGTTGCACAAAAAATACGGCACACCTCTGGAACCATTTTGACGGCGTTCAACACGTTTACGGGATAGAAGCCATCGGCGAGAAAAATGATGAAACTATGGCCTGCGCCGATGGCTTGGGCATTGCTCCGGGCCAGGTCGATCATGGCGGCATCGGTGCCGGACCAGCGCACCAGGCAGTTGCCGGAAGCTTCGCAAAAGGCCACGCCAAAGCGGATACCTGGCACGGCATTGACCATCGCTTCGTGGATGTCCTCGACGGACTTGATGAAGTGGGTCTGACCGAAAATGAAGTTGGTCGCTTCCGGTTTGTCGATTTTCAACGTGATGAGTTGCATCTCGAACGCCTCCTTTCACGATGTCGTTACTCTTCAGCCTAGCGTGAGAACGAGCCGGGCGTTGAGCGTCGCCGCTGTTGATACTTGAAAATACAAATGGCCCCGGTGCTGACACAGTGCAGATACATCAGTGCGCTTTCATGGGCCAATCCCACACGCATAGAGAGAATTGCCATGTACCGCAAACTGCAGCATGTCGCGAAGTTCTTCAGCCAGAGCGCGCGTTTAATGGTTGGCGTGCCCGATTACGATAACTACGTTGCGCAAATGGCGCTCAATCATCCCGGCGAACCGGTCATGAGCTATTCGGCGTTTTTCCGCGAGCGTCAGGAGGCCCGTTTCGGCCGTGGCAAATGCAATACCCGTTGCTGCTAGAACTTCGCATCGTTCAACCCATCGAGATTGGCCGAGCCGCCGATACCGGCCAGCGTCAGTAGCCTAAGGCGTGCAATGACGATCATCTTGCGATGCAACGTCAGTGGCTGTTAAATCAGCTATGCCACCTTTAAGGTCAGAAGAGCCAATCGCCATGCACACCATCGGACTCATCGTTTACCCCGGGTTTCAGGTGTTGGGCCTGGCCATGTGCGCCACGTTCGAGTTGGCCAACATGGCCACCGCCGAACCGGCGTACGACATTGCCTTGCTGTCCGAGCACGGCGGTACGGTGCAGACCTCCGCCGGGTTTGGCGTGGAAACCACGGCGTTCGACCAGCGCTCGTTCGATACGCTGTTGGTGATGGGCGACAACCTGATCCGTCCAGTATCGCCGGGCATGGTGGCGTTTTTGCGCAACGCCAGCCGGACCACCCGGCGTCTGGGCTCCATCTGCAGCGGCGCCATTGCATTGGCCGAGGCTGGTTTGCTGGATGGCCGACGGGCGACCACGCACTGGTGCCATGCACCGGCGCTGCAGAAGGCGTACCCGAAGGTGAAGGTCGAGGAAGACCGGATCTTCATCAACGACGGCAACATTTGGACGGCCGCGGGCATGAGCGCTTGTGTCGATCTGGCGTTGGCGCTGGTGGAAAAGGATCTGGGCGCGGAAGTGGCGCGGCGGGTGGCCCGGCAATTAGTGGTGTACCACCGGCGCGCGGGAGGGCAGTCGCAGTTTTCGGTGATGCTCGAACTGGAGCCCAAGACCGACCGCATCCAGGCCGCATTGGCCTATGCCAAACAGAACCTGAAGTCCGCACTGTCAGTCGAGGAACTGGCCAGCGCCGCCAACCTCAGCCCTCGGCAATTCAGCCGTGTGTTCCATGCCGAAACCGGGCAATCACCGGCCAAGGCCATCGAAAACCTGCGGGTAGAAGCGGCGCGTCTGATGATGGAAACCGGTCGTCACCCCATCGACGTGGTGGCGACCGATACCGGTTTTGGCGATCGGGAGCGGATGCGTCGGGCGTTTATCCGTGCATTTGGGCAGCCACCGCAGGTCATTCAACGCGCCAATCGCGGGTGATGCCACGCTCTGTAGGAGCAAAGCTTGCTCGCGATAGCGGTCTCAAAGACGCCATCGCGAGCAAGCTTTGCTCCTACAGAAGAGCGTGTCCTAAAAGGTGGTGTATTCGACATTTCGGTCTAAATATTATTGGCGTAATTTTGATCTCGAAGTAGTCCATTCCCTCAATGAGATCACCGCCATGACCCTCGTAAAAGCCGCCGCCGTACAAATCAGCCCCGTTCTTTACAGCCGTGAAGGCACCGTCGACAAAGTGGTGCAGAAAATTATCGAGCTTGGCGAGCAGGGCGTGCAGTTTGCCGTGTTCCCGGAAACCATCGTGCCTTATTACCCGTACTTCTCGTTCGTTCAGTCGCCTTTCGAAATGGCGGCCGAACACCTCAAACTGCTGGATCAGGCCGTCACTGTCCCTTCGGCTGCCACCGAGGCTATCGGCGCCGCCGCCAGACAGGCCGGCATGGTGGTTTCAATCGGCGTCAACGAACGTGACGGCGGCACGCTGTACAACACGCAGTTGTTGTTCGATGCCGACGGCACCCTGATTCAGCGTCGGCGCAAGATTTCCCCGACCTATCACGAACGCATGATCTGGGGCATGGGCGACGGCTCAGGCCTGCGTGCCACCGACAGCGCAGTAGGGCGCATCGGCCAGTTGGCGTGCTGGGAACATTACAACCCGCTGGCCCGTTATGCCTTGATGGCCGATGGCGAACAGATCCACGCGGCGATGTATCCAGGATCGTTTGCGGGGCCTTTGTTCGCTTCACAAATGGAAGTCAGCATCCGCCAGCATGCATTGGAGGCGGCCTGCTTCGTGGTCAACTCCACCGCTTGGCTGAACCCTGAACAACAGGCGCAAATCATGGCCGACACCGGTTGCCCCATCGGCCCGATTTCCGGTGGTTGCTTTACCGCGATCATCAGCCCGGACGGCGTGGTGCTGGGCTCATTGACCGAAGGCGAAGGCGAGGTGATCGTCGACCTCGACATGGGCCTGATCGATAGGCGCAAACGCATGATGGATTCGCGCGGTCACTACAGCCGTCCGGAACTGTTGAGCCTGTTGATAGATCGCACACCGACGAGCCATGTGCATGAACGCAGTGCTCATCCGAAGCTGGCAATGACCGATACCGTGGAGGAAATCAGTCGCTAATCGGCTTGAGACCGTGTCGCCCCAATCGCGGGCAAGCCACGCTCCCACATTGGAATGCATTTCCCCTGTGGGAGCGTGGCTTGCCCGCGATGGGGCCATCACAGACACCAAAAAAAGGGGACTTCCACCGGATCGATGGAAGTCCCCTTTTTGCTCGTCTGGCCTTACAGTTCCTGACCCAAAAAGATCAGTGTATTGCCATGGGCTTCAGCCGCTGCGCGCTGGTTGTAGCTGTCGCGATGCGAGCAGTTGAAGCCATGTTCGGCCTCTGGGTACACCACAATTTCCACGTTATCGTTGGTATCGAAGCGCTCGGCGATTTTCTCCACGGCTTCCAGTGGGATGTGGCTGTCCTGTTCACCGAAGTGCATCAGCAGTGGCACTTCGATTTCATCGGCGCGGTCCAGATGATTCTGGATGCCGCCGCCGTAATAGGCGATGGCCACGTCCACCAGCCCATTGGCGGCGGTGTGGTACGAGAGCAGACCACCGAAGCAGTAACCAATCGAAGCGATCCCGCCGTCCAGACCCGGCTGGGCTTTCAAGGCGTCGATGGCCAGTTCGATGTCGGTCTGTGCCTTGCCGACATCGGTGGCGTTCATCAACTCGACGGCGCGTTTCCAGCCGGCCTCGTCGTAACCCAGTTCGATGCGGTGGCCGCTGCGCCAGAACAGGTCCGGTGCAATCACCAGGTAACCGTCGGCAGCGTATTGTTCGGCGACCGAGCGGATGTGTTCATTCACGCCGAAAATTTCCTGGATCAACACGATCCCCGGGCCTTTACGGGTGTGCGGAATCGCCAGGTAAGCGCCGAATTTACCGTCGGCGCTGTCGATTTCGATCCATTGGGTGGTCACGCTCATGGTGGCTCCTGTCTACACAAGTGAGTGGGGTGAAGGATACTTGGGGTGTGTGGTGTTGAAGCTTGGCATCACCTGCATACGTTTCCATCATTCGGCGAAACCGTCCACTGCAAATACCCTTCAGCGGTTATCGCGACGCCAGAAGACTCGAGCCAGCAGCGCATCGAGGCTGAGCTTGCCGGCACCCGAGAGCAACAGCGGCATAAAGGCCGCGAGGTAGATCAGCGGCAGTTTGAAGTTACCGTGCCCCTTGTTGCTGATGGCGTAACCCTGAGCAAGCTCACTCAATGTAGACCAATCGGCCGGCCAGTGAACGGCGGCAGTCGCGACGACCGTGATCACGATCAAAATGATTGCCGAGATCCGTGTCCCCAGGCCGACCAGTATGGCCAGGGCGCAGATCAGTTCGGCCCACATCGACAGTTCCCAGTTCAGCGTGGCCGGCACGTGGTTGAAGGGGAACGGGAAGCTGTCCTGAATATCGGCGAACCAGTTTTCGCCATTGAATTTTTCCAGGCCTGATTCGAAGAACTCCCACGCGAGGAACACCCGCAGGGTCAGCGGCGCAATCCAGCTACCGGCACGGTCGAGGTTCAGGTGCAGGCCTTTCACGGCCGATGAGAGTGAGGTGGTCATGGGCTTGATCTCCGTTCAGTCAGGGAGGAGGGGCACAGCGGTGCCCCATGCAAAGGGTTACTCGCTGGCGCCGCACTTGCCTTCGCCACATTTACCTTCCGCCGGTTTTTCTGCCGAGTCGGCCTGGACCTGGCTGTAGCCGTGGGCCAGTTGTTTCATGCTGAACGCCTCGGACTCAGAGGCAGAAGCCACGTTGGACAGGGCCAGGCCGCCAGCGATGATCAGGCCGAGGGTCAAGGAAGAGGTCGAGAGCTTGAACATGGTGATACTCCGTAGCATTGAGTGAGTTGAGCGCTTTGATCGGCGTGGCCAATCGACAGGCACAGTTCATCAAGCAGGTGTATCTGCGATGTGTCTTTGGCGTGGGGTTTTAGGGGGGGGGTGTGTCGGGAGGGGGGCTGTACACACTGTGATACGTAAACCACTGATCTCTTGTGGGAGCGAGCCTGCTCGCGATAGCGGTGTGTCATTTAAAAATGATGTTGGCTGACACACCGCCTTCGCGAGCAAGCCCGCTCCCACAGGGGATCAGTGGGGTATTGGAGATTGGGTTTATCCAATGCCACGGAAAACTGTGATCCGGCCTCGACCGCTGGCGTCTAGCGTCTGTGTCCCCGCAATCCCATGGGGCGAGACTTCGGAACCCGGCATGCAAGCGCTGTTGAACGAGATCCTTGACGCAGTTCGTCCCCTGATCGGCCAGGGCAAGGTGGCTGACTACATTCCCGCCCTCGGTACGGTGCCGGCCGATCAGTTGGGCATCGCGGTGTACGGCAATGACGGCGAGCTGTATTGCGCCGGCGATGCCCATACGCTGTTCTCGGTGCAGAGTATTTCCAAGGTGTTCAGCCTGGTGCAGGCCATCGAGCACTCCGGCGAAGCCATCTGGCAGCGCCTGGGTCACGAGCCTTCCGGCCAACCGTTCAATTCGCTGGTGCAACTGGAATTCGAGCGCGGGCGCCCGCGCAATCCCTTTATTAACGCCGGTGCGCTGGTGATCTGTGACATCAACCAGTCACGCTTTGCCGCGCCGGCACTGTCGATGCGCGATTTTGTCCGCCGACTGTCCGGCAACCCGCAAGTCATGGTGGACGGCAAGGTGGCCGAGTCCGAATACCAGCACCGCGCGCGCAACGCTGCGATGGCTTATCTGATGCAGTCGTTCGGCAATTTCCACAACGACGTCGAAGGGGTGCTGCGCAGTTACTTCAGCCATTGCGCGCTACGCATGAGCTGCGTGGATCTGGCGCGGGCGTTCTGTTTTCTGGCCAATGACGGCTTCTGCAAGCACAGCGGCGAACAGATCCTCACCGCCCGCCAGACCCAGCAAGTCAACTCGATCATGGCCACCAGCGGCCTCTACGATGAAGCCGGCAACTTTGCCTATCGCGTCGGTTTGCCCGGCAAGAGCGGTGTGGGCGGGGGGATTGTCGCGGTGGTGCCGGGGCAATTCACGGTGTGCGTCTGGTCGCCGGAGTTGAACACCGCCGGCAACTCCCTCGCGGGCATGGCCGCGCTGGAGTTGCTGAGTCAGCGGATTGGCTGGTCGGTGTTCTAGGCACGATACCGCGGCTCATGACGGCCACCCTGGAAAACAGGAAACGCTGATGTATCTCTTTCGGCGTAGGGCCGCCGGGTTTTCGATCACCGGTCAGGCGTGCGGTTAATGACGCTCCAGGGATTTTCCTATACATTTTCTGGCCGCCCCCTGCATGGTGAAACCGCTTCATGTCTCTTGCGCTCGAACGTCTAGTCGCTGGCACGCCGATCCCTTTCGCTGGTAACCGCGTCACTGTGGTCAGCCCCGAATTGGCCGCGCGTTTTCAGCCCGGGGACCATTTGCTGGTGGAGCAGGTCAGCGGCGAATTGTTGCTGATCCCGGTGGCTGACCAGCAAGCGGCGGCCATTGCAATCGATCGAGCCGAAGCGGCCTTCAGCGCAATGTCCGCGGTCTCCGATCAAGCCATCAGCGAGTTCTTCGATCGCTTCGCCCAACACCTGGAAGACCCTGCCTGCTGGGCTTTGATCGAAGCCGCCAACCTGGCCGACATCGAACGGGCCAAGGCCCGCGGACGCTCCACTACGCGGCTTCTGGCGGATGAACGCATGCGCCGCGACATGATCGCCGGCCTCAGGGCCTGGCGCGATGCGTCCGCCACGCGCGGCAAAGTGGTCAGTTGCATCGAGCATGACGGCTGGAAAGTCGAGCAAGTGGTCTCGCCCCTGGGCATCGTCGCGTTCGTCTTCGAAGGCCGGCCAAACGTCTTTGCCGACGCCGCCGGTGTGTTGCGCACGGGTAACACGGCGGTGCTGCGCATTGGCAGCGATGCGTTGGGCACGGCGCAAGCCATCGTCGCCCATGCACTGAATCCGGCACTGAGCGATGCCGGGTTGCCGACCGGCGCGGTGTCGCTGGTGGAAAGCGTCAATCACGCCTCCGGCTGGGCGATGTTCGCCGACCGGCGCCTGTCGCTGGCGGTGGCCCGTGGTTCGGGTCGCGCTGTCAGTCAATTGGGCAGCATCGCCCAACAGGCCGGCACCGCCGTCAGCCTGCACGGCACCGGGGGTGCCTGGCTGATCGCCGACCAAGACGCCGATGCCCAGCGCTTTGCCGCTGTAGTGCGCAACTCGCTGGATCGCAAAGTCTGCAACACGATGAACGTCTGCCTGATTCACCGTGACCGTGTCGCAGAACTGCTGCCGCTGTTCCTCGACGCGTTGCAACAGGCCGGCACCGCACGCGGGCAGGGCTGCAAATTGCACATCGTCGAGGGTAGCGAGTCGTCCTTGCCGACCGATTGGCAGACCGCCAGCGTTGAGGTGTACCGCGCCGAAGGCTATCAAACCGAAGCGTTGGCCGAACCGCTGCCCGAGGATCAGTTGGGCCGCGAGTGGGAATGGGAAGAAACCCCGGAAGTCAGCCTGAAGATTGTCGATGACCTGGACAGCGCCATCGCGTTGTTCAATCGCTACAGCCCGCAGTTCACCGTGTCGCTGATCAGTGAAGATGCCGCGGCTCAGGAACGCTTCTACAGCGCCGTCAACGCACCTTTTGTCGGTAACGGGATTACCCGCTGGGTCGACGGACAGTACGCGCTGAACAAGCCGGAACTGGGGCTTTCGAACTGGGAGAGCGGTCGCCTGTTTGCTCGCAGCGCGATTCTTTCGGGAGATGGGGTGTTCACGATCCGCAGTCGCATGACCCAGACGGATCTGTCGGTCAAACGCTGATCCAGCACCACGACCCCGGTCAACGGCCGCACTATACTTAATGTGCGTCCGTAGGGGCGTGGCGAGCACTCCAAAACGAATCAGATGTCCATAACGCTCGTCTGAGCATCAAGGCTGCGCAGCCAATGGACGGGCAGTGCATCTGATGACGGAGAGAGGGTTACATCATGAAACTTCATTCCTTCCAACAATACTCTCATGATCTGGAAAGGGGCGTTCACGACACGTGGATTACCGCCAGGGTGAAGTCTGCCCTGGCAATGGCCGAACCCAGCCTTGGCCTGCAAATCCATGTCAAAACCCATGGGGGCACGGTGGCATTGAGCGGTCGCGTCAACACCCATAAACAGTGTGAGCAGGCTGTTGCTCTGACCCGCTCGGTTCAGGGGGTCGTCGATGTCGATGCCAGAGACTTGCTGACTCACGTGTTCAGGCCAGGCAGTATTCCAGAACCACCCAACGCGGAAGAGGCCCCTGAGCGTCGGCCACCATCGTCAACCAGGATCGACGATAAATAACCCGGTCGATCGTGTCAGTGCAGCGCTCCCGTGAGCCGGGAGCGCTGCGTCAATGGATACACACTTCAGGCTGCTGCTTCTATGGATCGGGCTTGAAGGGCGCAGGTGTCCGGATACTCGGCGAGCGCCACAAAACGGCGGCTGTTGGCATCCAGGGCGTCGACCGAACCGGTCTCGATGTCGTAAACCCAACCATGCAAATTCAACAGGCCTTTCTCCTGAGCCAGGCGCACGCTTGGATGCGTCTGGATGTTGGCCAGTTGCGCGATGACATTCTCCCGAACCATTGAACTCACCTTCGCCGCTTCATTGGCGTGAGGGCGGGATTCGTTGATGACTTTCGCTGATTCGGCGTGTTGCAACCAGCCGCTGACGGCGGGCAGGTGGTCCATGCATGTGCACTTGGCGACGGCGGTCATGGCGCCGCAGTCCGAGTGCCCGCAGATCACAATGTCGGTGACGCCGAGCACCGCGACCGCATATTCGACCGTGGCCGACACACCGCCGGGGTGAGGGCTGTAGGAGGGCACGATGTTGCCGGCGTTGCGGATCACAAACAGTTCACCGGGTTCCTGTTGGGTCAGCAGCTCCGGCACGACACGGCTGTCGGAACAGGTGATGAACAGCGTGCCCGGATGCTGGGTAGTGGCCAGGTGTTTGAACAGGTCGGTCCGTTGCGGAAAGGCGTCTTTCTGAAACTTCAAAAAACCTTCGATGAGCGCTTTCATGGCGATGTCCTCATGCGTGAATCAAATGATTATTTTTTGTAGCAGCTGCCGAGCCTGCGAGGCTGTGGCGAGGGGATTTAGCGAAACGTCGCACCGCCCCGTTCGGCGGCGAAGCCGTCGTAATCCATTGGATGCGCAGTGGTTGGAAAAAAAGGGGCCGCTTCGCAGCCCAACGGGGATAAATCCCCTCGCCACAGCCTCGCAGGCTCGACAGCTGCTACGGATTTAGCACGGTGCGGGCCGGTATCCGTTTAGAAAGGACGCAGTGGCAGGAACTTGCCGTCGAGGGTAATCACCGCGCGGGAGCCGCCTTCCGGGTCTTCGACTTTCTTCATGTCGAGCTTGAAGTTGATCGCACTGATGATGCCGTCGCCGAATTGCTCATGAACCAGGGCTTTCAGGGTGGTGCCGTAAATCTGGATCATTTCGTAGAAGCGGTAGATGGTCGGGTCGGTCGGGACACCCGAGAGGCTGCCGCGCAGCGGAATGATCTGCAGACGGGCCACGGAGTCGGCGTCCAGGTCCAGTTTTTCGCCAATCACTTTGGCGGCGCTTTCCGGCAGCGGGTGCTGACCGAGCAGGGCGGCAGTGACGTAGGCCAGGCCGAGGCCGGTGCCGTCGGTCAGATCCTGCCAGGACAGGTTTTTGCGCGCTTTTGCATCGAGGATCGACGTGGTCAGGGCCAGGCTTGGGTCGTTGTAGGCGTGGGACTGTTGCATGGTGATTCTCCTGTGGGGAGTGATGTTGCTTGGGTGTGGAGCAATCTTCTGCCGATTGATCCATAGCGTCCAAGACCGATATACAATGCGGTGCATAAGCACAGCCTATAGATGGTGATTCCCCATGCTGCTCCGACATTTGCGCTATTTGCTGGCGGTCGCCGACCACGGCGGTTTCACCCGCGCCGCCGAGGCGCTTCACGTTTCGCAGCCGACCCTGTCCCAACAGATCCGGCAACTGGAAGAAACCCTGGGCGTGAGCCTGTTCGACCGAACCTCGCGCACGGTCAAACCCACCGATGCGGGAGAGGCCTACATCGAATGCGCTCGTCGGGTGCTGGTGGAACTGGAGGCGGGTAAACGTGCACTGCATGACGTGAAGGACTTGTCCCGCGGCACCTTGCGGCTGGCCATGACCCCAACGTTCATGGCGTACCTGGTGGGGCCGCTGGTGCGCGATTACGTGGCGCGGTATCCGAACATCCATCTACAGATATTCGAGCTATCGATGGATGACATCGAGGCCGGGCTGTTGAATGACTCACTGGACATCGCCATCGCGTTTACCCAGGTCAGAAATGCCGACATTGAGTCGATCCCGGCGTTTGCCGAGACCTTGGGCATCATGGTGGGGCGCGATCACCCGTTATACGAAAGCCAGGTCGCATTGTCCGCGCAAGAGGTCGCGCAACTGGAGTTTGCGCTGCTGGCCCCGGACTTCGTGACTCGCACCCGAATTGATGAGTACTTTGCCCAGGAGCAGATCACGCCGAAGGTGGTGATCGAGGTCAACTCGGTGAGCACCTTGCTGGAAGTCATTCGGCACACGGCCATCGCCACCATCCTTCCGGAGCCCATTGCCACCGAGGACCGGGCGTTGCGCAAAATCCCGTTATTGGGGGAGGCGCCCAAAAGAGGAGCCGCGCTGCTTCGACGCAAAAACAACTATCACAGTGCAGCGTCGGTGGCGTTTATGGAGCTGGTGTTGGGGGCGGCTGCGGGTGAGTCGACGACCTCAGTCCTCTACTAATTGGCAGACACCATTGGGCGCCTTGCCCGTGGAGGACACCGTGACCGAGTCGTCATCGGAGAGGAGGATCGAGATGACGACGCCCGAACCCCTGGCTTCGAATCGGCGATCGTCGATGGCTTTGGTCTCGGCTTCCTTGCTGTTGATCAACACCGGTCCGTCCTGATCCGCATGGACGATGATTTTGCCGGGGCAGTCCGCATCGAACAACGGCACGCCAGTGATGCTGTTTGCATGGGCAGCACTGGCCATTACGAGTAATAGCAAGCCTGTCAGTTGTATGTTCATCACAAACCTCCAATGATCCAGTGCACACGGTTAACGATAGCGTTGTTTGGTGCGCACGAGACAAACAAAAAAGGCCCCGCTCGATATGACGAGCGGGGCCTTTTTATGGATGGGGTGTAGAGGTATCAGTAGAACCGGTCAATCACCCGAACTTCGTTCTGGTTCTGCATCGAGGCCCACGCCTGTTTCAGCGTTTGCAGAACATTACCGATGAAGTCCTTGTCGGCCGCGGCTTTCTTGCCGACATAGCCTTGGCCGCGACGGTACATCTTCAGTCGGGCGAGCAGGTTCTGGTTGTTCTTGTCGAACTCCGCTTCATGGGCGTGAGGCGACAGGCAGTCGATATGCACCTGGCCCGACTTGCTGATCCACAGAATATGGCTGTCATGGCTGTCTTTTTGCGCAGCGAACAGATGAGCCAGTTCATCGATAGTGGGTTGATTGTTCAGATTCATAGTAAGCCCCTTGACCATTTGGTGATCTTTCAAAGTTGATTCGCTAATACAGGTAGCCCATCGGTTAGTTGATCCCTGGCACCGAAACCAGGACGTCAGCGGTTAGCCGCCAAATTGACGGGGGCCCGCGTCTGTTGCATGTAGTCGTGTTGAATAACTGCTACGCAATAGCGTCACAACGAGGAGAAGCAGCGAAAACCTTCAGGCCACTGCCGACATTTTCAGGGTCGGCCACAAGCTTCATGAGGATTGATCGCCAGCGCTTCTCGTCCTTGTACTGGACGTTCAGGCCAGGTCAGTTTCTTCAATCTGCCTTGTGGGCAGCGTGTATCCGGGAAAAACAGCTCGGCGGTCAGACGAGCTTGCTCAAACGTGTTGCCTGTACTCCCGATCGGGGAGACGTCTGCATCATGCAAGGGCAAATCGGAGGCGTCAACGGTTTTGTAGTGATTATTTTTGGTCACTACATATTGTCGGACAAAGTCGTTTGGAATTAAAAAGCCGAATGGGGAAGCGCGGTCAGGACGCTGGCAGCGATGCCTGGAATCGGTAAACGGTGCAAGGATAACCGTCTACCGGCAGCTGATGCAGGGTGAACTCGCCATGGGTGAGATCAGCCAGGACCCGGGCCCAGAACCGCTGCGCAGGCTGATTCACGTCGAGGTGGAAAATTTGCCATTGACCGGGGAACCGGCTCAAGAGAGTGGAAACGACAAACTTCGCGACGCCTTGGCCACGAAAGCGTCGACTGACAAAGAAGTAGCCGATGTTGTACTCGGCGCCGTGAAGATGGGTTTCGTCATCCACCGTCACGAAACCGGCCAATTCTCCGTCGACCTTGATCAAAAACGGCCTGGTGGCGGGGTTGCGCCAGTAACCCGGTTTGGGCTGAGCGTTGAAGAAGCCATGCTCACCGAGCTTCAGCGGCAGCCACTCGCTGAAGTCATACAGGTAGAACTGCATCAGGTTTTCAATCGTTTCCAGTTCGTCGCGCTGGGCGGCGTGCAGTTCAATCAAGGGCTGGCTGCTGATTGTCGCCATGATCGTACCTCTCAGAAAGCAGGGCTGTTGCCTGGCGGGTAAGCTGTGGAAGCTGTCTTGCTTCGGGTAATGCTGTTCACTTAGGCGCGCTCTTGGATCGTGCGTACCTTTGTGGCGAGCGAGCTTGCTCGCGCTGGGCTGCGTAGCAGCCCCAAAAATCTGACAATCATTGCCGATTTTTGTGAGTGCTACGCACTCAAGCGGGAGCAAGCTCCCTCGCCACAGGTTTCTCTGATTCAAGACTCTCTTAAGTGAACAGCATTATCTTGCTCCGGGCGTTCCGACGAAAGCGGTGTGCCAGCAACACAAATGTTGACTGACACTCCCTCTTCGCGAGCAAGCCCGCTCCCACAAAAAACATAGTCCATTCGGGCTCGCTCGAAATCCCCTCAGGCCTTGCTCGCCGGTTTTGCCGCGCGTTTGGCGCCCGTCGAGGGCTTGGGTTTGGCGGGCTTGCGTTTGTTTTTCCACGGTGTGGCACCGCGCCCGGCGGGGCTTGCCGGTCCGCTGATGGTCAGGCTCAGGCCGGCGCAACGGGCGACCTGTTTGCTCATCCACGCCGCCTGCTTGGTGACGAATTCTTCCAGGCTCATCTCGCCGCTCTGCACCATGTCCAGCGCCTGTTCCCAGATGGCTGTGGTCCCGGGGTCGGCGATGGCACGCGGCACGGCATCGATCAGGCTGAACGCGGCCGGGGTGGCGGCCAGGGCTTTGCCGTTCTTGATCAGATAACCACGGTCGAGCAGGCCCTGGATGATCGAGGCGCGGGTCGCTTCAGTGCCGATGCCGGTGGTGTCCTTGAGTTTCTGTTTGAGCAAGGGATCTTCCACCAGTTTGGCGACGTTCTTCATCGCCTTGATCAGATCGCCTTCGGTGAACGGTTTGGGCGGTTGCGTCCAGAGGTCCTTGAGCTTCACGTCGGCCACCGCGCAGTCACGTCCTTCGGCCAATGCCGGCAGTGTTTGCGGCGCCGGTGCTTCCCGGCCCTTGGCCGGGGCAAGGGCCTCGGGCAGGGCGCGTTTCCAGCCGGGCTCGACGATCTGCTTGCCGACGGCACGCAAGGCTTCCCCGGCGCAGTTGAAGTCGGCCTGGGTCCGGTCGTATTCATGGTTGGG
Organism: Pseudomonas sp. 478; assembly: GCF_003254125.1. Lineage (NCBI taxonomy): Bacteria > Pseudomonadati > Pseudomonadota > Gammaproteobacteria > Pseudomonadales > Pseudomonadaceae > Pseudomonas > Pseudomonas sp. 478. The sequence goes on from NZ_QKZG01000020.1 coordinate 51,367, forward strand.
CAGAAACTGCGCCAGGTAACGTGCGCGGATCAGGGTGTAGACCGCCCGCTGCTTGCCCGCCAGCCGCTCGAGGTTTTTCGCCGCAGCGGTGGGGATGATGCCGTGGTGAGCGCTGACCTTGGCGTCGTTCCAGGCCCGTGAGCGGCTCTGAGGCTCGAGGAAATCGTTCAAGGCGTTCAGCGCCGGATCCGCCTGTCTCAGCGCGGCAAGTATGCCCGGTGCTTCGCTGTGCTGGCTTACGGGCAGATAACCGCAATCGCTGCGTGGGTAGGTGATGACCTTGTGGGTTTCGTACAGGGCCTGGGCGATGTCGAGGGTTTCCTGGGCGCCGAGGCCGAGCTTCTTCGAGCAGACTTCCTGCAAGGTGCCCAGATCGAAGGGCAGGGGGGCCACTTCGCGCATCCGCTCGGTACGCAGTTTGATCACCCGGGCACTCGCCGCACTGCCAATTGCCGCCGCTGCTTGCTGCGCCAACGCCTGATTCAGGCAGCGATCCTGATCGTCGCAAACCTCGGAGGCTGCACGCCATTGGGCGGTGAACGTGGTGCCGTCGTGCAGCAGTTGCACGTCGATGGCCCAATAGGCGACCGGCACGAAATCGGCGATGCTGCGGTCGCGATCCACCACCAGGCGCAGGGTCGGCGTTTGCACCCGACCGACCGGCAATACGCCCTGATAACCGGACTGACGCCCCAACAGCGTGAACAGCCGACTCATGTTCATCCCGATCAGCCAGTCGGCCCGCGAGCGCCCGAGTGCCGAATGGTAAAGGCTAAAGGTCTCGGCCCCCGGCTTCAGGGCTGCCAGCGCCTTGCGGATCGACGCATCGTCCAGCGCCGACAGCCATAGCCGCTGGATCGGCCCGCGATACCGGCAATGTTCCACCAGTTCCCGGGCGATCATCTCGCCTTCGCGGTCGGCGTCGGTGGCGATCACCAGTTCGCTGGCCTCGCCGAGCAGGCGCTTGACCGCTTTGTACTGGCTGGCCGTGCGCGGTTTGACGGTCATTTTCCACTTCTCTGGAATGATCGGCAGATCCGCCAGCACCCAGCGCTTGTAACGCGCGTCATAGGCGTCGGGCGGCGCGGTTTCCAGCAAATGGCCGATGCACCAGGTCACCGTGACGTCCGTTCCCAGCCAGCAGCCGTCGCCACGACGCCTGGCGCCGAGGACGGCCGCAATGTCTTTGGCCTGGGAAGGTTTTTCACAGAGGTACAGCCGCATAACCACCATCGCTCATCAACTGTCGAGAGGCGCACAGAATGGCGGCTGATGAGCGATGGGGCAATCTTTATCTGTATGGATGTACAGTCAGTGCGTTGCGATTCATTGCACAGGCGCCTCAGTAGTTCAGGTTAACCACCGGTTGGTCCAGCTTCGCGCCGGGCTCTCGCCTGAGAATGGTCAACAACGCGGCGGTAATTACGTTCACATCATTATCGAAGCCGCCGTGGGAGGTGTCTTTTTTGGTGCCATGCCCAGCAGCGGCATGCGTTGCAGATCTTCATAGGCCCGGGAAACGAGGTACAGAAGTGACACGGCAGCTGGGGGTTTACTACCGCGTCGAGAAAACTGTGTGGCGGGCATGGTGAGACCCTCAAGTTTCTGAGACTCAAATCCCTACGCCATGCCACGACTGCCTGTCTGAGCAGCAGGGAGGTCAACGGTCTTATTGATCGTAGACGATGTTTTACCGGCTTTGAGTGTTTGCCCTGCTTAATGCGGCATCTGGTGCTTGATCCGGTTCAGAATCGAACGGCCGGCGAGGGGGCTTTCTCCCGTTCGGCTGCGAAGCCGTCGTGAATGCAAAACATGAGGTATACCTAATGAACCGCGGTCGCGGCGTGCCCCTGTTGGAGCAAAGCTCGCTCGCGATGAACGATAACCCGATGTGTCTGGCTTGACGCCATCGCGGACACCTGCAGGTCCATCACCGTCATGAGGAACGTATTTCATGAAAAGCACCGGTCCTAGTCCTGTCATCACCATTGCGGAGCAGCCGGGCTGCCTGCTTGTGAAGTTTCACGGTATCCAGGTGGCCGCCTCCGCACGGGCGCTGGTGTTGCTCGAGGCCAACTATCCTCCGGTGTATTACGTCCCGCGGGAGGATATCGATGAAAAGTACTTTGCCCGCACCGATCACACGAGTTATTGCCCCTACAAGGGCGATGCCAGCTATTTCAGTCTGCAAGTCCCGGGACATGAAGGCGCTAACGCGGTGTGGAGCTATGAAGACCCCAAAGTGTCGGTAGAGCAGATTCGCGGCTACATGGCGTTTTATCCCGATCAAGTGACCTTTGAAGTTCTCAAAGACGTTGAGTGAGGGTCGCTTTCCAGGCGTCCACGAAAACGCCGCGCATGGGCGTAATACTGTTCACTTAAGCGCGGCGCCCACATTTGTGGCGAGGGGATTTATCCCCGTTGGGCTGCGAAGCGGCCCCAGCGTCTTTTCAGACAGACTAAGTTGTCTGGATTACGACTGCTTCGCAGCCGAACGGGGCGGTGCGACGTTTCGCTAAATCCCCTCGCCACAGGCTCTAGCTCGACTGAAGAATGTCTTAAGTGAACAGTATTACGCGCATGGGCGCGGCGTTTTAAGGTCAGGTGTTCAGCTCATCGAACAGCCCCCACCAGCGTAGATTCATCAATCTGACTAATCGAGGTCACCCCGGTCAAGGTCATGGCGACGCGCATTTCCTTGGCGAAGATATCCAGCATATTTTCCACCCCGCGTTGACCATCGGCGGCCAGCGCATAGGCCATGGAACGCCCCAGCAATACGCCTTTTGCGCCCAGCGCCAACATCCGTACAACGTCAAGTCCCGAGCGGATTCCCGAGTCGACCAGCACCGTCAAATCATTACCGATGGCTTGCATGATGGGCGGCAATGCCCGGGTGGTGGAGAGCACGCCGTCCAGCTGTCGTCCACCGTGGTTCGACACGACAATGCCATCCGCGCCAAAGCTGACCGCATCCCGGGCGTCCTGAGGATCGAGAATGCCTTTGATGATCATCGGGCCTTTCCAGAACTCACGAATCCACTCCAGATCATTCCAGCTGATCGAAGGGTCGAAGTTGTTGGCCAACCAGCCCATGTAGTCTTCGAGGGTTACGGCTTTGCCAAGGTACTTCGAGATATTGCCCAAGTCATGTGGACGTCCCATGAGGCCGACGTTGAATGCCCAGTCGGGTTTGGTCATGGCCTGAAGCATTCGCCGCGATGATGCAAAAGGGCCTGACATGCCCGAGTGTGCGTCCCTGTATCGGGCGCCGGGCGTGGGCATGTCCACGGTAAACACCAGGTTTTTCACACCGGCGGCCTTCGCCCGCTCCAGTGCATTTCTCATGAAGCCTCTGTCCTTCAACACATACAGCTGAAACCAGATGGACTGCTGGCTTTGTGCCGAGACTTCCTCGATCGAGCACACCGACACCGTTGATAGGCAAAGCGGAATGCCTTTGTTCTCCGCGGCTTTAACCGCCTGCACCTCACCACGACGGGCGAACATGCCCGTCAGGCCGACCGGGGCCAATATGATCGGCATTGAAAGCGGTTGGTCGAAGAGGGTGGTTTCAAGACTCAAGGTCTCGACGTTTTTCAGAATGCGCTGACGCAGGCTGATGCCTGTCAGATCAGCGCTATTGGCCCTCAGCGTATGCTCTGCATAAGCCCCGCCATCAATGTAATCAAACAAAAAACGCGGGAGTTTGCGACGTGCTGCCTCGCGATAGTCAGATGCGGATGAAATGATCATGGTGCCTCGGTCTGTGAATGGCGGGGCTGCCGATGTCGTCGAGCTTACCTGTGGTGAGGGGATAAATCCCCTCACCACAAGGATTGTGGTGAGCTCAGTTTTTATCGAGGTCCACGTTCTTGGTCTCACGCAAACAGATCATCCCGACGACCAGGCTCACCCCGGTTATCACCACCGGGTACCACAGCCCGTAGAAGATGTCCCCGGTGTACACCACCAAGGCAAACGACACCGTTGGCAGGAAACCGCCGAACCAGCCATTACCGATGTGGTACGGCAGGGACATCGAGGTGTAGCGGATGCGGGTCGGGAACAGTTCGACCATCAGCGCCGCCAGCGGGCCGTAGCACATGGCGGAGATGATGATCAGCGCGACGATCAGCGCCACGATCATCGGTTTATTGATCAGCTGAATGTCGGCTTTTGACGGATACCCCGCCAGGGTCACGGCGCCTCGCAGGGCCGCTTCATCGTAGCCTTCGAGTTTCACTTCACCGACGCTCACCTGTATGGCGCTGCCGGCAGGTAGAGCTTCACTGTTGTAGGGCAGGCCTTGTTTCACCAGGAAGGTTTTGACCTTGTCGCAAGGGCTATCAAATTTCGCCTTGCCCACCGGGTCGAACTGGAAGGTGCAGGTGGCCGGGTCCGCCAGCACGGTGATCGGTGCCTGACGGCTGGCCTGGTCAATGGCCGGGTTGGCGTAGTGGGCGATGGACTTGAAGATCGGGAAGTACAGTGCAGTCGCCAGCAGCAGGCCGATCATTAGCACCGGTTTGCGCCCGACTTTATCCGACAGCCAGCCAAAAAAGATGAAGAACGGTGCGCCGATGATCACACTGACGATCAGCAGACTGTTGGCCAGCGCCGGGTCCATTTTCAGGAACTGGGTGAGGAAGAACAGCACGTAGAACTGCGCCGCGTAGAAGGTCACGGCTTGCCCGGCGTTGATGCTGAACAGGGCAATCAGTACGACTTTAAGGTTTTCCCATTTGCCGAAGGAATCGCGCAGCGGCGACTTGCAGAGTTTGCCTTCCTCTTTCATTTTCACGAACGCTGGCGACTCGTGCAGGCTCATGCGAATCCAGGTCGAGATGCCCAGCAGAATGATCGAAAACAGGAACGGAATCCGCCAGCCCCAGACTTCGAACTGGTCACCGGTGAAGTAGCGGCAACCGAGCACCACCAACAGCGACAGCAGCAAGCCGAGGGTTGCGGTGGACTGTATCCAGCTGGTGTGGAAACCGCGTTTACCCAGCGGCGCATGTTCGGCCACGTAAGTGGCAGCGCCGCCGTATTCACCGCCCAGGGCCAGGCCCTGAAGCATGCGCAGCAGCACAAGGATGATCGGCGCGGCAATGCCGATGCTTGAGTAGGTCGGCAGCAGCCCGACGCAGAAGGTCGCCAGGCCCATGAGGATGATGGTCGCAAGGAAGGTGTATTTACGCCCGATCATGTCCCCCAACCGGCCGAACACCAGCGCGCCGAACGGCCGCACGATGAAGCCGGCAGCGAAGGCCATCAGCGCAAAGATGAACGCCGTGGTGTCGTTGACCCCGGCGAAAAACTGTTTGCTGATCACCGCAGCGAGGGCGCCATAGAGGAAAAAGTCGTACCACTCGAAGACTGTCCCGAGCGACGAGGCGAAGATGACTTTCTGGGTTTCCTTGCTGGTGCCCGCACTGCGCACGGCTTCCAATGGCTGAACATGTTCTGACATATCGGTATCCCTCACAGTGATTGTTTTTTTTGTTCCACTGGTGTTGCGTGTTCCTTGCAGGGTTAAAGCTCAATGTCCGTGAATCTAGTGCGATCCTTGTGGGAGTGAGCCTGCTCGCGATGGCGTCGTGTCAGTCAACTCGATGTTGAATGATCCACCGCTTTCGCGAGCAGGCTCGCTCCCACAGGGATAGTGTTTACAGGAGTGGCCAGGATCAGCTGTGCTGCCTTTTCGGCAATCATCAGCGTAGGCGAGCAGGTATTACCCGAGGTGATGCGCGGCATGATCGAGGCGTCGGCGATGCGCAGGCCTGGGATGCCATGGACTTTGAGTTGCGCATCAACCACGGCGTGCGCGTCATTGCCCATGCGGCAGGTGCCGACCGGATGGAAAATCGTGGTGCCGATGCGGGCGGCGGCTTCATGCAATTGTTCGTCGCTCTGCAAGCTGTCGCCGGGCAAGTACTCGACCGGATTGAATGCTTGCAGGGCCGGTGCGGCGACGATGCGGCGGGTCAGGCGAATGGCATCCGCGGCCACCCGCAAGTCCTCCGGATGGCTCAAGTAGTTGGGTTGAATCAGTGGCGCTTCCTGCGGATCGGTGGAGCGAATCTCGACGCGGCCTCGGCTTTGCGGCCGCAGATCGCACACCGACGCCGTGAAGGCGGGGAAGGCGTGCAACGGCTCACCGAAACGCTCCAGCGACAGTGGCTGAACGTGGTACTCGAGATTCGCCGACGTCTGCTCCGGTCCCGAACGGGCGAAGGCCCCGAGTTGGCTCGGCGCCATGGATAACGGGCCGCTGCGGTCATACAGGTAACGCAGGCCCATGCCCATCTTGCCCCACAGGCTGCCGGCGATCTGGTTAAGGGTGCGGGCATTTTCCAGTTTGTAGATCAGGCGCAGTTGCAGGTGATCCTGCAGATTGCCACCCACGCCGGGCAGTTCATGGGCAACGCCGATTCCCAATCGTTGCAGCAGCGGGCGAGGGCCAATCCCGGAACGTTGCAGGATGCTCGGTGAGCCGACGGAACCGGCGCACAGCACGATTTCCTTGCGCGCCTTGAAGGTTTTCGCCTGACCCTGCCAACGCGCACTGACCGCTGACGCACGACCGTTATCCAGCAGCACGCGGTCGACTTCTACGTCAGTCAGTACGGTGAGATTGGGGCGGTTGCGGATCGGTTTGAGAAACGCCTTGGCCGCGTTCCAGCGAATACCGGCCTTCTGGTTCACCTGAAAATAGCCGCAGCCTTCGTTGTCACCCTGGTTGAAGTCATCGATGCTGGCGATGCCGCTTTGCTCGGCGGCGCTTTGGAAGGCATCGAGAATCGGCCACGACAGTCGTTGACGTTCGATCCGCCATTCACCGGCGCCGCCATGAAACTCCGAGTCGCCAGCAAAATGGTTTTCGCTTTTTTTGAACAACGGCAGCACGTCGTTCCAGCTCCAGCCGGGATTGCCCTGAGCCGCCCAGCCGTCGTAGTCGCCGGCCTGGCCGCGCATGTAGATCATGCCGTTGATCGAGGAACAGCCGCCGAGCACCTTGCCACGCGGGTAACTCAGGGCGCGACCTTGCAGGCCGGGTTGCGCTTCGGTCTTGAAGCACCAATCGGTGCGCGGGTTGCCGATGCAGAACAGGTAACCCACGGGGATGTGAATCCACGCGTAGTTGTCGCGGCCGCCGGCTTCGAGCAGCAACACGCGATGTTGCGGGTTGGCCGACAATCGATTGGCCAGCAAACAACCGGCCGGGCCGGCCCCGACCACGATGTAGTCGTATTCATCCAGGGAAGTCTGCATCCGTGACCTCATGTTGTTGTTCTTGTTGTCGGTCATCCTAGTTGTTAGCTTTCGTCAAAAGAATGTTAGTTTTTGCGCAGCCGCTGTGCGTTTTTAAACAGCCTCACCTCAAGGACGGTTCATGTTCGACTGGAATGACCTGCGGTTTTTTCTCGAGTTGCAGCGCAGCGGGCGTCTGCTCACCGCTGCCCGCCGTTTGAACACCACCCACGCCACCGTGGCCCGGCACATCGAGGCCATCGAAAAGAGCCTCGGCACGGCGTTGTTTGTCCAGCATGCCCAGGGTTATGAGCTGACCCCGGCGGGCGAAGCGTTGCTCAAACACGCCGAAGCCATGGAAAACGTCGCCTTGCTGGCTCAGGAAGAAATCACTCAGTCGAGCGCACCGTTAGGCAAGATCCGCGTCGGCGTGACCGAAGGGCTGGGCATCATGTTCCTCGCCAGCCGCATGAACGGCTTGTTCGAACGTTATCCGGGCCTGGAAGTGGAACTGGTGGCGGTGCCGCGTTTCGTCAGCATCCTCAACCGCGAAGCCGAGATCAGCATCCACCTGGAGCGCCCGGCCGCCGACAAGCTGGTCACGCGCAAACTGACTGACTATCGATTGGCGCTGTACGCCAGCCAGGCGTATCTGGATCGTTCGCCACCGCTGCGCAGCCGCGAAGACCTCGCTCGCCACGCCTGGATCGGCTACGTCGATGACTTGCTGTTCAGCCAGGAACTGATGTTCCTCAACAGCTTCTGCCGCAATCCGCAGGTTGTGTTTCACAGCACCAGCGTCATCGCTCAACAACAGGCTGCGCGTTCCGGGTTGGGGATCGCCGTGCTGCCGTGTTACATGGCCAGCGCCGATCCTGGTCTGGTGCCGTTGCTGCCGGACGAGAGTATTCAGCGCAGCTACTGGATCAGCACGCGGCGTGAGCTGCACAAGTCGGTGCGGTTGCGGGTGTTGTGGGATTACGTGGTGGGGTTGTGTGAGGCCGAGCAGGGGTTGTTGATGGGATAACACACATCAAAAGATCGTCCTGACGTGGCCCGATCTTTTGATCGTGGGAGAGTGTCAAATACACGTTCCCTAATGTTCACTCACGCCTCAGAACGTGCCGATACTCTTTGTGCGGAAAACCAACTTCACCGTGTTGTTGGGACCGGGCTGCCACTTCACGTCGGTCGGGTCGTTCTCTTTGCGCACGATACACTTCCATTCCTCATTTTTGCCGTCGTCCGTGCCTGGGAAAAGTACCTTGCCGGTCCATGTGGAGTTGTTAGGGGCGGGTTTAGGGTCGAGCTTTACGGCCTTGGCCGGATCCCAATTCCCTAACTCCGGATGGTTGCCGACAACATAGACGCTGTAGCCGGGCACCGTGTTGCCGTTATCGCATTGAAATTCCACTTCGTCTTTTAAGGGCTCCCACGTGACACCTAGGGCATCGCGGAACACGGGCAGCATTGCCAGCAAGCAAACACCCAGCGGCAATAGGTAGTGATTGCGAGACATGATGAACACCTCAATTCATTCCGGTGGGCGCAGCTTAGCCCCGGCCAAACTGAATGTGACCTGTTAGATATGACAGTTCTTTAGAGCGCTTCGCGATAGCTTCAATCGTTGCTGATTAACGGCGAGTTTGCGCTGGGCTTTGGTTGCGCATTATCTGGCGAGACCCCGCTTGTGATCACTCAAGCATTCGGCGGCAACTCGCGCGTGGTGCGCTGTAAAGGCGTGCGGGACTGGCCGTCCGGAATCGACAGCGTTGCCCGCAATCCGCCCTCCGGCCGGTTGACCAGGGTAATTCGTCCACCCAGCCGAGTTGCAATGGTGTTGACGATTGTCAGACCCAATCCCGCCCCCTGGACGTTCCCTCGGCTGTAAAAACGTTCGAACAACCGGCCGCGTTCCGCTTCGTCGATGCCCGGCCCCTGATCTTCGACACTCAATAAATAAAACCCGTCAGCCTGATCCAGCTGCACGGTGATGACGCCGTGCGCGGGGGAAAAATTTGCCGCGTTGCTGATCAGGTTATGCAGGGCGATGTCGATGGCGGCGGCGTCAGCGATTACTTTCAGGGGCCGGTCGGTGACGTCGAAGGCCAGTTCAAGGTTCTTGCTCAGTAACCAGGGCGTCAGCTGAACCAAGCTGTCGCGCACCGTTTGAGTCAGGTCGATGGTGTGCGGCACCGGTGTTACGGCTGTGGGTTCAAGGCGAGCCATGGTCAGCAATTGGTTGACCAAACGGCTGGTTCGGTCCACGCCCGAAATCAGAAACGCCAGGGATTCCCTGCGCTCTTGTTCGGTGCCGGCCTCTAACAGGTTTTGCGCATGCACCCGCAACACCGCCAGGGGCGTGCGCATTTCATGGGCGGCGTCGGCGATAAAGCGCCGCTCGCGGCCGAGCACTTCCTGAATCTGCGCGAGCATGCGATTGAGCGCCGCTTGCATCGGTTCGAGCTCGCTGGGCAGCGGGGTCAGTTGCAGCGGTTCCAGAGAACCGCTGTGCCGTGCCCGCAGCGTCGCCGCCATATCGGCCAGGGGCTTGAGGCCCCAGCCAATGGCCAGCCAGACCATCGCCACCAGAATCAGGCTGCCCAGCACATTGGGCCACAGGGTATGGCGCAGGATCCGGTCCACCAGCTCCGACCGCACATCGCCGAGTTCGCCCACCCAGATCCGCACATCAGTTGGTTTGTCTTCCAGCATGAACGCGCGCCAGTGGCGGTTATTCAGATCGACCACATCGCTGAAGCCAGGTGTCGACGGGGGCGTGGTGAAGGAGGGCGCGCTGGCGGTGTGCACCAGCACTTCGCCCTGACGATTCCAGACCTGAAAGGCAATCTTGCTTTCATAAGGATGGCCATCGCCTCCTGGCGCCGCTTCGCCCAAGGCCCTGTTGAATGCCTGATACAGCTCGGCGTGTTCCTTGCTGGCCAGCGGCATGCGCATCACACCCTGCAGCAGCCGGGCGTTCTGCGCCAGTTGAGCGTCATAGACTTCGGCAATTTCGTGGTTGCTGTCGTGCCAGTTGAACACGCTGATCACCGCCAGACCCGCGAGCATCAGGCCGATGATCAGCGTCAGGGTACGGTGCCGAATGGACGTCATCGACGCTCCTCCACCAGATAACCGACACCGCGAATGGTACGGATCAGATCGGTGGAAAATTTCTTGCGCAGATGATGAATGTGCACTTCCAGGGTGTTGCTTTCGGCTTCTTCGTTCCAGCCGTAAAGCAACTGCATCAAGTGATCGCGGGTCATCACCCGGCCCGGCGGCGAGAGTAATTCGTGGAGCAGTTGATATTCCTTGGGCGTCAGCGCGACCGGTTCGCCCAAATAACTGACTTGCTGGGTGCCAGGGTTGAGGCTGATGCCAGCGTGTTCGATGAGCATCTGCGCGCGGCCGGCACTGCGCCGCAGCAAGGCCCGCAGGCGCGCCTTGAGTTCGGCCAGATCAAAGGGCTTGATCAGGTAGTCGTCGGCGCCGGCATCCAGCCCTTCGATACGGTCTTCGGTGGCGTCCCGCGCGGTGAGGATCAGCACGGGCAGGTTGGAGCCGCTGTCACGCAGACGGCGCAACACTTCCAGCCCGTCCATGCGCGGCAGGCCGAGGTCGAGCACTGCCATGTCGAAGGATTCACTGAGCAGCGAATGCAAGGCGCTGATGCCGTCCTGCAACCAGTCGACTGTGTAACCTTCGCGGCCCAGGGCCTGATGGATGCCTTCGCCCAGGGCCACGTCATCTTCAACCAGTAATAAGCGCACACGGACTCCTGTCAGTTGAGTTTCTTGTTCACGTCCGCCAGCAATGCTTCGATCTCTTTGCGCCGCCCGGCGTCGGCGGTTTCCCGGCCTGGCCTTGGCTCCGCTTGCAGGGCTTTTTGCAGGGCGCCCCGGGCTTCGCTGTAGCGTTTTTGACGGTAGAGGTGATCGCCCCAGAAGTACAGACTATCGATGCCGTTCGGGTTCAGTTGCAAGGCCTGCTTGAGCAACTGTTCGGCCTTGTCGGCGTCGCCGAAACCGATGGGCCAGCCCGGTACGCGGTCGTACAGTGCGCCGAGGCTGGTGTAGGCCGAGCCTTGCAGGGCTTTTGGGTCCAGGGCCAGGGCTTTCTCCAGGTCGACTTTCGCATCCTTGACCTTGCTCAGCGCACCGAGCCCGCCCTGGGCACCGGCCCAACTGCTGGTGACGATTCCGGACCAGATCCAGGCTTCGGCCACCGATTGGCGTTCGTGAGTGAACGCCGACGCCTGGCCGGCGAGTTTTTCGAATGCGGCGGTGCGCTGCTCGGCCGGCAGTTCGTATTGAATATGAGCCCAGCTTTGCTGGATGCCATTGAGACGTTGTTGATCGGCGGCGTCCAGCGCCCAGGCACTGTGGCTCAAGGCGCCCAACAGCAAGCAAGTAAAGAGTTTTTTCATGGCTTGAGATTCTCGTTATCAGGCTTCTGACTCAGGCGACGGATCAGTGGCAACTGCTTGCGCAGGCCGCGATCCACCAGGTTTGGCAACAGGCTGTTCAGGCGCACGAAAAAGCGTTCCGGCCAGCCCAGGTACAAATCACGGTGGTCTCCGGCAATCGCGTGGATCACCGCCGAGGCTACTTTTTGAGGATCGTCGACACTGGATTTGAGCGCGTCATTCAAGGCCTGTGCCGCCGGGCTGTTCATGCTGGTGCGGGTGGCCCGTGGCGCGACGTATAAAACGCCGACCCGGGTGTCGGCCAGTTCCCGGCGCAGGGCTTCGGAAAACCCCCGCAGGGCAAACTTGGTGGCGCAATAGCTGGCGTAACCGGGGTAGCCGATGGAGCCGTAGGTCGAACCGACATTCACCACCATCGCGCTTTCAGCTTGCTTGAGCAGCGGCAGTAATAACTTGGTCAGGCAGATCGGCGCGCTGATGTTCACTGCCAGCATGGCGTTGATGTCGCTGTCATCGAGCTGCTCGAGCATGGCGAAGTGATTGACCCCGGCGGCGTTGATCAGCAGGTTGATGCCGCCGATGGCTTCGGCGGCTCCCAGTACTTTGCGGCGGTCGGCGAGGAACGTCAGGTCGGCGCCGATCCAGCACAACTGCTGCGGATAGCGTTCGAGCAAAGGCGCCAACGGTTCCCGATGCCGAGCCACGGCCAATACCCGGGCGCCACTGGCGCACAGGGCGGTAGTGATCGCCAACCCGATACCGCCGCTGGCGCCGGTCAGTACCACGCGAGCCTCAGACAGGCGCATGCAGGTTCTCCCCATCGCGTGGCAAACCGCGGAACATGTCGGTGTAAAGCGTGTACACCACCTTGGAGGCGTGAATCACGGCCGCCTGGTCGACCGGATCATCGAGGGTGTTCATCAGTCGGCGATAGGTGTGCATGTGCTCGATATCCAGCGAACCATGGGAGCTGAGGTAACTGAAAGCGCTTTGCGGCAGGTCCAGGCGTTCGCGAATGCTGTCGGCGGCATGAGTGGCCAGGGCGATGCTGGTGCCTTCAAGCACGTTGACCATGCCGAACAGGCCGACCGGGTTGTCCCGGGCAATCAGGTCGTAGAGGAAGCTGACCATCAATTCGATCGGCAAGGACGGACGACCGTCGCGCACGGCCTCTTTGTCGCCGCCGCAGGCTTGGATGTCGTCGAGGACCCATTGTTCGTGGCCGTATTCGTCCTCGATGTACTCGCACACCGCTTTACGCAGCCATTCCAGGCGCGACGGCAAACGGGCACCGCACGCCATCATCAGCGGTACGGTGTGGCGCACGTGGTAATAGGCTTGCGCCAGGAAGGCCCGGTAACTTTCCAGGCTGACCTTGCCCTCGAGGGCGTCGCGAATGATGGGCAGATTGAACAGCTCGTGGCGTTCTTGCTGGGTGGCTTCTTGCAATGTATCGAAAAAGCTCATGACGCAGATTCCTCTGAAAAGACAGCTTCAGTCAGTTGCGAGCGGTAACGCTCGACGATGGCGTCCCGGCGTGGTCGGCCATTGGCGGTCAGCAGACCGTTGTCGGATGTGAATGGTTGATCCAGGCGTGTCCACAGATGGACCTGGGCGTAATCGGGCAAGGCTTCGTTGGCTTGGGCCACGGCGGCGGCCAGTTCTGCGTCGGTGCAATCGGGGCGATGGGGCCAGAGCAGCGCGTGGTTGCTCGGCATGGCTTCGCCGTAGACAAAGGCCTGGGCGATATGACGGCGTTGGGTCAATTCGGCCTCGACCCATTCCGGGTTCACATTGCGGCCGTAACTGGTGACGAATTGATGTTTCTTGCGCCCCTTGAGGTAGAGAAAACCTTCGGGGTCGAACTCGCCAAGATCGCCGCTGGGCCACCATTCATCGGTGTGCGGCGCCTCGCCGAGATAACCGAGCAAGGTCGATCCTTTGATCAGCACTTCGCCGTCGTCGGCCAGGCGAATGTCCACGTGGGGCAGGGGCCGGCCGACACTGCCAGGGCGGCGCGCTTCTGGCCGATTGAGGCACACCACCGACGCGCACTCGGACAGTCCGTAGCCTTCGTAAACCGGTAGGCCGATCCGTTGCGCACGGAGCAGTAATTCTTCACTAACCCGTGCGCCACCCACCGCGGCAAAACGCAACGCGTGGGGGCTGAAGGCTTTTTGCTCGGCGGCGCTGACCAGCATCAACAGCAACTGCGGCACCAGGATCAAACTCTCGGGGGCACGGGTGGCCAGGCATCCGAGCAGTCGCGGCACATCCACACTACTGGCACCCTGAATACCCAGGGTTTTCTGGCTGGGCAGGCTCAGCGTTGCGCCGGCGTACAGCGCCGCATAGCAGCCGATATTTTCCAGCAGGATCGCCATCGGCAAAAGTGCGAGGTGGTGCTGTGGATCGGTGGGCTTGCTGGCCTGATCCAGTTCGCGGGCGACCCGCAGAATGCTTTCGGCGCTCAGGCAGACGCCTTTGGGGGTGCCGGTGGTGCCCGAGGTAAAGGTCAGTTTGGCGGTACCTTCGGGCATCCGACTTGGGCCGCTGAAGGTACGGCGCCAGAACTCGCCGGCTTTCTCATAACCGGCCGTTTGCAATTCGCCTTCCAGTGCTGGCTCGGCAATCACCAGGGCGGCCTGGCTTTGCTTCAGGCAATGTTTGCGTTGAGCCGGGCTGAAAAAAGGTGGCAACGTCAGGCAGGTCAGACCTTCAAACAGCACGGCCAAGTCCCAGAGCATGGCTTCGACGCCGTTGTCCAGCGCCAGTGCAACTACCTTGACGCTTTCATCGCGCAGACGCTGCTGGCGATACATCACCTCTGCGTACAGCGTGGCGTAGTCCAGTTTCAGGTGATCGCCCCACAGGGCGATGGCATTGGACTTACGTTCGGCATGGCTGCGCAGGGTCTGCTTGAAACGCTCCATTTCAGGCGACATGGCTGGATTCCTCGATGGACGATGGCAACCCCAGGCGATTGAACATCCCGATATTGCGCAAATGGATGAAGCCGGCGCGGATGTTGCCAACGTGCACCCAGGGCTTGCTCTCGTAGTAACTGCCCCAGCTATGGCGGTCGTCGCCCAGCCGCGCAGGATCGGCGGCGCACAAGGTCACGGGTTTCAAGCCCAGACGGTGGAAGCTATTCACCAGGCCGATGTTGCCAGTGAACGTCACCCATTCCAGGCCGCCCATGGCCAGCAGGTAGGTGATGGCGATGATGCTCATTCGCGCACTGCCGGTGTCGGTGGCGGCCAGGTTGCCCACCTCGACGATACCCGCGCGGTCTACTGCACAATCGGCCGCGACACTGATCAGCGGATCGATCGGTTCGTCCAGGTAACGTTCCAGAAACAGTGGTTCGCTATTCGCCAGACGCACGCCGGCCACTGCACACAGTTCACCTGACGCGTTATTCATGCCGAACAGCTCCGGCATGAAATGACGGATGTCGGCACCGTGGGCCTTACGGAAGCGTTGCTGGATAAAGGCTTCGAAGACGGGGCGCAGGGGCTCGTCCGGCAGGGCTCTGGCCAAACTCATCTGCGGGGTTTCGGCTTGGCCGAAATGCAGGGGCAGAGGGATGTTCCAGTTAAAATCGGGCATTGGAAAACGCCTCCACAGGTCAGTGTGGAAGGAGTATCGGAGGCATTTCTTAACGAAGTCTGAAGGAGGCCAAAAGATCGGTCGTGCCTGTCTTCAGATTGTCTTAAGACTGGGCGGGCAGGGTGTCGCCCCGGGCTGCGCGAATGAGTCGCCAGTCACAATGATATTCACGAGGCTTGTTATGACCCGCGATGCACTCGCTCACCGGTATGGAAAACTCTCGATCACTTTGCACTGGCTGATGCTTGCGCTGTTTGTTGGCGTGTATGCCTGCATCGAAATCAAAGGGCTGTTGCCCCGCGGGCATGCGTTGAAGAGCCTGTTCCTGGGACTGCACGGCTTGTTCGGGTTCAGCATTTTTGTGTTGGTCTGGGTGCGCTTGCTCGGGCGGCTCGCCCCGCGTCCGCCCATCACGCCGGCGTTACCCGTCTGGCAGACAGGCGTTTCGCACCTGATGCACCTGGCATTGTATGGGCTGATGATTGCCACGCCATTATTGGCCTGGCTGATGCTTTCGGCAGGTGGCAAGCCGATGCCTTATTTCGAGTTCTTCCTGCCTTCGCTGGTGGCGGTCGATCCAGACCTGGCCAAGCAGTTCAAGCATTGGCACGAATTGCTCGGCAGCGCCGGTTACTGGCTGATCGGCTTGCACGCGGCGGCGGGGTTGTTCCATCACTATTGGGTCCGTGACAACACCCTGACGCGCATGCTGCCTGGTCGATCCGCTAATACGGTCAATCAGCGTCAGCGATAATCTCGAACCCGGTGCTGGCCAGGCGCTCGCCGTTCACCAGAATGTGCACGGCGTGATGACCCGCGTAATGCCGGCGGGTGGTGAGTTCCTTGATGTGCTGACCCCGGACGATGGATTCGGTCGCCTTGCCGGGAAGCGTCAGCGCCTTGAGCTTGAATACCTTCGCTGACGTGCTGCCGCTGGCTTTTACGTAATCGATTGCGTAGTCGATCACCAGTCGCTGACTGTCCTGGACCGTGGATTTCACGGCGAAGGACAGGGTGATTTTTTCACCCAGACGAATCACCGCCGGTTGCACCTTCGCATCGATGATCTCGACCTCAGGCTTGCCGCCCGCCCCAATGATCGCCAACGCGCGTTGATTGCCTTGTTTGATCAGGCTGCGCAGGGCGTGTTTGGCGATCCATGCCGTGTGTTTGTTGTCCAGCGACCAGCCTTCGATCAGGTCCAGCACCCATTCGGGATGATCCTTGGTGATGTCGTTGAGGTGGTTGGCCACGGACTTGCGCACGTAGAGGCTGTCGTCGGCCTTGAGGTTGTCGAGGATTTCCGCCGCCAATGTTGGGTCAGCCTGAATCTGTTCCAGTCGAAACGACCATGGCAGGCGCGGTCGGCTGCCTTCGCTGGCCAGGCGGCGGACGTGTTCGTTTTCGTCCAGGGACCACTCGTGCATGACCGCCAGGGAGCGTTCGATGTCGCTGCGCAAGAAATAGCGGATCGCGAATTCCGAGGAGCCGAAGGAAGTGAAGTATTTCAGCGCCTCCATGGACTGCTCGAAGGCATGTCCGCCGTAGGTCGCGACGTAATGCGGCAATGAGATGCTGACGAAACCGCTGTTCAGGCGCGGAGCGAGGGCGCGCAGCACCTCAAGCGTCTCTTCATAGCTCAACGGCAGGACGGTGTGCAGGCACTCGCTGACCCGGGCCATGCGCTGCATGATGGATAATTCGCCTAGCCCGTCGTTGGCCAGTTTCAGGAAGGCCTTGGCGTTGAACGCGGGGTAGACGGCGGTCATTTCGGTGGCGATGTGCTTGAGGCGCTCGGCGTTGAAGATTTCTTTCAGGGCGGGGGCGGGTTGGTTGGTGTGGGTCATAGGATGGGTTTGCTCGAATGGTTGTGTGTCAGTTAGATCCATCCCCTCACCCCAGCCCTCTCCCCACGGGGGAGAGGGGGGAAAGGGGGCCGATCTCCATGGCTTTCAAATCCTGAGTTCGACTCGATAATTCAGGTCGCAGTATTTCTAAAGAACGCCCAGATCAGTCCCCTCGCCCCTTGGGGAGAGGGTTAGGGTGAGGGGCTGGATCTCAAGCCTTACCCGATTCCTGCTCCCCCAACTGATCCGACTCAAACAATCTCGCCAGTTCCGCCCGCGCTTCCTGCGCCGTCTGCAAGACCTTCGCTGCATCGTCATAAACCGCATGCTGGGCCTCCAGCACCTGTTCGTCGTGATGCTTGAAGCGTTTGATCCGCGCATCGGCCTGGGCTTGGGTCAGCCCCAGGCCGACCAGCGTGCGCCGGCTCATTTCCAGACTCGAGTAATAGGTTTCCCGAATGGCCTCGGCGCCAAGGTCCACCAAGCGATGCACATGCTGACGGTTACGGGCCCGGGCGATGATTTTGATGTGCGGGTAGAGTTTGTGCACCAGTTCGGCGGTCTTGATGTTGGTGTCCGGGTCGTCGGTGGCGATGACAAAGTATTCCGCCTGCTCGACCTTGGCCGCACTGAGGATCTCCGGGCGCATCGGGTCGCCGTAGAACACCGGCACACCGCCGAAGCTGCGCGACAGTTCGATGGTTTCCACCGAGGTGTCGAGGGCGACGAACTTGATGTTCTGCGCGCGCAAAATCCGCGCAACGATCTGCCCCATGCGGCCCATGCCGGCGATCACCACGCGTGGCGTGTCGGTATCGATCTCGCGGAATTTCTCCGGCACCACCACCGGTTGAACCTTTGGCCTGACCAGTCGCGCGCACACCAGCAACAGCAGTGGCGTCACCGCCATGGACAAGGTGATGGTCAGCACCAGCAAGTCGTACAGGTTGGGTTCGAACAGGCCCTGGTCGCGGCCGATCTTGAACACCACAAACGCAAATTCACCACCGGCCGCGAGCACGATGCCGAGGCGAATCGCACTGACCTTGCCCAGGCCACCCGCCAGCCGACCGACAACAAACAGCAGCGGCAGTTTGATTGCGATCAGCAACAGGGTCAGGCCCAGCACCGTGATCGGCGCGCTCAGAAGCAGGCTCAGGTTGGCGCCCATGCCGACACTGATGAAAAACAGCCCCAGCAACAATCCCTTGAACGGTTCGATTTGCGCTTCCAGTTCGTGGCGGTATTCGGAGTCCGCCAGCAGCAACCCGGCGAGGAACGCCCCCAGCGCCATCGACACGCCGACCAGGTCCATCAGCCACGCCGTGCCCATCACCACCAGCAACGCGGTGGCCGTGGAGACTTCCGGCAAACCGGTCTTGGCCACCACCCGGAACACCGGCCGCAACAGGTATCGGCCTCCAATCACCATCACCGCGATGCTGCCCAGCACGCGCAAGCCGTGATTGAGGCCTTCCCCAGCGCTGCTGGTGTGATCGCCGCCCGCCAGCAACGGCACCATGGCGATCAACGGGATAGCGGCGATGTCCTGGAACAACAGAATCGCGAATGCCAAACGCCCGTGGGGACTGGTCAGTTCCTTGCGCTCGGCCAGGCTTTGCAGACCGAACGCCGTGGACGACAGCGCCAGGCCCAAGCCCAGCACGATCGCGCTGTTCAACGGTTGGCCGAACACGAACAACGCCAGCACACCAATCACCGAGCCCGTCAGCAGCACTTGCGCCAGGCCGACGCCGAACACCGATCTGCGCATCACCCACAAACGTCGCGGCGACAGTTCAAGACCAATGATGAACAGCAGCAACACCACCCCGAGTTCGGAAATGTGGCTGACGCTTTGCGGATTGCCAATCAGGCCCAGCACCGACGGCCCGATGATCACCCCTGCAAACAGATAACCCAGTACCGCCCCCAGTTGCAGGCGCTTGGCCAAGGGAACGGTGAGCACCGCCGCGAACAGAAACACGACAGCGGCTTGCAACAGGTTGCCTTCATGGGGCATGACAAAAACTCCATTCACTCGGTACGGCGGGGGGACAAGGATAAAGGGTGATGCTTTGTGCGTCAGCCATGAACATACAATGATGTTGGCTGACACACCGCCATCGCGAGCAGGCTCGCTTGTATGGTAGGACTTGAAGGGAGGAGGAGGGACAAGGCTCGATTCTGACTGTTGACGCAGTACAGACCGTGGGAGAT
>NZ_QKZG01000021.1:0-69475 GCF_003254125.1 Pseudomonas sp. 478
AGTTCGGTCAGCGAGCTGCTGGCGGCTTCCTGCCAACTGGCACGGCGGGCGAAGTTGACGTAGGCATCGACGGCAAAACGTACACCGGGCAGTACTAATTCCTGCGAGCGTAGCTGATCCGGGTCGAGGCCGACGGCCTGACCCAGACGTAGCCAGGCCTCGATTCCGCCGTCTTCGCCGGGGGCGCCGTCATGGTCGAGCAGGCGCTGAATCCACTCACGACGAATCTCGCGGTCCGGGCAGTTGGCGAGGATCGCGGCGTCCTTGAGCGGGATGTTCACTTGGTAATAGAAACGGTTGGCGACCCAGCCCTGGATCTGTTCGCGCGTTGCCCGGCCTTCATACATCGCCACGTGGTACGGGTGATGGATGTGGTAATAGGCGCCTTTGGCGCGCAGGGCCGCTTCGAACTCGGCGGGGGACAGTGCGGTGTCAGTCATTTCGGTTCTCCGGGTACGACCGGTGGATTCTTTGGTGTCTGGTCGGACGCCTTCGCGGGCAAGCCCGCTCCCACAGGGTGACGCGATCCACTGTGGGAGCGGGCTTGCCCGCGAAGAGGCCATCCACTACAGCACAATACTCATGCCGTCATACGCCACTTCAACCTCGCGCCGAGCCAGTTCTGCACGCTCCGACGAATTCTCATCGAGAATCGGGTTGGTGTTGTTGATGTGGATAAGTACTTTGCGCTGTTTGGGCAGTTGTTCCAGCACTTCCAGCATGCCGCCGGGGCCGTTCTGCGCCAGGTGGCCCATTTCCCGGCCAGTGCGGGTGCCGACGCCACGGCGCTGCATTTCGTCGTCATCCCACAGAGTGCCGTCCACCAGCAGGCAATCGCTGCTCGCCATGATCTCGAGCAGCGGTGCGTCGACCTTGCCCAGACCCGGTGCGTAGAACAGTTTGCCGCCGGTGTTCAGGTCTTCAACGATCAGGCCGATGTTGTCGCCGGGGTGCGGGTCGAAACGGTGCGGCGAGTACGGCGGGGCGGCGCTGCGCAGCGGCAAGGGGGTGAAGCGCAGGCTCGGGCAGGCCGGGATGGTGAAGCTGCGGTCGAGCTCGATCGGGTTCCAGGTCAGCCCGCCGTTCCAGTGGGTCAGCATGGTGAACAGCGGGAAACCGCTGCTCAGGTCTTCGTGGACCATGTCGGTGCACCAGACCTGGTGCGGGCAACCTTCACGCAGGCTGAGCAGGCCGGTGGTGTGGTCGATCTGGCTGTCCATCAGGATGATCGCGCTGATGCCGGTATCGCGCAGGGCCCGGCCCGGTTGCATCGGGGCGAAGCTCTGGAGTTGGGCGCGGATGTCCGGCGATGCGTTGCACAGCACCCAATTCACGCCGTTATCGGAAATGGCGATGGACGACTGGGTCCGCGCCTTGGCGTTCAGGCTGCCATCGCGAAAACCGGCGCAGTTCACGCAGTTGCAGTTCCACTGGGGGAAACCACCGCCGGCGGCGGAACCTAGAATCTGGACAAACATGGCCGCTCCATCATTTTGAAAACTGAAAATAAAAACGCCCCGGCGAGCCGAGGCGTTGCACTGCGCTACAAAAAGATTAGCGGCTTGCGAAGTACATGGTGACTTCAAAGCCGATACGCAGGTCGGTGTAAGCAGGTTTGGACCAAGACATAGAGCGCTCCTTCAGGTGATGGGACAGTTGAGATCTATACATATAGTCCACCTCCAGCCGGAGATGTTCAGATAGTTAGGTGGCTATGTTACTCAAAATTACAGGGCGATTGCCGGGAATCTTTGAGAAAGCTAATTGCAGCACCGGTAATGATCATTTTGCCGCTTGCCAAGGCGAGCCCGGGCCCGGTCCGCTGGCCAGACAGCGCCAACCACCTTCGGCCTGATTCAGTCGTTGTGCTGCGGCCAGTAACGTTTCGCGGTCGATTTTCAGAATCGCCTGAGGTAGAAGCTCCAGATAATCCGACGAGTGGCCGGCCAGTTTGCCCTGCCAGAGCAGTTCGGCGGCCTGCGCATTGGGCAGCGCTGCGCTATCGAATTGATCGGCCAGTGCCTGGCGTTGGTCAATGAAGGTCTCGTCATCGAGGTCGTTGATCATCCCGGCCAATCCGCTCAGGAAGTGTTCGATGTGTTCCAGCAGATCCAGAGGGACGACGCTGGGTGATTGCACGCCGAACAACAGCCCTGTCTGCCCATGGATCTGCCGCAGGGCGCTGAACACCGCATAACCGAGCTGCAGTTCTACCCGCAGGCGTTGGTAAAACGGCGTCTGGCAGACGTGAGCCAGCAAGCGCCAGGCGGCTTCGTCAGCGATATTTGCCGTTGCGGTCGGACAGAAGAGCAGCAGCGCATGTTCGCTGGACCCGGTATCGACCGCGCTCCACAGATGCTGCGCGTTTATCGGCGAGGGCGGTGTCAGTTGATTGTCCGCAGTGCCAGGCACACGACTCAAGGCAAGGCCCATCGCCGCTTGTGTCTGGGCGGACAGACCGGTCGCCAGACCATCCCAGCGTGCGCTCGACCAAAGCTGCATCAAATCGTCCGAGTCAGCGGTGCGCTCAAGGCAGTGATCAGGCAGCGCTTTAAGCAGCTGTCGAATCGGCATCAACGCAACGCTCGGCGGCTCTTCTTGCGAGAAACCGGCATCGGCTGTTGTCAGTTCTTTCAGCACATGTTCAAGGACGGTCGGCATCGGCTCCTGTAGCCCGATCATTTTCAGCAGCCATTCATTACTTGATGCGCTAAAGGAAAAGTCGACACCTGCCTGACGCGCGTCTTCACGCAACGGCTGAAGGCGGTTTTCCAGGCTCGTCTGAACGTTGCTGCGAGGTGCCGAGTCCAGACGCCAGCGCAGGTAAACGGCACCTTCGGCACTGTTATCCGGCAACGCCTGACTGAACTGCATGGGCGAACGTTCGCGACGACCGCGCGAGCGATCCTGGGCAAAGGTCCGCAGGCCTCGGTGTTTGCTGGTTTGGCCGCGGATCAGTCCGGCACTTGGGGCCGGAGCCTCTGCGCGTAAAAATGGATTAGGTGTTGGCAGTTGCCATTGGCCGGTGAAGTTATCCACAGCGCCGATTTTTTCCAGGACTTCCTTGAGGGCTGCAATGCCCAATTCTGATAACCCGGTTTCACGCTGTTCGCTGTCCAGTCGGGCCAGTTGCAGGGCGCCGCTGACTTGCTGCTGACGTTGCAGCAGGGCGGCGTATTCTTCACGCAAGCCGGCCCAAGGTTGCTGTGAGGCAAAGAATCCAAGCCAATCCTGTAGCTGTTCGCGGATCCCGTTGGGCGTCGCGTTGGCATGCAACGCGAACTCGATGTGCAACAAAGCCTGGCCGGCGAACTGATACAACGGCGCAGCTTTCAGGCTGTCAGCCAGCCCGCGTTCGCGCAGTTCCGCCAGCAGACCACCGGGTTTCGCGGCGTTCAGCCAATGGCACAGGAACGCCAGCGCCTCGGGCGATGAATCGGGCAATGCTTCGAAGGCAAACAGCAGATCCAGTCGCCGCGCTCCAGCCTGTTGATAACTTTTGTCCGAAGAATCCATCAGCGATGTAGGCGCTTGTTGCAGCACCTTTTCCCCTACGGGAATCGCAGCGCTAAAGCGCTGAGCCATTGCCCTCAACTCATCGAGACTCTGCGGCCCAGTCAGGCTCAACGTCATCTGTCCGGTCTGATAAAACCGCTGATAGAAACCCTGCAAGGCGTGCTGGAACTCAGGTTGCGGCACCGGCAGGCTGTAGCGGTTGCCGGCATGAAACGCCCGCAGGGGATGCGCCGCTGAAACTCCGTCGAACAGCGCGAATTGCTGTTGAGCGGCCGTGTCCCGAGACCATGCGACAAATTCTGCGTGCAGCACTTCCCGTTCCCGTCGCTGATCGTCAGGATTCATACGCGGATGAGCGAGCATGTCCGACAGGCGCTCCAGTCCCCCGGCAAATGACTGAGGCGGTAACTCGAAAAAGTAGTCCGTGGTGCGTTCACTGGTCCGCGCATTCACCTGACCACCATGGCCCTGGACGTAGGCCATCAGTGCTTGGCTTGCGGGAAAACGCTCTGTGCCGAGAAACAGCAGGTGTTCAAGAAAGTGCGCCAGTCCGGGCCAGGCCAGCGGCACGTCATGGCTGCCCGCCGCGACCCGCAACGCAGCAGCACTGCGCTTTAAATCAGGAGCATGACGCAGCGTCACCCGCAGACCGTTGGCCAGGGTTTCAGTGTGAGGGTGGGGGTGGTTCAGCGCAGGCATGAGCACTTCCAGAACAGAGAAGTGCCAATGCTAGCGGATAACGATGGATCAGCGCTTGTTAAGCTCGCTGTAAAGCTCGGGGCGACGATCGAGGAAGTAGCGATTGGCGGCGCGGGAATCGACCATCAACTGACGATCCAGCTCACCGACAATCAGTGCTTCATCGAGGCCGGCCTGGGCAATGCGATTGCCATCCGGCGCGGCAATGCTGCTCTGACCGCAATACTGGATCTCGCCTTCGTTGCCGCAATAGTTGGCGTAAGCCACATAACACTGGTTTTCGAAGGCCCGGGCACGGACGGTGACGTCGGCGATGAAGTCGTAGGGAATCATGTTCGCCGTCGGCACCAGGATCAGCTCGGCGCCGGCCAGGGCCAGGCGTCGAGCGTTTTCCGGGAACTCCAGGTCGTAGCAGATCAGGAAACCGAGCTTCCAGCCATTGAGTTCAACCAGCGGAAACTCATCCGGCCCGGCGCTGAACATTGAGTGATCGAGGTCGCCAAACAGGTGAGTCTTGCGGTAGTTGCACAACCGCTCGCCATTGGCGTCGATCAACTGCACGGCGTTGTAGATCTGCCCGTCCTCGGTGCGCTCGGGATAACCATACAAAATGGCGATCCCGGCCGTCTTGGCGATGCGCGCGATTTGCTGCGCCGACTCACCGTTGTGCACCTCCGCCAGCACGCTGACGGCATCGATGCCGATGTTGTAACCGGTCAAAAACATCTCCGGCAACACCAGCAAATCCGCGCCCTTGGCCTCCAGCGCCAATTGATGCAGACGTTGCAGATTACCTGCGACATCCAGGGGCAGCGGTGGACATTGGTAAAGGGCTACGCGCATTTCGGAATCCTCTTACTCGGGCAGGGCGATCGGACCGATCTCGTTGAACACATCTCCTGGACCCGGGTTCTCGGCGTGAGTTTCACCGCCGAAGTGTTTCATGATGCCCCACACCGCATTAAGCGAGGTCTGCACCGCGCCTTCGACCCAGGCTGGCGTCCACGAAACATCGTCGCCAGCGATGAAAATCCCGCGCTGCTCGGCCGGCATATCGGCCTGCATGAAGTGCGCGTACATGCGCTGGTTGTAGCGGTAGTGGCCGGGCAGGGCGCCTTTGAAAGCGCCGAGGAAATGCGGGTCAGCTTCCCAGGACACAGTGATCGGATCACCAATGATCCGCGCCGCGATGTCGACTTTCGGGTAGATCTTCTTCAACGCATCCAGCGCCAGTTTCACGCGTTTTTCCACCGGTTGCGGGAGCATTTTCAGCGCGTCGCTCATCCACGAGTACGACAGGCAAATCACGCCCGGCTTGTCGTCGCCGTTGTCGAACAGATAAGTGCCGCGGGTCAGGCGATCGGTGAGGGTCATGCTCATCAGGTCGCGGCCGGTTTCCGGGTCCTTGTCCTTCCAGAATGGGCGGTCGACCATCACGAAAGTTTTCGACGATTGCATGTAGCGGGTGCGGTCGAGGGCCATCCACATCTTTTGCGAGAACAGGGTTTCGTCGCATTCGATCTGGGTGGTCAGCAGCCAGCTCTGGCAGGTGGTCAGCACCGCCGCGTATTCGCGGGTGTCGCCCCAGTTATCGGTGACGGCAAAGCGCCCGTCTGCCGCGTGGGCAATTTTTTTCACGCCGGTACGCGGTGCGCCGTTGTGCAGGGAGCTGAGGCTGGTGCCTTCTGGCCAGTGCACGCAACGTTCCGGCACATGACGCCAGATCCCCAATGGCACTTGTTCCACACCGCCGACCACCAAGTGCTGGTGATCGTCGCAGTTGGTCATGACCACGCGGAAGATTTCCAGCATCGAGTTCGGGAAGTCCGAGTCCCAGCCGCCGGTACCGAAACCGACCTGCCCAAACACTTCGCGATGATGGAACGAGAGTTTGGCGAAGGCTTTGGAAGTGGCCACGAAGTCGTAGAACGTGCGGTCGTCCCATAGCGGAACGAGGGTATTCCACAGCTCTTTGAGGCGCGGCACATCGCGGTCGCGGATCGCTTGCTGGATGTCAGAGAATTGCGAACCGGCTTCCAGCGCGTCGGCCCAGGCGTCGGCGACTTCCTGGAACAGTGCCGGAAGATCCGCCAGTTTCTGTGCGTAATGGGTCTGGCCTTCGAGGTCGATCACCGTGCTGCCCGAGGCCGGTGTCAGCGGGTTCGGGAACGGTTTGGTTTCGAGGCCGAGCTTGTCGACGTAGTGATAAAACGCGGTGGAAGACACTGGGAAGCGCATGCCGCCGAGCTCGGCGATGATGCCTTCAGCGCCGTTGAATGCCTGGGAGCGCAGACGGCCGCCCATTTTCGAGGCTTCGTAGACGACGGGTTTGAGGCCCAGTTTCATCAATTCGTAGGCGGCCACCAGACCTGCGATGCCGGCACCGACGATCGCAACCTCGGCGCCATGGTTGTGCGCAGGGATGCTGCCCAGGCCGGCCGGATGCTCGATCCAGTCGTCGAAAGCGAAGGGAAAGTCCGGACCGAAAATGGTGACTGGTTTTTTACCGTCTGCAGGATGGCGATTGTTCTTGTTCATGGCTGACCTTGCTGGCGACCGGACGCGGCATGCGCGTCTGAGTATAGGAAAAGATGCCAGCCATTCTAGAGAGCGTAGAACACGTTAATAAGACGCAATGTGTCGTCGTTTTGCTAATAGTTTGATCAGAATGACGACAGCTTGCTGCACATCGTCAATGTAGGAGCCGAGCTTGCTCGCGATGAGGCCCTCCCAGACACCAAAGAGCTATCGGTAAAAAAACTCAAACTGGCTGCCCCCGATCAATCTTGCTACTCAAGATGATTGACGTAGTGGTCTTCTCCACCCCATCCACACTGCCGATCTGATCCAGCAACTGATCCAGCTGCTCAGGTGAATCGGTGCGCAACCACGCCACGTAATCAAATTCGCCACTGACCGCGCACAACTGCTGCACCTGAGCCATCGCGCTGAGACGCCGCAACACCTCCTTGCCCGAGCGCGGTTGCACCGTGATCCCGACGTACGCCTGCAAGCCGCCATCCACGACACGTTGACCCAAACGCACGCCGTAACCGGTGATCACCTTGGCTTTTTCCAGTCGAGCCAACCGCGAAGTGACGGTGGTGCGAGCGATGCCCAATTGGCGGGCGAGCATGGCTACGCTTTCGCGGGCATTGATCTGCAGGGCTGCAATCAATTGGCGGTCGATTTCGTCAAGAACGGGCGGGCGGGTGTCAGGCAAGGGTCGTCTCCAGCGGCACAGATCAATGGGTTGGCATGTTACAGGCACATCTCGCACTGCGGAGGGTTGATCTCGCCTCAGTACCGTTCATAGCGTTTTCTACATGTCGGGTTTTTCTTTGGCTTGAACAAGGCGCGATCGACAGGATGGACACCAACAGTCAGCCGTAGTCGAATGCGAAATCGAGGGATGCGAGGCAATGGAAATGACAAAGAAAATGCCGCCCGCTGTACGGGAACGTGCGTTGCAAATTGCCAATCACGAAATGGCTCACTACGTGATTGCCCGAGCCTTGGGGTTTGATACGGGTGGCGTGACCCTGACAGTGACCATGGACTTGCGGCATCAAGGCGGGGCGTCCATTAGCTTGGTGCGGTCAATTTCGTCGATGGACGCCATGAGGGAACACCTGGAAGCGCGGATGATGGTCCTCTTTGCTGGCGCTATGGGGCAGGCATTGGTTTCAAAGCCTTCGCTCGACAAACGCGTCGATAAATCGAAAGCGACAGCCATCCTCAAAGGAGAGCTCGGGGCGGAACAGGATTACGCAAAAATAAGGGAGTTACGGCACTTGCTGCGCAATATCGCCCACCCCGATACGGATCCGGCCTCGTCTGATCGCATCACGGCTGAGCTGAAAGAGATTACTGATCGCGTGTGGTTTCGGACTCAAACGATCGTAGAGCAATTGTCCGAGACGATTACCGGATTGGGAGGGGCGCTGGTCGACGGCATGGTCATCGTGGAGCAGTGGGGCAGGGCGGCGGATACGTATGAAGTCGTATGGACGGGTGAAATGCTTGAGCGGCTGCGGCTGGTGCAGGCCATTCCGGTGGTAAGTGTTTGGACTGACAGCTGCAGTGATGCCGGTCAGCATAGAAAGTAGCGACCAGTGCGTTGGCTGCCAGGCAGGCTCGATAGGTCCCAAAAAGGGAGCGATAAGTCCCTTTTTGGGAATCTTCAACGCGGGTGTAATTATGTGTTGTTCGGCTGGTTGGCTTTCTGTCTCGTCTGAACAGGAGTTCGTGTCAGCACCTTCACCACATCATCAATCACAGCCTTACTCATCGCCGTCAGATAATGCGCAGCCCATGCATGGCGGTCGGTGTCTTTTGCGTAGGCGGCATCCACAGCAAACGCTTTGGCTAGGAAAAGAAAATCAGAAGCCTGTGCCAGCGCATCGCTGATCGGGACGCCGGGGCGGACGTTGAACAGGGCTTGATTTGAGCAATAAATCAACGAGGTGAAGCCGATGGTTTTCAGTTCGGAAGGTTCGGACGGGTTTGTTTTGGTCATGCTCAATCTCCTGGGTTCAAGGAGCCGGCGCATTCGTTTCCAAGCGAATGGGTGACGGCTGTACGCAGGTTGGAAAACCGGGAACCAAGGAACCGGCACGCCCGAAGGCGTCCCACGCACAGCCGCCATAACACAGGTTTCGCAGTCGTATAAAACGTCTGCAGTCGTGATGGGGTGCTGTTGCGCTGAGGTTCGACGGGTTTCCAAGCCCGATCGCTGAATGGTCAGCGACGTCAGGAGATTATCCCGTCGAAGAAAAACGCAACATGGCAGCAAAGTGCCCAAATGCAATTTTCGGAGTTTGCCTACAAGGTCCTCAGGCGTCATCCGATATTTCGACACCTTAGGTAAACACAACCAAACGTCAGGCACCGAACACCCAGATCCAACCAGAAACCAACGTTAACAATTTGATTGGCAACCAAGGTGTTCACACGGCTGTTAAAGCCTAGAGTTATTCCCTTGAGGTCATATTCCTTGGGTGGCAAAAAAACGGTCGAAACCGTTGGTATGACGAGCATGTCCCGCAGGCGGAAACATTGTATGACGACCATTTGGAAACATTGCGTAAAGAGGGCCGCAACGATGGCTAAAAAATTTGCTGAACTGCAAGCTCGCATGACGCCGGAGTCTCGCGCTAACGCAGAGCGGTTGTTCCAGCAGCACCTGAAAGAAATGCCTCTGCACGAGCTGCGTAAGGCCCAAGAGCTGAGTCAGGAAACGCTGGCCAAGACGTTGCACGTCAACCAGGCAGCGATCTCCAGAATGGAGCGGCGCACAGACATGTACATCAGCACCCTGCGAAACTACATCCGCGCCATGGGCGGCGAACTGGAAATTATCGCGACCTTTCCTGAGGGCCAAGTCAGGATCGAGAATTTTGCCAACTGAGTGATGTTTCGGCAGGCGCTCGTCGGGATTGAGTTATTCCAGCAGACACGAAAAAGCCGCGCATTGCGCGGCTTTCTTGTTTGGTGGGCCCAGTAGGACTCGAACCTACGACCAAGGGATTATGAGTCCCCTGCTCTAACCAACTGAGCTATAGGCCCTCAGTAGGCCGCGGATTATAGCGACGGTTTCTCGGCTGTGCTATCCGAAAAGTCTGAAATGGCTATACGAAGAAACGTCGCGGCAAATTCTTCCGGTGGCAAGGGCAGGCTGACGATGTAGCCCTGGATCTGTTCACACCCTTCGGTAGCGAGGAATTGCTGCTGCGCGAGGGTTTCGACGCCCTCGGCGATGATGGTGAATTGCATGCTGCGGCCCAGGGCGATAATGGCGCGAACGATGGCTGCGTCGTGGGGATCATCCGGCAGGCCGCGGACGAAAGACTGGTCGATCTTGAGAATGTCCAGTGGCAGGCGTTTGAGGTAACTCAGGGACGAGTAACCGGTGCCGAAGTCGTCGATCGCCAGTTGCACACCCAGGTGTTTGAGTTGATGCAGCACTGCCAACGCCTCTTCAGCCTGGCTCATGATGAAGTTTTCAGTAATTTCCAGTTGCAGGAAATCGGGTTTGAGGTGGTTGTCCTTGAGCAATTGTTCGATCCGGCCGAGCAGGTTTGGCTGGCGCAATTGAGCGCCCGCGAGGTTGACCGACAGCGGGCCGACGGGTTCGTAAACCTGATTCCACTCGAACATCTGCCGGCAGGCGGTTTCGAGAACCCAATCGCCGATTTGCAGGATCATGCCGTTTTCTTCGGCCAGCGGAATGAAGTGCTCCGGTGGCACATCGCCGAAGGTCGGGTGGCGCCAGCGAATGAGCGCTTCTGCGCCGACCAGGCGATGGTCGACCAAGCTGATCTTCGGTTGATAATGGAGGTGCAGTTCGTTGCGCTCGATAGCGCGTCGCAGTTCATGTTCCAGTGCCACTCGCTCGCTGGCTTGAGCGGTGAGGTCACGGGTGTAGCTTTCGACCCGGTTGCGACCCTTGGCCTTTGAACGGTACATCGCCGCGTCGGCGTTCTTGACCAGCGTGGCGACGTCGCAGCCATCCTTGGGATACAGGCTGGTGCCGATACTGGCGCTGATAAAAAACTCATGTTCGCCAGCCTGGAACGGCGCGCCGAAGCAATTGAGCAATTTGGTCGCGATGTTGTCGGCGTCACTGGATTGTTGCAGACCGGGCAGCAGGATGATGAATTCGTCGCCGCCCAGGCGCGCCACGGTGTCGATGTCGCGCAACTGCTCCTTGAGGCGCACGGCAATGCCCTTGAGCAGCAGGTCACCGACCGGGTGACCCAGGCTGTCGTTGATGTGTTTGAAACGGTCCAGGTCCAGGAACAACACCGCGCCCTGGCCGCCGTTTTCCTGTTGGTTGTTGAGCGCAGTCAGCAATCGGCTCTCGAACAACGTGCGATTTGGCAGCCCGGTCAGCGGGTCGTGGTGTGCCTGGTAATCGAGCTTGGCCTGGGCGTGTTTGAGGCTGGAAATGTCCGCGAACACCGCGACAAAATGGGTGACGAATTTGTCTCGGTTGCGCACCGCACTGATGGTCAGCCAGCTCGGATAGAGCTCGCCATTCTTGCGCCGGTTGGAAATTTCACCCTGCCAATGACCTTCGGCCGTCAGTTGATGCCACATGGCGGCATAAAACGCGCTGTCGTGCAGGCCCGAGGCGAGCAGGCGAGGGGTATGGCCCAATGCTTCGCTCTCGCTGTAGCCGGTGATTTCGGTAAACGCACGGTTGACCGCACTGATGTGCTGTTGAGTGTCGGTGATCAATACACCTTCGGCGGTGCTCTCGAATACCGTGGCGGCCTGTTGCAGCTTCTCCTGCATCAGGTGTCGCTCGGTGATGTCCCGGGCGATGGTCAGCATGCAATCTTCATCGCCGATCGGTAGCGGACGGCTGGACACCTCGCAGAGGCGGATTTGTCCGTCGCTGCGGCGTATATGGCAACTGAAGTCGCGGACGAAACCGTCCCGGTGCAGCAAATCGAGCATCTGTTTGCGCTCGTTAAGATTGACCCAGATGCCCAGCTCGAGGACGGAGCGATCCACGGACATCGCGCTGTTGAAACCGGTAATGCGACTGAAACCCTCGTTGACCTCAATCAGTAAACCGTCGCTCTGCCGTGACAACAGCAAGCCGTCGGGTGAGGCATGGAAGGCCTTGGCGAATTTCTCTTCGGAGGTTTGCAGTTGTTGCTGGGTTTCCTTGAGCTGGCTGATGTCCCGTACGACGACCACCAAGGCCGCGGTCGTATCGAGGTCGAAAGGCTCGGCGGAAATCAGTCCGGTAAACACTTGGCCATTGTTGCGGCGAAAGGGCATCTCCAGGTTGCGGATGCTGCCGGCCTGCAACCGTTGCAACAAGCCCGGCCCGACGCCGGGTATGCCCCAGATGTTCAGGTCGGTGGCTGTCTGGCCGATGACGTCTTCGGCCTTGAGACCGATCTGTTCCTCGAACGCTTCGTTGACCTCCAGCAGGCAGCCGTCGGAGAGTCGTGCGATGACTAGTATGTCCGGGCATTGCTGGAACACCGAGGCGAACTTCTGTTCTGACAGACGCAACGCCTCTTCGGTGCGCTTGGCGTCGCTGATGTCGATCATCAGCCCGCGCATCACCGGTTCATGGCCGTGCTCGATCAGGCTGACGATATCGCGCACCCAAATGCAGCGGCCATCGGCGGTGATGACCCGGTAATCGTGGCTGTGATCGCGCCCGGCCAGTACTTCGTGATCACAGAAGGTCTGGGCGCGAGTCAGGTCGGCCGGGTGGATAATGTTGCGCCAGAAGCCCGGAATCAGCCAATGAGACAAGGGGTAACCGAGCAGATCCTCGGCATGGGGGGACACATAGCTGTAGGTGAAATCGCTGATCCGCGCTTCCCAGGCGATGGCCGAAAGGCTCTCCACCAGCCCGCGGTAATGGTATTCACTGCTGCGCAGTTCTTGTTCCAGGTCGACCCGGCGGGCAATTTCTGAACTCAGCCGGCGGTTGATCCGGATAACCATCGCCAACACGATGATCAGCAGCAGCATTCCCGGTAGACCGTAAACCAGCAGATCGTTCCAGAATGTTCGATGATCGAGGACGTTGCCGACCCAGTGCTCCTGAATTTCATTGATTTCGTTCGGGGACATGTCCGCCAGGACTTTATCCAGAATGCCGACCAGTACCTTGTTGTTCTTGGGCACGCCCATCGCCAATTGATAGCGATAGGGGGTTTCACCGCTGACGTAGAGCCCGTCGAGCTTGAGCTGACGCAGGCTCCAGACGCTGGAGGCGAGATCGCCGACCACCGCATCCACTTCATCGGTAGCCAGCGCTTGCAGCGCTGAGCTGACGTTGGGCATCGCCACCAGATTGAGGTCGGGATTGTGGGTGCGCAACAGCTCGTGGGGTGCGTAGTTTTCCACCACGGCGACTTTCAGGCCGTACAAGTCTTTGAGTTTGCGTGGCTGGGGGCCTCCGATATGGGCAAGGATGACAATCGGAAAGTCCAGGTAGGGTCGGGTGAATGAGAGGTAAGTCTGGCGCTCCGGGGTCGACATGATGCCGGGCAACAGGTCCAGCTTGGCTTGTTTGGCCTGCTCCAGGACGGCGGTCCAGCTGACGGGTTCGATGGGCGTGAGCTTGATGGCCAGGGTTTGACGGATCCGGTCGATATAGTCTGCTGCAAGGCCCTGATAGCGGCCCTGATCGTCGCGAAACTCGAAGGGTGGCCATGACGCATCGACACCCAGACGCAAGTTCGGGTGAGCCGCCAGCCAGCTACGTTCTTCGTCGGTCAGAGTCAGCGCGCCAGCCGTTGCGGTCCAGGTCAACAGCGACAGCAAAAAAAGCACGGTCGGCAGTCTGGGCATAACGGTCTCGTTATGGCTCGGGGAATGTTTCGAGTGTAGACGGGCAATTCGGAGGGGGGGAGGTACGGGGGATTTAATCTGTATAAAAGCAAAACCCCCGGCCTGCGCCGGGGGTTTTGTTATTACTCGTCGAGGAAGGAGCGCAAATGCTCGCTTCTCGTCGGGTGGCGCAGCTTGCGCAGCGCCTTGGCTTCGATCTGACGAATCCGTTCACGGGTCACGTCGAACTGCTTACCAACCTCCTCGAGGGTGTGGTCGGTATTCATGTCGATACCGAAGCGCATGCGTAGAACCTTGGCTTCACGGGCAGTGAGGCCGGACAGAACTTCGCGAGTCGCTTCTTTAAGGCTCTCAACAGTGGCGACATCGATTGGCGACTGCATGGTCGAGTCTTCGATGAAGTCACCCAAATGGGAGTCTTCGTCATCACCGATCGGGGTTTCCATGGAAATCGGCTCTTTAGCGATCTTCAATACCTTGCGGATCTTGTCCTCAGGCATTTCCATGCGTTCGCCCAGCTCTTCCGGGGTCGGTTCGCGACCCATTTCCTGCAACATCTGGCGGGAAATGCGGTTGAGCTTGTTGATCGTCTCGATCATGTGCACCGGAATACGGATGGTGCGGGCCTGGTCGGCGATCGAGCGAGTGATCGCCTGACGGATCCACCAGGTGGCATAAGTCGAGAATTTGTAGCCGCGGCGGTATTCGAATTTATCTACCGCTTTCATCAAGCCGATGTTGCCTTCCTGGATCAGATCGAGGAATTGCAGGCCACGGTTGGTGTACTTCTTGGCGATGGAGATCACCAGACGCAAGTTCGCTTCAACCATCTCTTTTTTCGCGCGGCGGGCCTTGGCCTCACCGATCGACATGCGACGGTTGATGTCCTTGATCTCGGCGATCGTCAAACCGGTTTCGGTTTGCAGCGCGGTCAGCTTCTGCTGGCAACGAATGATGTCCGGTTGCAGGCGACCAATGGCTTCAGCGTATTTGCTTTTGCCTTTGGCCAGTGCGTCGGTCCAGCTTTCGTCGACTTCGTTGCCCGGGAACTGGCGCAGGAAGTCGGCACGCGGCATACGGGCATCACGAACGCAAAGTTGCATGATCGCGCGCTCTTGCTGACGCAGACGATCCAGGGCACTGCGAACACGCTCGACCAGGCCTTCGAATTGCTTCGGAACCAGTTTGATCGGCATGAACAGCTCAGCCAGAAGCACCAGCTCGGCAATTGCCAGCTTGTTGCCACGACCGTGCTTTTTCAGCGCCTTGCGGGTGATTTCCATCTGATCGGAGACAGCGCCAAAGCGCTGAGCTGCGATGACTGGATCTGGACCGCTTTCGGCTTCTTCTTCGTCGTCGGTGCTGGCTTCGGCTTCGTCGTCGTCGGTGTCGTCGTCCGCTTTCACGGCTTTCGGGTCGACAGGCGGCGGCACTTCTGCAGCAGGCGGCGCAATGCCGTCGTCCGGGTCGATATAACCGCTCAGGACGTCGGACAGGCGGCCACCTTCGGTGGTGACGCGAGTGTATTCGGAGAGAATATGGTCAACCGTGCCAGGGAAGTGCGCAATTGCGCCCATCACTTCGCGGATGCCCTCTTCAATACGTTTGGCGATTTCGATTTCGCCTTCACGTGTGAGGAGCTCTACCGTACCCATTTCACGCATGTACATGCGCACTGGGTCGGTGGTGCGACCAATGTCGGTCTCGACCGCTGCCAACGCAGCTGCTGCCTCTTCGGCCGCGGCTTCGTCGGTATCGGCGTCGGCCAGCATAAGGGAATCCTTATCTGGCGCAACCTCGAATACGTTGATCCCCATGTCATTGATCATGCGGATGATGTCTTCCACCTGTTCCGGATCTGAAATATCCTCCGGCAGGTGGTCGTTGACCTCCGCGTAAGTCAGGTAACCCTGCTCACGACCAAGTGTGATCAACTCTTTGATACGAGACTGCTGTTGCGCTTTTCCGGACATAACACCCTATCCACTGAA
The DNA here is from genome assembly GCF_003254125.1 of Pseudomonas sp. 478. Classification (NCBI taxonomy): domain Bacteria; kingdom Pseudomonadati; phylum Pseudomonadota; class Gammaproteobacteria; order Pseudomonadales; family Pseudomonadaceae; genus Pseudomonas; species Pseudomonas sp. 478. The sequence continues at coordinate 15,537 of NZ_QKZG01000021.1, forward strand.
GGTCTTGGCGGGCAAAAAACAAGCCGAGGATTATACCTGAGCTATGACCTCACGCGCCAGTTGAGGTCGGGCTTGTTGCGGAAACATTGCGACTTAATAGGTCGCGCAGTTGATTTTTCTCTTCGGCACTCAGTTCACTTTGACGTGCTTTCCTGAGGAGTTGTTCCAGGTTTCGCTCGCGTTGGCGGGCTGACAAGCTAGTAATGGTGTCGAAAAACTGTTGTTCAAGGTTATCTCCGTCAATCAGCCATTCCTTTTCCGCCAGCGCCTTGAGCAAACGTCCTTGTTCCGTTCCGTGCCAGCGTGCAATCAACTGAAATGAGTTTAGCTTGGGATTCTTCTGCACGGCTTCGAGTAGGGCCACCAGTAATTGCGTGTTGGTGTGATCCTCGGCAGCAAAGTGCCCGGCATCCTCGACTTTCTCGGCCAGTTGCGGGTGATGCAATAGCGTGCGCAAGGCGGCCAGGGTCGGCGGCTCTACAGCGGCCGGCACCCGTGGCGCGCGGGGTTGATCGTGATCACTGCCGCGTTTGCCGTTTTTGTCCCACGGTTTTTTGTCCCATTTTTTGCCGCCGGCGCCGGGTTTCTTCGGCGTCCATTCCTGCTGCGGCACATACATCTCTTGCGCCTGCGGCTGATGGTAGTCGCTGTAATCCGGCATGGCGTCGTAATCGATGCCCGGGTCGTACGCCGGCGGTGCTTCCAGGGGTGCGCTTTGTACCAGTTGGCTCACGGCTTCACCGCTAAGCCCGGTGATTTCGGTCAGGCGCTGACGCATCAGGATGCGCAGGTTCGCCCCCGGGACTTTGTCGATCAACGGCGCGGCGAGGGTGGCCATGTGGGCCTTGCCTTCGAGCGAGCGTGGGTCCGATTCCTCGGTCAGCTGTTGAAAAAAATAATCCGCTAATGGTTGGGCATGCTGATTGATCCGTGCGCGGAAGGCATCAGTGCCTTCGGAGCGGACCAGCGTGTCCGGGTCTTCGCCTTCAGGCAGAAACAGAAAGCGTGCGCGCCGCCCGTCCTGCAGGCTCGGCAGCGCTGCCTCCAATGCCCGCCAGGCGGCATTTCGACCTGCCTGGTCGCCGTCGAAACAGAACAGCACGTTGGGCACGACGCGAAACAAGCGCTTCAAGTGCTCTTCGCTGGTGGCGGTGCCCAGGGTCGCGACAGCATTGCGCAGGCCTTGCTGAGCGAGGGCGATAACATCCATGTAGCCTTCGACGACGATGATTTCGTCGAGGTTGCGGTTGTTCTTGCGTGCTTCATAAAGGCCGTAGAGTTCCTGGCCCTTATGGAATACCGGGGTTTCCGGTGAGTTCAGGTATTTCGGCTTGTCGTCGCCCAATACCCGGCCGCCGAAGGCGATGATTCGCCCGCGGCTGTCGCGGATCGGGAACATCACGCGATCGCGGAAGCGGTCATAGCGTTTGCCGGTTTCGGCGTTCTCGATCAGCAGGCCAGCATCGATCATGGCTTTCTGTTGCAGGGTGTCGCTGCTCAAGTGCTTGAACAGATTGTCCCAGCCAGGCGGGGCAAAGCCGAGGCCGAAGTCTCGGGCGATTTCGCCGGTCAGTCCGCGGCCTTTCAAGTAATCCACAGCTGCTTTTCGCGATGGATGGCTTTTCAGTGCCTGACGGTAAAAGTCGGCGGCGGCGGTGAGTAGCGGGTAGAGCGGCGAATCGGTCGGCTGCCGCGGTTTGTGCGGCCGTCCGCTTTCTTCGCGGGGGATTTCCATGCCGGCGGCTTTGGCCAGTTCTTCGACAGCCTGGACGAAATCCAGATTGTCGTGGTCCATCATGAAGCCGAGGGCGTTGCCGCCAGCGCCGCAGCCAAAGCAATAATAAAACTGCTTGTCGGGACTGACGCTGAAGGAGGGGGTTTTCTCTTTGTGAAACGGGCAGCAGGCGGTGTAGTTCTTGCCAGCCTTTTTCATTTGCAGGCGCGAGCTGACCACATCGACGATGTCGGTGCGGTTCAGAAGGTCGTCAATGAAGCTCTGGGGAATTAGCCCGGCCATGGCGTTCTCGTCATCTGCGCTGCAATGGATCCGAAACGAAGAGCGGTTGAGCGCGGGTCGTTGTTTGAGGCGCGCAAAATGTGCGGCTCGACCAGTGTCGTCTGCGTAATCGCTGTCGGGAAGTGTATCTGCCGAAAATCCACTGACGTTAGTACCAATCAGTATTCGACTATTTGAAAGTGTTGCGCTGAAATCCGCTGCGGCCTGTCGATGGCCTCGGATAGCTCATAAGCTGGCGCGCAAGAAGGCGCCTTGGGCTGATCGTCGTGAGAGGAATCAGTGGGTGTGCTCGTCAGTAGCCTTGGAAGGCTCGTCAGAAAAGACGTGCACCGCTGGCAAAAGAGCCAGGTCTGACGCTGTGAAGCAGATTTGTCTCGGTCGCGTGTGCGGCTTTGACGGTGAAGCATCAAGCGTTATCCGCAAATGCCATTAGCCCGGCTGAGGGCCGGGCTTGGCAGAAGCTTGCTACGAACGTCTGTGTATTAGTACAGACGAACGGCGCGGCGCTGTTCGCGCTGAACTTTCTTGGCGTGACGCTTAACAGCGGCTGCTGCTTTGCGCTTACGCTCAGAAGTAGGCTTCTCGTAGAATTCGCGGCTACGAACTTCAGCCAGTACACCGGCTTTTTCGCAGGAGCGCTTGAAACGACGCAGAGCTACGTCGAAGGGTTCGTTCTCTTTTACTTTGACGGCTGGCATCCAGAGCTACCTTCATTCATTACCGGGGTCAACATCCTCGTGGCAAAAGAGCACTTGAAGACGTCGGTTTTTAAGGGTTGCGGATGTTAACCCCTCATCGCTCGGAATGCAAAGCCTCTGATCGAAAACCGCTAGTCGGGGCATCACATGGCGACTATTATGCGCGCCTTCGAATTCAGCCTAAACAAGGCGCAAACCCATGCTAGTACTGGGATTAGAAACCTCCTGCGACGAAACTGGTGTCGCATTATATGACAGTGAACGCGGCCTGCTGGCCGACGCGCTGTTCAGCCAGATCGACCTGCACCGCGCCTATGGCGGGGTCGTGCCGGAGCTGGCCTCGCGTGACCACGTCAAACGCATGCTGCCCTTGATTCGTCAGGTGTTGGCCGAAGCTGACTGTGTGCCGACCGAGATCGACGCCATCGCTTATACTGCGGGTCCTGGCCTGGTCGGTGCCTTGTTGGTGGGCGCTTCCTGCGCTCAGGCACTGGCCTTCGCCTGGGGTATTCCGGCGCTGGGTGTGCACCACATGGAGGGTCACCTGCTGGCGCCGATGCTGGAGTCACAACCGCCGCAATTCCCGTTCGTCGCTTTGTTGGTGTCTGGCGGTCATACGCAGCTGGTTCAGGTCGACGGGATCGGTCAATACACGCTGTTGGGCGAGACCCTCGACGATGCCGCCGGTGAAGCTTTCGACAAGACCGCGAAGATGATGGGCCTCAATTATCCGGGTGGCCCGGAAATCGCTCGGCTGGCGGAGCAAGGGGTTGCAGGACGTTTCACTTTCCCGCGTCCGATGTGCGACCGCCCGGGCTTGGCTTTCAGTTTCAGTGGCTTGAAAACCTTCGCCCTGAACACTTGGCAGCAGAGCGTCAGCGCCGGGGACGACAGCGAGCAAGCCCGTTGCGACATCTCGCTGGCGTTCCAGCAGGCCGTGGTGGAGACTTTGACCATCAAGTGCAAGCGTGCCCTGAAGCAGGCTGGTATGAAGCGTCTGGTGATCGCTGGCGGCGTTAGCGCCAACAAGGCACTGCGTGCCTCGCTGGAGAAGATGCTTGGCGACATGAAGGGCGATGTTTTTTATGCGCGTCCGGAGTTCTGCACCGATAACGGCGCGATGATTGCCTTTGCCGGCTGCCAGCGCTTGCAGGCCGGTCAGCACGAAAGCCTGGCGATCAGCGTGCAGGCGCGTTGGCCGATGGAGCAATTGTCGGCGCTGTGATGAGCAGCGCTCATGCCCGGTATTTAAAAATGCCGTTCGCGCCCGGCAAACAGGTCGCGTAGATTGCCCCGATGACGCCAGACGATCAATCCCGTGAGTGCGCTCATGGGCAGCAGTGCCGCCGGTTCTTGCCAGGCCAATAGCGGCAGGGTCAGCGGTGTAGCGATCAAGGCCGCCAGTGAGCTGGTGCGAGTCAGGTAGAACGTCAGCAGCCAGGCGCAGACCGCCAGCAGTGCGGCGGGCGGGTAGAGGCCCAGCAGCATGCCGGCAGAGGTGGCGACACCCTTGCCGCCGCGGAAGCGAAAGTACAACGGGAACAGGTGGCCGATGACGGCACAGACGCCGATCCAGGCCTGTTCTTGAAGCGAAAGGCCCGCAACGCCGGCGATCAGTACGGGTAGCAGGCCTTTGAAGAGGTCACCGATCAAGGTCAGGACGGCGAGTTTTTTGCCGGCCAGGCGCAACATGTTGGTGGCGCCGGCATTGCCCGAGCCACTCATTCGCGGATCGGGGTTACCGGTCAGGCGGCTGAGCAAAATGGCGAAGGACAGAGAGCCGAGCAGGTAGGCGAGGGTCGCCAGTAACCAAAACATGCTAACTATTCCGGGCGAGGACGCCCTGATTCTAACGGCGCATTGCGCCCTTGTCGTGCAGCGGAGAAAAGTGCTTGGACAGAGTGTTTATCGAGGGCCTGGAAGTCGACACCGTGATTGGTGCCTACGACTGGGAGCGAGGCATCCGACAGTGCTTGCGTCTTGACCTGAGTTTCGCCTGGGATAATCGCCCGGCCGCCGCTGGCGATGACCTGACGCTGGCGCTCGATTACGCCAGTGTGTCGTCGCGTATCCAGGCCTTTGCCGAGCAGGCGCAGTTCCAACTGGTCGAGACGTTCGCCGAGCGTCTGACAGAAGTCCTGATGAGCGAATTCAACATCACCTGGATGCGCCTCAAGCTGACCAAGCCAGGCGCCATCCCGGCTGCCACGGGTGGTGTGGGCGTGGAGATCGAGCGCGGATGTCGCTGACTCAGGTGTTTCTCGGGCTCGGTAGCAATATCGAGCGCGAATCCCATTTGCAGGCTGGCCTGGAAGCCTTGGCCGGTTTCCTGGTGGATATACGCTGCTCGGCGGTGTTCGAAAGCCAGCCGGTGGGGATCAAGAGCGGGCCATTCTTCAATTTTGTGGTGTCGGCTTTTACCGATTTGCCGCTGATGGAGCTGGATCGCCGGCTGAAATTCATCGAGGCGGACAACGGCCGTTATGCGCCGGATCGCAAGGGTTTGCCGCTGGATATCGACGTGCTGCTGTTTGGCGATCTGGTGGGCAACTTTGATGGCTTGATCCTGCCGCGGGCAGAAATTCTGAAAAATGCCTTTGTGCTGTGGCCGTTGTCGCTGATTGCGCCAGATCGCGTGCATCCGGGGGTAGGCAAGAGCTTTGCGACGTTGTGGCGTGAGGCGCAGATTGATCAGGTGTTGGCGCCGGTAGCGTTTGAGTGGCGCGGCGAGCAGCTGACCCCATCGAATTTGTTGTGAGGCGAAAGAAGCCTTCGCGAGCAAGCCCGCTCCCACAGGGATTACATAGAGCCTGTGGGAGCGGGCTTGCTCGCGAAGCTTTTCAGGCGGACGCCGCGTCTTTGTAAGCCTTCAACGCCTTGAGCCGCTCTCGCTTGATCGCCTCACCCAATTCCGGTCCTTTGAATCCCTTCTCCAGCAACGGCTGAACCGCCACGGTCCGAGCAGCATTCGCCGCGCCGCGCAAATAATCAGCCTGTGGATAACTTCGCTGCTCCAGCCCTTTACGTCCTCGGGCGTCCATCTCGCACGCCGCGATAAATTCCTCGAACCGCTGCGGCCGACGGTAAACGTCAAAACTCTGCAGCAACTCCAGCAAAGTCGACGGCTTCAGCTCCAGGGCGCGATGGCCGTGGGTGTGATATTCGCCCACCAGCAGAGCCAGTTCCTGACAGTCCTTCGGCGCTTTGAAGCGTTCGTTGACCGCTTTGATCAGCTTCAAGCCCTTGTGCTCATGAGCAATGTGTCGCGGCCACTCTTCCTCGGGTGTCAGTCCCTTGCCGAGGTCGTGCAGCAGGCAGGCCCAACGCACGGTGAGTGGTTGTTTGTGCCGCGCCGCTTGCTCCAGCACGCTCAAAGTGTGCACGCCTGTGTCGATTTCCGGGTGGTGGGCTTCCGGTTGCGGTACGCCGAACAGGGCATCGACTTCCGGCATCAATACCTTGAGAGCGCCACACTCGCGCAGCACTTCGATGAACACCCGTGGCTGATCTTCCATCAGGGCGCGGGAGATTTCCTTCCAGCTGCGTTCGGCGGTCAAGGCTTCCAGTTCGCCTGATTCGCTGAGTTGGCTCATCAGTTCCAGTGTCTCCGGCGCCACGGTGAAACCGAGCCCCGCGTAACGAGCTGCGAAGCGGGCAACGCGCAGAACCCTGAGCGGATCTTCGGCAAACGCGGGGGAAACATGACGAAGCAAGCGCGCCTCAAGATCGCGCTGACCGTGGTAAGGATCGGTCAGGTTCTGTTGATCGTCTTCGGCCATGGCATTGATGGTCAGGTCACGACGGATCAGGTCTTCTTCGAGGGTGACTTCGGGGCTGGCGTGAAAGGTAAAGCCGCCGTAACCGCGTCCGCTTTTGCGTTCGGTCCGGGCGAGGGCGTATTCCTCACCGCTTTTGGGGTGAAGAAACACCGGGAAATCCGCACCCACCGGGCGAAAGCCCTTGGCGAGCATTTCTTCAGTGGTGGCGCCAACCACAACCCAGTCGATGTCGGTGACAGGCCTGCCCAGCAGGCGATCGCGTACCGCACCGCCGACTTTATAAATCTGCATAAAAAACCTCCGTTAGCTCGACAGAATAACCTTTGCGTCGAACTTCCGGAGGCCGAAACGGGATCAAAGATGGATAACGGCCAGGTCAAGTCGCCCGTAATCACCTTCAGCGTGCTCGCCTCTGGGCGGAACGTGGTGGGTTTTCATCACCTGGTCGCCTTGCAGGGTTTCCAGATGAATATCGAAGCCCCAGAGACGGTGCAGGTGTTTGAGCACTTCCTCGGTGGACTCGCCCAGCGGTTTGCGGTCGTGTTGCTGGTGACGCAAGGTCAGCGAGCGGTCACCACGCCGGTCGATGCTGTAAATCTGCACGTTGGGTTCACGATTGCCGAGGTTGTACTGCGCCGCCAGGGTTTCACGGATGATGCGGTAGCCACCTTCGTCATGAATAGCCGGGACCAGCAGATCCTCCTTCTGGTCGTCATCAAGAATGCTGAACAACTTCAGGTCACGAATCACCTGGGGGGACAGGTACTGCAGAATGAAGCTTTCATCTTTGAAGCTGCTCATGGCGAACTTGATGCTCGACAGCCAGTCGGTGCCGGCAATCTCAGGGAACCAGCGGTAGTCCTCTTCGGTAGGATGTTCACACATGCGGCGAATATCCCGGTACATGGCAAAACCCAGGGTGTAGGGGTTGATGCCGTTGTAGTAGGGGCTGTCGAAGCCGGGTTGGTAGACCACGCTGGTGTGGGACGTCAAAAACTCCATCATGAAGCCGTCTGTCACCAGGCCTTCGTCATACAAGTCATTCATCAGGGTGTAATGCCAGAACGTGGCCCAGCCCTCGTTCATCACCTGAGTCTGACGTTGCGGGTAGAAATACTGAGCGATCTTACGCACGATCCGCACGATTTCCCGCTGCCATGGCTCCAGCAATGGTGCGTGTTTTTCGATGAAGTAGAGGATATTTTCCTGAGGTTCGGCGGGGAAGCGCGCGTTGTCCTTGTCGCTGTACTTGTCTGCACCTTTTGGAATGGTCCGCCACAGATCGTTGATCTGTTTCTGCAAATGCTCTTCACGGTCCTTTTGCCGACGACGTTCTTCTTCGGCGGAAATCGGATAGGGGCGTTTGTAGCGATCGACCCCGTAGTTCATCAGGGCGTGGCAGGAATCCAGCAGGTCCTCGACTGCGTCGATACCGTGGCGCTCTTCGCACTGCATGATGTATTGCTTGGCGAAGACCAGGTAATCGATGATCGAACTGGCATCAGTCCAGGTGCGGAACAGGTAGTTGCCTTTGAAAAAGCTGTTATGCCCGTAGCAGGCATGGGCGACGACCAAAGCCTGCATGCAGATGGTGTTTTCTTCCATCAAATAGGCGATGCACGGGTCCGAGTTGATCACGATTTCGTACGCCAGCCCCATCTGGCCGCGACTGTAGGATTTCTCGGTGCTGAGGAAGTGTTTGCCGTAGGACCAATGGTGATAACCCAGCGGCATGCCGACGGAGGCGTAGGCGTCCATCATTTGCTCGGCGGTGATCACTTCAATCTGGTTAGGGTAAGTATCGAGCGCGTAGCGAGCTGCCAGACGACTGATTTCTTTGTCGTAGGCCTGAATCAGCTCGAACGTCCATTCGGAGCCGGTGGAAATGGGTTGGCGCTTCTGCTCTTTGGCGGTCATGTCACTAACCTGCGCTGGAAGAGTTCACGGAAGACCGGATAGATATCCCCGGCCGAGACCAGTTGTTGCTGGGCAAAAGTGTCAGAGAAGGCTTCGGCGATGCGTTCGTACTCGAACCAAAGGGCCTGATGTTCGCGCGGGGTGATCTCAACGTAAGTGTAGTACTGCACGAACGGCATGATCTGGTTGATCAGAATGTCGCGGCAGATTGGCGAGTCGTCGTTCCAGTTATCGCCGTCGGAGGCCTGGGCGGCATAGATATTCCACTCATTGCTCGGATAGCGTTCGGCCATGATCTCCTGCATCAGCTTCAAGGCGCTGGAAACGATGGTGCCGCCGGTTTCGCGAGAATAGAAAAACTCCTCTTCGTCCACTTCCCGGGCACTGGTGTGGTGGCGGATGAACACGACGTCGATCTTGTCGTAGTTACGCTTGAGGAACAGGTACAGCAGGATAAAGAAACGCTTGGCGATGTCCTTGGTCGCTTGGGTCATGGAGCCGGACACGTCCATCAGGCAGAACATTACCGCCTTGGAACTGGGGTTGGGTTGCTTGATGAGCAGGTTGTACTTGAGGTCGAAGGTATCGAGGAACGGTACGCGATGAATGCGCGCACTGAGTTTTTCGATTTCTGCTTCAACTTTCTGAATATCGCCGAAATTGTCTGGCTCATCACGCTTGAGTCGCAGCAGTTCTTCTTTGGCTTCGCGCAGTTTTGCCCGGCTGCTGCCAGACAGGGCGATTCGCCGTGCATGGGCCGAGCGCAAGGTGCGGATGATGTTGATCCGCGACGGATTGCCCTCGTTACTGATCCCGGCACGAACGGTCTTGAAGGTGTCGGTGCCGGTCAGGTTGCGCTTGACCAGGTTCGGTAGTTCAAGGTCCTCGAACATGAATTCGAGGAATTCCTCCTGGGTGATCTGGAAGACAAACTCGTCCATCCCTTCACCCGAGTTGCCGGCCTTGCCGGGGCCTCTGCCACCGCCACCTCCGGGCGGGCGGGCAATGTGCTCACCACTGGTGAATTCCTTGTTGCCCGGGTGTACGACGGTCTGCTTGCCACCGCGACCGTGGTGAAGCACCGGCTCGTCAATGTCGCGGCCGGGGATACTGATCTGTTCGCCGTGTTCCATATCGGTAATGGAGCGCCGGCTGACCGCCTCTTCGACAGCCTTTTTGATGTGATCACGGTAACGCCGCAGAAACCGCTGACGGTTCACCGTGCTCTTGTTCTTGCCATTGAGACGTCGGTCGATCACATAGCTCATGACTGCTCCTTAGAAGCTGTCCTGAAAGGGGCGAGCGGTTATGCAGCATCGACGGTGCCAAGGGATGTTCACGCTCCCCCAAGCGCTTTTGGACGCTGACTGAACCTCGCTACCGACTTTCGAACACCTCCCAGAGGTCTGTGTAACAGAAAATGCGTACACAGGCCTCTGGCTGACGACAACCGGTCTGACCGGCAGCGGGTTATTGTGATTTTCTGACCCGCAGGTACCACTCGGACAGCAGTCGTACCTGTTTGTCGGTGTAGCCCCGCTCGACCATCCGTGTGACGAAGTCGTTGTGCTTCTGCTGGTCCTCTTTGCTGGCCTTGGCGTTGAAGCTGATGACCGGCAGGAGGTCCTCGGTGTTGGAGAACATTTTCTTCTCGATGACCACCCGCAGTTTTTCGTAGCTGAGCCAGGTCGGATTCTTGCCGTTGTTATTGGCCCGGGCGCGCAGTACGAAGTTGACGATTTCGTTGCGGAAATCCTTCGGATTGCTGATGCCGGCCGGTTTTTCGATTTTCTCCAGTTCTTCGTTCAGCGCTACGCGGTTGAGGATCTCGCCGGTTTCCGGGTCGCGGTATTCCTGGTCCTGGATCCAGAAGTCGGCGTACAGCACATAGCGATCGAAGATGTTCTGACCATACTCGCTGTAAGACTCGAGGTAGGCGGTCTGGATCTCCTTGCCGATGAATTCGATATAACGCGGTGCCAGGTACTCCTTGAGGAAGCGCAGATAGCGTTCGCGGGTTTCCGCCTGGAATTGTTCCTGTTCGATCTGTTGTTCCAGCACGTACAGCAAGTGCACCGGGTTGGCGGCGATTTCGTGCGGATCAAAGTTGAACACTTTCGACAGGATCTTGAACGCGAAGCGGGTCGACAGGCCGTTCATGCCTTCGTCGACACCCGCGTTATCGCGGTATTCCTGGATCGACTTGGCCTTCGGATCGGTGTCCTTGAGGTTTTCGCCGTCATACACGCGCATCTTGGAGTAGATGTTGGAGTTCTCAGGCTCTTTCAGTCGCGAGAGTACGGTGAACTGGGCAAGCATCTTCAGGGTGTCAGGCGCGCAGTGAGCCTTGGCCAGGGAACTGTTGAACAAGAGCTTGTCGTAGATCTTCACTTCGTCGCTGACCCGCAGGCAATACGGCACTTTGACGATGTAGATCCGGTCGATGAAGGCTTCGTTGTTTTTGTTGTTGCGGAAGGTGTGCCATTCAGATTCGTTGGAGTGGGCCAGCAGGATCCCGGTAAACGGAATGGCTCCCAGACCTTCGGTACTGTTGTAGTTGCCTTCCTGTGTGGCGGTCAGCAGTGGGTGCAGCACCTTGATCGGTGCCTTGAACATTTCGACGAATTCCATCAGGCCCTGGTTTGCCCGGCACAGTGCGCCCGAGTAGCTGTAGGCGTCGGCATCGTTCTGCGGGAACTCTTCCAGTTTGCGGATATCGACCTTGCCCACCAGTGCCGAGATGTCCTGGTTGTTTTCATCTCCCGGCTCGGTTTTGGCCACTGCGATCTGGTTGAGGATCGACGGATACAGCTTCACCACACGGAACTGGCTGATGTCGCCGCCGAATTCGGCGAGGCGTTTGGTCGCCCACGGCGACATGATGGTGTTGAGATAGCGCCGTGGAATGCCGAAGTCTTCCTCGAGGATCGCGCCATCTTCAGTGGCGTTGAACAGACCCAGAGGCGATTCGAATACCGGCGAGCCCTTGATCGCATAGAAGGGCACTTTTTCGATCAGCTGTTTCAGCTTCTCGGCCAGGGATGATTTACCGCCACCCACAGGGCCGAGCAGATAGAGAATCTGTTTCTTCTCTTCCAGGCCCTGAGCGGCATGGCGGAAATACGACACGATCTGGTCAATGCATTCTTCCATCCCGTGGAAGTCTTCAAAGGCCGGATAGCGGCGGATTACCTTGTTGGAAAAGATTCGCGACAGCCTCGAGTTGGCCGAGGTGTCGAGGAGCTCCGGTTCGCCGATGGCCAGTAACAGACGCTCGGCGGCGGAGGCGTAGGCGCTGCGGTCGCTTTTGCACAGTTCAAGATACTCTTGCAGCGAGAGTTCTTCCTGGCGTGTGGACTCGAAGCGTTGTTGGAAGTGGCTAAAGATACTCATGACGTCACCTCGCTCGATACGTGGAGCCGACGCCGGATCATTCAGTCGATGCTGGCAGCGACCGAATATGCAGTCGCTGTTTACCCCCCAGAACTCTTTCGAAGCTGACTACCCCGAAAGCTACTCCCGATGACCCGCGCGCCGGTGTACCGGCTCTCCCCTGTTTTGGATGGCCTGCGCTTAAGGATAGTTGCTTATTCGACAGGTAAAGGCGAGATACGTAATTAGTTGTGGCAGACCGTTCGTCTGCCACCGCGCGAGCCCACGGGGACCGGGGCTTGCGCGTTACAAAAAAATTATTCGGAAGTGCCTTGCGCCGTTTCCGAAGGATAAGTCGTACGCCACAGCTCAAAGCCACCATCCATGCTGTAGACGTCGGAGAAGCCCTGGCTAATGAGGTACGCAGCGGCGCTCTGACTGGAATTGCCGTGGTAGCAGACCACCACTGTCGGTGCGTCGAGGTCGGCAGCGCGGATGAAATCCGAGATGGAGTGGTTATCCAGATGCTTCGAGCCGGCGATGTGCAGTGCGGCAAAGGTTGCTGGGTCGCGAACATCGACCACCACCGCGCCTTGTTCGCGCAGGGCCTGGGCCTGTTCCGGGGGGATACGTTTGAATTCGCTCATGGCGGGCTCCTGTGGCTCGGCTGAAAGCGCAGTCTAGCGCGGGGCGCTTGCTGACGATGGTTCGGGGATAAGTGTGGCGACTGGCGGCAGGGCAAGGCCATGCTCGTCGCATTTGCAAGACAGGCGTTCACCGCTGTCGACATTCATGAGGGTCAGGGCGCCACCCCAGACACAACCGGTGTCGAGGGCCGAGATGCCTGGCTCATTGCATCGGCCTTCCAGAGCAGCCCAGTGGCCGAATATGATCTTCAGGCCCCTGGTCTTGCGCTCTTTGTGCTCAAACCAGGGTTTGTAACCCGGTGGCGCGTTGTCGAGGCCTTCCTTGCTTTTGAGGTCAAGCTTGCCCTCGGCAGTACAAAACCGCATGCGGGTGAAATAGTTGGTGATCACCCGCAGGCGTGTCACGCCTTTGAGGTCGTTGTCCCATTTCGCCGGATCGTTGCCGTACATGCCATCGAGGTAGGGCGGCAACAGGTTGTCATCGCGCAATGCCGTCTCGACTTCGGCGGCATACTTCAAGGCCTTGCGCAGCGACCACTGGGGCGGAATGCCGGCATGTACCAGGGCGACATTGCGTTGTTCGTCGTAGTGCATGAGCTTTTGCTGGCGCAGCCACTCCAGCAGTTCCGCGCAATCGGGCGCGGCGAGAATCTCGAGCAGGGTGTCGGATTTCTTCAGGCGTTCGATGTTTTTTCCGGCAGCCAGCAAGTGCAGGTCGTGGTTGCCGAGCACGCATACCAGCGATTCGCGGATGCTATAGAGGAAGCGCAAGGTGTCCAGGGACTGCGGGCCACGGTTGACCAGATCGCCGACCAGCCACAGACGATCCCGTGTCGGGTCGAAGGCGACTTGTCTGAGCAGGCATTGCAGTGCTTGAAGGCAGCCTTGCAGATCGCCGACGGCGTACGTTGCCATCAGTGCAGGGCTCCGGGCACCGCCAGGCGGAATGGGGCGATGATGGCGTCGAAGTGTTTGCCGTCGTCGGCAACCATTTCATAAGTACCCTGCATCGTGCCGACCTTGGAGGTCATGACGGTGCCACTGCTGTAGGTGTGGCTTTCGCCGACGTCGATCAACGGTTGCTGGCCAACAACGCCGGCTCCGCGAACCTCTTCGACATGCCCGTCACCGTCGGTGATCACCCAGTGCCGCGACAACAGTTTGGCCGGTAGCTCGCCATTGTTGTGCACGGTGATGGTATAGGCGAAGGCAAAGCGGTTTTGCTCGGGTTGCGATTGTTCTGCCAGATAGCGGGTGACGACGCTGACGTCGACCTGGTAACGAGGATCGGACATGCAAGAGGCCTTAAACGAAGCGGAACGCGGGGCGTAGCTGATGGAGATCAGTCTAGGCCAAGTATCGGGTAGTAAACCAGACATGAAGGCTGGTGTCCTACCCGATAACGCTCATAGCCTGTCAGTCGGCGGCGGGCGTCTGTAGGACTTGTTCGCTGAGCTTGTCGGCCAGGCGCACGAAGGCGGCCAGATCGAGCTGTTCGGGGCGCAGGCTGCCATCAACGCCGGCGGCTTCGATTTCAGCGTTGCTCAGCAGCAGCTTGAGGGTGTTACGCAGAGTCTTGCGGCGCTGGTTAAAGGCTTCGCGCACGACACGTTCCAACAGCTTGTGATCCTTGGCCGGGTGCGGCAACACCGCGTGAGGCACCAGGCGCACGATAGCCGAATCGACTTTGGGCGGCGGATTGAACGCGCCCGGACCAACGTTGAACAGGTGTTCAACCCGGCAGTGATACTGAACCATGATCGACAAGCGACCCCAGTCACCACCACCAGGGCCTGCTGCCAGGCGCTCGACCACTTCCTTTTGCAGCATGAAATGCATGTCGCGAATCAGACTGGCGTTATGCAGCAGGTGAAAAATCAGCGGCGTAGAGATGTTGTACGGCAGGTTGCCGACCACCCGCAGGCTGTTCGGCGCAGCGTTCAGGCTGGTGAAGTCGAACTTCAGCGCGTCGCCCTGATGCAGGTTGAAATTGCTCTTGCTGGCAAATAGCTGGTTGAGGATCGGGATCAGATCCTTGTCCAGCTCCACCACGTCCAGCTGGGCGCCGCTGTTGAGCAGGCCTTGAGTCAGCGCACCCTGGCCAGGGCCGATTTCCAGCAGACGGTCTTCGGGCTTGGCGCGGATGGCGCGCAGGATGCGGTCGATAACGCCGGCATCGTGCAGGAAGTTCTGGCCAAAGCGTTTGCGCGCCTTGTGTTGGTAATGCTCGGTCATAAACGGGTCTCGGCCATCTGGTAGGCGGTTTCCAGGGCGACTTGCAGGCTGCCGGTATCGATTTTGCCGCTGCCGGCCAGGTCCAGGGCAGTGCCGTGGTCGACCGATGTGCGGATGATCGGCAAGCCGAGGGTCACGTTGACTGCCGCACCGAAGCCTTTGTACTTCAGCACAGGCAAGCCCTGGTCGTGGTACATCGCCAGCACTGCATCGCAGTGCTCCAGATACTTGGGGGTAAACAGAGTGTCGGCGGGCAGGGGGCCACGAAGGTCCATTCCTTCGCCGCGCAGGCGCTCTAATGTAGGTTCGATGATGTCGATTTCTTCATGGCCCAGGTGTCCGCCTTCGCCGGCATGGGGGTTGAGCCCACACACAAGGATGCGTGGCTGGGCAATGCCGAATTTTTCTTGCAGATCGGCGTACAGAATTCGCGTGACCCGTTCCAGACGCTCCGGCGTGATCGCATCGGCAATCTCGCGAAGAGGCAGGTGAGTGGTGACCAGCGCTACGCGCAATCCTCGAGTGGCGAGCATCATCACCACTTGTGCGGTATGGGTCAGGTCGGCGAGAAATTCTGTGTGCCCGGAAAAGGCGATCCCGGATTCATTGATCACGCCCTTGTGCACAGGGGCTGTGATCATGCCGGCAAAATGCCCGTCCAGGCAGCCTTGGCCCGCTCGGGTCAGGGTTTCGAGAACGAAAGCCGCGTTGGCCTTGTCCAGTCTCCCGGCAGTGACCTTGGCGTTGAGCGGTGTATCCCAGACATACAGGCTGTTGGCTGGTGCGGGTACATCCGGCCAGTTGTCCGGGGTTACCGGCAGCAAATCGACAACCACACCCAGCTGCACGGCCCGCTCAAGGAGCAGGTCGAGGCTGGTAATGGCAATCAGGGGATGTGGCTGGGCTTGCGAGGCGAGCAGCAGGCACAGGTCGGGACCTATGCCGGCCGGTTCGCCGGGTGTCAGCGCGAAACGTTTGGGGTTCACTGCGCTGCCTGGTCTGCACCAGGGAGTTTGATCTCTACGTACGCTTCGTCACGGATCTGACGCAGCCAGGTTTGCAGCTCTTCGTCATATTTGCGGTTACGCAATACGGTCATTGCCTGCTGCTCGCGGGCCTGGGTGGTGCTGTCAGTGGCGCGACGGCCAAGGACTTCCAGAACATGCCAGCCATATTGGGTCTGGAACGGCTTGGACAGCTGACCTTGTGGGGTCTTGGCCATCACTTCGCGGAACTCGGGAACCAGTGCATTCGGGTCGACCCAGTTCAGGTCGCCACCGTTGAGGGCGGAACCCGGATCTTCCGAGAAGCTTTTCGCCAGTTCGCCGAAATCTTCGCCCGCTTCGATTCGGGTGTAGAGGGACTGAGCCAGGGCTTTGGTTTTTGCTTCGTCGCGGATCGGACTCGGTTTGACCAGGATATGACGCACGTGCACTTCATCGCGTGTCTGGGTCTCACCGCCACGCTTGTCGAGGATCTTCAGGATGATGAAGCCGCCCGGTGTGCGCATTGGCTGGGTAATGTCGCCGACAGCCATGGTGCTCAGCATGCGATCGAACGGAGGTGGCAGTTGACCGGCTTTACGCCAGCCCATGTCGCCACCTTCCAGTGCGGTTTCGCTGGCGGATTTGGCGATTGCCAACTGACCGAAGTCAGCGCCTTGCTTGAGCTGCTGGTAAACCGCGTCGGCCTGTTTAGCTGCATTCTGAATCGCGTCGGAGTTGGCGCTTTCCGGCGTAGGAATCAGGATGTTGGCCAGGCGGAATTCTTCGGACAGTTGCATTTTGCCAAGGTCGGAAGCGAGGAAGTTCTTCACTTCCTGTTCGGAAACCTGGATTCGCTCGGCCACACGACGCTGACGCACACGGCTGATGACCATTTCGCGGCGAATCTGGTCACGGGCGTCGTCGTAAGACAGACCGTCGCGAGTCAGGGCCGCGCGGAATTGATCCACGGACATGTTGTTGCGCTGGGCAATGGTGCCGACAGCCTGGTTCAGTTCTTCATCGGTAATGCGGATACCCGAACGTTCGCCGATCTGCAGTTGCAGGTTTTCGACGATCAGACGTTCAAGTACCTGCTGATCCAGCACGTTGGCCGGCGGTACGGCAGCGCCGCGCTTGGCGATGGTTTGCTGAACTTCATGAACGCGTTGGTCCAGTTGGCTCTGCATGACCACGTCGTTATCGACAATGGCCACCACTTTATCGATGGACTGCACCGCGGCGTTCGCCGCGGTACCCAGGAACAGCGCGCCCAGCATCAGCGGGCGCAGACAATCAGAAAGCTTGGTCTTCACGTTCACGATAACCTTGGATGCCTTTGTCGAGGAAGCTCTCTACTTTGGCGCCGGTGAGGCCGCCGAGTCCCTTCAGAACAATTTGTAGGAAGATGCCGTGGTCGCCTTTTTCGTTTTGCGGAGCTTCCTGACTGAATTCGTCATAGGAAACCCAGTAACGGTTGATCAGGCGCAGTTTCCAGCAGCAGTTGTCGTACTCGAAGCCACCGAAAGCTTCCAGGGTACGGTTACGGTTGTAGTCATACTGCCAGCGGCTGATGGCGTTCCATTGCGGCACGATCGGCCAGATCACCGAGAAATCGTGCTGCTCGATCTTGTAGTAGTCCTTCACGTAGCCAGGTTGGCCCGGGGTGCCGTAGTCACCACCGCCGACGGACCATTTACCGGTGTTCTGGTCGTAACGGACCTGGTCATTGCGATAGCGATAGCCGGCGTTGATGACCTTGTTCGGGTTGTCTTCAGGCTGGTAGTGGAACATCGCGCTGCCCGAGCGAGGGCTGCGGCTGTCCGGGTCCCAGTTGTAATCGGCCGTGGTGCGCCAATCACGGTTCCAGCGGTATTCGTATTCCAGCGCATAGGGTGAAACGTTGGCATGCGCGTCGTCGCGGGTTTTTGCATCGATACCCGGCAACTGAACTTCGCGATCCTTGAAATACATGGCCTGGCCGACGCTGATGCGTTGACGTTCGAAGCCATTGTCTTCGATCCAGCGGTTGGTTATGCCCAGAGACAGTTTGTTCTCGTCGCCGACGCGGTCGGAGCCGGAGAAGCGGTTGTCACGGAACAGCGACGCGTAGTTGAAGGTGTATTCGCCGGTGTCGAAGACTGGAATGTCGGACTGGTCTTTCTCAGGTACATAGAGATAGTACAGGCGCGGTTCCAGGGTCTGGCGATAGTTTTTGCCGAACCAGTTCGTGTTGCGATCGAAGTAAAGGCCGCTATCGATGCTGGCGATCGGCACGCCACGGCTTTGGTTGCTGCCGAAGGTGCCGTTGAGTCGATCGCCTTCAGCGCCTTGGCTGGCGATGTCAGCTTTGCCCTTGTTATCGAGATCCAGGTCGTACTGGGTGTATTGATATTTGAGCGACGGTTTCAGGAAACCATAAGTCGCATTCATCGGATAGCTGACAACCGGAGCTACGTTGAGACGATTGCCGTTGGCCCGGGCCAGGCCGAAAACGTTGGTATCAAGACGTGGAGTACCGATGGTGCCATCCGCATTAAGCGGCCCGCCATCTTCATCTGTGTAATTACCGGTTTTCAAATCCCGATCAAACCGCACGATTTCCGTGTTGTATGCGAAATCCAGGCCGCCCGGATGTACCGGCAGTGCACCGTCAAAGGTGATCTGCGGCAAGCGGTCATACGGAGTGATGTTTGAAACGGTCGCCAGCTGATAAGCCTGAGCGTTGATGCGAGCGACATAGCTGTCGCCCCGATACGTGACAGAACCCTGCTGATTCACATAATCCGCGCTTTTCACGCCAATCTGGTCAGTCTGCAGATCCTGGAAGTAATACGGATCGCTGATCTTGGTGTAATCGACTTGAGTCAGAACGCGCGAGTCGAGACCGCCCTTGTGCTGCCAGTTGTACATGTAGCGGGTTTTTTCGGCGTCGGTCTGTTTGTCGCGATCGTTGGATTCGTCGTTGAGGTACGCGGCGCCGAACTGACCTTCGCTGGACTTGGTCAGGTAACGGAATTCGCCTTCCATCAACAGACCGTGCTTGGCCATGTAGCGCGGGTACAACGTGGCATCGTAGTTCGGTGCCAGGTTGAAGTAATACGGTGTGACCAGCATGAAGCCGGTATCGCTGCCGGTGCCAATGGTCGGCGGCAGGAAGCCGGACTGGCGACGGTCGTCGATCGGGAAATAGATGTACGGCGTGTACAGAACCGGAATGTCCTTGACCCGCAGTGTCACGTTGGTCGCGGTACCGAAACCGGTGGCCGGGTTCAAGGTGATGTTGTTGCCCTTGAGCTGCCAGGCGTTGCTGTTCGGTTCGCACGTGGTGTACGTACCATCCTTGAGGCGGATGATCGCGTTCTCGGCACGTTTGGCGTACAGCGCATTACCGCGGATACGGGATTTATGCATCACGTATTCGGCGTTGTCGACCTTGGCTTCACCGGTGTCGAGCTGTACGTCGGCGTGGTCGCCAACGATCAGTGCGCCGTTGTCGCGAACACGGACGTTGCCGCTCAGTTCGCCACGGCTCTCGGCCTGGTACAGGTTCGCTTCGTCGGCTTCGACCTGCATGCTGCCCTGGCGCATGACCACGTCGCCCGCGAGGGTCGCGACCTGCTCATCCTGCTTATAGCGAGAGGCTTTGGCGCCGAGAAAGGTCGGAGCGTCACTTTTATTCGTCTTGTCATTCATGCCAGGACGAATGGGTTCGATATAGGAACCAGAGCAGTAAGGACCTGTTTCGGCCAATTGCGCTGCAGTGAGCTTCTCGCGCGGAACCCAGTCGAGGTGACTGTAGTCTTCGCTACGCGACTTCAGGCCACGGCCCTTGGATTCGGTCACCAGCACAGGCTTGGCACCGGTGTCTTGACTTAAACCGCTGTCAGCCGGAGTCTCGCCGCTGGTGCTTGCCGCCGCACTGCCGTCATGGACGGGGCGAGGTGGCAGCGCAGCTGCTGGAGATTTTGGCGCACAGTTCCAGGCACCCGAAGCAGAGACTGAGCAGTCATACTGTTCCGCGGCGACCACGAACGAAGTGGCTAGAGGTTGCAGGGCCAGCAGACTGCCGGTAACCAACAACGGAAATTTTTTACGAAACGCGGGGGATTTCAATGCCATCTTATTAGTCCGGGCTTCCTGCGTGCCATCTGCCCGCGGTGTGGGCCGCACGCCTCTCGATGGTCTGAAAAAGATGCTGGATAATAAAGCATGACCCGCTTGACGGCTAGCGCCGTCGGAGACCCTTGCAATGCCTGACCAAGATGTACGTTTGCAACACCTGAAAGTTTGGCTCGATGAGCAATTGGCTGTCCTCTTTGCAGAGCAGAATTGGGGTGTCGTACCCCCGGCCACGTTGACCGCGGCCAGTAGCGATGCGAGTTTTCGACGTTATTTTCGCTGGGAAGGCGAGGGCAGAAGCTTCGTCGTGATGGACGCGCCACCGCCCCAGGAAAACTGTAAACCCTTCGTGGATATCGCTTTTTTGCTGGCGAAATCCGGAATAAATGTTCCGAAAATTTATGCTGAAGACCTCGAACGTGGTTTTCTTTTGCTCAATGACCTGGGCAACAAGACTTACCTTGACGTGATCGACAGCGAAAATGCTGACGATTTGTTCGAGGATGCCCTGCAAGCACTGCTGGCTTTTCAGCAGTTGCCGATGGTTGCACCGCTGCCAAGTTATGACGTGGCGCTGCTGCGCCGTGAGCTGGAGTTGTTCCCTGAGTGGTACGTGAAGCGCGAGTTGGGCATCGAGTTCGACTCGGCGCAGCAAATACTCTGGCAGAACATAACTGAGCTATTGATCGACAGCGCACTGGCCCAGCCCAAAGTGCTGGTGCACCGCGATTACATGCCACGCAACCTGATGCTCAGCGAGCCAAATCCTGGCGTGCTGGATTTCCAGGACGCAGTCTATGGTCCCGTGACCTACGACGTGACCTGCCTGTTCAAGGATGCGTTCCTCAGCTGGCCCGAGGAACGTGTGCGCGGCTGGCTGCAAGCTTACTGGCAGCAAGCGGGCGATCTCGGAATCCCGGTTCAGCCCGACTTCGAAGATTTCCTGCGTGCCAGTGACCTGATGGGCGTGCAGCGGCACTTGAAAGTGATCGGCATCTTTGCCCGCATCTGTCACCGTGACGGCAAGCCTCGCTATCTCGGCGATGTGCCACGCTTCTTTGCTTATATAGACGCCGTGATCGCCCGCCGTCCTGAACTGGCCGAGCTGGATGTGTTGCTGCTGAGTCTACGTGCTGGAGTGAATGCATGAAGGCAATGATTCTGGCCGCAGGGAAAGGCGAGCGCATGCGCCCGCTGACCCTGACCACGCCGAAACCGCTGGTTCGCGCGGGCGGTATACCGTTGATCGAGTATCACTTGAAAGCCTTGGCGGTGGCGGGGTTTACCGAGGTGGTAATCAACCATGCCTGGCTCGGCCAGTTGATCGAAAACTACCTGGGTGATGGTTCGCAATACGGCGTACGTATTCAGTACTCGCCGGAAGGTGAACCACTGGAAACCGGAGGCGGGATTTTCCGCGCGCTGCCGTTGCTGGGTGACGAGGCCTTTATGGTGGTCAACGGTGACATCTGGACCGACTACGACTTCAGCATGTTGCACCACCCCATCACCGGGCTGGCGCATCTGGTGTTGGCGGACAACCCTGCCCATCATCCGACTGGCGATTTCAACCTGATCGACGGGCAAGTACGCGACGCTCAACCGGGCACTGCAACCCTGACCTACAGCGGCATCGCGGTCCTGCACCCGCAGCTGTTCGACGGTTGCTCTGCCGGCGCCTTCAAGCTTGCGCCGCTGCTGCGCAAGGCCATGGCCGATGGACAAGTCACCGGCGAGCACTTGAAGGGACATTGGGTGGATGTTGGCACTCACGAGCGTCTGGCTGAAGTCGAAACCCTGTTAGAAGCGAGACGCTGACATGTTGTGGCCAGGGACTCTGATTGGAGCCGGAGCGGGCTTTTACATCGCCAGCATTCCGGGGGCCATGCTTGGCGCCTTGTTGGGGCAGGTGCTGGATCGGCACTTGCACATACAGAGCTGGGCGCACTTGCGAGAAAAGCTCGGTGGCCGCCCGGTGCTGCGCAACGATGAATTGCTGTTTGTGTTGTTGGGACGCCTGGCCAAGAGCGATGGAAGGGTGGTCGAGGGCCATATCCAGCAGGCCCGTCAGGAAATGCGTTCTCTGGACATGACCGAGTCGGCCCAGCTCCGGGCCATTGCCGCGTTCAATCGCGGCAAGTCGGGAAATGACCGGTTGCGTGGGTATTTGCGCCGCTTGAGCGCTCAGCCTCATGCGGCCGAAGGCGTCTTGCGCGCCTGTTGGCGGATGATCTGGGCGGATGGCCGCGCCGGCAGTGCTGAACGAGAGCTGATCAGGCAGTGGGGTAAATGGCTGGGCTGGACGTCACAACAGGTGCAGGCTCTGGCAGCCGATTACGAGCAGCACAAGTTTGCACAGGCCAGCACCGCGCTGACCTATCAAGATGCTCTGCGGCTTTTGGGCGTTTCGGCGACCACCGAGCCGGCGCAGATCAAGCGTGCTTATCGACGCCTGCTGAGTCGCCATCACCCGGACAAGATCGCCGGCAGCGGTGCGACGGCGCTGCAGGTGCGCGAAGCCACTGACAAGACTCGCGAACTGCATAGCGCCTACACATTGATTCGCGCGCGGCGGAATTTTCGTTAGGGCAACAGATTTGTAGTGTTTGTACGCCCCCTTCGCGAGCAAGCCCGCTCCCACATTTGACCGGTATACACAGGACAAATGTGGGAGCGGGCTTGCTCGCGAAGGGGGCGGCGCGGTCTATCAGTTGACCGCGTTCTGTGGATTCAACCAGCCTCGCACCCGCCGGAACAGCTGCTCTTGCTCAGCCTTGGAATTACCCGGTAAAGCCTTGAGCGAGACCTGACTGAACCCCGAAGTCTTCAAGCGTTTGCTGGCTTGCAAACGCTCCAGTGCCAGGTTGCGATCCAACGGCTTGTCCATATAGAAGATGTCTGCGGTGGGCAGCTTCAGGGTCGTTGTCAGCTCGGCCAGCTCCGGTTTGGCTTTCACCGGCATCTGAGCGGCGACCATCACAAACTTCTCGACTTGCGAGGGCTGCTTCTCGCTCAGGTAGCGCGCGGCCCAGTAAGCGCCAGTGCCATGCCCCAGCACGACAATGCGGCGAGCGCTTTGCTGTTCGGCGTAGGCAATGGCGGCGTCGATGCGGGCGAAGATTCGTTCGGCGTCGGCTTTGGCCTGTTCCTCGGTGGTTTCGGCGATCGCCTTGTCCGCCACCTCCGCTTCACCGCCTGCCGCTTGTTCGATGGGCGCGGCAGTGGTCGAGTTTTTGCTGCCGGTGTCAGCGGCTTTTGGTGTAGGTGCGATTTCTACGATACGCGGCGCAATGGCATCGCTTTGCAGGTCCGGCAAGGTGATACTCAGGCTGCTCCACTCGGCGTCCGGCAATTTACGTCGCAATGGACCGATTGCTTGCGGCCAGTCAACGGTTTCGCCGGCGCCCGGGATGATAATCACCGCGCCTTTGGGTTCGGCGGCATTGGCCGGTTTCCACAAGGCCAGAAACGTGTCGCTGCCCGCTTGCAGTTGCTGCTGTTCCTGAGCCGGGATCTGTCGCTCAAGTGCAGACGCTTCTTCCTGACTACGCTCAAGCAGCGGCTGGCGCTCGACCGGTTTTTCTTCGGCCGGTGTTTCCGTAGTGGCAGGCACCGGGTCAGCGGCCTCGACAGAAAAGGCGCAAGGCAGGATTAGCGACAGGCACAATGCTGGCAGTGCCAGGCGGTAGACAGGGGGCATCGGATATTCCAGGCCAGAAGTTATTCCGGCAGCCTAATGGGTTGGTCAGTATTTGTCAGTGTGTGAGATTTCGATGATGCGTTTTCGCTGCCTGTGGGTTATCGGCTGTTTGTGGTTTCCCTTGATGGGCTGGGCGGCTCCCGCGCCACCGGTGCACGTCGCGCAATTGTCCGCGGGCCAGCAGCAATGGCTGGCGCAGCATGGCGAATTGCGCGTGGGGCTGGTGTTGCAGGTGCCTTACGCCCAATACGATCGCCGCTTGCAGCGTTTGTCCGGGGTCAATGTCGAGCTGATGAAGTGGCTGGCAAAGGCGCTCAAAGTCGAGCTGAGCTGGCGCAACTTTCCCGACCTGGAGCAACTGGAAGCCGCCGCGCGCGAGGGTGAAATCGACATCGCTCCGGGGCTGACCCAAACCCCCGGTGGCCTGCGGCTCTGGCAGTTTTCCGACCCGTATATGCGGGTGCCGCAACTGGTGGTCAGCGACCAGAAAAGCACTGGCGTGGTCGAGCTGGAAAAACTCGACAGCCAGACCCGCGTGGCCGTGCGCATGCCCGGCGCCACCGCCGATTACCTGCGCAGCAATTACCCGCACCTGAATCTTCAAGGCGTACCGATCGAACGCCAGGCACTGCAACTGTTATTGAGTCAACAGGCCAGTTACGCCGTGGTCGACGAAGCTCAGTTGGGGCGTTTGTCCGCCGAACCTGAGTTCGCCGGGCTGGTGGTGGTCGGTGATATCGGCTTGCCGCAACTGTTGCGGGTGGCCACGCGCCGGGATTGGCCGGAACTGGCCGGCATCGTTGAAAGCGCGCTGCGGGCGATCCCGGCCAAGGACCTGGAGCAGCTGCACAATCAATGGCTGCAACCCAAATACCCGCGCCTGACCGAGTCCCCGGGTTTCTGGCAAAACCTCTGTCTGTTGTTGGCGGTGCTGATGCTGAGCAGTATGGCCATCGTGTTCTGGCAGCGTCGGCAACAGCACAGTCTTGAGCATCGTTTGCGGGCCGCGCGCGAAGACATTGCCCTGCGTGCCGCCAGTGAAGAAGCCTTGCGCCTCACTCAGTTTTCCATCGACCAGAGCACTGTCGGCATTCTTTGGGTCAACTGGGACAGCCATGTGCGCTACGCCAATCGCGCGGCCGAAACCATGCTGGGTTATCCGGCGGGCGGGATCATTGATCGGCCGCTGATCGACTTCGAGCCCGGCTTGCACATGGATCGCTGGCTGAACCTGTGGAAACGCGCCCGGGCCAGTGAGGACGGCCCGCAAAGTTTTGAAACCAACTGCATACGGGCGGATGGCAGCAACCTGCCGGTGGACGTTTCGCTGAGCTTTTTGCGGTTTCGCGACAGTGAATATCTGGTGGTTTACCTCAACGACGTCACCGAGCGCCGTCGTGCATTGGCTGCGTTGCAGGAAAGCGAGGCGCGTCTGCAAGGGATCGCCGCCAACGTTCCAGGACTGGTCTTTCGTCTGGAACGGGCGCCGGTGACGGGGCAGATCGATTTTGCCTACATCAGTGAAGGCAGCGAGAGCCTGGTCGGTTACTCGCCGGCCACCCTGGCCCATCGCGACAAAGGCCTGCGCAGTCTGGTGCATCCCGACGACAAGGCCAGTTATCACCAAACCCAGGATCATGCGCTGGACACCGACAGTGACTGGTCGTGGCAGGGACGGATTCTCACCCGTTCGGGCGAACAGCGCTGGGCCGAAATCAAGGCCATCACCCGCCGACTCGAAGACGGCGCCTATGTCTGGGACGGGATCGTCTGGGACATCAGCGAGAGCAAGCGCATCGAACTGGAACTGGCCAGTTCTCGCGAACAGTTGCGTGAATTGTCCGCGCACCTGGAGAGTGTGCGGGAAGAGGAAAAAGCCCGCATCGCCCGGGAAGTACACGACGAACTCGGTCAGATGTTGACCGTGCTCAAACTGGAAACCTCCATGTGCGAACTGGCCTACGCGCAGCTCGATCCCGGTTTGAACGAACGCTTGAACAGCATGAAGCGACTGATAGCGCAGCTGTTCCAACTGGTTCGCGATGTAGCCACGGCACTGCGGCCACCGATTCTCGACGCCGGGATCGCCTCGGCCATCGAATGGCAGGCTCGCCGATTCGAGGCGCGCACGCAGATTCCGTGTCTGGTGCAGGTGCCGGAGAACCTGCCGGTGCTCAGTGATGCCAAGGCGATTGGCCTGTTCCGGATCCTTCAGGAAGCGCTGACCAATGTCATGCGCCATGCCCAGGCGCATACTGTCGAACTGACATTGGCGCTGGAAGGCGACGAGTTGTGTCTGACCGTCAGCGATGATGGCGTAGGATTTGTCCCCGCTACCGGTAGGTCAACCTCCTTCGGGGTGGTCGGCATGCGCGAGCGAGTGTTGATCATGGGCGGGCAGTTGTCGCTTGAGAGTGAACCGGGTGAAGGCACGACCCTGAGCGTGCGAGTGCCGCTGGATGAGGCCTGAGGGTTTTGAGTTGTTTGGGCAGACGCCTTCGCGAGCAAGCCCGCTCCCACAGGGAGTTGTGTAAGTGCAGAAATCTTTGGCTCTCCCCAATCACTGTGGGAGCGGGCTTGCTCGCGAATGATCTTGAATCTGGAGAAGAACGTGATCCGTGTACTGGTAGCCGAAGACCACACCATCGTCCGCGAAGGCATCAAGCAATTGATCGGCCTGGCCAAGGATTTGCTGGTGGTAGGGGAGGCGAGCAATGGCGAGCAGTTGCTCGAGACGTTGCGCCATGTTCCCTGTGAAGTGGTCTTGCTGGACATCTCCATGCCTGGGGTTAACGGCTTGGAGGCGATTCCGCGGATTCGTGCGCTGAACAATCCGCCAGCGATTCTGGTGTTGTCGATGCACGACGAAGCGCAAATGGCCGCCCGTGCGTTGAAGGTCGGCGCTGCGGGTTATGCGACCAAGGACAGCGATCCGGCGCTGCTGCTGACGGCGATCCGCAAGGTCGCGGCGGGCGGGCGCTACATCGACCCGGACCTGGCCGACCGCATGGTCTTCGAAGTCGGCCTGACCGATTCGCGGCCGTTGCACTCGTTGCTGTCCGAGCGCGAATTCTCGGTGTTCGAACGCCTGGCCCAGGGCGCCAACGTCAACGACATCGCCCAGCAACTGGCCTTGAGCAGCAAAACCATCAGCACCCACAAGGCGCGGCTAATGCAGAAACTCAACATCACCTCCCTGGCGGAACTGGTGAAGTACGCCATGGAGCACAAACTCCTCTAAAGCACACCACCCGACCATTGTGGGAGCGGGCTTGCTCGCGAAGGGGCCGTGTCAGTCGAAATCAATATTGCCTGACCAACCGCTTTCGCGAGCAAGCCGGCTCCCACAGGGATAGTAGTGGCATATCCATTTGCGACACCCCGCAAATCCGCTTTTGCCTGTCCTTGCGGCTTGTAGCTGACAGCTTGCCGCTGTGTTTGCCAAAACGCGCCATCCTTGTAGGGCAATCCCTACACTCAACCTTCCATCCTGCTGAGGCCATTCTCTCCTGCGCCCCGATTTGCGTGGTCAGCAGCGTCCACTAGGCTTAGTCCACAGCAGTCATCACAAAAAAGGTGTGGGTATGAGCCAGGTCGATTCAAACGCAGGGGCCAGCGATATTCTGGTCAGCTTTCGTGGAGTGCAAAAAAGCTACGACGGCGAGAACCTGATCGTCAAAGACCTCAACCTGGAGATTCGCAAAGGCGAATTCCTCACCTTGCTCGGGCCGTCCGGCTCCGGCAAGACCACCAGCCTGATGATGCTCGCCGGTTTCGAAACACCGACCGCAGGCGAAATCCAGCTGGCCGGGCGTTCCATCAACAACGTGCCGCCGCACAAACGCGACATCGGCATGGTGTTCCAGAACTACGCGTTGTTCCCGCACATGACGGTCGCCGAGAACCTGGCGTTCCCGTTGACCGTGCGCGGCTTGAACAAGAGCGACGTTAGCGACAAGGTCAAAAAAGTCCTGAGCATGGTTCAGCTCGACACCTTCGCCCAGCGTTATCCGGCGCAACTGTCCGGCGGTCAGCAACAGCGTGTGGCTTTGGCCCGCGCCTTGGTGTTCGAACCGCAACTGGTGCTGATGGACGAACCCCTCGGCGCACTGGACAAACAACTGCGTGAACACATGCAGATGGAAATCAAGCACCTGCACCAGCGCCTCGGCGTGACCGTGGTCTACGTGACCCACGACCAGGGCGAAGCCCTGACCATGTCCGACCGTGTAGCCGTGTTCCACCAGGGCGAAATCCAGCAGATCGCGCCACCGCGCACCCTCTATGAAGAGCCGAAAAACACCTTCGTCGCCAACTTCATCGGCGAGAACAACCGCCTCAACGGCCGCTTGCACAGCCACACCGGCGACCGCTGCGTGGTTGAGTTGGGACGCGGTGAAAAGGTTGAAGCCCTGGCGGTCAACGTCGGCAAGACCGGTGAACCGGTCACGCTGTCGATTCGCCCCGAGCGCATTAGCCTCAACGGCGCTAGCGATCAATGCGTCAACCGCTTCTCAGGGCGGGTGGAGGAATTCATCTACCTGGGCGACCACGTCCGGGTTCGCCTGGAAGTCTGCGGCAAGACCGATTTCTTTGTGAAACAACCGATTGCCGAGCTCGATCCCGCGCTGGCCGTCGGCGACGTAGTACCGCTTGGCTGGCAGGTCGAACACGTTCGCGCGCTCGACCCACTTCTAGAGGCGCATTGATCGCCCCCCTGCTTCAACAACACCAACCCTGCACGTGGAGAGAACAATAAATGTTGAGATCCCTGAAATTCACCGCTTTGGTCATGGGCATGATCGGCGCGGCACACGCAATGGCGGCGGGCCCGGACCTGACCGTGGTGTCCTTTGGCGGGGCGAACAAGGCGGCGCAGGTCAAAGCCTTCTACGCACCGTGGGAAGCGGCAGGTAACGGCAAGATCGTGGCGGGCGAGTACAACGGCGAAATGGCCAAGGTCAAAGCCATGGTCGACACCAAGAGCGTGTCCTGGGACCTGGTAGAAGTTGAATCGCCAGAACTGTCCCGTGGTTGCGACGAAGACATGTTCGAGCAGCTTGATCCTAAATTGTTCGGCAAGTCCGAAGACTACGTCAAAGGCGCCATCCAGCCATGCGGCGTGGGCTTCTTCGTGTGGTCGACCGTGCTGGCCTACAACGCCGACAAGCTGAAATCTGCACCGACCAGCTGGGTGGATTTCTGGGACACCAAGAAATTCCCGGGCAAACGTGGCCTGCGTAAAGGCGCCAAGTACACCCTGGAATTCGCTCTGATGGCCGACGGCGTTGCGCCGAAAGACGTCTACAAAGTACTGGCCGGCAAGGACGGTCAGGACCGCGCGTTCAAGAAGCTCGATGAGCTCAAACCAAGCATCCAGTGGTGGGAAGCCGGCGCGCAACCGCCGCAATACCTCGCTTCCGGCGACGTGGTCATGAGCTCGGCCTACAACGGCCGGATCGCTGCCGTGCAGAAAGAAAGCAACCTGAAAGTCGTGTGGAACGGCGGTATCTACGACTTCGACGCATGGGCCATCCCAAAAGGTCTGGATAAAGCACGCGCTGAAGCGGCGAAGAAATTCATCGCGTTCTCCGTGGCGCCGCAGCAGCAGAAGACCTACTCGGAAAACATCGCCTACGGCCCGGCCAACATTCAAGCCGTACCGCTGCTGGCCAAGGATGTCCTCAAAGACATGCCGACCACCCCGGAAAACATCGCCAACCAGGTGCAGATCGACGTCAGCTTCTGGGCTGACAACGGTGAGCAACTGGAACAGCGCTTCAATTCCTGGGCTGCGAAGTAAGCACGACCTGTGATGGCGGGCTTGCCCACCCTGTGGGAGCGGGCTTGCTCGCGAAAGCGGTAGATCAATCGGCATTGATGCCGGCTGTACCGACGCCTTCGCGAGCAAGCCCGCTCCCACATAACGATCGAGGTGGTATTCCCATCTCTGTATTGATCAAAGATTTCCGGAGTACGCCATGGCCACCGCCATTCCCCTGAACGCGGGCATCGACCGCACCTTGAAGCAGCGGCTCAAGCACGCCGAGCGGATCAACCGCTGGAAAGCACAAGCCTTGATCGCGCCGTTGGTGCTGTTTCTGTTGCTGGTGTTCCTGGTGCCCATCGTGGCGCTGCTCTACAAAAGTGTCGGTAACCCGGAAGTGGTCGGCGGCATGCCGCGCACTGTGGCAGCTATCGTCAGTTGGGATGGCCGAGGCCTGCCTGCGGAACCGGTTTACAAGGCCGCCAGCGAAGACCTCGCTGAAGCCCGCAAGAATCAGACTTTGGGCGACCTGTCCAAGCGCTTGAACATGGAGTTGGCCGGCTACCGCAGCCTGCTGACCAAAACCGCACGTGCCTTACCGTTCGCCACCGAACCGACCTCCTATAAAGAAGCGCTGGAAGGTCTCGACGAGCGCTGGGGCGACCCGGCCTACTGGCAAGCCGTGCGCCGCAACACCAGCAACATCACGCCTTATTACTTGCTGGCGGCAGTCGATCACCGTATCGACGACCTCGGCGAAATCGCCCCGGCCACGCCCGATCAGGCGATCTACCTCGACATTTTTGCCCGGACGTTCTGGATGGGCCTGATCATCACCGCCATTTGCCTGGTGCTGGCGTATCCGTTGGCCTACCTGCTGGCGAACTTGCCGTCGCGGCAAAGCAACCTGCTAATGATTCTGGTGCTGCTGCCGTTCTGGACCTCGATCCTGGTGCGGGTCGCCGCGTGGATCGTGTTGCTGCAATCGGGTGGCTTGATCAACAGCGGCCTGATGGCGATGGGCATCATCGATAAACCGCTGGAACTGGTGTTCAACCGCACCGGGGTTTACATCTCCATGGTGCACATCCTGCTGCCGTTCATGATTCTGCCGATCTACAGCGTGATGAAAGGCATTTCGCCGACCTACATGCGTGCCGCGATTTCCCTCGGCTGCCATCCGTTCGCCAGTTTCTGGCGGGTGTACTTCCCGCAGACCTATGCCGGTGTCGGCGCCGGTTGCCTGTTGGTGTTCATCCTCGCCATCGGCTATTACATCACCCCTGCCTTGCTGGGCAGTCCGAACGATCAGATGGTCAGTTACTTCGTCGCCTTCTACACCAACACCAGCATCAACTGGGGCATGGCGACCGCACTCGGTGGGCTGCTGCTGCTGGCAACCGTGGTGCTTTATCTGATTTACAGCTGGCTGGTGGGCGCCAGTCGCCTGCGCCTGAGCTAAGGGGAGAACGAAATGCTGAGTCCTTATATGTCGCCCATTGAGCGGGTGTGGTTCTACAGCTTGCGCATTCTCTGCGGGCTGGTCTTGTTGTTCCTGATTCTGCCGGTACTGGTGATCATTCCGCTGTCGTTCAACTCCGGGAGTTTTCTGGTGTACCCGCTGCAAGGCTTTTCGTTGCACTGGTACCAGGACTTCTTCGCTTCGGCCGAATGGATGCGTTCGCTGAAGAACAGCATCATCGTTGCTCCGGCGGCGACTGTGTTGGCGATGATCTTCGGTACGCTGGCGGCCATCGGCCTGACGCGGGGCGACTTCCCTGGCAAGCCGTTGGTGATGGCGCTGGTGATTTCGCCGATGGTGGTACCGGTGGTGATCATCGGTGTGGCCAGTTACCTGACCTTTGCTCCACTGGGATTTGGTAACAGCTATACCTCGCTGATTGTTGTGCATGCTGTACTGGGTGTGCCGTTTGTGATCATCACGGTGTCGGCGACGTTGCAGGGGTTTAACCAAAACCTGGTGCGCGCCGCTGCGAGCCTGGGTGCTTCGCCACTGACGGCGTTCCGTCGGGTGACCTTGCCGCTGATTGCGCCTGGCGTGATCTCCGGTGCGCTGTTTGCCTTCGCCACTTCGTTCGATGAAGTGGTGGTGACGCTGTTCCTCGCCGGTCCTGAACAAGCGACATTGCCACGGCAGATGTTCAGCGGTATCCGCGAAAACCTCAGCCCGACCATCGCGGCGGCGGCGACGTTGCTGATTGCCTTCTCGGTGATCCTGCTGCTGACCCTGGAATGGCTGCGCGGCCGTAGCGAAAAACTGCGTACGGCCCAAGTCTGAGGCCGTACACGGTCAAAATGTGGGAGCGGCGGTGCGACGATTCGACTTGCTCGCGAAAGCGGTCTTTCAGTCACATAGATGTTGGATGTGCTGACGCTTTCGCGAGCAAGCCCGCTCCCACAGTTGATTTGTGTCGACCCTGTCATGGTTATGAAGTCAATCACTGCCTGAAAGCAGACAAACCCCAATCCCCAGCTACTCTTGTGCCCAGCTCCCCTATCTATAAGAGGCTGCGCACATGAGTCTTTCCTCTTTCAAAATCGCCCACAAACTGATCACCGGCGCAGCTGCCATCGAGCAACTGGCGGCTGAACTGACACGCCTGGACATCGACAACCCACTGATCGTCACCGATGCCGCCCTGGTCAAGTCCGGCACGGTCGAGCTGGCGCTGGCGCAGCTGGGCGACCGAACCTATGAAATTTTCGACCGTGTATTGCCTGACCCGGAAATCGCCATCGTCGAAGACTGCATGCGGGTCTACCGCGAGGGCGGGCACGACGGACTGATCGGCCTGGGCGGCGGCAGTGCCATCGACATCGCTAAAAGTGTCGCGGCCTACGCCGGTTATCACGGAGCGCTGGACGATCTGTTCGGCATCGATCAGGTGCCGCGCAAAGGCCCGCCGCTGATCGCCATTCCGACCACCGCCGGTACCGGCTCGGAAGTCACCAACGTGGCGATCCTCTCCGACAAGGTCGCGCAGCTGAAAAAAGGCATCGTCAGCGACTATCTATTACCGGACGTGGCGCTGGTCAGTCCACAAATGACCCTGACCTGTCCGCGCAGTGTCACAGCTGCCAGTGGCGTCGATGCTCTGGTGCACGCCATCGAATCCTATCTGTCGTTGAACGCCTCACCGATTACCGACGCGCTGGCCATCGGCGCCATCAAGCTCATCGCCAAGGCGCTGCCCAAGGCCTACGCCAATCCGTCCAATCTCCAGGCCCGCGAAGACATGGCCACCGCCAGCCTGATGGCCGGCATGGCGTTCGGCAATGCCGGGGTCGGGGCGGTGCACGCGCTGGCGTATCCGCTGGGCGGCCGTTTCAACATTGCCCATGGCGTCAGCAACGCCTTGCTGCTGCCGTATGTCATGACCTGGAACAAAATGGCCTGCGTGGAGCGCATGCAGGATATCGCCGAGGCCATGGGGGTGAAGACCGCTCATCTGAGCGCCAACGACGCGGCGGACAAGGCCGTAGAGGCGATGACCGAGTTGTGCGCTGCGGTGGAAATCCCGCCGGGACTGCGCA
This sequence comes from Pseudomonas sp. 478, assembly GCF_003254125.1. Classification (NCBI taxonomy): domain Bacteria; kingdom Pseudomonadati; phylum Pseudomonadota; class Gammaproteobacteria; order Pseudomonadales; family Pseudomonadaceae; genus Pseudomonas; species Pseudomonas sp. 478. The sequence goes on from NZ_QKZG01000021.1 coordinate 48,329, forward strand.
GCTTCGGCGTTCTCGAAGACGCCATCCCGGCCATGGCCGTGGAAGCGGCGGGAATTGAGCGCCTGATGCGCAACAATCCGCGCAAACTGAGTGCCATCGACATAGAGAAGATTTACCGAGCGGCCTACTAGGGCCTGCCATCCATTATTTTCTGTGCCGCGCCGGGTCTGCTGTTGCGCAGGGCAAGGCGCGAGGAGCGTGGTTTGGTCATTCCAAATAAGCTCCGAGCAACGCAGCCCTGCGCAACAGCAGGCCCGGCCCTTCGGGTTGTGTCTGAAAGCGGGCCAGGCTGCGTTGCAGTCCTTGGCAAGGGAACAACCATTACCGGCGGCCTGCGCCTTGCCTGGCCCGCTTTCAGACACAACGCGGCACAGAAAATAATGGATGGCAGGCCCAATCATCGCAGCCACGTCGCGCGGGTCAAAGCATGAGGTATACAATGCGCGCCATCGTGATTCTGCTCAAAAAAGGTGCGTCATGCAGCCCTTCGTAATTGCTCCGTCGATTCTCTCCGCCGACTTCGCCCGCCTGGGTGAAGAAGTGGACAACGTCCTGGCCGCTGGCGCCGACTTTGTGCACTTCGATGTCATGGACAACCACTACGTGCCGAACCTGACCATCGGCCCGATGGTGTGCGCTGCACTGCGCAAGTACGGCGTGACCGCGCCGATCGACGCGCACCTGATGGTCAGCCCGGTGGACCGCATCGTCGGTGACTTCATCGAAGCCGGCGCGACCTACATCACTTTTCATCCGGAAGCCTCGCAGCACGTCGACCGTTCCCTGCAACTGATCCGCGAAGGCGGCTGCAAGTCGGGCCTGGTGTTCAACCCGGCGACGCCGCTGGACGTGCTCAAGTACGTGATGGACAAGGTCGACATGATCCTGCTGATGAGCGTCAACCCGGGCTTCGGCGGGCAGAAGTTCATCCCCGGCACCCTCGACAAGCTGCGTGAAGCGCGGGCGCTGATCGATGCCTCCGGCCGTGACATCCGCCTGGAAATCGACGGCGGCGTGAACGTGAACAACATTCGTGAAATCGCCGCTGCTGGCGCCGACACCTTCGTCGCCGGCTCGGCGATCTTCAATGCGCCGAACTACCAAGAGGTGATTGAAAAGATGCGTTCCGAACTGGCGCTGGCCCGCCCATGAGTGGCTTTGAGCAGTTGTTCCCGGGGTCTCTGCCACGGCTGGTGATGTTCGATCTGGATGGCACGTTGATCGATTCGGTCCCCGACCTCGCAGCGGCTGTGGATAACATGCTGCTCAAACTCGGGCGAAAACCTGCCGGCATCGAATCGGTGCGTGAGTGGGTGGGCAACGGCGTGCACACGCTGGTACGCCGGGCCTTGGCCAACCACATCGACGCCGAGGGTGTCGATGAGGTCGAGGCCGAGCATGCCCTGGAGCTGTTCAACGGTTTTTACGAAGACGGTCACGAGCTGACGGTGGTTTACCCCGGCGTGCGCGACACCCTGAAATGGCTGCACAAGCAGGGTGTCGAGATGGCGCTGATCACCAACAAGCCGGAGCGTTTCGTCGCGCCGCTGCTGGACCAGATGAAAATCGGTCGTTATTTCCGTTTGATCATCGGCGGCGACACCCTGCCACAGAAAAAGCCGGACCCGGCAGCGTTGTTTTTCGTGATGAAAATGACCAACATCCCGGCGTCGCAATCCTTGTTCGTCGGCGATTCGCGCAGCGATGTGCTGGCGGCGAAAGCGGCGGGGGTCAAATGCGTGGCGCTCAGTTATGGCTATAACCATGGCCGTCCGATTGCCGAAGAATCGCCGGCACTGGTGATCGACGATCTGCGCAAGTTAATTCCCGGTTGCCTGGATCCAGCCGCTGAGATAACGTTGCCCGACGCTGTTCAACCCCCTTCTGGAAACGCCATCGTGGTGGTCACTCGCAAACTCTGGATGAAAGTCATCAAGGCCCTGGCCCGCTGGCGTTGGCGCGCCTGACTTGTTCCTGGCCGGCCTACCGGCGCGTTTGCATACCTGACTGTTAGACCCTCAAGCCACGAGGCTACCCCATGATCCGCGAAGAATTCCTGCGTTTGGCCGCTGCCGGCTACAACCGCATCCCGCTTGCCTGCGAAACCCTGGCCGACTTCGACACACCGCTGTCGATCTACCTGAAACTGGCCGACCAGCCCAACTCCTACCTGCTGGAATCGGTGCAGGGCGGGGAGAAGTGGGGCCGTTACTCGATCATCGGCCTGCCGTGCCGCACCGTGCTGCGGGTTCACGACCATCACGTCAGCGTGACCCACGACGGCATCGAGATCGAAAGCCACGAAGCCGAAGATCCACTGGCCTTCGTCGAAGCATTCAAAGCCCGCTACAACGTGCCGACCATCCCTGGCCTGCCGCGCTTCAATGGCGGTCTGGTGGGTTACTTCGGTTACGACTGCGTGCGCTATGTGGAGAAGCGTCTGGGCAAGTGCCCGAACCCGGATCCGTTGGGCGTGCCGGACATTCTGCTGATGGTTTCCGACGCGGTGGTGGTATTCGACAACCTCGCCGGGAAGATGCACGCCATTGTGCTGGCCGATCCGTCGCAGGACGATGCATTCGAGCAAGGTCAGGCGCGCCTGGAAGAGCTGCTGGAAAAACTCCGTCAGCCGATTACCCCGCGCCGTGGACTGGATTTCAGCAAGCAACAGTCCGCTGACCCAGTATTTCGTTCGAGCTTCACCCAGGACGATTACGAAAAAGCCGTCGACACCATCAAGGAATACATCCTGGCCGGTGACTGCATGCAGGTCGTGCCGTCCCAGCGCATGTCGATCGACTTCAAGGCTGCGCCCATCGACTTGTACCGGGCGCTGCGTTGCTTCAACCCGACGCCTTATATGTACTTCTTCAACTTCGGCGACTTCCATGTCGTCGGCAGTTCGCCGGAAGTGCTTGTGCGGGTCGAAGACAACCTGATCACCGTGCGCCCGATCGCCGGCACTCGCCCACGCGGGGCCAACGAAGAGGCGGACCTGGCGCTGGAAAAAGACCTGCTGTCCGACGACAAGGAAATTGCCGAGCACTTGATGCTGATCGACCTGGGCCGTAACGACACCGGTCGGGTCTCGGAAATCGGTTCGGTGAAACTCACCGAAAAGATGGTGATCGAGCGTTATTCCAACGTGATGCACATTGTTTCCAACGTCACCGGTCAATTGAAGGCCGGCCTGACGGCGATGGACGCACTGCGGGCGATACTGCCAGCGGGCACCTTGTCTGGCGCACCGAAGATTCGCGCGATGGAAATCATCGACGAACTGGAACCGGTCAAGCGGGGAGTCTACGGCGGCGCGGTGGGCTATTTCGCCTGGAACGGCAACATGGACACCGCGATCGCGATCCGCACCGCGGTGATCAAGAACGGCGAACTGCACGTGCAGGCCGGTGGCGGCATCGTTGCCGACTCGGTACCGGCGCTGGAATGGGAAGAAACCCTGAACAAGCGCCGAGCGATGTTCCGCGCCGTAGCCCTGGCCGAGCAAACCCCGGACGCCTGAGTTCACGCAAAACCTGTGGGAGCGGGCTTGCTCGCGAAAGCGGCGTTTCATTCAACATTTGAGGTGAATGACACTCCGCTTTCGCGAGCAAGCCCGCTCCCACAGATCTAGTCGGTTATCAGAAATCCAGAACGACCCCCACGTTGATGCCTTGCTGGGTAAAGTCATCATCCTTGCGGAACGTGTACCCACCGCGCAACGCCAGATCGGCCGTCAACTTGTGGCTGACCCCCAGGCTCACGCGATTCAAGTGGCTTTGCGGTGTATAGCCGTCCAGCTTGAAGTCCAGGGACGGCAGGCTGTTGAGCGCGATGTTTACTTTCTGAGTGTCATCCTCGTATTCATGCTCATACGCGTATTCGCCGAACACTTGAGTCTGCGGGGTGATCTGATACTTACCCTGCAGACCGGCGCCCAGACGTTTTGAATCGCGAGTCTGATCATCAAAGGTCAACGCTGTGGAGCGGGTGCTGTTTTCCGAATAGCCGTCGACTTCCACTGTTGCGTAATCGGCGCTGATGAACGGCGACAGGTGCCACTCGCTGCCCGGTTGTGCAATGTCGTAGCCAACCCGTGTGCTGAAGGCCCACAGATAGCCATCGGTATCGCCTTTCTCCGCACCTTCGCTGGCACCCAGGTCGAATTTGCGTTTGAGGTTGTCGTAATCCAGCTTGCCACCGGTCAACGCGGCATCGGCCCACCAGTGATTCTGCTGGAACTGGGCGAAGGCGGTAGCCAGGTAGCTGTTGAGTTTGTAGTCCGAATCGTTATTGCCTGCTTCCAGGTTCTGACGATAGAAACCTGCCGCCACACCGACGCGCCAGGCATCATTGAGACGATAGCTGCCGCCGATGTTCAGGTTGTAACCGTTGCCGTCGGCGCTGGCGCCGCTGCTTTGGCTATCGACATCCAGATGCTGACCGCCACCGGCGACAATCGCGCGCCATTGGCCGACCGCCTGCCAGTTCTCCCAGTCCGATTGCCATTGGCTGCGCAGTTCATCCTGGTGCGCACGCAAGGTGGCGTGGGCCATTTCCGGCAACAACGTCAGCTCCCACGGCGCAGCCAGTAAGGAATAGGCGTAGTCGGAAATCAGTTTCTGCCCGGCTTCGGTCGGATGAACCCCATCGTTGTAAATCAGCTTGCTGGGGTCCGGGGTGGCACTGTTGATGCCATACGCAGGGTTTTCGGTGCAGCTGTTACCGCTGAAGCAGGTCGCCGTCAGGTTCTGGCCTGTAGCAAAACCGAATCGCGCCGGATCGGCGAAGGTTTCCTGCAACAGCAGCGGAATGTTCAACGGGATGATTTCGGCATCGATCCCTGCGAGACGGGTGACCAGTTGCCGGTTGAAGGCAGAGCTCAGTAGTGAGGTGGGAGTCTGCAGAGGCGTGCCATTGATGGCGGGCGTCAAACCCAGGTCGGGTAGCAGCCAGACCATAATGTACTGGGCGCCGGCGGTTTGCAGAACCTGGACGCTGTTAGCCAGTCGATCCGCAGCGGCATTCGCCTGAGCGCCACTTTGTACACGTCCCTGAAGAAAATCGTTACCACCGCCGGAAATGTAATACAGCGCATTCGGATCGGCGCTGAAGTTGTTTGTCGGCAGATAGCCCGGGCGCGTGCGTTCGCCCGTGGCGGATACGCTGGTGATCGAGGTGAGGATCTGGTCCGTGCGGTAACCGCCAACGGCCCAGTTGTTCCCGTCCGGCAGGCCCTGGCTCGCACGCGCCGCCGAGGTTGAAGCGGCCGTCTGGTCCGGTGAAAACCCGAGCCGGTCACCCAGCAATTGGGTGGAGTTGGCGGAGTAGACTTCGCCGCTGCCGTCCCGGTAAATCGGGCCGGTCCGGTTGGTGAAGCGCAGGGGCGAACCGGGAGGGCCACCCGTGTCGGTAAACTGCCCGGCATCGTTGAGGCTATCGCCGAAGACGATGAAACTCGAATAAGGGTTGGGCGCCGCGATCGCCTGGGTGCAGGCCATGGCGAGCAAGCAGCCGGCAAGCGGTACAGTCAACGTCTGTCTGATCATGAGCAAGTCCGTTTGTTATTGTTGTAGTGAGCGAAACGATAGTGCCAAAAACTATAGAGCCTGTTGCCGTTCGGCGCGAACCCGTCAATTGTTTCAAGAGCTTCGATCGCCCCATATTGCACGCTCTGCCCAGCTAAGTTACTGTGCCGAGACGTATAAATGAGACCTTCCCCGTGTTGATCGTCAGCAAACTTCTGGATCAAGTCATCAAGGCACACGCCCGTTGGCGTTGGCGCGCCTGAATCCTTCTGCCGGCCCGGCCGGATCTTTACCGCTTTGCCTTCTTTACCCGCAAGACAAACCGCTTTGCAGCGCGACTCCAGCGACTGACAAAGTGCAGGACGCTGCGGGTAAATCATTCGAAGGCTGTATTCAAAGTCAGTAAATTCAAGAGGTTCTTAACGCCATGTTGCTGATGATCGATAACTACGACTCTTTTACTTACAACGTTGTGCAATACCTCGGTGAGCTCGGTTCCCAGGTCAAAGTCGTGCGCAACGATGAGCTCACCATTGCCGAAATCGAAGCGCTCAACCCAGAGCGGATCGTCGTTTCACCCGGCCCTTGCACGCCGAACGAAGCCGGCGTGTCGATTGACGTAATCAAACATTTTGGCGGAAAACTGCCGATTCTGGGCGTGTGCCTGGGCCATCAGTCCATCGGCCAGGCCTTTGGCGGCGATGTGGTGCGTGCCCGTCAGGTCATGCACGGCAAAACCAGCCCGGTGTTCCATGAGGACAAAGGCGTTTTTGAAGGCCTGAACCATCCGCTGACAGTCACCCGCTATCATTCACTGATCGTCAAACGCGAAACCCTGCCCGATTGCCTGGAACTGACCGCCTGGACCCAGCTTGAAGACGGTTCGGTCGACGAGATCATGGGCCTGCGCCACAAGACACTGAACATCGAGGGCGTCCAGTTTCACCCTGAGTCGATCCTCACCGAACAGGGCCACGAGCTGTTCGCCAATTTCCTCAAACAAACCGGCGGCACGCGCTAAGGACTTTTCATGAATATCAAGACAGCCCTGAGCCGTATCGTCGAACAGCTCGACCTCAGCACCGATGAGATGCGCGATGTCATGCGCGAAATCATGACCGGGCAATGCACGGACGCGCAGATCGGCGCGTTCATGATGGCCATGCGCATGAAGAGTGAAAGCATCGACGAGATCGTCGGTGCCGTGTCGGTCATGCGCGAGCTGGCGGACAAGGTCGAACTCAAGACCCTCGACGGCGTTGTCGATGTGGTTGGTACCGGGGGTGATGGCGCGAACATTTTTAACGTCTCGACCGCTTCCTCGTTCGTGGTCGCGGCGGCCGGTTGCACCGTGGCCAAGCACGGTAACCGTGCGGTCTCGGGCAAAAGCGGCAGCGCCGATTTGCTGGAGGCGGCGGGCATCTACTTGAACCTGACGCCGGTTCAGGTCGCACGCTGCATCGACAACGTCGGCATCGGTTTCATGTTCGCCCAGACCCATCACAGCGCCATGAAGCACGCCGCCGGCCCGCGCCGGGAGCTGGGCTTGCGCACGCTGTTCAACATGCTCGGCCCGCTTACGAATCCGGCCGGCGTGAAGCATCAGGTGGTGGGCGTGTTCAATCAGGCGTTGTGCCGGCCGCTGGCCGAAGTCTTGCAGCGTATGGGCAGCAAGCACGTGCTGGTGGTGCACTCGAAGGATGGCCTGGACGAGTTCAGTCTGGCGGCGCCAACCTTCGTGGCGGAATTGAAGGATGACCAGATCACCGAGTATTGGGTCGAGCCAGAAGACCTGGGCATGAAAAGCCAGAGCCTGCACGGTCTGGCAGTGGATAGCCCGGCGGCTTCCCTGGAGCTGATTCGCGATGCCCTGGGCAAGCGCAAGACCGAGAACGGTCAGAAAGCCGCGGAAATGATTATGCTCAATGCCGGTGCCGCGTTGTACGCCGCTGACCATGCCAGCAGTTTGAAAGAAGGCGTTGCCCTGGCGCACGATGCGCTGCACACAGGCCTCGCTCGGGAAAAACTGGAGGAGTTGGGTGCATTTACCGCGGTATTCAAAGTGGAGAATGAGGGATGAGTGTACCGACGGTTCTGGAAAACATTCTGGCCCGTAAAGTCCAGGAAGTCGCCGAGCGTAGCGCTCGCGTAAGCCTGGCGGAGCTGGAAAGTCTGGCCAAGGCGGCCGATGCACCCCGTGGTTTTGCCAAGGCACTATTGGCTCAGGCCAAGCTCAAGCAGCCAGCGGTCATTGCAGAAATCAAGAAAGCTTCACCGAGCAAAGGCGTGATTCGCGAGAACTTCGTTCCCGCCGACATCGCCAAGAGTTACGAGAAGGGCGGCGCGACCTGTCTGTCAGTGCTGACCGATATCGATTACTTCCAGGGCGCCGATGTGTATCTGCAACAGGCGCGGGCGGCGTGCAAACTGCCGGTGATCCGCAAGGACTTCATGATTGATCCGTACCAGATCATTGAAGCCCGAGCGTTGGGCGCCGACTGCGTGCTGCTGATCGTCTCCGCTCTGGATGACGTGAAAATGGCCGAGTTGGCTGCCGTCGCCAAAAGTGTCGGCCTCGATGTGCTGGTGGAAGTTCACGATGGCGACGAGCTGGAGCGGGCCTTGAAAACCCTCGACACTCCGTTGGTAGGCGTCAACAACCGCAACCTGCACACTTTCGAAGTCAACCTGGAAACCACCCTCGATCTGTTGCCGCGTATCCCGCGTGATCGTCTGGTGATCACCGAAAGTGGCATTCTCAACCGGGCCGATGTCGAGCTGATGGAAATCAGCGATGTGTACGCGTTCCTGGTGGGCGAAGCGTTCATGCGCGCCGAAAGCCCGGGCACCGAGCTGCAGCGTCTGTTCTTTCCTGAGCGTGGCATCGCGGTGAGCGGTTCTACACTCGACTGAGTACAAATAGACAAACCGCGACGCTCCCTTCGCGAGCAAGCCCGCTCCCACATTAGTCCGCGTCCATTCAGACAACGCCGATCCAATGTGGGAGTGGCGGTGCGACGACTCGACTTGCTCGCGAAGATGGCATGAGATGCACAGCAGATTGAACGTCCTGTGGATTAACTGATGACCTCACCTATCGCCTTGACCGTCGAAGCCGGCCTGCTCGCCGAACAGGATCTGTTGGCCCATGTGTGCACCGGCGATTCGGAGTTTGGCCTGCTGTTCTGGCAGCCCAGTGACCGGGCACTGGTCATGCCGCGACGGTTGAATCGTCTGCCTGGGTTCGAGGCCGCGTGCGAAGTGTCGGCTGCGGCAGGTTGGCCGGTGTTGTTGCGTGAAACCGGCGGTGAACCGGTGCCGCAATCGGCCTCGACGATCAACATCGCACTGGTCTACGCGCCACCGCGTAGCGAGGGTGACCAAAACCGCATCGAAACCGGTTATCGCCGGCTTTGCGATCCGATTTGTCAGTTACTCGATGAGCTGGGCGGCGTTTCGTCTTTGGGCGAAATAGAGGGTGCGTTCTGTGATGGACGTTTCAACGTCAACCTTGACGGGCGCAAGATGGTCGGCACGGCTCAACGCTGGCGCCAGAGCAAGGGCGGTACGCGTCCGGTAGGGTTGGTGCACGGTGCTTTGTTGCTCGATAACGAGCGTGAGTCGATGGTTGCGGCGGTTAACCGTTTCAATGAAGCCTGTGGCCTGGAGCAGCGAGTTCGCGCCGAGAGCCACATTGCTCTTCATGAAAAATATGCAGCACCTGATGCGATGGGGCGACTCGACACGTTGTACCGCGAGTTGCTGGCAAACATGTTCAGGGTTTAGCGCGTACCGAAGACCACCATGGTCTTGCCTTTGACGTCCACCAGGTTGCGTTCTTCCAGGTCCTTGAGTACGCGACCGACCATCTCACGTGAACAACCGACAATCCGCCCGATTTCCTGACGGGTCACCTTGATCTGCATGCCATCGGGATGGGTCATTGCATCTGGCTGCTTGCACAGTTCCAGGAGGCAGCGCGCGACGCGGCCGGTAACGTCGAAGAATGCAAGGTCACCCACTTTGCGGGTGGTGTTGCGCAGGCGCTGTGCGATTTGTCCGCTGAGCACGTAAAGAATGTCTGGATCCTGTTGGGACAGTTCGCGGAATTTTGCGTAGCTGATCTCCGCGACTTCGCATTCGATCTTGGCGCGCACCCAGGCGCTGCGTTCCTGTTCCAGGCCCGCCTGTTCGAACAGGCCCAACTCGCCGAAGAAGTCTCCGGAGTTCAGGTAGGCGATGATCATTTCGCGGCCGTCGTCATCCTCGATCAGGATGGTGACCGAACCCTTGATGATGAAGAACAGCGTGTCTGAGCGGTCGCCGGCACAAATGATGTTGCTTTTGGCCGCATAACGACGGCGCTGGCAGTGCATCAACAGCTTGTCGAGGTTCTTGATTTTGGGTGTTGGGGTAATAGCAACCATGGTTGTATCCCGAAAAGACTTCACGGTGTGTTTGATTTTCTTATGAGTCGCTGAGGTTGCTATAAAGCTGGCAATGCGCCAGTGAATTGGCGCCAGCTTAACAGACACTTCCTGCAATATTCGAGAATTTACCTACAGCACAGCGGCTTGCGTCGTAGGAAGGCGAGACGTCGTCAATCAAGGCCCCTGTGCTAAGCTGGCGACCCTTTTTTATACAGTGGAGTCTTGGCGATGAAGGCACGCATCCAATGGGCTGGCGAAGCCATGTTCCTCGGCGAATCCGGCAGCGGTCATGTCGTGGTCATGGACGGTCCGCCCGATGCCGGCGGTCGCAACCTGGGTGTCCGGCCGATGGAAATGCTCCTGCTGGGTGTTGGCGGTTGCAGCAATTTCGACGTGGTCAGCATCCTCAAGAAGTCCCGTCAGGCCGTTGAAAGCTGCGAAGCCTTCCTCGAAGCCGAGCGTGCTACCGAAGATCCGAAGGTTTTCACCAAGATTCACATGCATTTTGTGGTCAAGGGCCGCGGCTTGAAAGAAGCCCAGGTCAAACGCGCCATCGAGCTGTCTGCCGAGAAGTATTGCTCGGCGTCGATCATGCTGGGTGCGGCTGGCGTGGCAATTACCCATGACTACGAGATCATCGAGCTCGGTTGAATCGACTGTAGGAGCAAGGCTTGCCCGCGATGGCGATCTCAAGGATGCAATCGCAGGCAAGCCTTGCTCCTACGAAAGCCATTGAGTCAGATCCGATAAGTACTCTTGGTCATGACCTTGGCCATCAGGCTCATGCCGAACTTCACCGGTGCCGGGAAGCGGAAACCCCCAGCCTCCAGCGCGCTTTCGGCGTGGTGTTCTTCATCAATGCGCATCTGCTCGAGGATCGCCCGAGACTTTTCGTCCTCGGCTGGCAGTTGCTCAAGGTGTTCGTTGAGGTGTTTGCACACCTGATGCTCGGTCGCGGCAACGAAACCCAGGCTGACTTTATCGCTGATCAGCCCGGCTACCGCGCCAATCCCGAACGACATGCCGTAGAACAGCGGATTGAGAATGCTGGTGTGGCTGCCCAACTGTTTTATGCGTTGTTCGCACCAGACCAGGTGGTCGATTTCTTCTTCGGCGGCATGTTCCATGGCGGCGCGCACTTGCGGCAGCTTGGCGGTCAGGGCCTGACCTTGATACAGCGCCTGGGCACAGACTTCGCCGGTATGGTTGATGCGCATCAGACCGGCGACGTGCCGGGAGTCTTCGTCGCTCATTTGCGCATCCGGCTGCACGATAGCGGGCGAAGGGCGGTACGGCTGACCACTGAAGGGCAGCAAGGTACGCATCGCGGCATCGGCTTGTAGCAGAAGGCGGTCAATCGGCGAGTAGTGACGTTGGGTTGTCATGCTGACCTCCGGGAAGAATCTCGGCGGCCAGTTTAACCCAATCGGCCAGGGAAGGTTTGCGCTGAGTCATTGCGACGCAGGTGCTTGTGGGGGCGGGATTGCCCGACCCCACAGGGCTTGCTGCAATCAGCCCGGCGGCCAATGCATCTGGCGCTGACCCAATACATGCATATGTATGTGATAGACGGTCTGCCCACCCAATGGATTGCAATTCATGACCACGCGAAAGCCCTCTTCGCAACCCAGTTCCAGGGCCAGACGCTGGGCAGTGAACAGAATATGCCCAGCCAATGCCTTGTCGTCCTCGGTCAGGTCGTTAAGCGTGCGCACTGCTTTTTTCGGGATCACCAGAAAATGCACGGGTGCCTGTGGGGCGATGTCGTGGAAGGCCAGTACCTGGTCGTCCTCGTAAATGATCTTTGCCGGAATTTCCCGGTTGATGATCTTGGTGAACAGAGTATCCACAGCTACTTTCTCCGTTGTTTGGGCTGGCCTGAGTGTAACCATGGGTGATGCCTGAGCCCAGCCTTTTACCTTGAGGGTGCGATCAGCGCGGGCAGTAAGCCTTGTTGACCATGCCAGCGATTGTCCGGGTCAGCCAGCGGGAGCCGAGTCGCGGCAGGAAGGCACGCCAGCGGTTGCGTCGACCCGGAATGATGATGGCGCGATTTTTCTCCAGAGCCCGGACGGTGTAGAGCGCGACTTCCTCGGGGCTCATCAGCATCTTGCTGTCGATCAGTTTGCCAGCGTCCAATTGCGCGGTGCGGAAAAACGCCGTGCGGGTAGGGCCGGGGCAGAGCACCGAGACCTTGACCGCGCATTTTTTCAGTTCGACGCGCAACCCTTCGGAAAAGTGCAGCACATAAGCCTTGCTGGCGTAATAAGTACTCATCCACGGGCCGGGATGGAACGCCGCCACCGAGGCGACATTCAAAATCTGACCGCCGCCCTGCAGCGCCATGCTGTTGCCGATCGCGTGACACAGTCGAGTGAGTGCGAGGATGTTCACTTCGATCAGGTCCTGCTCGGTCATCCAGTCCTGAGCCAGAAAAGGGCCGCAGGTGCCGATGCCGGCGCAGTTGACCAGCAAATCGATCTGTCGGTCACCTTCCTCCAGCTCCAGCAGAAAACCGGACAGCCGTAGCGGCTCGCCGAGGTCACAGGCTCGGAACAACACTTCCACGCCAAAACGTTGGGTCAGTTCAATCGCAATACTTTCCAGCTGATCACGCTGACGGGCCACCAGAATCAGGCTGCGGCCGCGCCGGGCCAGTGCTTCGGCCATCGCCAGGCCGATGCCGCTGGAAGCGCCAGTGATCAGTGCGTAACGGGTCATGCATTTCTCCATCGCAACAGCTCCGCGCCGGCGACGCAGGTGTCACGGACGGGGAGCGCTGTTCATTCTTTCGCAGAGTCTACAGGGGGCTGGGCTTCTTCGGCTGCATCGTCGGCTGAATTTGGCGCGGGCTCTGCTTCCACAGCGGTTTGATCTTCGATCTCTTCAGTGGTCACTGAGTCACTTTCATAGCCGCTCTGGGTGGCGCTTTCATATTCGCTCTGGAGGGTAGTAAGGCCGCCGGTCAGTCCGCCGATGAACAGGATCGCGATAAACACCAGCCACAGTGACGACAGGACCTTGACCGCGGCGCTGTTGGGCGGTGGTGGCGCACCGTATCGATTGGCGGTGTTATTACCCGGCGCAATCATCATCACGAACGGAAAGATGCTGCCCACGAACGGCACGAGGGTCAGTAGCCAGAGCCAGCCAGACCAGCCGATATCGTGCAGACGCTGGACACTGAACTGGATGCTGACGAACGCCAGCGCCACGAAGAGAATAAAGGCCAGCAAGCCACCGAGAATCAAGCCGGCGGTAGTGTCCGCAGAGATAAGGGCCAAGCCAAAAACAGCAAGCACAGTGCCAACACCAAGGGTTACCAGCGTCAGCGACATCGTCCAGGCCAGATAACGCAAGCGACCGATCCGACCCACGAAGCTGAACGGTTTGAGTGTGGAAAACGCAGGCAAGGCTTCGCCAACGGTAGCCCGGGGTGGTGCGTAAGGGGATTCGGGATCTGCCGCGACAGCAGGGGCGTGTTCATGAACGTCAGCCAGGTTCAGCTCGATCGAGGGTTCGGATTCGATCCGGGCATCGATACCGGTTTTGGTCAGCGCCTGGAGATAAGTCTGCGCATCGCCCTGCGACAGGTCGCGTTTGAGCGCAACCGGCTTGCCACTGAACAGTCGCTCGATGGCAGCCACATCGCTTTTGAACAACTCGGCGAGATTGAGCTTGGCGGTGGTGACGTCAACACCTGGCAGCAGAGCGCCGTCGAACACGATCTTGAAACGGTTTTCGCTCATTACGAGGCATCCTTGTCGTGTGAAGCCAGCCGGAATGGACTGGCCAGGTTTTCCTGTCCGCGTGGCCAGCGCTTGGGCAGCGCTGCCGCCAGCTCCAGCGCTTTGCGGTACTCGGCATCAAGGCGAGCGACCAATTGATCGACACTCGGCAAGTCGTCGATCTCGCCGACACCCTGGCCTGCGGACCAGACGGTTTTCCAGGCTTTGGCTTCATCGCTCATGGGCTTGAGTTTGGAGCCGAAGTCCACCTCGCCCTTGCCGTGCAGCGCGGCCATGTCGAAACCTGCAGCCTCAAGGCTCTGACGCATAAAGCTCGCCGGTACTCCCGACACCGCTGGAGTATGGACGATGTCTGCGGCTCTGGCAGTCAGCAGCATCTCTTTATAGGCGTCAGGCGCATGACTTTCGGTGGTGCCGATAAATCGTGTGCCGAAGTAGGCCAGATCCGCACCGAGCAATTGTGCCGCGAGAATCTCGTGGCCATGGTTCAAGCAGCCGGCCAGCAGCAGGGTCTTGTCGAAGAATTGGCGAATCTCGGCAATCAGCGAGAACGGGCTCCAGGTTCCGGCGTGTCCACCGGCTCCCGCTGCCACGGCGATCAAACCGTCGACCCCGGCCTCGGCGGCTTTCTCTGCATGGCGACGAGTCGTCACGTCATGGAACACCAGACCGCCATAGCTGTGCACTGCATCGACCAGTTCTTTCACGGCGCCGAGACTGGTGATCACAATCGGCACTTTGTGCTCGATGCAGATCGCCAGGTCCGCTTGCAGCCGCGGGTTGCTGTGGTGGACGATCAGGTTCACCGCATAAGGCGCCGGATTCTCCAGTGTCGCCAACCCTGCTTCGATCTCTTCCAGCCAGGACTTGAAGCCGCTGCTCTCGCGCTGGTTCAGCGCAGGAAAGCTGCCCACCACGCCATTACGGCAGCAGGCGAGCACCAGTTGCGGGTTGGAAATCAGGAACATTGGCGCTGCCACCACCGGCAGACGCAAGCGTTGTTCGAGCAGAGCGGGCAGCGACATTGGAAGTACCCCGGTGAGTTGTGCTTATTGGCGTTAGAACGGCCGGACGACGACCAGAATTACAATGGCCAGCAATATCAGAACCGGCACTTCATTGAACCAGCGATAAAAGACATGACTGCGGGTGTTCTCGCCACGGGCAAAACGTTTCACCTGGGCGCCGCACATGTGGTGGTAGCCGATGAGGATCACCACCAGGGTCAACTTCGCGTGAATCCAGGCACCTTGACTAAATATGCTGGGGTTCAAGGCGATCAGTGCGATGCCGAAAATCAGGGTGGCGATCATCGCCGGGCCCATGATGCCGCGGTAGAGTTTGCGCTCCATGATGCTGAAACGTTCTTTGCTGACGGTGTCTTCGCTTTGGGCGTGATAAACGAACAGGCGCGGCAGGTAGAACAGGCCGGCGAACCAGCAGACCATGCTGACGATGTGAAGCGCTTTGAGCCACAGATAAAGCATTTTTAGTTATTCCCAGGTTCACGGTAGCGAAGATAGTAGAGGGTAGAGCGCCCGCACGTCACCTTGGCGGTTGTCGTAGAGCCGCGCGGCCCCTATTATCGACGGCTTTCCAGTGGGTTCGTTGAGGGCAGGTTTATGGTCAAGGTCGGTATCGTCGGCGGCACGGGTTACACCGGTGTCGAACTGCTGCGTCTGTTGGCGCAGCATCCGCAAGCAGAAGTGGTCGTCATCACTTCCCGATCCGAGGCCGGTCTGGCCGTGGCTGATATGTATCCGAACCTGCGCGGTCATTACGATGGCCTGGCGTTCAGCGTTCCAGACATCAAGACGCTGGGCGCTTGCGACGTGGTGTTCTTCGCCACGCCTCACGGTGTTGCCCATGCGCTGGCTGGCGAACTGTTGGCGGCCGGGACCAAAGTCATCGACCTGTCGGCGGACTTCCGTCTGCAAGACGCCGATGAGTGGGCCAAGTGGTACGGTCAGCCGCACGGCGCGCCAGAACTGCTGGAGGAGGCGGTTTACGGCTTGCCGGAAGTCAATCGCGAGCAGATCAAGCAGGCTCGCCTGATCGCCGTTCCGGGTTGCTACCCGACTGCTACGCAATTGGGTTTCCTGCCATTGCTTGAAGCAGGTCTGGCCGATACCACCCGCCTGATTGCTGACTGCAAATCCGGCGTCAGTGGTGCCGGTCGTGGCGCGTCTGTAGGTTCGCTGTACTCCGAGACGTCGGAAAGCATGAAGGCTTACGCCGTCAAAGGTCACCGTCACTTGCCGGAAATCCGCCAGGGTCTGCGTCGTGCAGCGGGCAAGGACGTCGGTCTGACATTCGTTCCGCACCTGACGCCAATGATTCGAGGCATCCACTCGACGCTCTACGCGACCGTCGTGGATCGCTCGGTGGATCTGCAGGCACTGTTTGAAAAGCGTTATGCCAACGAACCGTTCGTCGATGTCATGCCGGCCGGCAGCCATCCAGAAACCCGCAGCGTGCGCGGTGCCAACGTTTGCCGTATTGCGGTGCATCGTCCGCAGGATGGTGACCTGGTGGTGGTGTTGTCGGTGATCGACAACCTGGTCAAAGGTGCGTCGGGTCAGGCGGTGCAGAACATGAACATCCTGTTCGGGCTGGATGAGCGCCTGGGCTTGTCTCACGCTGGCATGTTGCCGTAAGGCTTTAGCCCGCTCAGCAAAAAGGCCCGTCTGACGGGCCTTTTTGCATTCCGGGCTTACGATTGGGTTGATTGATATACCGTAACAATAGTTGACCGATTTTCTAGGAGAAGCGGATAATGCGCGTCATCACGCATTATGGCGGCGTAACGCCGGGAGATAGTTAGCATGAGCGTCGAATCCTTCACCCCCACGGCTTTGCAATTCACCCACGGTGCCGCACACAAGGTGAAGAGCCTGGTCGATGAAGAGGGGAATGATCGCTTGAAGCTGCGCGTATTCGTTACGGGCGGCGGTTGTTCAGGTTTTCAGTACGGCTTCACCTTCGATGAGGAAGTGGCCGATGACGACACCATTGTCGAGCGCGAAGGGGTGAGTCTGGTCGTTGATCCGATGAGCTTCCAGTACCTGGCAGGTGCCGAGGTGGATTATCAGGAAGGTCTGGAAGGTTCACGCTTCGTAATCAAGAATCCGAACGCCAGCACCACGTGTGGCTGTGGCTCTTCGTTCTCGATCTGATCGCAATCACCGCATCACCAAGCGCCGCATGGCCTCAGGGCTCTGCGGCGTTTTGCTGTGTGCAGATCAAGCGGGGTAGATGGCGCCGAGTACGCGCAGGCCGCTTGCGCCGGTGACGCTCGGGCGATTGGCAGCGATGCCTTCAAGGCAGCAATGGGCCAGCCAGGCGAAGGCCATGGCTTCGACCCAGTCCGGGTCTACACCGTAAGCCGAGGTGCTGCTGACCTTGGTGTTCGGCAGCAAGCTGGCCAAGCGGTTCATCAGCGTGGCGTTGTGGGCGCCGCCACCGCAGACCAACAGTTCCCGGGTATCTGATTGGGCGTTCTGCAATGACTCGATAATGGTCAGTGCGGTCAGCTCAAGCAGTGTTGCTTGCACATCTTCGGCGGCGAAAGTCGGCAGTTTCGATAGATGTTGTGTCAGCCATGGCAGGTTGAACACTTCACGGCCGGTACTTTTGGGGCCTTTGGTCATGAAAAATGGATCACTGAGCAGCTCGTTCAGCAGAGCCGGTTCGACCTTGCCGCTGGCAGCCCATTGGCCATCGCGATCAAAGTTGTCGCCGCGTTGCTGGTGAATCCAGGCATCCAGCAGAACATTGCCCGGGCCACAGTCGAAACCGGCTACCGGTTTGCCGGGCTCGATCAGGCTGAGGTTGCTGAATCCGCCAACGTTCAATACCGCGCGATTGCCTGCGCGTTCTTCAAACAACGCTTCGTGAAAGGCTGGAACCAGCGGGGCGCCTTGTCCGCCAGCCGCCACATCGCGGCTGCGAAAGTCGCTGACCACGGTGATGCCGGTCAACTCGGTCAGAAGGGCAGGGTTGCCAATCTGCACGGTGAAGCCGCGCGCCGGTTCGTGGCGAATGGTCTGGCCGTGGCTGCCAATTGCGCGAATGGCTTCGGGTTTCAGTTTTTGTTGGTCGAGGAGGGTGTGAATACCCTGTGCCGCCAGTTTCACCCAGTTCTGCTGGGCGATGGCGGAGCGGGCAATCTCGTCCGGGCCGCTGGCGCACAAGCCAAGCAGCTCGGTGCGCAGTGAGTCAGGCATGGGAATGTAGTGCGTGGCGATCAGTTTGATCGCCGGGGCCAGTTCAACCAGCGCTATGTCCAGGCCATCGAGGCTGGTCCCGGACATCACACCTATATAGAGCGTCATGGCTTAGCGCTTGCTCGAAGCCAGTTGCGTGGATTTCTCTTGATCCATGCGCGCCATCAGCGGTTGGCTCTGCGCGAGGAAACGTGCGCGCTCGGCTTTGGAGATCGGATCGGCCATCGCCACTTTCTGGCCTAGTGGGTCGACGTGCACGCCATTGACCTGGAACTCGTAATGCAAATGCGGTCCCGTGGAGAGTCCGGTGGTGCCGATGTAGCCGATCACCTGGCCTTGCTTGACGCTACTGCCAGTCTGCACGCCTTTGGCAAAGCCCTGCATGTGGCCGTACAGCGTACGGTAGGTATTGCCGTGCTGGATAATGACGGTGTTGCCGTAGCCGCCACGGCGACCGGCCAGCAACACTTTGCCATCACCGGCTGCCTTGATTGGAGTGCCACGCGGGGCTGCATAGTCGACGCCTTTGTGAGCACGGATCTTGTTCAGGATCGGGTGCTTGCGGCCCATCGAGAATTTCGAGCTGATGCGGGCGAAGTCCACCGGGGTACGGATAAACGCCTTGCGCATGCTGTTGCCGTCAGCGGTGTAGTAGCTGCTGTTACCTTGTTTATTGGTGTAGCGCACGGCGGTGTAGGTCTTGCCGCGGTTAGTGAAGCGAGCGGAAAGGATCGGGCCATTGCCGACAGCCTTGCCGTTGACGACTTTCTGTTCGTAGATGACATCGAACTCGTCACCCTGGCGAATATCCTGGGCGAAGTCGACGTCATAGCCAAACACACTGGCCATGTCCATGGTCAGGCTGTGGGACAAACCGGCGCGTGCAGCGGACTGCGATAGCGAGCTGTTGATCACGCCATGAACATAGGCCGAACGCACGGTCGGCTTTGCGGTGATGCGGTTGAATGCATAGCCCTTGTCATTCTTGGTCAAGGAGATGCTTTCGACGTCGCTGACCTTGCTGTGAAGGTTGGTCAGTTGGCCATTGGGGTTCAGTTCGAATTCGAGTTTCTGGCCATGTTTGAGTTGGCTGAACTGCTTGGCCTGCTTGTCACTGGCCAGCACTTCATGCACCGAAGCTGCTGGAAGGCCGACTTTTTCAAACAGGGTGGAGAGGGTATCGCCTTTAGAAACGATTACTTCCCTGTGGTTTGGAGACTTTTTTTCTTCGATCACTGGCGCCGGCGCGGGCGCGGCCTGTGCGGTTTCCTGGGGTTCTTCGGCGCTGTTTTCGATCTGCGCAAAAGGGGAAGCTGCTGGCTCATTTGTGGCCTGGACGGCCTCGGCAGCGTCTTGATCTTGTGTCAGTTGTTCAGCAGGGCTTTCCAGTTCAAGACTCAGGGTCGTCTTTTTGGCTTCAACATCACTGGAAGGAAATACCAGAAGCGCCAGGCTCAGAAGGGCGGCGATGCCACTTGCTGCGAGCAGGTGGGTCTTCGGGTAAAGCGGCGGCGCTTTAGACGATTCTTTGGTCATAGGTAATTTTTGACTTTGAAAAAGATGAATTGGAAAAGATGAATGACATGATGAAGATGAAATAACTGTATAAAATATAACCAAATCATCCCTGAAGCAAGTCCGCGAACGCTGAGTCTGTGGATTGGTGTCCGTGCGCCGGGCAAAACTTGTATTTGACGCGCGATCTTGTATGGTTGGTTCCCTTTGAATTCGAGCCTTGCGGGTCTGTTATGAAGTCGGTTGAAGAGCAGCTAGCGCTGATTAAACGTGGTGCGGAAGAACTGTTGGTCGAGTCCGAGCTGATCGAAAAGCTCAAGCGTGGTCAGCCGCTACGTATTAAGGCAGGCTTCGATCCGACCGCGCCGGATTTGCACCTGGGTCATACCGTGCTTATTAATAAGCTGCGCCAGTTCCAGGAGCTGGGGCATCAGGTGATCTTCCTTATAGGTGACTTCACCGGGATGATCGGCGATCCGAGCGGTAAGAGTGCTACGCGTCCTCCTCTTACCCGCGAGCAGGTTCTCGAGAATGCCGAGACCTACAAGACCCAGGTTTTCAAGATTCTTGATCCGGCGAAAACCGAAGTTGCGTTCAACTCCACCTGGTTGGATCAGATGGGGCCGGCCGACTTCATTCGCCTGACTTCTCAGTACACCGTGGCTCGCATGCTCGAGCGCGACGACTTCGACAAGCGCTACACCACCAATCAACCGATCGCCATTCATGAATTCCTCTATCCGCTGGTTCAGGGTTATGACTCGGTTGCTTTGCGCGCGGATGTCGAGCTGGGTGGTACTGATCAGAAGTTCAACCTGTTGATGGGGCGTGAACTGCAGCGTGGATATGGTCAAGAGGCTCAGTGCATTCTGACCATGCCGCTGCTCGAAGGTCTGGATGGCGTGAAAAAGATGTCCAAGTCCTTGGGCAACTACGTGGGTATTCAGGAAGCGCCGGGTGTGATGTACGGCAAACTGGTTTCCATTCCGGATGCGCTGATGTGGCGCTACTTCGAATTGCTCAGTTTCCGCTCCATGGATGAGATCAATGCATTCCGTGCCGATGTCGAAGCGGGTGCCAATCCGCGTGATATCAAGATCAAGCTGGCTGAAGAGATCGTTGCGCGTTTCCATGGTGAAGAGGCGGCGGCCAACGCGCACCGTGGGGCGGGTAACCGTATGAAGGAGGGCGAGCTGCCGGACGATCTGCCAGAGATCGAATTGACTGCTGCTGAAGACATGCCGATTGCTGCTGTTCTTAATAAGGCAGGTCTGGTCAAGAACTCGGCTGTCGCGCGGGACCTTCTGGGTTCTGGTGGTGTGCGTATAGATGGTGAGGTGGTCGATCGCACCTTTATATACGCACTGGGCGCGACCCATGTCTGCCAGGCTGGGAAGAAGGCATTTGCGCGTATTACGCTCAAATCCGAGTAAAGCTCGAATTAGGGGTTGACGGCAGATTCTGGAAGTCTATAATTCGCCCCACTTCCGGCGCAGTCGAGACGGAAAACTCCTTGGTAAACAATGAGTTATGCAGTTTTCGACAGCGAGTTGCTTCAGGTCATCGAAGCTCAGAAGGAGTTGATCAGGCAGTCTGTTTTTGCCTAATTGACGATTCGATCTTCTCGGTCGACAGCGGTGTAAAAGAGGTGTTGACAGCAGCGAGTAACGCTGTAGAATTCGCCTCCCGCTAACGAGAGATC
>NZ_QKZG01000022.1:0-63054 GCF_003254125.1 Pseudomonas sp. 478
CAAGGAATGGCTGGAGGGCAGGGCTGCAAATGCTCATGTGTCGACGGCTCGCGTGCTTAAGGCCCATAAAAAGAAAACACCTTGAAAGGGCTGGCCGTAAGGGCGGAACCAATAGCCGCCGTGACCGCAAAAACGGATATGTACCCCAACCTTAGTCACGCTGCCCGGTCTAGTGCCCGCGAATGTAGTGCTCCAGCTGCCGAATCAAATCCGCCTGCTCAACGATCGCTTCCTTGACCAAATCCCCAATCGATAACAAACCAATCAGCTCGCCCCCCTCCACCACCGGCAAATGACGCAGATGGCTGTCAGTCATCACCGCCATGCAACGCTCAATACTCTGCTGACTGTCAGCCGTCACCACCGGCGCGCTCATGATGTCGCGCACCGGCGTACCGACCGAAGAGCGCCCCTGCAAAACCACCTTGCGCGCATAGTCACGCTCGCTGATCACGCCGACCACTTGCCCGGCCTCGATCACCGGAAGCGCGCCCACGTTCTTTTCGGCCATGATCCTCAGCGCCTCAAGCACCATTTCATCCGGGGCGATGCTATGCACCTGACGGTTTTGCACGACCTTGAGTTTCAGCAATTGTGCGGCTGTTTTCATAAATGCCTCCGATGCGGATACGCGATGCTGTTGAACAGGCTCAAGCCACCCCGACTTCCACCACGCCGCTGTTCAACCGCACGGGCCAGACACGCAGACGCTGTTGCGGATACTCCAGGCAGCTGCCGTCCTCAAGGCGGAAATGCTGTTTGTAGATCGGCGATGCAACCACCAGATCACCCTTGATGCTGCCGACCAACCCGCGACCGATCACATTGGCCCCGGACTGCGGGTCATGGTTGTCGATGGCGTAGAGGGTCCGACCCTCGGCACCCGGCAGGTAGAACAGCGCCACTTGCGCGCCGTCGAGCCAGACGACAACGCCGGAGTTGCTGACCAGGTCCTGTTGCTCGCACACCGTTTGCCAGGCCTCGGGGTTTTCCAGGGAATCGGTGCGTTGGGTATTGGACTGGCTCATCAGGCAATCTCCTCGGTGACAGGGATAAGGTTGAGTTCGGCGGCCATGATCGGGCGCCGCTGGCCGCGTTCCTGGACAAAGTGGATGTCCGGGTCCGGGCGTTTATCGTTGACGAAGGTACGGAAGCGCTTGAGTTTTTCCGGGTCTTTGAGGGCGTTGGCCCATTCGCATTCATAGCGATTGACCACCAGTTGCATCTGCGATTCGAGCTCTTCACCCAGCCCGAGGCTGTCGTTGATGATCACTTCCTTGAGGTAATCGAGGCCGCCCTCCAGGCTTTCGCGCCACACCGAGGTGCGTTGCAATTTGTCGGCGGTGCGGATGTAGAACATCAGGAAGCGGTCGATGTAGCGGATCAGGGTCGCGTCGTCGAGGTCGGTGGCGAACAGCTCGGCATGGCGCGGGCGCATGCCGCCGTTACCGGCGATGTAAAGGTTCCAGCCTTTCTCGGTGGCGATCACGCCAACGTCTTTGCTCTGGGCCTCGGCGCACTCGCGGGTGCAACCAGACACCGCAAATTTGAGCTTGTGTGGCGAGCGCAAGCCCTTGTAGCGGTCCTCGATGGTCAAGGCCATTTGCACGCTGTCTTGCACGCCATAACGGCACCAGGTGCTGCCGACGCAAGATTTCACGGTGCGGGTGGATTTGCCGTAGGCGTGCCCGGTTTCGAAACCGGCTTCAATCAGTTCGGCCCAGATGTCCGGCAACTCATGCAACTGCGCGCCGAACAGGTCGATACGCTGGCCGCCGGTGATTTTGGTGTAGAGGTCGTATTTCTTCGCCACAACACCAATCGCGATCAGTTTGTCGGCGGTGATCTCGCCACCGGGGATGCGCGGCACCACCGAATAGGTGCCGTTTTTCTGCATATTGGCCATGAAGGTGTCGTTGGTGTCCTGCAACGGCACCAGCGACGCGTCCATGATCGGCTGGTTCCAGCACGACGCGAGGATCGAGCCCACCGCCGGTTTGCACACGTCGCAACCGGTGTGGCCACGGCCATGCTTGGCCAGCAGTTCTTCGAAGGTAATCACCCCTTCTACCCGCACCAGCGCATAAAGCTCCTGACGGGTATAGGCAAAGTGTTCGCACAGGCTTTTGTCGACGCTGACGCCACGGGCGATCAACTCATGTTCGAAAACCTGCTTGAGCAGCCCGGCACAACCACCGCAACCGGTGCAGGCCTTGGTCTGCGACTTGAGCAGGCCGAGGTCGGTGCAGCCACCGTCGATGGCCGAACAAATGGAGCCCTTGGTGACGTTGTGGCACGAGCAGACTGTGGCCGCTTCGGGCAACGCGCCCGGGCCCAGGGTCGGCGCGCCTTCGGACGACGGCAGAATCAGGCTGGCGGGTTCCGCCGGCAGCGCAATCGCGTTCTGCATGTATTGCAGCAGCGTGTCGTAATAGCTGTTGTCACCGACCAGCACCGCGCCGAGTACATGCTTGCCCGTCGCGTCCACCACCAGGCGACGATAGCTGGCCGTGGTTTCGTCGATGAACTGATAACTGCGCGAGCCCGGCGTGCTGCCGTGGGCGTCGCCGATGGAGCCGACATCGACGCCCAGCAGTTTGAGCTTGGTCGACATGTCCGCGCCCATGAACGGCTCGGCGGTTTCATTGCACAGTAGTGCAGCAACGCCGCGCGCCATTTGGTAACCCGGGGCAACCAGGCCAAAAATGCTGCCATTCCACGCGGCACACTCGCCGATGGCGTAGATGTTCGGATCGCTGCTCTGGCATTGGTCGTCAATTACAACGCCGCCGCGCGGGCCGACTTCCAGCGAGCATTGCCGGGCCAGTGCGTCTTGCGCACGAATACCGGCGGAGAACACGATCAGGTCGGTTTCAAGAAATTCGTCATTGGCGAAGTTCATCCGGTAGCGGTATTCCTCACCTGCGCTGATCGATTGCGTGCCGCACGACAAATGCACGCCGACGCCGAGCCGTTCGATCTGCGCCTTGAGCGCCAGGCCACCGTATTCGTCCAGTTGCACCGGCATCAGGCGCGGGGCGAATTCCACCACATGCGCTTCCAGCCCCAGGGTTTTCAGGGCGTTGGCCGCTTCCAGTCCCAGCAAGCCACCGCCAACCACCACACCGCGTCGGGCGTTGCTGGCCGCGGCACGAATGGCGTCGAGGTCTTCAAGGGTGCGATACACCAGGCGCGAATCGCCCTCGGCGCCTTCGATCGGCGGCACAAACGGATAGGACCCGGTGGCCAGCACCAATTTGTCGTAGGAGACACAGCCTTGCGCGGTGATCACCTGGCGGCGTGCGCGGTCGATTTCCAGCACCGGAGCCCCCAGATGCAACGTGACGCCTGGGGTCTGGTACAGCGAGGCTTCGCCGAGGGCCAGCGACTCGGCATCACGGCCGGAGAAATACTCGGAAAGGTGCACGCGGTCGTAGGCACGCATCGGCTCCTCGCTGAACACGTGTAGCCGATAGTGATCAAGGGCACCGCGTTCGATCAGCTGTTCGACACAATGATGTCCGACCATGCCATTGCCGATCACGATCAGCGTTTGCAGCTTGTTCAAAGTGGCAACATTGGAATTCATAAGAGACACCCGTCGATAGCTGTTCAAAAAGCAAAAAAAAACGCCTGAAACCTTGCGGTTCCAGGCGTCTTTGCCTGTTCATTTACGGTGCTAAGTCAGGCATCTATGCCGGAACCACCGATGTTGCCCACGACCTGTTCGGCCAATCGATCGTCGTTGACCGAGGGGGCTGCCCACTCGACTGCGTCACAGTGGGCCTGAACAGTGTCTTGCAGACTTTGTGCCAGTCGGCGATTGGCAGTCCTTGCGCCCGTAAACGTTGACCACAGGTGTCGATGAACGCCCGATATTTGCCTTCGCATAGTGCAGCGCAGGGGTGCGCGGCCTTATAAAAGTGCACAAAGGCGATCCCATTCCGGTTCAGAATTTGCCACCCAACGGGTATTCGATCGCCAGGCGGAGCTGATTGGCGTCCAGTTCTGCTTGAGCCGCATTCCCGCGATGAACCGCATGGCGCAGGCTGAACGCGAGGTTTTTCGCAACGCCCGACTGCACCACATATTTGGCCTGTAGATCACGCTCCCAATGCTTGCCACCCTGCCCGTAACCCAGCCATTTGTAGCCGCCGTTCGGGTCCATATCAGTACCGTCGATGCCGCTGCCGCGCACGTACAGTGCGCCGAAGCTAAGGCCGGGAATGCCATAACCGGCCATGTTCAGGTCATAACGCGCTTGCCAGGAAGCCTCCCGGGGCGCGTTGAAATCGGACAGCGCCACGGCGTTGCTCAAGTAGATCGCGCCACGGGTCACGTAATCGAAGGGCGTGTCGCCATCGACCTTTTGATACCCCAGCCCGAAGCTGTGGGCCCCGAGTTTGTAGGTCGACAGCAAACTCCAGGTGGTGTTGTCGATGCGGCCGGACAAGGCTTTGCCAGTGTCCTGGGTTCGGTACAAATTGAGATCAAAGATCAGGTCCTGGCCTTCCGCCAATGGCTGGGTGTAGACCACGCCCAGGTAGTGCTGGCGCCAGGTGTCGGCGTAGTCCGCGCTGAACAGGCTGGCGTTGAGCCCTTTGACCGCCGTGTTGCGCACCCCCACCAGATCGAAGCTGTCGCCCTGTTTGCCGTTGGAGTAATTGACCACAAACCCTTGGTCATGACTGGTGGCATTGCGGTCGGTGCTCTCGTTGAAATGTCCGCCATACAGGGTCGTGGCGGGCAGTTCGCGACTGGTCAGCAGCCAGCCGGTGGCGGTCTCCGGTAGCAAGCGGCTGTCGGATGAACCGAACACGGGGGTTTTTACCCGCTGCTCGCCGTAACGCAATTCCGTCGAGGAAAACCGCAGCTTGCCCACGGCGCCGCCTCGGCTGAACTCATCCTTGGGGTGCCCGTCATTGTCCACCCCCAACACCCGCGCCTTGCCGGCCCGGCCGCCGCCGCTGTCCAGTTCCCAGCCGGAATAGACATGGGCATCCAGGCCCAGCCCTACGGTGCCGGTGGTGTAGCCGGACATGAAATCGGCCATCAGGCCATAGGCCCATTCCTCGGCCAGGTCACTGCGTTCGGATCGGGGCTTGAAGGCATTGCGCGCGCCATTGCTCAGTGAGCCGTGTTCATAGTCGCGACGGTCGTAGAGGCTGCGGTTGAGCAGGCTCCATTGACTGTCTTCGATAAAGCCTTTTGCGGTGTCTTGCTCTGAAGCCAGGGCGAGCAGGGACTGCCCGCCCAATGCCAGTAGCAGGGTGTGCGTCGATAGGGTTTTCACAGTGCAACTCCACAGAATTCCGGGTCTGCAAGGTGTCCCGCCGAACGGGGGACACCCTTGGGCACGTCAGAGGTATTTGAGGATCGCGATATCGCGACGGCGCTGTTTGAGGTTGGCGAACCAGCGCGTCGGGAAGAACAGCAACACCCCGAGGATCACACTCCACAGCCACACCGTGGGCAGGTTGTCGAAGCCATAGTAGCCCCCCTGATTGGCACCCCAGATCGACACTGCCGCCAGGTACATCGCCTTGAGTACGTACAAGTGCAGCAAATAGAAGAACATCGGCGCCCCGCCGTAAATCGCCAGGGTCGCGGTGGACCAGCGATCCTGGAGCTTCTCGAACAGCGCCAGCAAGATCAGCGAAAGGCCAATCGTCGGCATCAGGAACATCAGCGAGGGCGGGTACTTCTTGGCGCTCATGAAACTCATGAAGGTGCGCAGCGAGTCACCAGTCTGCACCCAGGGTTTCTCGCCATAAACGTTGAGGTAGCGAATGAACACGAACGCCACCAGCAGGCCGGCGCCCAGTTTGAGCA
Organism: Pseudomonas sp. 478; assembly: GCF_003254125.1. Lineage (NCBI taxonomy): Bacteria > Pseudomonadati > Pseudomonadota > Gammaproteobacteria > Pseudomonadales > Pseudomonadaceae > Pseudomonas > Pseudomonas sp. 478. The sequence continues at coordinate 5,833 of NZ_QKZG01000022.1, forward strand.
GGCGGGAAATCCGCTCGGCCGAGTCCATGTCCTTGCCGAACCATGGCCCGATCCCCCACCCCAGCAGGATCACGCCAATCCAGGGCAATACCGGGTATGTGGTGCGGGCCCGGGTGAAATCGGTGATGTCGATAAACACCCGCTGATGCAGGATCGACCACGGCACGAAGAACGGCGACTCCGGTCCCACGATCACGCCATCAAGCAGGTTGTGCCCGGCGACAATCGCCACGCCGAGCACGATCAGCCAACCGCGTTTGAAGTGCAGCAACCCGGCGAGCACGATCATGCATATGCCGATACACCAGATCACCTGCAGCCACAGGGTCTTGGGCGGGAACTCGGCGTTCCAGGCAAAGCACACGAAGGTGACTTCCAGAAACACCAGGAACAACCCGCGCTTGAGTAGGAACACCGAGGTTTCTTTCGCCGTGTGCTTCTGGCTGTAGAGCCAGGCTGACAAACCGGTGAGGAAGATGAACGCCGGGGCGCAGATCTCGCTGAGCATGCGGGTGAAGTACAGGTCCGGAGTGACACTTAACGCATCGATCGGGTCGGTCACCTGACGGTGCAGCAAAAAGGTTTCGCGCACATGGTCGATCAGCATCAACAGCATGACGAAACCGCGCAGGGCGTCGATCGCCAGCATTCGGGTGTTGGCCTTGACGGCACTGGTTGCAAACGCAGGGGAAGCGGTTGTCGCCTGCCCTGCCAATCCTGAAGATGGGGTCATATCAGTCACTCATGTAGTGGTCGAGGGATCAGGCCTGTTTCTTCAGCCTGGCGACTTCCGATGCCGGCAGCTGCGACGGCGCGCGCGGCAACGGCGTCTGGCCCTGTGATCGATAGAACGACAGTGTCGAACTGAAGCTCTTTATATCGAACGGTTCGGCCTTGCCTTGAGGACTGATGCGTTCGCCGGGCGTGCGGTCCTTGTATTCCACGGCCACCACGTAGGTGCCCTGCCATGGCAGCTCGAAGCTGACTTTGCCCGCGGCATCGGTGCGCTGGGTAAACACTTCGCCGGAGCCGGTTTCCAGCACCACGTCCTGGTCGGCCAACGGTTTGGACGCATAGAACACCTGGAACTGCGCCTTGCCTGCATCGGCGACGCCGGTCGGCACGATGTCCAGGGTCAGTTCCGGGGTGCGCGCGCGCAAGTCACCGACCCAACGGGTTGCCGGTGTCCAATGAGTCTTCAGCGCCTTGTCCGCCTCATGGATATCGAAGATCGGATAGTGCGGGTCCTGGGCCAGCAGCGAATCATCTGCCCGGGTTTGATGGGCCACCGCAAACGCCTGACGCTGCAAGGTCAGCGTTAATGGCTGGGACCGGTTGCTGATCGACCAGCCCTTGAGTTGCTGAAACCGGTCCATCCCGCCCGGCGTGACTTCCAGCATGTTCTTGTCATATTCCCCGTAGTACAACGCCAGGGGTTGGCCGGGTGGTTGTTCGTACCAGATTTGATGCGCCTCGCTGCTGCTCGCCAGCAGGAGGACGCCGTAACCCAATAGTGCTTTTGCGTTGCTCATTCGCATTTTTTTACGCTCCGATTGGTGTTATTCAACGGGTCGTTGCCGCCTCGTTTTATCGAAACCAGCCAGACAACAAACCGTTCCCCTCTCTCTGAACGCATTACAGCGCAGAGACTTTTGCGCTTTGCTCTGAAATCCGCGCGTACGGAGCAATCGGCAACTGTTTTTGTGGCTTGAAACAGCCGTTTATGCGGCTTGCGCCAGGATGAGGCGCCTTGGGCCGTTGTGCCGGCCTGATGTCCAAACGCAGTGCAATTGCGAATACAACGGTGGGAGCGAGCCTGCTCGCGAAGAGGTCGTTACATTCAACATCTCTGTTGACTGTGACGCCGCCATCGCGAGCAGGCTCGCTCCCACAGGGGGGGCATGTCGGGATTGGAAAAGGGGGTTGGTTCAGTGGCGCAGCAATTTGCGCAGCGGCACGCCGTCCTTGAGCACCGGAGATTTGATGACGATGTAACTGAAGTACTTGGAGATGCCGATGTTCTTGTCCAGCAGGCTTTCGATCACTTCCTGATAATGCTGGATGCTGCGGGTCATGAAGCGCACCAGGTAATCGTAGCCACCGCTGATCAAATGGCATTCAAGCACTTCGTCCACCAAGCGGATGTTGGACTCGAACTTGGCGAAGTCTTCGCGCTTGTGGTCACTCAAGGTGATTTCGGTAAACACCGTCACCGAATCGGTGATCTTGGCCAGGTTCAGGTGCGCCTTGTAGCTGGAAATATACCCGGCCGACTCAAGCCGTTTGACCCGTTGCAGGCAGGGACTGGCCGACAACCCCACCGCATCGGCCAGGCTGACGTTGGTCATGCGCCCGTCCTTTTGCAGCTCCACCAGGATGCTGATGTCGATTCGGTCCAGTTTGACTAACCCTTCCATTGCGTACCTCTTGACTGCCGTTTGTAAGACAATCTTCTAGCAAAATCAGCGCCGTAAAGACAGCTGATGCTGAGCCACCAGATCCGCCATGCTGTTAATACAGTAATCCGCCGCGCACGGCGTAGGGTGTTTTGACTGGCCGCGACAGATCAGGCACACGTCTTTGGCCGCCTGTCGATCGGCCGACGGTCGGGTCACGTGCAGGATGTTGCCGGCTTCAAAATCGTTAGTCTTTAACCACTGCGGATCGAGTAAAGGGTCGCTGGCCAGTGAAATGAAATCGTCAGGCATGATCCCCAATCGTTCACACAGCAGTCCTCGATCCTCGGCATCCCGGTCGCCGTGCACCAGCAAGCGGTAGAACTTGCGCAGGTACAACATCGCGCCGGGCGCGTCCTCGAACAGCGACCAGCCGGCCACCGAACGGGCAAAGCTCATGCCCTCCTCCCAACTGGCTTTCAGGCCCCAACGCTCGGCCAGCTGGCGATGGGCGAAACACAGTACGCCACTAAAGCCCAGTTCGGCGAAACGCGGATACAGCGCTCGCACCACCTCGCTGTATTCGGCCAGCACCTGTTCCCTGTCCGGGTGACCGCCTCGGCTGTCCAGCAGCGGTTGCAGTGCCGTCCAGACACCCGAGTCCCGATCGACCAGGACCTCATCGCAATCGATGAGCAGTGCTCGATATTCAGTCAGCCCCATGGTGCGCAAAGCCTCCGATGATGCATTCCATCAATCCATGCTCCATAAACGCTCACGGACGATGCCTTGTGGCACCGCCCCGAGCGGCCATGAGCTCAGTTCAAGACCCGTGCCAATGCCGCTTCAAGAATCTGCAGCGCTTCATCGACCTGTTCTTCGGTGGTCACCAGCGGCGCAAGGAAGCGCAACACGTTGCGGTACACACCGCATTTGATCACCAGCAAACCACCGCCCCGGGCTTCATCGATCAGTCGCTGATTCAGGTCAGCGTCCGGCGTGCGGGCCGCGTCATCCTTGATCAGTTCGATCGCCAGCATGAACCCGGTGCCGCGCACGTCGCCGATTTGCCCGTGACGAGCCTGCAAACGCAGCAGGCCTTGGCGCAAACGCTCACCGAGTGCTTCGCCGCGGGTCAGCAGCTGTTCTTCCTCGAAGGCCTCGATCACCGCCAGCGCGGCGGCGCAGGACAAGGCGTTGCCACCGTACGTGCCGCCCAGGCCACCGGGCAGCGGCGCGTCCATGATCTCGGCCTTGCCGACCACCCCGGACAACGGCAAGCCACCGGCCAGGCTCTTGGCGACGGTCACCAGGTCCGGCTGAATGCCGGCGTGCTGGAAACCGAACCACTTGCCGGTACGGCCGAAACCGGTTTGGATTTCATCGAGAATCAGCACGATGCCGTGCTTTTCCGTCAGCACGCGCAGGGCCTGGAGAAATTCCGCCGGTGCTGACAGGAAACCGCCGTCGCCCTGCACCGGTTCGATGATGATCGCGGCGACACGCTCAGGGGCAACCTGGGTGGCCAGCAACTCGTCGAGGGCCTTGAGCGCCATCTCGCTGGTGACGCCGCGATAGGCATTTGGATACGGGGTGTGGAAGACCTCCGGCGCGAACGGCCCGAAGTTCTGCTTGTACGGCTGGCTCATGCCGGTCAGCGTGGTGCCGAGCAAGGTGCGGCCGTGGAAACCGCCGCGGAAGGCGATCACCGCCGAGCGATTGGTGTGGGCGCGGGCGATCTTCACCGCGTTTTCCACCGCTTCGGCACCGGAGGTAAAGAACGCCGCTTTATACGCTTCTTGACTACCGATCATTTCGCACAGGCGTTGGGCCAGGTCCAGATAAGGCTTATAGGCCACCACCTGGAAACAGGCGTGAGAAACCTTTTGCAATTGCGCCTGCACCGCGGCGACCACCTTCGGGTGGTTGTGACCGATATTCAGCACACCGATGCCGCCGACAAAATCCAGGTAGCGCTTGCCGTCCACGTCCCATAACTCGGCACCTTGGGCGCGATCGATCACCAACGGGTGAGCGGTAACCAAGCCACGCGGCACGAATTGATCGCGCTGACGGAGCAAATGAGGGGTTTCGTCGACTTTGCTATTCATGGCATTTCCCATCGTGAGTCCGGCAACCGGGAGGTGGTTGCGATGGTGTTCAGGTTAAGCCTTGCGCGAAACGATCTACGCCGAACTTGGCCCCTGAGAAATTCGGATCGACTGTTTTCACCCTGCCAAACGGCAGATTCCTTTCGCCCGCCGAATCTGCCGGGCGGTCGCCGATCGAACATCACGAAACCCGTTTAACCCGGCCCTTTCGACAGATCCTGCGCCGACGTTGCGCGATGATGTTCAGCACCTTCATCCCTTCAGGACATGCCCATGGCCCTGCTTTATAAAGCTGACCCTGTGCGCGGCGAACAGTGGAAAGCGCTGTTCGCCAAACACGCCCCGGATATCGAATGGCGCGCCTGGCCGGACATCGGTGATCCCGCGGACATCGAATACCTCGCCGCCTGGCAGGCACCCGACGATCTAGAGGCGTTGCTGCCGAATCTGAACGTGTTGTTCGCGTTGTCGGCCGGGGTCGATCAACTGGACCTCAGTCGCTTGCCCGCGAGATTGCCGGTGGTGCGCCTGCTGGACCCGGGCATCACCCGCGGCATGTGCGAGTACGCCAGTTTTGCGGTGCTGAGCCTGCACCGGGACATGCTGCGTTATCGTCAGCAACAAATGGCGCGGTGCTGGCAGGCGCACTTGCTGCAACCGGCGGCTACGCGGCGGGTCGGGGTCATGGGCCTTGGCACCCAGGCTCAGCAGATTATGGCGACCTTGCAGCCCCTGGGCTTTGCCTTGTCGGGCTGGGCGCGCAGTGCGCATCAGGTCACTGGCGTGGAGTGTTACGCCGGTCGCGAGCAACTGCCGGCGTTTCTCAGCCAGTGCGACATTCTGTTGTGCGTGCTGCCGCTGACGGAGCAGACCCAAGGCATTCTCGATCGTGAATTGTTCCGGCAATTGCCCCATGGCGCGGCGTTGATCAACATGGGTCGTGGCGGGCATCTGGTGGAGAGTGATCTGCTTGAGGCGCTGGACAGCGGGCAGCTCAGTGGCGCGGTACTCGATGTGCTGCAGGAAGAACCGGCGCCGGAGGATCATCCGTTTTGGGATCATCCGCAGATTCTGCTGACACCGCATATTGCCGCTATGACGCAGCCGGAGAGTGCGTTTGGGGTGTTGTTGGAGAATATTCGGCGGCATCAAAGCGGCGAGCCGATGGTGGGCCAGATCGACCGCACCCAAGGTTACTGACTAAAACACAAATCGACTGTGGGAGCGGCGGTGCGACGATTCGACTTGCTCGCGAAAGCGGTGTGTCAGTCGACATCAATATCAACTGACAGGAAGCCTTCGCGAGCAAGCCCGCTCCCACATTGGTTCGGTGGAGGGTTCAGAGTCTGTCGGCGATGGCTTTGCCGACATCCTGAGTGGAACCCTTCCCCCCCAAATCCGGTGTGATCGGCCCCTGCGCAATCACCCGCTCGATCGCCTGCAAAATCCCGTCATGCGCCGCGCGATAACGCTCTTCTCCATTCCCCAGAAAATCCAGCATCAACGCCCCGGACCAGATCATCGCAATCGGGTTGGCGATGTTCTGCCCATAGATGTCCGGTGCCGAGCCATGCACCGGTTCGAACAGCGACGGAAAGCGACGTTCGGGATCGAGGTTGGCCGACGGCGCGATGCCGATGGTTCCTGCACACGCAGGCCCCAGGTCGGACAGGATGTCACCGAACAGGTTTGACGCCACCACCACATCGAACCGATCCGGTTGCAGCACGAAACGCGCGCACAGAATGTCGATGTGCTGCTTGTCCCAGGTGATGTCCGGGTATTGCGCCGCCATCAATGCGGTGCGCTCGTCCCAGTACGGCATGCTGATGGAAATCCCGTTGGACTTGGTCGCCGCCGTCAGGCGCTTGCGCGGTCGGGTCTGGGCCAGGTCGAAGGCGAACTTGAGGATCCGGTCCACGCCGCGCCGGGTAAACACCGACTCTTGCAGCACGAATTCATGCTCGGTGCCTTCGAACATCTTGCCGCCCACCGACGAATACTCGCCCTCGGTGTTCTCGCGGATCACCACGAAATCGATGTCTCCCGGCTTGCGTCCGGCCAAGGGGCACGGCACGCCGGGGAACAGGCGCACCGGGCGAATGTTCACGTACTGGTCAAAGTCCCGACGAAATTTGAGCAGCGAGCCCCACAGGGAAATGTGGTCCGGCACCTTGTCCGGCCAGCCCACGGCGCCGAAGTAGATCGCGTCGAAACCCTTGAGCTGTTCAAACCAGTCGTCGGGCATCATCTGTCCGTGTTCCAGGTAGTAATCGCAATGCGCCCAGTCGAGCACTTCGATACTCAGGTCCAGCTGCCATTTCTTCGCGGCTTGCTCCAATACGCGCAGCCCTTCCGGCAGGACTTCCTTGCCAATGCCATCGCCGGCAATCGCGGCGATTTTGAATGTCTTGCTCATCAATTTGCCTCCCCGTGTCAGTGAATTACAGCCCACCGATGTGGAAGGCTTTGACTTCAAGGTATTCATCCAGACCGTACTTGCTGCCTTCGCGGCCCAGGCCTGATTGTTTGATGCCGCCGAACGGGGCGACTTCCATGGAAATGATCCCGGTGTTGAGGCCGACCATGCCAAATTCCAGCGCCTCGCCGAAACGCCACGAACGACGCAAATCCTGAGTGAAATAGTAGGCACCCAGACCGTAAGGCGTGGCATTGGCCAAGGCGAGGGCTTCGGCTTCATTGGTAAAGCGCATCAGCGGCGCCACTGGGCCGAAGGTTTCTTCATTGGCCAGCAGCATCCCCGCGTGGGCCTCGCCGAGGACCGTGGGTTGAACAAACTGGCTGTCGCCCTCGGGCATGCCGCCGCAGAGCAAACGTGCGCCCTGGCTCAGGGCATCGTCAATGTGCCGGGCGACTTTGCTCACCGCCGCCGGGTTGATCAGAGGGCCGATGGTGACGTCGGCGTCCAGGCCGTTACCGACCTTGAGCTTGCCCACCTCCTCCACCAGACGCTGGGCGAAGCGTTCATAAATACCGTCCTGCACAAGAATCCGATTGGCGCAGACGCAGGTTTGCCCGGCGTTGCGAAACTTGCTGAGCATGATGCCGGCCACCGCCTGCTCAAGGTCAGCGTCGTCGAACACAATGAATGGCGCGTTGCCGCCCAGTTCCAGGCTCAGGCGCTTGATGTGTTCGGCGCTCTGGCGCATCAGCAAGCGGCCGACGGCGGTCGAGCCGGTGAAGGAAATCTTGCGCACGCTCGGGTTACCGGTCAGCTCTTCGCCGATCCCGGCGGGCATGCCGGTCAACACGTTGAACACCCCGGCCGGGAGGCCCACGCGCTCGGCCAATACCGCCAACGCCAAAGCAGACAACGGCGTCAGGTCCGAGGGTTTGACGATGATCGGGCACCCTGCCGCCAATGCCGGCGCGCATTTGCGGGTGATCATCGCGTTGGGGAAATTCCACGGGGTGATCGCGGCGCACACACCCACCGGTTGCTTAAGCGTCAGCAGTCGGCGGTCACCGCTGGGGGCCGGCATGGTTTCGCCGTAGACCCGCCGGGCCTCCTCGGCGAACCATTTGACGAAACCGGCGCCGTAGCGAATTTCGCCTTTGGCTTCGTTCAACGGTTTGCCCTGTTCGCACGTCATGATCAGCGCCAGGTCGTCGAGGTTGTCGATCATGGCCTGATACCAGTGTTCGAGCAGCGCCGCACGTTCCGCCGCCGGGCGAGCGCGCCAGGCCGGCCAGGCTTTTTCCGCCGCTTCGATGGCGCGACGGGTTTCCGCGCCTTGCATCGCCGGTACGCGGGCAATCAGCTGGCCGTTGGCCGGGTCGATGACGTCCAGGGTTGCGGCGTTGTCAGCGCCGATCCACTGCCCGTCGACATAGGCGAGTTCTGCCAGAAGGCTGGGGTCTTTCAAACGATTCTTGAGCATGGTCGAGTCCTGATCCGAGACATGCTTAAGTCTATGGAGGTGCTGCGGATGAGGATGCTGAAAGTGCCGATTGGGCGGTGTTGGATGCTGAAAATGGCGGTGGAACGGCAGATTCATGATCTGTCTGATCCTGTGGGAGCGGGCTTGCTCGCGAAGGCGGCATAACATTCAACATCACCGTTGACTGACACACCGCTTTCGCGAGCAAGCCCGCTCCCACATGTGATCTCTATAGCTTCAGGGAACCCAACAATCCATCCAAAAACCGCTCCCCAGCCTCCATCTGGCTGATCTCGACGAATTCGTCCGGCTTGTGCGCCTGCTCGATCGAGCCCGGTCCGCAAACCACCACTGGCACATCCAGGCGTTGCTTGAACAGCCCGCCTTCGGTGCCGAATGAGACTTTGGCGGTGCCGGTATCCGGCGCGGCGAAGTTCTTCAGGAAGCGCACCGCTTCAACACTCGGGTGCGTATCGAGGCCGGGATAGACGTTGACGGTTTCAATCTCGATCGCGGCGACACTGGACAGTTTTTTCGCCTCACGCACGATGACTTCGGCACGCTCGCGCATCTGTTCCAGGAACTGATCCAGATCGTCCGCCGGCAAGTTGCGCACTTCGAAATCGAGCGTGCACAGGTTCGGCACAATATTCAGCGCCTTGCCGCCGACAATCTGCCCGACATGCACGGTGCTGTAAGGCACGTCGTAGTCAGCATCCTGGGCGCCCTGCTCTTGCAGCTGCTGCTGGCTTTGACGCAACGCAGTGATGAAATCGCAAGCCACATGAATTGCATTGACCGAGCGTGGTGCCAGCGATGAGTGCGCCTCCAGGCCCCGACAGTAAGTGCGGTAAGAACCCTTGCCCTTGTGCCCCAACACAAACTGCATGTTGGTCGGCTCACCGATCAGGCACAAAAACGGCCGCACAGGTGCCAGGTGCAACACGTCCAGCAAACGGCGCACGCCGACGCAACCGGTTTCTTCGTCATGGGACAGCGCCAGTTGCAGCGGCCGGTTCAAGGGGCTGTCCGCCGCGTCGAGCATGGCGTCGATGGCCAATGCAATGAAGCCCTTCATGTCGCAACTGCCACGGCCGTAAATTCGTCCGTCCTGCACCGTCGCCTGAAACGCCGGGAAGGTCCAGGCCTGCCCCGCCGCCGGCACCACGTCGGTATGCCCGGACAGCAGAACCCCCGGCAACTCGCGAGGCCCGGTGCTGGCGAACAGGTTGGCCTTTTTGCCGGTTTCATCCTTGACGATCAGCGACTCGATGCCCTTGCTCAGCAGCAAGTCCCGCACGTACTCGATGAGGGCCATGTTCGACTCCGAAGACACGGTGTCGAAGGCCATCAGGCGTTTGAGAATATCCAGTACACGGGGTTTCATGAGGCCTTGCTCCGTTGCTCGGCTGAGAGGGCGAACCGGTTGATGGAGAACGGTTCAATCGAGGTGCTGGTGCTGCCGGTGCTGATCAGTTCGGCCATCACATCGCCGACACCCGGGCCGAGCTGAAAGCCGTGGCCGCTGAAGCCGAAAGCGTAGAACAAGCCATCGACGGTGCCGCTGGGGCCCATCACCGGCAGGGAATCGGGCAGATAACCTTCGATGCCGCTCCAGACCCGGATAATGTTGAGGTTGCCGACACCCGGCAGCAGGCGGCGCATTTGCTCCATCTGATTGAGGATGCTGCGCGGCTCGACATAGGCCCGGCGATTGAGCATGTCCGGTTTGCTGCGGTAGCCACCGCCGATGACGATGTTGCCGCGCGGGATCTGCCGGAAGTAGATCACTTCCTCAGGAATTTTGGTGTACACGCCGATCACCGTCGGCAAGGCGTAAGGCACCGGTTCGGTCACGGCCATTTGCGGGCCATGGGTGTCCAGCGGCACCGGCTCGCCGAACTGCGCCGACAGTTTCTGACCCCAGGCGCCGGCGGTAATCAATAGCTGGGCGGCGCTGAATTGGCGGCCATCGGTGGTGGTAATGCTGAACTCACCACCGACCTTCTGCACCTCGGCGACTTCGGTTTGTTCCTCGATCCGCGCGCCGAGGCGTCGTGCGGCACGGGCAAACGCCGGGGCGGCCAAACGCGGGTTGGCGTGGCCATCGTGGGGCGCGTAGGAACCGCCCTTCACGTCGGGCCCGAGAAACGGGAACCGCGTGTGCAGCTCGGCACCGCGATAGATTTCCAGATCCAGTTGCGCCGCTTCGGGCGCTGCCGCGTAGGCTTCCAGTTCAGGGATTTCGTCTTCGCGATAACACACACGCATGTGCCCGCTGGCGATGAATTCGAGGTCGTCGTCGATTAGCTCCGGCAAGCGCTTCCACAGCGCCCACGAACGGTTGGCCAACGCCAGCTGCCCAAGGAATCGGCCCTGGCGCCGCACGTTGCCGAAGTTAACGCCGCTGGCGTACTGACCGATCTGATCGCGCTCCAGCAGGATCACCGACTGACCGCGCTGACGCAGAAAAAACGCCGCCGCCGAGCCCATCAGGCCGCCGCCGACAATCACGACATCGGCTTTGTGAACCGTCATGGCGACACCTCCTCGGTGAGCATCGAAAGGGGTTTGACCGGCGCCTGACCGCGCTGCCGGCCGACCTGTTGCACGCTGACGCCAGCAGCGGCAGCAATCACCTCGGCCCCGGCCTGGGAACAATAACGGCCCTGGCAACGGCCCATGCCGACCCGACTGAACGCCTTGGCCCGATTGACTTCGCAGGCGCCCTTTTCGCTGACGGTACGGCGCAACTCCCCGGCGCTGATCATCTCGCAACGACAGACGATGGCGGCATCCGGTAAATCTTTGGCTTGCGCCGACGGCCAGGGAAACGCCTGCGCCAGCCCCAGGCGAAATTGATCCATCACCGCCAGCGCGTGGCGTTGTTCGTCGCGCAACCCGGCATTCACCGGTTGGTTCAGGTCCTCCAGCAGCGCCATGGCGACCAGCCTTCCGGCATGTTCAGCGGCATCCGCGCCACGAATCTTCGAGCCGTCCCCGGCCGCGTACACACCACGGACCGAGGTCCGGCCGTCCTCATCAACCGCCAGTAACCATTGGCTGGACGCCTCATCGAAACGCAGGCGACAACCGGCCAGGTCCGCCAATTGCGTTTCCGGGCGCAGGTGATAACCCAGGGCCACGGCATCGCAATTGATCGTCAGGCTTTCCCCGCGCGCCGTGCTGACCCGTACGCCACTGACACCGCTTGCCGCGTCGCCCAGCACTTGCTGAGGTTTGATCCCTAGGTGTACCGGGATTTTCGCCTGATACAGCTGCGCCAATAGTTTCATCCCGGTGAACAGCAATCCCGGACGCGCCAGCAGTTTGGGCATGGCAAGGATGCGTTTGCTCAGCGGCGAGGTATCGAGCACTGCCGCCACCTTGGCGCCGGCTTTAACATATTGGCTGGCCACCAGATACAGCAACGGCCCACTGCCCATGAACACCACGCTGTGACCGATGGAAACCGCCTGGGATTTGAGCGCGATCTGCGCCCCGCCAAGGCTGTAGGTGCCCGCCAGTTGCCAGCCTTCAATCGGCATCAAACGATCGGTCGCGCCAGTGCAGAGGATCAACGCGTCGTAATCCGCCGTTGTATGCTTGCCCTGACTGACGCAGCACAGTTGCCCCGGCGTGAGGTTCCACACCAGCGTGTCAGGTCGGTAGTCGATCTCCCCGCGCAAACGGTCGAAGCTTTGGTGCAGATCCCGGGCCTTGCCAGCTTCGGTGCCATACAGCGTGGCGTAATCGCGGGTAAAGCCTTCCGGTTGGCGACGGTAGATCTGCCCGCCATCCCGGCGATTTTCATCGATCAGGATCGGCTTTAAACCCGCAGCCACCAGGGTTTCGGCACAGCGAATACCGGCCGGCCCGGCGCCGACGATAACGACTTTATTAGAGCTCAGCCGTGCAGTGGCCATGTCGCCTCCGGTTGTGTAGTGACGATGTCCAGCCCTTCACGGACTTCGTTGGAACAGGCACGCAGGCGTTCGCCGCTGCGGGTCCAGACCCAGCAATCCTGGCACGCGCCCATCAAACAAAAACCGGCGCGCCGGCCCGAATCGAATTCCGACTGGCGTAGCGCCGAGCCCTGGGTCAGCAACGCGACCATCAGGGTATCGCCCTGCAACGCCTCGATGGCTGCACCGTCCACCTTCAAATTGACGGTCGGCCGGCCCTGCTCGGCCAACCTCACAAAACGCCCCTTCATGCATAGGCTCCCTGGGTCATGATGTTCAAATCCTGCTGGGTTTTCAGCAGCTCGGCGGTGTCGTGGTGGCAAAGGATTTCGCTGCCACCGGCGATGACTCGGCGGCTCGGCGCGGTGTGATTGCACAGGCCATCAACCCGCACCGGGCACCGATTGAGAAAGGTGCACAACTCCGGCACGTTGGCTCTGGCGCCGATTGGCGGCAGTTCGCCGCAGGTGGTGCCGCAGTTCTCCAGCCAGCCCTGACGCAGTTCCGGCACCGAATGAATCAACAGGTCGGTGTAAGGATGAAACGGCGCCTGGGCGAACGCTTGCCGAGTGCCGGCCTGGATCTTGTGGCCGCTGTACATCACCACAATGTCATCGCACAGCGCGCGGACGGTGGAAATGTCGTGGCTGATGAACAGGTACGAAACCCCCAGTTCCTGACGCAGGTCGCGCAGCAGTTCGAGAATCGCCGCGCCGACCACAGTATCCAGCGCCGAGGTCACCTCATCGCACAGAATCAGGTCCGGTTTGGCCGCCAGCGCCCGGGCCAGGTTGACCCGCTGCTTTTGCCCGCCAGACAGTTCACTCGGACGCCGCTCGGCCATATCTCGCGGCAGGCGCACCAGGTCCAGCAACTCGCCGATGCGCTCGCGCAATGCGGCCCCTTTGAGACCGAAATACATCTTCAGCGGCCGGCTCAGAATCGTGCTGACACTGTGCATCGGGTTGAGCGCGGTGTCGGCGTTCTGGAAGACCATTTGAATGCGGCGGAACTGTTCGGCGGTGCGCTCGGACAGGCTGCCACCCAGTGGCTGACCATCGAAGGTCAGCCCGCCCAGCGCCGGGGTCAGCAACCCCGCCACCACCCGCGCCAGGGTCGATTTACCCGAGCCCGACTCACCGATCACGCCGATAGCCTGACCCCGGCGCACCGTCAGGTCGATGTCTTCCAGCACCCGAATCGACGGCATGCCGTGCATGTTCTTGTTGCCGTAACCGGCGGTCAGGCCCTGGATCGTCAGCAATGGCGTGTCTTGCGCCACATCGCAGGGCGGGCGAATCGTCGTGTCCGGCCGCGCCGCCGCCAACAGGCTGCGGGTGTATTCGTGGGCCGGGCCTTTGAGTAAGGGCGCGGTGGCGCTTTGTTCGAAAATCTCACCGCCGTTGAGCACCACAATCTGATCGGCCATCTGCGCAACCACGGCGAGGTCGTGGGACACGTAAACCGCCGTCGCTCCACGTTCACGCACCACCCGTTTGAAGGCGCGCAGCACGTCGATCTGGGTCGTCACATCGAGGGCCGTCGTCGGTTCGTCGAGCACCACCAGCAGCGGATCGCTGATCAGCGCCATCGCCGCCATGACCCGCTGTAGTTGTCCGCCCGAGACCTGATGGGGATAGCGCTGGCCGATGCGATCGGGGTCCGGCAACGCAAGGTCGCGGAACAATTCGACGGCCTTGGCTTCGAGCGCAGCCCGGCTGCCCAGGCCATGAATCAATGCGCCCTCCACCACTTGATCGATGAGTTTTTTCGCCGGGTTGAACGCCGCCGCCGCACTCTGGGCGATATAGGACACACGGTTGCCCCGCAGGCCTTGCAGCTCGTTTTCGCTCAACGCCAGCATGTCGTGCTCGCCGATCTGCACCACGCCGGACGCCAGGCGACAACCGCGCCGGGCGTAACCGAGCAGCGCCAGGGCGATGGTGGTCTTGCCGGAACCGGACTCGCCGATCAACGCCAGCACTTCACCTTTGGCCAGGGAGAAACTCACGCCCTTGACGATTTCGACTTCGCCACGCTCGCCACAGGCGACCACGCGCAGGTTCTCGACTCGAATCAATTCACTCATTTCAATGGCCTCCCGAACGTCGACTACGTCGCGAAGACAGGCGGTCGATAAACAGATTCACACCGATGGTCAGGGTGCCGATGGCCAGCGCCGGAATCACGATGGCCGGCGCGCCCTGGTTGAGGCCGCCGATGTTTTCGCGCACCAGTGAGCCGAGGTCGGCATCCGGCGGTTGCACGCCCAGCCCGAGGAAGCTCATGCCGCTGAGCAGCAGCACGATGAAGCCGAAACGCAGCCCCAGGTCCGTCAGTACCGGGTTGAGCATGTTCGGCAGGATTTCCACGCAGGCGATGTACAGCCGACGCTCGCCCCGGGTGCGGGCCACTTGCACGTATTCCAGGGCTTCGATGTTCACCGCCATGCTGCGGGCGATGCGGAACGCGCCGGGGGTGAAACTCAGCACCGCCGTGCAGATCAGCAAGGTCACCGACGAACCGAAAGCCGAGACCATGATCAGCGCCAGCATCTTGCTCGGGATCGAGATGAAGGCGTCCATCAAGCGGCTGATCACCTCGTCCAGCCACTTCGGCGACACCACCGACAGCAGAGCGCAACTGGTGCCCAGGCCGCTGGCCAACACGGCTGCCACCAACGCCAGACCAACAGTGAAGCGTGCGCCGACGAGGATGCGGCTGAGCATGTCGCGACCCAGGTAATCGGTACCAAACGGGTAAACGGCGCTGATGCTGTCAAAGACATTGTCAGAGACCACTTCACCCACCGGGTGCGGCGCCAGCCACGGGCCGAAAATCGCCATCAGCAACCAGATCACGCACATCGCAGCCCCGATCAGACCCAGCCAGGCCGGACCATGAGACACCTTGCCAACCGACAGGTCGGGGGTCGCGGGCGTCGATTTCACAATGAGATTGTTCATTGGTTTCTCAGCCTCGGATTGGACAGAATCGCGCACAGGTCGGCAATCAGCACCAATCCCAGGTACGCCGTGCAAAACAACATAGTGCAGGCCTGGACCAGCGCCATGTCACGGTTGGTCACCGCATCGACCATCAGGCTGGCGATGCCGGGGTAGTTGAAGATCGTCTCGACGATCACCACCCCGCCCAACAGGTAGGAAAGACTCAGGGCGATGGCATTGGCAATCGGCCCGATGGCATTGGGCAAGGCATGGCGCAGGACGATGCGCATCGGGCTCACGCCTTTGAGCCGGGCCATTTCCACGTAAGGGCTATCCAGTTGATCGATCACCGCCGCCCGGGTCATGCGGGCCATTTGCGCGACGATCACGCAACACAGCGTCAGCACCGGCAAGGCGTACGTGCGCATGAATTGCCAAGGCGAGGTGATGTCACTGGCGTACGACAGCGCCGACAACCAGCCCAGGTTCACCGCAAAAATCAGCACCGCCAGGGTCGCCACCAGAAACTCCGGGACGGCGACCATGGCCAGGGTGAAAAAGCTCAGGAAGCTGTCGATGCGCCCCCCGCGGCCCATCGCCGAGCCGATGCCGAGAATCAACGCCACCGGCACTGACACCAGCGCCGTGGCGGCCGCCAGCATCAGGGTGTTGGGCACCCGCCCCGCCATCAACTCGCTGACCGCCATGGCGTTGGAAACCGACTGGCCCATGTCGCCGCTCAGCAGATTCATCAACCAGTGCAGGTAACGCAACACACCGGGCTGATCCAGCCCCAGTTTCAGGCGCAAGGCCGCCACCTGTTCCGGCGTGGCGAACTGCCCGA
Organism: Pseudomonas sp. 478; assembly: GCF_003254125.1. Lineage (NCBI taxonomy): Bacteria > Pseudomonadati > Pseudomonadota > Gammaproteobacteria > Pseudomonadales > Pseudomonadaceae > Pseudomonas > Pseudomonas sp. 478. The sequence goes on from NZ_QKZG01000022.1 coordinate 21,999, forward strand.
GCGATTGTTGCGCCGCGTCCCCCGGCAGTACCGCCGTGATCGCAAACACGACCATGGACACGATCAACAAGGTCACGATCGCGGCGCCCAGGCGCCGGCCGATCAACCACAATGTGTTGCTATTCATCGCCCTACCCTCATGCAATGTCCCCGTCGCTGCAACCACCGCTCATCAAGCGTCCAGCCAGACCTGCTCGGCGAACATGTAGCCCATGAAACCGCCCAGCGGATTGCTGCCGTAGCCTTTGATGCGCTGGTCGACACCGTCGATGTTGCTGATGAACACCGGCACGCCAATACCGCTGTGATCATGCACCAGGGTCTGCATGTCGGCGTACATCTTGCTGCGCTTGACGTCGTCGGTTTCACCCCGGGCAAGCATCAGCAACTGATCGAACTGATCGTTCTGCCAGCCCGATTCGTTCCACGGTGCTTTCGACTGGAAGAACTGCGAAAACATCACGTCGGCGTTCGGCCGCGGGTTGATGTTGCCGAAGCTCAGCGGGTGCTTCATCCAGTGGTTGGACCAATAGCCATCGCTCGGCAGGCGGTTGACGTCGAGCTTGAGCCCAGCCTGTTTCGCCGATTGTTGCAACAGCACCGCGATGTCCACCGAACCGGTGGCGGCTGGCGATGCAACCAACGGCATGGTGATACTTTCCATACCTGCTTTTTTCAGCAGGAATTTGGCTTTTTCCGGGTCGTAGACTCGTTGCGGCAGGTCGGCGTTGTAGTAGCGCGAACCAGGGGAAATCGGATGGTCGTTACCGACCACGGCAAAGCCACGGAAAACCGCGGATTTGACCTGTTCACGGTCCAGCAGGTACTTCATGGCCTGGGTGAATTCGGCGCTTTTGCCCGGCATCTGGTCCTGGCGAATGATCAGATCCGTGTAGTTGCCCGACGGCGCATCGACGACCCGGTGCTTGGGGCTGGCCTTGATGCGCGTGGTTGAGCGCGGGTTGACCTCGTTGATCAGGTGCACGTCGCCCGACAGCAGCGCGTTGATCCGCGAAGGCTCATCGGCAATGGCGATGAACTCGATCTCGTCCAGGTACGGCAGGCCCGGTTTCCAGTAGCCGGTGTTGCGCGCGGCAATCGAGCGCACGCCCGGTTTGAATTCCTTGACCTTGAACGGCCCGGTGCCGATGCCCTGGTTGAAATCGGTGGTGCCTTCCGGAACGATCAACAGGTGCGACACGGCGAGGATCGACGGCAGCTCGGCGTTCGGCGCGCTCAGGCGGATCTGGACTTCGTTGGGGCCGGTGGCTTTGATTTCTTCGAACTGCGCCATCAGCGGCATGACCTTGGAGCCGGTCAACGGATCCTTGTGGCGGGACAGCGAATACACCACGTCCGCGGCGCTCAGGGTCTTGCCGTTGTGGAAGGTCACGTCCTTGCGCAGGGTGATGGTCCACAGCGTGGCATCGGTGTTGTCGATGCGCTCGGCCAGTTCCAGTTGCGGCACCAGGTGGGCGTCGAAACGGGTCAGGCCGTTATAGAACATGAAGTGGCGCACGTAGTCGGTCGACAACGCGCCTTTGGCCGGGTCCAGGGTATCGGCGGTGGAACTGGACATGCCGGCGACACGAATCCGCCCGCCCGGCTTGCCTTTGCCGGGGGTGGCGGCTTCTTCGGCGAACAGTTTACCGGCGGCGCCGAACAGGCTGCCGGCGCCCGCTGCCGCAACACCGGCCACACCGAGCATCTGCAAGGCGTTACGGCGGGACATGCCGCGATTGAGACCTTCGAAAACCCGCAGGCTTTCCTGGCCGGAGATCAGTTGGGAGTCGATCTTGTTGTCAGTCATATCAGTTGTACCTGTCGAAAATGAGAAGGCTCGAGTGTCCCGGTTGACCGGAACGTCCTGGAAACGCAAACGACGGTGACGCCACAACATCAACTCAATGCAAATAATCCTGGAAACGGTAATAAGCGCCCACGAATGGCAGGAACCACGGTTTGCCGAAATGCCCGGGAATCGCCGGCCATTCGAGTTCACGCCAAGGGTTGGCTTCGACGTTGCCGGCCATGACATCGGCCATGACCTGGCCCATGTGCACCGACATCTGCACGCCATGGCCGCTGTAGCCCATGGAGTGATAAACACCGCCGTGCTGACCGGCCCGAGGCAAGCGGTCGGACGTCATGTCCACCAGCCCGCCCCAGCAGTAGTCGATCTTCACATTGGCCAACTGCGGAAACATCTGCACCATCGCCGCTTGCAGCACCTTGCCGCTTTTGGCGTCGTTGACGCTGTCCGACATGGCGAACCGCGCACGGCCGCCAAACAGCAGGCGATTGTCCGGGGTGAGGCGAAAGTAATTACCAATCATGCGGCTGGTGACATAGGCGCGGCGGCCCGGCAACAACTGCTCGATCAGCGACGGTGGAAGGACTTCGGTGGCAATCACGAAACTGCCCACCGGCACGATCCGCCGCCGATACCAACCCAAGCCACCGTGCTGGCAAGCGCCCGTGGCCAGCAGCACCTGACCGGCGTGCAGCGATCCTTTGCTGGTGTTGACCTGATAACCGCCGGCCTGGGCTTTCCAGTCCACAACCGAGGTGCCTTGATGGATCAACGCACCCTGGCGGGCGGCGGCCTCGGCCAAACCGACACCGAAGCGCCCGACATGCATCTGCACGCCGTTGCGCTGCAGCAAGCCACCGTGGAACTGGGCGGAATTGACTTCCGCGCGGGTCTGCTCGGCGGTCAGCAATTCGACGTCGGCATCGACTTCCTTGCGAATCAGATCGCAGGTCCGTGCCAGGCCCTCGTAGTGCATCGGCTTGGCCGCCAGTTTGAGCTTGCCGTTGCGGATCAGGTCGCAGGCGATTTGCTCCTGCTCCACCAGCGACACCACGCTCTGCACCGCGCTTTCGTAAGCCTGGTAATAAGCCCGCGCCTTGTCAGCGCCGAGGCTGGCGCTGAGCCCGGCGTAGTCCTGGGCAACGCCGGTGTTGCACTGGCCGCCATTGCGCCCCGACGCTTCACCGATGACCTTTCCGGCCTCGAGCACCACCACACTGGCGCCCTTCAAGGCCAACGCCCGGGCCGCCGCCAAGCCGGTGAAACCACCACCGACGATGGCCACGTCGACCTGCCCAGGCAATGCGCCGAGCTGTGCACCGCTGAACGCCGGTGCGGTGTCGAGCCAGTAGGATTCACTGCCCATGTTTAACCCGCCTATGCCAAATGAAGAATGCCGTTACCGTTCGACTCAGAGACCTACCAGCGCCGCCAGCCCACCAATATCGGCGATCTGTTGGTAGCCGTAGAAAGCATTGGCCGGGACTTCATGGCCACGGGCGACGAAGGCCTTGTTCTTGATCTTCATGTCGTGGGCCGACATCAGGTCATAACGGAAGCTGGAAGACACATGCAAGATGTCTTCCGGGCCACAGTTGAGGTTGTCGAGCATGTACTCGAACGCGGCCAGACGCGGCTTGTAGGCCTGAGCCTGCTCGGCGGTAAAAACCTTGTGGAACGGCGCGCCGAGCTTGTCGACGTTGGACATGATCTGGCTGTCGCTGGCGTTGGAGAAAATCACCAACGGGATCTTGTCGGCGATTTTCGACAGGCCGGCCGGCACATCGGGGTGCGGACCCCAGGTCGGCACGGCGTCGTAATACAGCTGACCTTCGTCACGGTATTCGATGCCCCAGCGCTTGCAGGTCCGCGCCAGTGCGGTTTTGAGAATCTCGTCATACGGCATCCAGTCACCCATGACCTGGTCCAGGCGGTAGGCCGAGAAGTCCTTGACGAACTGATCCATCTGCTCGGGCTTCACGCGATCGGCGAACAGTTCGCGAGTCATCGTGCCCATGTGGAAGTTGGTCAGCGTACCGTAGCAGTCGAACGTAATGAATTTGGGGCGAAGAAAGCTCATTGAGTGCGTTCCTGAAGTTCGTTGAGGTCATGGCGTGACAAGCATTCGCTCCGTTACCGAAGCTGTGATGCAGCGCTGCAGCACACCGTCATTACAACACTGTGAAATCAGCAGATGGCGTTAAAAGCGACCTTCGCTTGATACAAACCACCGTTTTAACGCCCGCCCTCAGCAGACTTTGCGGCGCGCACAAGCCTTGGGCAAACCCCGTATTTATGCGCTCTTATGGGCCTTTATAGCCCTGCAAGGCCCAATCACGCACCGGTCTGCCGCAGAACCTGCGCCGGGCTGAACGAAAACGGGCGCTTACCGAAGTAAGCGCCCGTTTGGGTGGTGATCTAGAGGCTGCTGAAATCCTGTGGGAGCGGGCTTGCTCGCGAAGGCGATGTGCCAGGCAGCATTGATGTCGACTGACACTCCCTCTTCGCGAGCAAGCCCGCTCCCACAGTGGGATTTGTGTTACTGGACGATATCGATCAGCACACTCTTGAAGCGTAAATTGGCTTCGAACGCTTCGCGCCCCAGGTCCTTGCCGATGCCGGAGCGTTTGTAGCCGCCAGTCGGCAGGATGTAGTCGTTACTGCGCCCGTAACGGTTAACCCAAACGGTCCCCGCCTCCAGTCGCCGGACCAGACGCAGGGCGCGATTGATGTCGGCGGTGTGTACGCCCGCCGCCAAGCCGTAGGTGGCGTGCGCGGCCAGGTTCAGGGCTTGTTCTTCATCATCGAATGCCTGCACCGTCAGCACCGGACCGAAGATTTCTTCGCAGACGGCCGGGTTGTCATTGTCCAGCCCCGTCAGCAAGGTCGGCTGGTAATAAGCCCCGCCCAGACCTTCAAACAACCCACCACCGGTCAGCACTTCAGCACCGGCCTGACGCGAGCGCTGGACGATGCCGTCGATTCGGCTGGCTTGCAGTCGGGAAATGATCGGCGACAACGTGCTCTCGGATGACCAGGTCGGCCCCGGGCGCAGTTCCTCGAAATACGCCTGCAAATGCGCGATAAACGGTTCCATGATCGAGCGCTGGATCAACAACCGCGAACCGGATACGCACACCTGCCCGGCGTTGCCGGTAATGGCCAGCGCCACGGTGCGCGCGGTTTTGGCGATGTCCGGTACGTCGGCGAATACCAGTTGCGGGCTCTTGCCGCCGAGTTCCAGTGTCACCGGTTTCGGCCCCACCAGCGCGCAGGTCGACATGATGCTCGACCCGGTCGCCGTGGACCCGGTGAACGTCACCTTGGCCACGCGCGGATGGCGACACAAAGCATCGCCCGTGACGCGGCCATCGCCCTGGATGACGTTGAAAATCCCCGCCGGAATGCCCGCCTGCAGCGCCAGTTCGGCAAAGCGCAGGCTGGAGAACGGCGTCAGCTCCGAAGGTTTGAGCACCACGGCATTACCGGCGGCCAACGCCGGGGCCACTTTCCAGGAGGCCATGCTCAAGGGGAAATTCCACGGTGCGATGGCGGCAATGACGCCGTAAGGTTCGGCGATCTGCATGCCCAGTCGATCGCTCTGGGTCGCCGCGACGTGGCCGCCATGCTTGTCCGCCAGTTCGGCGAAGAAGCGAATGCCTTCGGCGACATAAGGAATGTCCCAGGCGATCACATCTTTATGAGGCCGCGTCGAGCCCACGGCTTCCAGCGGAGCCAGAATGGCGGCGTCCGCCTCGATCAGATCGGCCCAGCGGCGCATCACCCGCGCCCGCTCCCGGGGTGGACGGCTGGCCCAGTCGCTGCGACTGAACGCCTGCCAGGCATCCGTGACCGCTTCATCCACCAGGTCGGCATCGGCGATTGGCAACTGGGCATAAACCTGGCCGTCAGAGGGGCGCGCCACCTCAAGCCCGGGTTGTGCATCGCGGTACATTCCAGCAATGAAGTGAGCGCTGCGCACAGCAATAAGGCGGGGATCAAAGCTATCCATGGAGCACTCCAAAACAAGGGACGAGGCGTCGTGAACTCTGGCCTCCATCGTAGAAAAAAAGCCCTGGCATTTGCTGCCGACCTTGCGGTGCATTTAAGTAGTAAGTGTGGTCTGCCGGCCTCGGGCTTGCGGAATCTGCCGAATGCTTCAGCCCCCCTTGTCAGGCCTTCACACAGATGGGATACAGGCACCATCGCGCCGGAAATCCGGTCGCTCGCGCACACTGTCCAACGGAGACTCGCCATGTCCGCCTTGCAACGACCTGCTTATGTCTATCGGCCAATGACGGCCGCCGACCTGCCCTCGGCCCATGCCTTGTCCGTGGAGTTGAAGTGGCCTCATCGCCTGGACGACTGGGCGATGCTGCAACGGGTCAGCGACGGCTTTGTGGTGCTCGATGGCGAGCGTCTGATCGGCACGGCATTCGCTTGTCCCCAAGGCGGCTTCACCACCATTGGCCTGGTGATCGTCAGTGATGACTATCAGGGCAAGGGCATCGGCCGCAAGCTCATGGAACAGGCACTGGACGCCTGCCAGTCACGCACCCCGATGCTCAACGCCACACTGGCCGGCGCACCGCTTTACGCCAGCCAGGGCTTTGTCGAATTCGGCCGGATTCAGCAGCATCAGGGCAACGCCAATCCACCTGCACCCGCCGCACTGGCCGACGGCGAACATTGCCGTGCACTGAGCGCGGCGGATCAGGCTCGTGTGTTGGCGTTGGCCAATGCCGGCAGCGGGCTGGATCGCAAAGCGGTGCTCGCCGATCTGTTTGAGGTGGTCGAGCATTCGGTGGGGATCGAACGCGACGGCCAGCTACGCGCCTTCGCCTTGCTGCGCCCTTTCGGCCGTGGTCGTTGCATCGGTCCGGTGGTCGCCGAAAACCTCGAACAAGCCAAACACCTGATCGCCGTTCTGCTGGCGCAAGTGCCGGATGCCTTCGTGCGAATCGACATCCCGGCAGACAGCGGCCTGGCCGAATGGCTCGATTCGGCGGGTTTGAAGCCGGTCGATACCGTGGCGCAAATGGCCAAGGGCACGCCACCGCAAACAGCCAACGGCGTCCAGCAGTTCGCATTGGTGACTCAAGCCATTGGCTGATCGCTATCCCTCACCGTCTTTTTTATGGAGCGTCACCCGTATGTCTGAACCTACCGTTCTGCTGTTGGCTCGCGCCGACGGCGGCCGCGTTGCCACGTCTTTTACAGCAGCATCTTTGGGTGCTTTCGATCCGTTCAAGGACGGTCGCCAGGTGGCCTACAACGGCCCGGATGGCGTATCAGCGGGCATCGTGCACATCAGCGGAACGCTCGATAGCGATGATTTTCCGCACACCGAAGTGATCGTGGTCCACGCCGGCCACGTCGTGCTGCAATCCGAGGAGCAAACGCTGGCACTGGGTGTCGGCGCCGGTGCCGTGATCGGTCGCGGTACATCACTGCGACTCCAGGCCAACGCTGATACGTACTGGGCCTTTTGTGCAGTCACCAGCCCCACCGCACCGCCGACACCCGGCCTCACTGCGCTCGACCCGCTGGACATGCTTTCGCCGTCGGCCGCACCGGAACCGCAGATTTTGATCGGACCGACGCCGCAGTGCCGCTCACACAATGCCTTCGAAGACGACGCCACCCGGTTGCGCGTCGGCGTTTGGGATTCGACACCGTACGAGCGTCACGCCCGGCCCCACAAACTCCATGAACTGATGAACCTGATCGAAGGCAGCGTCACCCTGCTGGCGCCTGATGGAACGAGCGTGGAGGTCAACACCGGCGACAGCGTGTTTGTGCCGCTCGGTGCAGCGTGCGCGTGGAAAAGTACGCGGTATGTGCGCAAATTCTATGCGGTGAAGTAGTGTCCTTCCTGAGTGCGCGACAGTTTGAATAGGGCACGCTCCACTGCTGCGGCGATGAACGCGTGCCCCTTTTTCCTATCCTTTTACGCAGACCACCTGACGCAAGGTGTGCAGCACTTCCACCAGCTCGCGCTGGGCGTGCATGACATCGTCGATGTCCTTGTAGGCCATCGGAATTTCATCGATGACGGCAGCATCCTTGCGGCACTCCACGTGGGCGGTGGCACGGATCTGATCTTCGACGGTAAACAGGCTTTTCGCCTTGGTACGACTCATGGTGCGGCCGGCGCCGTGGCTGCAGGAGCAGAACGACTCCTCGTTCCCCAGCCCGCGGACGATGAAGCTTTTAGCGCCCATCGATCCCGGAATAATCCCCAACTCGCCCTTCTTCGCCGATACCGCGCCTTTGCGGGTGACCAGAATTTCCTGACCAAAATGTCGCTCTTTCTGCACGTAGTTGTGGTGGCAGTTCACCGCTTCCAGCGCCGCCTCAAAAGGTTTGTTGATCACTTTTCGGGTCGCCTGAATCACCGCTTGCATCATCAATGCACGGTTTTGCCTGGCGAAATCCTGGGCCCAACCGACCGCTTCGACGTAGTCATCGAAATGCCGGCTGCCCTCTTTAAAGTAAGCCAGGTCACGATCCGGCAGATTGGCGAGGTGCTGACGCATATCCGCCTGGGCCATTTGAATGAACAGGTTGCCAATGGCGTTGCCAACACCGCGGGAACCGCTGTGCAGCATGAACCAGACCCGGTTGGTTTCATCCAGGCACACCTCGATGAAGTGGTTCCCGCTGCCGAGCGTGCCCAAGTGCCCACGGTTGTTGGTGTTGGCGAGTTTCGGGTACTTGTCGGTGATCGCCTTGAACCGCGAGTCCAGTGCCGCCCAGGCCCGGTCAGCCTCACGCGGAACGCTGTCCCAGGCGCCCTTGTCCCGACCGCCGCGCCCACTGGTGCGGCCATGGGGCACCGCCTTCTCGATCGCGCAACGCAAGCCATGCAGGTTGTCCGGCAAATCGCTGGCGGTCAGCGACGTGCACGCGGCGATCATCCCGCAGCCGATGTCCACTCCGACGGCGGCTGGAATGATCGCGCCGACTGTGGGAATCACGCTGCCGATGGTCGAGCCCTTTCCCAGGTGCACATCGGGCATCACGGCCAGATGCTTGAAGATGAACGGCATCCTGGCGGTGTTCATCAATTGCTGTCTGGCTTCGTGTTCTACCGGGACGCCTTCGGTCCACAGCTTGATCGGTTTGCCGTTGGCGACTTCCAGTAGTTGGTAGGTATGAGCTTGCATGATTTTGATTCTTTTCTTTTGGTCGGTTGTTCGGCGTTGGTCTGGCACCTGGGGTGATAAAGGTCGGTGCAATTGCATTGGCGGTCGCCTGTTGGGAAAGGTATAGCCGCCGACGCGCCAGTTTTGATTTTCCTACGTTGCGGAAGAAAGGGACACCTGAAACAACCGCCGACACTTTTCTCCTGTCAGCACCGATAACAGAAACGCCGCTCACTGAGCGGCGTTTTTTGTGAGTTCTACTGAAGCGACGAATAGGCACCCTTTCAGAGCTTGGCGATCGAGACTTCAGTGGATTTGACGAAGGCAATCACCTCGCTCCCCACTTTCAATTCAAGATCGCGCACTGAACGGGTGGTGATCACCGAGGTGACGATGCCGGAGGCGGTTTGCACATCGATTTCGGAGACCACTTCGCCTATCACGATTTCCTTGATGACACCCTTGAACTGGTTGCGGACGTTGATCGCTTTGATGGTCATGATGAGGCTTCCTGTCTGATGTCGAATACATCCGCACGGATGTGCAGGCCTTCAAAATGAACCTCACGAATCAACATTAAAAGGAATAAATATAGATTTGCTTATTCCTGCATCGAATATCAAGTCCGCCCAGCCTCTACCACAGCGCCACGGTATAGCTGACGATCAGGCGGTTCTCATCCAGGTCATTACCGAAGTTCGAGCGCACTGACGCGTTGCGCCATTTAAGGCCCACCCCTTTCAACGAACCGTCCTGCACCACGTAAGCGATATCGGTGTTGCGCTCCCATTCCTTGCCCTCGCCCGGCGCAGTGCGTTGCACATTGTCGCCAGAGATGTAGCGCGTCATGAAGGTCAACCCCGGCACGCCAAGTGCGACAAAGTTGTAGTCGTAGCGTGCCTGCCAGGAGTGCTCGTCGATGTTGGCGAAGTCACCGATCTGCACGAAGTTGACCAGGTACGGATCGCTGCGCCCGATATACGGAAACGGATCGTCGCCGCTCATGCGCTGATAGCCAACGCCCAGCGCATGACCACCGAGGCTATAGGTGAACAACGCACCGAAGGCCTGGTTGTCGATATCACGAAAGTTGCCGTCTTCGGTGCTGCGTGCATAGCGCACGTCGCTCTTGAGCGACTGGCCGGAGCCCAGATCCAGCGTGTGCACCAGCCCGAGGTAATTTTGCTGGTAGATGTTTTCCAACTGGCCGTAGCGGTACTGCGCGGTCAGGTTCGGCAGGAACTGATAGTCCGCCCCGGCAAACTGAAACTTGTCGCTTTGCCCGCCGATGCGGTTGGCGGTCATGTCCTGATAGTCGGTGGAGTCGACGAAATTGATCTGCGTGAGCTGACCGGCCGTGAGCTTCAAACGATCGATTTCCTGCACATTCACCAGGCCGCCCTTGAACGTGCTCGGCAACAGGCGGGTATCGTTGGAGTTCACCACCGGGTCTTTGATCTGCAATGTCCCGAATTTCAGGGTGCTGTTGGACACGCGCATTTTGCCCGTCAGGCCTAACTCGCCATAGCGATCCTGCGAGCCGCCGGATAAATCCGGTGGCAACAGATTGGTGCCCGCCGTACCGCCACCGGAGTCCAGTTTGAAACCGGCCATGCCCAAAACATCCAGGCCGAAACCGAACGTGCCGGCGGTGTAACCCGACTCCATCCGCAACAGAAAACCTTGCGCCCATTCCTCGGCCTTGTCCCGCGAACCGTCCTGGCGAAAATCACGGTTGAAGTAGAAGTTGCGCGCTTCCAGGCTGCCTTTACTGTCCGCCACGAAATCCGCCTGAGCGGCCGGTGCACAGAGCAGGCTCAGGCCGAGCAATGTGCCAGCCGGGACGTACCCCTTGAATGGGCGGGTGCGCCCCGCTTTTGAAGGCACGTGGACAGTCATGATTTTTTCCATGGAAGAGGTTCCTGCGGCAGCAAACGAAGATGACGGACACGCCTCATTGTTTTTTTGTGAAGGCGTTGTCGTGGGGGGCGGACGCAGCGATCTGCGTCGTGGGGCGGATTCTTCGTGCAGGGGCAGAACGGCGTCAAACGGGAAAAAGACGAGGTTATGCATAAGAAAATTTGATGCCCGCGATGGCGAACTCTGGAGTAACAATTGCAACTCGCCCCTTCATTACAAGAGCCATAAGCGCCAAGGGAACCGCCATGAACCTCAAATTCCTCGAAACCTTCGTCTGGGTCGCCCGCTTGCAAAGCTTCAGCCTGACCGCCGAGAAAATGTTCAGCACACAGGCAGCGATTTCCAGCCGGATCGCCGCGCTGGAAGATGAGTTGGGGCTGCGCCTGTTCGTGCGCGATTCACGCGGAGTGTCGCTGACGCCCGAAGGTCTCAAGGTGCTCGACTACGCCGAGCAAATGCTCGAGGTTCAGCGTGCGCTAAAACACTCGCTGGACAACACCAGCCCGCAACAGGGTCTGGTGCGCATCGGCGTGATGGATACGGTGATACACACCTGGCTCAGCCCGTTGATGTCGACCCTGATGCAGACCTTCCCTGCCGTGGAAATCGAGATCACTGCCGACGCCGCGCGCAATCTCTGCGAGCAATTGCAAAAGGGCTATCTGGACATCGTTTTCCAGACGGACCTGATCCGCCACGAAAGCGTGCGCAACCTCGAACTGGCGCACTATCCCATGCACTGGATCGCCGCCAGCAACTCCATCTACGCCCGACCTTATACCTCGCTCACCGAGATGGCCGGTGAGCGCATCATAACCTTCGTCAAACATTCACGACCGCATCAGGATGTGCTCAACCTGTTGCACGCCCATGGCATCGGCGCACCGCGCGTCAGTTGCGTTAACTCGGTGTCGGCCATGACCCGGCTGATTCGTGACGGCTTTGGTATTGGCGCCTTGCCGGCGGCACTGGTGGCCAAACCCCTGGCCAGCGGCGAGTTGATCCAGCTGGACCCCGGCAGCCGCTTGCCGCAACTGGATGTCGTGGCCTCTTGGCGCGCGGGGGTCGGACTGGAACTGATCGAGAACATCGTCGAGATGAGCCGCCAGGTGGTCTGCCAATACGCTGCGGATGTCGGTCCGTTACTTATGGTGGCGGCACCGGGCCTCGACAGCCGACTGCCCCCTGAATAACTTTTAGTTGTCTGAGGGCAACAACATTCCTTGTTGGACGGCATCACTACGGTTTTCTAAAAAGGGTCAACGAACCTGCCGAGATGCCATGATGAACCAACCTACCCTGCCCTTCGAACAACTGCAGCGCAGCACCCCTCTCGCCCTGCGCCAAAGCATCGCCGCCGGGCACTATCAGGGTCACACCAGCGGCTTGGGCCAAGGCCGGGTGCAAGCCAATATCGTGATTTTGCCCGGTGATTGGGCCAGCGAGTTCCTCAGGTATTGCACCCTCAATCGTCAAGCCTGCCCGTTGCTCGACATTACCGAACCGGGCGATCCTTATTTCCGCCATCTCGGAGCAGCCATTGATATTCGCCACGACGTGCCCCGATACAGGGTTTATCGCCATGGCGAACTGAGCGAAGAACCGCTGGATATCGAGCATCTTTGGCAGGATGACCTGGTAGCCTTCGCCATCGGCTGCTCGTTCTCCTTCGAACAACCGTTGCTGGATGCCGGCATCCCCCTCAAGCACATCGATCTGGGGCGCAATGTCGCCATGTACCAGACCAACATCGACACACGCCCCACCGCTCGCCTCGGCGGCAAGCTGGTGGTGAGCATGCGGCCGATGAAAGCCGCTGCCGCCATCCAGGCCATTCAAATCACCGCACGCATGCCCAATGTCCACGGCGCTCCCGTGCACATCGGCGATCCGTCGCTGATCGGCATCCACGCGCTCGATACCCCGGACTACGGCGACGCCGTCCCCATTGAAGCTGACGAAATACCGGTGTTCTGGGCGTGCGGTGTGACACCTCAATCGGTGGTGCAGGCCTCACGCCCGCCACTGTGCATCACACACGCCCCCGGTTGCATGCTGGTGACGGATTTGTACAACAGCGCTTTGTAAAGGCGTGGGTGTGCCGTAATGCCAATCAGTCAAGGAACGACACTATCCGCGTTTGGGCTGACGCTTTTTTTGACGGGTGTTTAAGCAAAGTCGAAGCCTTGTAAATCCACTCAATGTAGTCAACGATGCAATTGGCCTTCGTCCCTTGTTTTGTGCCATGGACCCTGTCCCGTTTCCTGAATGTTCAGGACTAAAGTTCGCGCACTTTACTCACAAAAGACCGGATGACAGCAGAACCGACTATCCTTTCGGACAGTGAACGCTGCACTCTTGGCAAAAAGGGACGCCATGCCAGACTTTGATCGCGCCATCGACTCCAGACCCGGGCTATTCTGGATCGCTTCAATTACGGTTTTCTGTCTTTTCACCGCAACGCCCGGATTCGGCCAGAACCTGCCAACCACAGCGGGTGCCGAAAACGCCACGGTTACGGTGATTCAAGCGCAGGAAATCGTTTCCAGGGCCACCCTCGAAGCCGTTCGCTGGAGCGGCCCTGAGTCCGGCCCGCAAGCCCTGCCGGGCAAGAGCATCGCCTTTGTCGCAGAAGATTTGCGTAACGGCGGAATTGTCGGTGTCGCGCAAGGTGCTCGCGAGGCTGCCAAGGCGATGGGCTGGACGCTGAAGATATTCGACGGCGCTGGATCATCGGCCGGACGCGCCAAGGCCTTTTCCGATGCCCTGGCAGCGAAACCCGACGGCCTCATTCTGTGCGGCTCCGATGCCCTTGAGAACAATGCGGCACTGATCCAATTCGCCAACAGGGATGTGCCGGTGGTTGCCTGGCACGCCGGGGCACGGCCCGGGCCGATTGACGGCACGCCGGTGGCCATGAACGTCACGACCGACCCGCTCGAAGTGGCTCGCCTCACGGCCATGGCGGCGGTGGCACAGTCAAACGGACACGCCGGCGTGGTCATCCTGACCGACTCCAAGTACAGCATCGCCATGGCGAAAGCCAAGGCCATGGAAAACGTCATTCGCGCCTGTCAGGAATGTACGTTACTGGAAGTGCGCGATGTCGCGATCTCCGAAAGTGGCGAGAAGATGCCGGCGATCACCAAGGAGCTGCTTCAGCGCTATGGCAAGCGCTGGACCCATACGCTGGCCATCAACGATATCTATTTCGACTACTCGATTGCCTCATTGACCAACGCCGCAATACCCAGCGACGGCATCAGTCTGTTGTCTGCCGGTGATGGCAGCGCTTCGGCTTTCTTGCGCATCCAGGCAAAAACCTACCAGACCGTCACCGTGGCCGAGCCGCTCAACCTGCATGGCTGGCAAGTGATGGATGAATTGAACCGGCTGTTTGCAGGTCAGCCGGTGAGCGGCTTCGTCGCGCCGATTCACCTGGTCAATGCCGACAATATTGCCTTCGACGGCGGGAAGAAATTCCAGTACGACCCTGACAATGGCTATCGAGACATCTATCGCCACCAATGGAATCCATGACATTGGACGTTATTTCCCGGCTCGGACGCCGGCTATTGCCGCAATCGCTACGCGCACAGTTCACACTGGCGTTTCTGACGCTGGCGCTGCTGATCCTGGCGAGTGGTGCAACGGCGGTCTACGCCGTGCGCACGTCAAACAACGCCACCCGCCAGCTGACGGATGAACGACTGGTCCGCATGCAAGATGGGCAAGACATGCTGCAGCGTACCTTGCTGATCGAACGCCAGACTGATCAGCTTCTGACAACCCGCTCCCCCGACACCCTGCGTTCAAGCTATGCGGCGACCGTCGAACAGCTTGAAGCCCTTGATCAACTGGTGCAGCAGCTGACTGCCGCGAACAGTGGCGTGGCGATACTCGACATGCATCAGTCGAGTCAGATGTTCCGCAATACCGCCAACATCGTTGCTCAGCTGCGAGAAGGCCTGCTGCAAACCGAGGTCACCTTCGAACAAACCATGGAGGATCACACCGCCCGGTTAACCGCGACTCAGACCCAGGCCAGCCTCGAACTGGCGGTGTTACTTTTCGATCTGCCGCAGGCTGTTGACAGTGATGCCGTGCAACGGCTGCGGATCCGATATGAGCGCCTGTCACGCACCGCAGGCCAGTTACCCGGCGCGGATGTGAAGACACCTGATCTCTTCTCCCTGCGCCTGAAGCTCATCAATCAGCACAACGTCATACAGCGCTTCAATGAGGAACTGAAGAATGAGGCCGGGGTTCTGGTCGCGGTGGCCCGTGCGCAATCCAGCGCTTACACCGAAGACTATCGCGAAGCCCTGCAACGCCTGGTCGAAGCCTCAAATCGTAGCCAGCAATGGGTGCTGATCATGTTGGGCGCCAGCCTGGTATTCGCCTGGTTCGTGACCCGGGTCTTCATGGGCCGTCATGTGCTCATGCGTCTGAATGAAATTAGCCGGCAATTGCGTCAGGAACACACTGACAAAACGCATTTGATGATGGCAGAACATGGGAAAGACGAGATCGGCAACATGGCTCGCGCGGTGAATCAATTCCTCAAAGACCGACTTCAACTGGAAAAAAGAACGGTCCAATTGAGTATCGCCACAGAGCGGCTCGCCCTGCAAAACAGCCGACTGGAGCAAGAAGCCGTGATCCGTGCCGGACAACGTCATGTCCTGGAGCTGATCGCCAGGAGCACCGAGCTGGCAGAAGTCCTCGACAGCCTGGCTCACCTGGTGGAGTCCCAGTTGAAGGGGATGATGGTGTCCATCCTGGTGCTGGATGAGGATGGCAAACACCTGCTGCACGGGGCGGCCCCCAGTTTGCCGAAAGCCTATAACCAGCTCATTGACGGGATTGCAATCGGTCCGAACGTCGGTTCATGCGGCACCGCGGTGTATCGACGAGAACCGGTCATCGTCACGGATATCGAGCTGGATCCGCTGTGGGAAGCGTACCGTTCAGCCGCTGCGCCCTATGGATTTCGCGCCTGCTGGTCGACGCCGATTCTGTCCCATGAGCGAAAGGTATTGGGGACGTTTGCCTTGTATTCCAATACCGTACGCAGCCCCAGTTCGGCCGAGACGCGACTGATTGACATGGCGACACCGCTTGCCGGTATTGCGATAGAACGCCAGCTTACCGAAAAGCGCATTCGCTATATGGGCGACCATGACGCACTGACCGGGCTGCCGAATCGCACACTGCTCGAAGACCGTCTCAAGCAGGCAATGCTTTATGCCCAGCGCTACGACCGCCTGGTGACGGTGGTGTTTCTCGATCTGGACAAATTCAAATTGGTGAATGACAGCCTTGGGCACAGTGCTGGAGACGAACTGCTGAAAACCGTCGCCCAGCGCATGCTGGAGTGCGTACGCCGCACCGACACCGTCGTGCGACTGGGTGGCGACGAGTTTGTGATCATCCTGTTCGACCAGCCCTCAGACCTCGACGGCGTTACTCCAGCCCTGCACAAAATCCAGGAAGCCATCCTGCGACCGATTCAACTCAGCGGGCATACACTCCACGTCACCTGCAGCATGGGGTTGGCCACCTACCCTGCCGACGGCAGCGATACCGACACGTTGCTCAGCAACGCGGATGCCGCCATGTACCGGGCCAAGGAACTGGGTCGCAACAGTTACCAGTTCTATACGAGCGAGATGAATAACAAGGTTCAGGGCAAGCTCGCCATGCAAGACGGGCTTCGAAACGCACTCAACCATGACGAGTTCCTGCTGCTGTACCAGCCACAGGTGGATTTGCAGTCAGGCCAGATTATCGGCGTAGAGGCACTGATCCGCTGGCAGCACCCCGAGCTCGGCATCGTGTCTCCCATCAAATTCATTCCGCAGGCCGAAGAAACCGGGTTGATCGTGCCCATCGGCGACTGGGTGATTCATGCCGCGTGCAGACAGAACAAGGCCTGGCAGGATGCGGGCTGGCCGCCGATCACCATGTCGGTGAATATTTCTGCACGCCAGTTCGTCGAAAGGGACCTGATCGACCGGGTGATGCATGCCTTGCAAGAAACCGGGCTGGACCCGATGTACCTTGAGCTGGAGCTGACCGAAAGCCTGATCATGCAAGACCTTCAGCAAGCCATCAGCAAAATGAAGGAACTGCAATCAATGGGGATCAGCCTCTCGATCGACGACTTCGGCACCGGCTACTCCAGCCTCGCAGCATTGAAAAGCTTTCCGATCGCGAGACTCAAGATCGACCAGTCTTTCGTGCGCGACCTGCCCGACAACGAGAACGACAAAGCCATCGCCACCGCGGTGATTTCGTTGGGGCACAAACTGAACCTCAAGGTCATTGCCGAAGGTGTCGAAACCGAAGAGCAGCAAACCTTCCTGCGTGAAAACGGCTGCGATGAGATTCAGGGCCACTTTTTCAGCAAAGCGGTCAGCGCAGAAGAAATCAGCCTGTTACTGCGTACACCCCGGTTGCCTCAACCGAGCCGCATTGCGAGCCCTGGCTCGGTCAGGCGAAAACGCGATGTAAAACGCCCAAGCAGTCCAATGCCGGGGCATTAATACTGCGCAGGCCATTAGCGGACGTTCGGCCTACATCCGCTTTTGATGCAAACTTGCCATTCGTTACGAGCTTGTGGCGATGTAAGCATTGTTTCGATTGAGGAGCGGCTTCAATCATTTCTCGTTACTGCTCAAGCATCAAGCTACGCCAAATGATCATCGGCTTTTCTAGAGGTGCGACTTCCGGCTGCAACTGCTCCTGTGTGTGCCTGTTGTGCGGTGGCTGCTCCTCTGGTTCAGGCGCTGGAGTCTGATACTTGGCGGCATGCACGTTATCTACGGACATTTTGTGTAGTGCGCTTATTTGATTGTTATGGTGACTTTGCCTTTTGATCTGCCCTGTTCGACGTACCGCAACGCCTCTGCAGTCGATTCAAAAGGGAAGGAACGATCGATGACCGGTTTGATGACGCCAGCTTCGATAAGCGAGGTGATTTTTTGCAGTTGCACCCCGTCGGCACGCATAAACAAAAATGCATAGCTCATCCCATGCTTGCGGGCTTTTCTACGAATACCGCTGCTCAGCAGGCGCATGACTTGCCGTAGCATCCAGGACAAGCCTTGCTCTTGGGCAAATTCTGCTGTCGGTGGTCCGGAGAGGGAAATGAGCTGCCCACCGGGCTTGAGAACTTCGACTGATTTAATCAGTACATCGTTGCCCAGGCTGTTCAATACCACGTCGAAATCGTGCAATTCGGTTGCAAAATCTTGCTGCTTGTAGTCGATGACCACATCCGCCCCGAGCGCCTTCACCCATTCGACATTCGCCGTGCTGGTGGTCGTCGCAACGAAGGCGCCGAGGTGTTTGGCGAGCTGGATGGCAAACGTGCCGACACCGCCGGATCCGGCATGAATCAACACCTTCTGGCCTTTTTTCACCTGGGCGGTCTCAACAAGCGCCTGCCAGGCCGTCAAGGCGGCCAAGGGGACGGACGCCGCTTCGGCCATGTCAAGGTTCGAGGGTTTCATCGCGAGCGCGTTTTCGTTCACGGCGATCAGTTCGGCAAACGTCCCGATCCGATCCTCGGGAGGGCGTGCATAGACTTCGTCTCCTGGATTGAATCGCTTCACCGCCGAGCCCGTGCGAACGACCACACCCGCCAGGTCATTGCCCAATACCAATGGAAATGTATAGGGCAGGATCAGTTTGAATTCCCCGGTTCTGATCTTCGAGTCCAACGGGTTCACGCTCGTTGCATGCACCTGGATCAGCACGTCATGCGCACCGACCGCAGGATCGGGCACTTCGCCAATCATTCCGTTCTGCTTGCCGTAGCGGTCGATAAAAAATGCCTTCATGTTGCAGCTGCTCTTGTCGGTGGAATGAGAATGGGGCACGGCCCCGGCAACGTTGATGCGATGCGACGTTCAGGTTGTCAGCCGTCGAGGAACGCCAAAGCCTTGGCCACGAAATCGGTATGGTGCTGGAAAATGCTGCCGTGCCCGGCGTCCTGGTAAATGATCAGTTGCGCGTTGGGGATTCGCTTTGCCAGCTCAAGCGAGTTGACAGTGGGCACCATGATGTCGTTGTCCCCGTTGGCTATCAGCGTCGGCATCCGCAGGCGACCGAGTTCTTGCGGCGCTTGCTTGCCCCACGCAGTAATGGCTTTCAATTGCCGTAAAAACGCGCGGGGTGTCGGGCCTTTGTCCCGGTCTTGCCGGCGCTCTTTCAATCGTTGCAAATACTCGGACGCAGCGCGTTGGCCGTTGGCCGTGGTGGTAAAGAACAGGTAGAACTTGGGATCTCGTAGCGTCAGCAGACCCTTGATCATTAACGGCCAGGTCACCGAGCCGACGTTGTCGATGCCTGTGCCGCCGGCCGGGCCGGTTCCGGTGAGGATCAGCCTGCGCACGCGTTCGGGAGCTTTCAGGGCGATGTCTTGAGCGACGAAGCCTCCGAGTGAAAAGCCGAGCAGGTCAACCTTGTCCAAACCCAACGCACGAATAAAGCCGATGCCATCGTCAGCCATCTCACCGACGGTCAATGGCGCGGCGCCACCCGAGCCACCGATACCGCGGTAATCGGTGGTGATGACACGCCGGTTTTTTGCCAGACCGTCAACGATCCTGGGGTCAAAGTTATCCAGCACCGCCCCCCAATGGTTGAACATGACCAGCGGGACCTGCGTTCTGGGTCCCTGATCACGATAGGCGAAAGGTATCCCGCCAACCAGGACCGACTGGTTCGCCGCGTTGATAAATGACGACTGCGAACCTGGATGATTGCTTCTAGCCAAAAGAGTCATGTTTATTCCGTCCGATTGCGGGGCGAGGCCGACCTGCTCGACAGGGTTCAGACTTGAGTCAAATAGCGTGGCGCCACGGCGGACTGTCTGATCTGCGACAAAAGACCCTGACGTGCGGTTTGCAGGGCATCCCAGCGCTCGCCTTCTTGCAACGGAGGAATGGTCACCGGTTCGCGGCGGTCGAAGCCGACCAGTGCGGCATCGACCAGGTCATCCACTTCCATGATTTGGCTCAAGGTGTTGATGTCGATACCGGCGCGGTCCCAAATCTCCGTGCGGGTGGCGGCGGGCAATACGGCTTGCACATAAACACCCAGAGGCGAAAGTTCCAGGCTCAGGCCTTGGGAAAGGAACAGCACAAACGCCTTGGTCGCCCCATAGACCGACATGCCAAATTCAGGCGCCAGGCCCACCACCGAACCAATGTTGATGATCGCGCCTTCACCTGCTTTGGCCAGGCGTGGCGCGATGGCGCTGGCGAGTCGCACCAGTGCAGTGGTGTTGAGGGCCACCAGCTGCGCAACGCTGTCGGTGCTTTGCTCGATGAAGGTGCCGGACTGCGCGGCACCGGCATTGTTGACGAGGATGCCGATGCGCTCGTCATCCCGCAGGCGCGCTTCGACAGTGTGCAGGTCGCTGAGTTGAGTCAGGTCGGCCGGAACCACCTCAATGGCAACGTTGTGTTCGCCACGCAACTTTGCGGCGAGCGTTTCCAGTCGCGAGTGGTCGCGGGCGACCAACACCAGATCATGCCCGCGTTGGGCGAAACGTTGGGCATAAACCGCGCCGATGCCGGTGGAAGCGCCAGTGATGAGAACGGTAGGACGAGTAGTCATAATGTCAGCTCTTTTTTCGGGAACATGAATGGGGATGGATGCACGATCAAAATCAGGCCCGATCAGCTTGTGCCTGGTTCGCGACAGCACTGGATTCGTCAAGCGTCGGGTAGTCGATGTATCCCGCCGCTCCGCCGCCGTAGAGCGTGGAAGGGTCAAAGGCGGACAGTGGCGCACCTGTTTTGAGCCGCTCCACCAGATCAGGGTTGCCGATAAAAGGACGGCCAAAGGCGATCAGGTCGGCCTTGTCATGCGCAAGGCGTTCCGTGGCCAGGCCCAGGTCATAGCCATTGTTGGCGATGTAGGTGTTCTTGAAGCGCAGACGCAAGGCGCCGAAATCAAAGGGCGCCATGTCGCGAGGTCCACCGGTCGCGCCTTCGACGACGTGCAGATAAACGATGTCCAGAGCATTGAGTTGATCGACGATGTAATCGAACTGAGCCTGCGGATCACGGCTCGATACACCATTGGCCGGCGAGACAGGCGAAAGGCGAATGCCCGTGCGATCAGCACCAATCTCGGCGGCCACGGCAGCCGTCACTTCCAGCAGCAGACGCGCACGGTTTGCGATTGAGCCGCCGTACGCATCAGTACGCAGGTTGGAGCCGTCCTTGATGAACTGATCCAGCAAATAGCCGTTTGCACCGTGGATTTCCACGCCATCGAAGCCTGCCGCAATGGCGTTTGCCGCCGCTTGGCGGAAATCGTTGACGATGCCCGGCAATTCGTCAGCTTCCAATGCTCGTGGCTCGGAAACGTCCTCGAAGTGGTTGTTGACGAACACCTTGGTCGCGGGACGAAGCGCGGAAGGGGCTACCGGCGCCGCGCCGTGCTGTTGCAGATCGACGTGGGAAACACGGCCCACATGCCACAGTTGCAGGAAAATTCTCCCGCCCTTGGCGTGCACGGCATCGGTCACCTTGCGCCATCCCTCTATCTGAGCCGGTGTGTAAATGCCTGGTGTGTCCTGATAGCCCTGTCCCTGCTGGGATATCTGCGAGGCTTCGGAAATCAGCAAGCCCGCGCTGGCTCGCTGGCTGTAATAGGCAGCAGCAAATTCACTCGGTACAAAGCCTTTTCCGGCGCGATTGCGCGTCAGCGGGGCGAGAACCACGCGGTTTGACAGTTTCAGCGTGCCAAGCGTGTAAGGGGTAAACAGATTCTGGTCGCTCATAAGTGTTTGTTCCGTGCCCGTTGGTGAATTTCATATCGCCGGCATTTAGGATGATGATCGAAATCTAAACTGTCAACAATTTTGATTATGATCAACATCCATGTATCATCAACCCACGAATTTCCAGCGGTAACGAGGTATCGAACATGCGAGTGAGCAAGGCCCAGGCCCAGGCCAATCGGGAGCACATCGTCGAAACGGCCTCGGCCATGTTTCGCGAACGCGGTTTTGACGGTGTCGGCGTGGCCGACTTGATGGCCGCTGCCGGTTTCACCCATGGCGGTTTCTACAAACATTTCGGTTCGAAGGCCGACTTGATGGCTGAGGCCTCGGCCAACAGCCTTGCGCAATCGCTGATCAGCGCTGAAGCACTGAGCATCAAGGATTTCATCGATGTGTATGTGTCCAGGGATCATCGCGACGGGCGCGCCACGGGTTGCACCATGGCAGCGTTGTGCGGCGACGCTGCGCGTCAGTCCGGCGATGTGAAGTCAGCATTCGCTGAGGGCATTGAGCGCACGCTGCAAATTCTCGGCGAAAAATACCCGACCGGGCCGGATGCGCCAGCGGGTGAGGCTAGGGAGAAAGTGATCGACCTGTTGGCGCGCGCGGTCGGTGCGATCATGTTATCGCGCGCCTGTCCTGACGACTCGGCGTTGGCGGATGAAATTCTGGCGGTGTGTCACACGAAGATGACCGCATCATTATCTATTCAATCGTAGGTTCATTTCGTCCTTGGCCGACACGAATGAATGTCTACTTTTCACCGTTTTCTGCCTGCCGCCACCGGCAGCATTGGGTGGACTGCTGCCCTTCGCCACAAACGGCTATCACCCCAGAAGCGGACCATTAACGCCCCAGTCTCGCTTGGGACTCTTCAAAATGATGCCGTAACAATGGCACCCCTCGCTAATAGCCAGCATAGACACCTACTCGCCCATAAAATCCCCCTTGAAAAACGCGATAAATAGCTAGCTATTTGTTGACGGAAGTCTGAAGTATTCATTTGAAATTTCGGATTCTTCCACCCCGCCGCCTATGCCTAACATCGGCTCCACAGCGAACCAGCCACGGCAGCGCCGGCTGGCTTTGTCGAAGTGCTTTTGCAGTAGGCCTGAGGATTTTTGAGGATCACCGATGAAGCTGGAAATTTTCCGCACGCTGTGGGGTTACACCGCCAGCAAGGCCCAGGCGCTTGAAGAGCTGCTGCAGGCGGGCTTTGATGGAATGGAAGCACGTCTGCCACTGGACGCCCGTGAACGGGCCGAGTTCGCCGCCTTTCTCCAGGCCAATCGCCTGGGTTACATCAGCACGGTTTTCACTGCATACGATGTGCTGCCGGACCAGTCGGCGCCCCCTGCCGTTCACCTCAATGACCTCGATCAGAAACTCGCCTGGGCCGCCGAGCTCGGCCCACATTTCGTCAACGTGCTGGCGGGCAATGACCGCTGGTCCTTGCCCCAACAAGTGGAGTTTTTTGGCCAGGCGCTGGATCTGGCGCGCAAGCACGGCCAGGTCTGCAGTTTCGAAACTCACCGCTCGCGTTCGCTGTTCAACCCCTGGGTGACCCTGGAGTTGATCCGGCAACAGCCCGATCTGTTGTTCACCAGTGACATCAGCCATTGGGTCGTGACCTGCGAGCGTCTGTTGAATGACCCGGCCGATGATCTGAGCGCTTTCATCGAGCGGGTTCACCATATCCAGGCACGGGTCGGTTACGACCAGGGCCCACAGGTTCCGCACCCGGCGGCTCCCGAATATGCAAAAGAACTGGCTTTCCATCAGCAGCACTGGGAAAGCATCTGGCGCTCGCAGCAAGCCCGCGGTTACCAGGTCAGTACCCTGACCCCGGAATTCGGCGCTGACGGCTACCTGCATCATTTGCCCTTCACCAATGTCCCGGTCGCCGACCTGTGGTCATTGAACGTGTGGATGGGCCAGACCGAGCGCGAACACTTCGAGCGTTTCCACCACTCAAGCCATCCTTAGGGAGCCGATGCGTCATGCCTGATGATAAAAACAACAGCGCCAGCACTGACACACACAAAGCCAACTTCAATAGCATCCCGGTGGTCAACATCGCCGGTCTGTACAGCGTCGAACTGGAACACCGCCTGGCCGTGGCCGAACATTTGGGGCGCGCCGCCAGCGAAGTCGGGTTCCTCTATATCACCAATCACGGTATCGACCCGCAATTGATCGCCAACCTGCGCAAGGCGGCCAAGGACTTTTTCGACCAGCCCTTCGACACCAAGATGCGGCACTACATCGGCACCTCGCAAACCCACAAGGGCTTTGTGCCCGAAGGCGAAGAGGTCTATTCCAAAGGCAAGCCGGACCACAAGGAAGCCTTCGACGTCGGCTTCGAAGTCCCGGCCGATGATCCGCTGGTGCTGGCCAACACCCCATTGCTGGGGCCCAACGACTGGCCACAACTGCCGGGTTTCAAGGCGTCGGTGCAGGCCTACTATGAAGCGATCTTCGCCTTGGGCCGGCGCCTGTTCGGCGGCTTTGCCCTGACCCTGGGGCTGGATGAAAACTATTTCGACAGCCTGGTCACCCGCCCGCCGTCCAAGCTGCGCCTGATCCACTACCCCTTCGACGGTGCCGCCCATGACGCACCGGGCCTTGGCGCCCATACTGATTACGAGTGCTTCACCATCCTCCTGGCCGACAAACCAGGCCTTGAGGTGATGAACAACCTTGGACAATGGATCGATGCACCACCGATGGCCGATGCCTTTGTGGTCAACATCGGCGACATGCTGGAAGTGATGACAGCAGGCGCATTCGTTGCCACTGCGCACCGGGTGCGGAGCGTGAAGGAGGAGCGTTATTCCTTTCCTCTGTTTTATGCCTGCGACTATCACACCCAGATCAAACCGCTGCCCGGGTTCACCCAGGGAGGCAACGACTACGAAGAAATCACGATCGGCGAACACATGTACGGCCAGGCACTGCAGACCTATCAGTATCTGCGCCAGAGGGTGGCCAATGGGGACGTTCAACTGCCAGGCAAGGCACGCAAGCCCGCCAGTTTCGGACATTTGAAAAATCAGGCGCAACCGTCCTGATTGAAGCTTTCAGTTACCCCTTACCTACGCCGGAGTCAGTGAACAATGAAAAACAATAAAAAAACCCTTTTGAGCTTGGCTGTATTGGCAGCCGGTATGCTCGGTGCCTCGTTGAGCATGGCCGCATCAGACACGTTCAAGGTCGGCATGGAAATCACCTACCCTCCTTTTGAGTCCTATGACAAAGACAAAAACGTGGTGGGCTCAGACCCGGAACTGGCAGCCGCCCTGGCCAAGCACATGAACGCCAAGGTGGAGTTCATCGACACCAAATTCCCGAGCCTGATCCTGGGCCTGAACTCCGCCAAATACGACGCGGTCATTTCCGGCATGTACATCACACCGGAGCGCCAGACTCAGGCCCAGACCATCGCCTATGCCAACACTGGTGCCGCGGTCATGGTGCCCAAGGGCAGCGAGATCAATGCGAAAAAACCTGAAGACCTGTGCGGCTTGAAACTGGGTCTGGAACAGGGCACCACCTGGGTCAAGGAATTCAAGAAACTCTCCGATGAGTACTGCGTGCCGAATAACAAAGGCGCGATCACCGTCAGCGAGTACCCTTCTGCGCCCGAAGTGACCCAGGCCCTGTTGTCCAAAAACATTCAGGCCCAGGTTGAAATCGCTGGCGCTGCCAAAATGATCGCGGAAAAAACCAATGGCCGGGTAGTGATCACCACCGAACACCCGATCTATCAACAAACCCTCGGTATCTTCGTCAAGAAGGGTAACGACGAAACATTCCAGGCCGTGCAAAAAGCCTTCGAAGAGACGAAAAAGAGCGGTGAATACGCCGCTATTCTTAAGAAATATGGCTTGGAAGAACCGACTGCCCACTAAGAACGTGTCCTTGTAGTCTGGTCATCTGCCGCCCCTGCACCGGGGTGGCAGATCGAGGTGCCCTATGCAATTCGATTGGTCGTATTTCTTCTCCCTGTTCTCCCTGCCGGACTTTTGGAAGGCCTGCGTCACGGTGGTCCAGCTCAGTGCCCTGGCCTGGTTCCTCGGCATGCTGCTGGGCTTTGGCCTGGCCACGGCCAAGTTGTCCCAGTCGCCCCTATTGCGCATTCCCGCGGCGGTCTACATCTGGTTCTTCCGCAGCATCCCGTTGCTGGTGCTGGTGGTCTTCGTCTACAACTTGCCCCAATTGTTTCCCGGTAGCGGACCGATTCTGTCGAACCCCTTCTACTCCGGCTTGCTTGCCTTGGTGGTCACGGAAGCGGCTTACATGGCAGAGATCCACCGTGGTGGCCTGATCTCCGTGGCCAAGGGCCAAAAGGAAGCAGGCCGCGCGCTGGGTGTCGGCCTGTTCGGCATGCAGCGCTTGATCGTGATCCCCCAGGCTTTCCGTATCTCGCTGCCGACGTTGATCAATGAATACATCACGGTGGTCAAGCTGACGTCGCTTGTCTCCGTCATCTCCCTGACCGAAATCCTCACGGTCGGCCAACGCCTCTATGCCACCAACTTCCTGGTCATGGAAACCCTGGCGGCGGTGGGCGTGTACTACGTGCTGATCGTCACCGTGTTCGGCTTTTTCCTGCAGCGCCTGGAGCGCTACCTGGACCTGAACTTCCGCAAGCCGCATACACTCGATGCCGCCGCCGTGGTCAAGCTCAAGGCCTGCGCCGAAGCCTTGCCCGACATTGCGCGTAAAGCCGCGGGCAACAACACGACGCCAATCCTGCAACTGAAGAACATCCAGAAGAGCTATGGCACGCACCAAGTGCTGATGGGGATCGATCTGAATGTCGAATACGGCCAGGTGATCTCGATCATTGGCCCATCCGGTTCCGGCAAAACTTCGCTGATCCGCACGGTCAACGGCCTGGAAACCATCGATACCGGCGACATTCTGTTGTTCGGTGAAAAATTCATCGAAGCGTCGGACAAACCCAACAGCGCCCGTCTGCGCAAAGGCGTGCGGCACATTGGCATGGTGTTCCAGAACTTCAATCTGTTCCCGCACCGCACCATTCTCGACAACGTCACGCTGGCGCCGCGTTACCACGGCATCCCTGGCGAGCTGAGCGAACACCGTGCGTATGCGCTGCTGGACAAGGTCGGCCTGCTCGCCCATGCCCACAAGTACCCGCACCAACTCTCCGGCGGACAGCAACAGCGCGTGGCAATCGCGCGTGCTTTGGCCATGGAACCGGACATCATGCTGTTCGACGAGCCTACGTCAGCGCTCGATCCAGAGCTGGTGGGCGATGTGCTGAACGTCATACGCGACCTTGCCAGTGAAGGCATGACCATGATTATCGTCACCCACGAAATGGATTTTGCCATGTCGATATCCGACCGGGTCGTGTTCATGGAGAACGGTAATATCCAACTGGATGCCGCACCTGAAACCATACGCTGCGATGCCGAAGGAGAGAGAGTGCGGCGCTTTATGGGCATCAGTACTCGATCGCCAAACCTGCCTGTCACTGCGAATCATGCGTGAGCATGGATGCTGCAGCAGGCAACCACTTTCTTTGAGCTTCCTTCTTTCAGGAAAACACGCATGAACCTTGGAATAGCAGGACGCTGGGCGCTGGTGTGCGCGGCCAGCAAAGGCCTGGGTAAAGCCTGCGCACAGGCACTCGTCAGCGAAGGCGTGAACGTGGTGATCACCGCCCGAGGCGAACAGACGCTGAATGAAACAGCCCGTCAGCTCAGAGCGATCAATCCTGAAGTGACGGTCATCGCCGTAGCCGGAGACATTTCAACGCCCGAGGGTCGCGCGGCCGCCCTCATGGCCCATGAGCATTTCGATATTTTGATCAACAACGCTGGAGGCCCTCCTCCCGGGGATTTCCGCGAATGGGACCGCGACGCCTGGCTGAAGGCATTGGATACCAACATGCTCACCCCTATCGAGCTGATCAAGGCAACGGTAGACGGCATGGCGACCCGCGGATTTGGCCGAATCATCAACATCACGTCGAGTGCCGTGAAGTCCCCGATCGAAAGCCTGGGTCTTTCCAATGGCGCGCGCAGTGGTCTGACGGGATTTATCGCAGGGCTTGCCCGGCAAGAAAACATCGCCAGTCGGAATGTGACGATCAACAACCTGCAACCGGGCTCATTCGACACCGATCGACTGCGTGACAACCTGGTCGCTGCTGCCGAAGAATCGGGGCAAGACAGTGAGGCATTCCTCGGCGAATGCCGTAGCGAAATTCCTGCCAAACGCTTCGGCTCACCCGAGGAGTTCGGCGCTCTGTGCGCCTTCATTTGCAGCAGCCATGCGGGCTACCTGACCGGGCAGAACCTGTTGATTGATGGAGGGGCCATTCGCTCCAGCCAATAAAGACGGCAGGCACAACTGGAGCGAATGGCATAGATGCGTTCGCCATTGCGTTCCAACCCTCAACCCTGATACCGAGTCCAAATGAACTCAGTAGTACGACAGGCTTTGCAACTGAGTCTGTTGTACTTCCCTATCAGTCGTTATGGGTTGCCGGTGCTTGTCGGAAACTGTCTATCAAGCCCACCTGCGCGGCACTTAAATAAGTGCCTGATTCCGACACCCTCTGCCGGCAGCCGACAGACGCTTTAATTTTATCTTCTTACTCTCCACTGACCGACGTTCATCGCTTCACGTCGGTCCAGTCAGTCCTGCCACTGCACACCCCGCCATAGGCTCTAGCCGAGCGGACTATGGGTCGGGTGTAAGGAGAATAAGAATAATGAATCCAGTGTTTACATCATCACTCAACCACTTGCTCGATACCGTCACCGCTGGACCGCAGCGCGTCCCAGGCGTAGTCGCAGCAATAACCGGGCGCGACGGTTTGCTCTACGAAGGAGCTTCAGGTCAACGGACGCTCGGTCAAGCCGGTGCAATGACGACCGACAGTGTTTTCGCCATGTTTTCGACGACTAAAGCGATAACCGCCACGGCGGTGCTTCAGTTGGTCGAGGACGGCCTACTGGATCTCGATGCGCCTGCCAGGAACTATGTGCCGATGATCGGCGAACTCAAGGTGCTCGAAGGGTTTGATATCGACGGCACCCCGCGGCTTCGCGCGCCAAAAAAACACATCACCACGCGGATGCTTCTGCTTCATACCGCAGGCCTGGGTTATGAATTCTTTAACGAGAACTACAACAGGCTAGTCCAGGAAGGACGCCAACCCAGCATCATCAGTGGATCGTTGGCGGCACTCATGACGCCCTTGCTGTTTGAGCCTGGTGAACAGTGGGAATACGGTTCCAGCATGGATTGGGCCGGTCTGGTGGTCGAGGCCATTACCGGCAAACGTCTGGGTGAAGTCATGCAACAGCGTATTTTTGAGCCGCTGGGCATGACCGATACCGCCTTTAGCATGACTGCATCGATGTTCCAGCGACGGGCTGGAATGCATCAGCGTGAAGAAGATGGATCGCTGACCGCAGTCGAGGGTTCCCTTCTTCCAGAGGAACCAGAAGTGCACATGGGAGGCCATGGTCTGTTCTCGACAGTGAAGGATTATTGCCTGTTCATCCGGGCCTGGTTAAACGATGGACAAGGTGATCACGGACCCATTCTGAAGCCTGAGACGATTCGTTTCGCTGAAAAAAACGGGCTCGACAACCTGAAAATAAAAGCCCTTCCCTGCGTGATTCCGAGTATTTCCCACACGGCGGAATTCTTCCCCGGCATGCCAAAGTCATGGGCGTTGAGTTTCATGATCAACGAACAAGACGCACCCACCGGTCGTCCTGCGGGCTCTTTGGCGTGGGCTGGATTGGCCAATCTTTTCTATTGGATCGATCGCAAGAATGGCATCGGCGGTTTTTGGGCCACTCAGATATTGCCATTCGTAGACCCTGTTTCGACCAATGGATATCTGGATTTCGAAACGGCGGCCTACCGCAATCTGACCACCTGAACCCGTACTTGATTCGATTCGCATGAGAGCCCTCCAAGGGCTCCAGGCGATGGCGCAAGAAAACTATCCCCTTCTCCGAAAACAACAAAAACAAAACAGGTGACTCATGGAGATCTCCACACGTACCCCTGCGCGCGCTCGATCCACAGAATGCGCATTTGGCACGTCAACAATCAGCGCCGGCCTCCTGTTGGCGACTCTGGCGGGCAACGCCGAAGCTGTCGATGTGGACGCCGGCGAATACACCGCAGCGCTTCCAGCCGGCAGCAATATCGGCTTGCTTTACCTCCAGCATGCCGAACGGCGGTCGCTTTACGGTAACGGTCACAAGGTTGCGATCAAAGCGGGACTCGACTCGGATATCGGCATATTGCGCGTTGCGAATTACCAGCAGTTGGGTGACTACACGATCAATACGCAGTTCCTGTTGCCATTCGGGCGCCTGGAAGGAACACGCGATAACGACGCGTTGGGACAAGCCAATGGCACGGGCGACTTGATTCTGGCGTCCACCCTGTGGCTCGTGAATGATCCGGCGAAGAACCGTTACTGGGGCATAGCGCCCTACCTGTACGTGCCGACCGGTAACTATGACCGAAACGATGCACTCAACCTTGGAGAAAACCGTTGGAAGATGACGTTGCAGACGGGCTATGTGACCGGCCTCACTGAAAAGTTATCCCTGGACCTCACCGCCGACGTGACCCTGTTTGGCAAAAATGACGACCTCACGAGTCAAAGCCTGACGTTGCGCCAGAAGCCACTATGGCAAGCCCAGACCTACCTGAGATACGCCGTGACACCCAAGCTGTCGGTGCATGTCGGTGCGTCTCAACTCTGGGGTGGTGAGACGAGCATTGACGGTCAGGATCAGGACGATGAACCCAACACCAGCAAGTACCGTGTCGGGGGATCGTACTGGATGACCCCGACGTTCCAGGCCCTGCTCAATTACGGCCAGGACGTATCGGTCGACAACGGCTTCAAGGAAAAGCAGCGGGTAAACCTGCGGCTGTTGTGGGTGTTCTGACCTACAGCAAGTGATTGGCTTCCTGGGCACCGAGAGTGGATTGGACGTCACTCTCGGTGCCCTTTCCTGCCTCGCATCGCTAACGCAGTCGGCGCTGCAAGGTTTGGGAGGGTAATTCACTGAAACGCTTGCGATAGATTCCCGCAAATTCACCCAGGTTTAGATAACCCCACCGAAAGGCGATGGTGGAAACAGTCGTACCCGACTCCGGATCCGTTGCCAATAAATCGCGGCGCACACCCTGCAATCGCTGCTCGCGCAAGAACGCACCGGGCGTCATGCCGCGAAAACGCGAGAAGGCTCCACTCAATGCCCGCACACTGGTCCCGACGGCACTGGCAACCTCTGTCATCGTCGGCAGGTTCGCTGCGTTGGCACTCATGAACTCTTCAGCGGCCCTGACATAACGCGGTGCAATCCGGTTCATTGGACTATTGAAATCAAGCCCTGCTTGCTCGGCGCGGCCAGCCCACTCTCGCAATAAATGAACGCAAAGACTTTGCTCCAGGTGAGCCCCCATACGTCCTTCAGCCATGTGTTCGGAAGCCTCGGCAACACAACGAACCGTGTACTCCAGCAGGCTTAGCCAGCTAGAACCGATTCCGCCGATAATGCATTTATGTCTCCAGAACCGATCATCGGGCACGAACCCAAACCACTGCTGCGCCATCCGCTCCAAAACTGCATGAGGAATAGTCAGATTCAGTTGCAGGTGATCCGGGTCGAGGTCGATCCGGTAATCGACACGACTGCAATTGGCAATGAAGGATTGACCTACTGCCGTATCCTCAGTGACCGAACGTTGAGCCCAGTGCCGGGCATTGCCGCGAACGGTCGTAAGCAGTAACGCATTCCCCGCCTCGGGGGAAAACTCATCGACGCTCACCGCGACTCCATAGGCAAAACGAGTCAGCGTCAACTCGCCAATCCTGGACGAATGCATGGTTGCGCGCGGCTTGATGGCATGCCCGATGGGGGCCACACGATAGGGCATGTAAACGCGATCCGACCAGTCGCTGATTTCATCCCACTCGGTTGAAAAGATTTTGTGTTGCTGGCGTAGCGGCTTGCCGCTGACATCGGTTAACAACGCATGCTCAAGAAGCATAGAGACACCTGTTTTTATTTTTTTAGGGTCAGGTTGCAGGTTCGAGATCATCCAGCGCCTGTGCTCCTTCGTAAAGAGCTTTTTGATAGCGCGAGGGACCGTTGACGGCGTCTTCACTTTGCACCGGTCTGGTCGACTCAGTGCGGTACGCCGTTGTCCCATTCCGAGACAGTTGTACGAGTTTGATACAGCCTGTTTTGCCGGTCCTGTCCGGGTTGCCTCCCAAGTAAGGCCGGGAGCCCAGCGCCCGCGGCGCTTTCGGTGGGGCTGGCACAGGCGTTGCTCCTGGGTCCGGTACAAGACCCACAACAACGAGGCGCCACCCATGGAAAACCTACTGCATCCCAAGACCGTCGAATTCCTCTCAAGAAAACCGCGCATGCTGATCGGCGCCGGATGGATGGACGCCGCCAGCGGCGCGACCATGGCCGTGCGCAACCCAGCCACCGGCAACCTTCTGCTGGAAGTGCCGTCCGCCGACCATGTCGACGTGGACCGTGCGGTGCAAGCCGCGCGCCGCGCCTTCGATGATTCTGCCTGGAGCCGCATGCGTCCGCGCGAGCGGCAGAACCTGCTGTGGCGCCTGGCCGACTTGATCGAGCGCGACGCTCAGGTGATCGCCGAGCTGGAATGTCTGAACAACGGCAAGAGCGTGCAGATGGCCCGTCTGGTGGACGTGCAGTTGTCCATCGACTCCTTGCGCTACATGGCCGGCTGGGCCACCAAGCTCTCGGGCAGTACAGTAGATCCGTCCCTGCCACTGATGCCGGACAGCGAATTCCACGCCTTTATCCGCCGCGAGGCGGTAGGTGTGGTCGGTGCCATCGTCGCCTGGAACTTCCCCTTCATGTTGGCTTGCTGGAAACTCGGTCCGGCCCTGGCCACCGGTTGCAGCCTGGTACTCAAGCCGGCCGACGAGACGCCGCTGAGTGCCCTCAAGCTGGCCGAACTGGTGCTGGAAGCCGGCTACCCCACCGGCGTATTCAACGTGGTCACCGGCACCGGCCTCAGCGCTGGCGCGGCGCTGACCCGCCACCCGGGCGTAGACAAGCTGACCTTCACCGGCTCCACCGAAGTGGGCAAGCAGATTGGCAAAGCAGCCATGGACAACATGACCCGCGTCACCCTGGAGCTGGGCGGCAAGTCGCCCACCATCGTCCTGGCCGACGCCGATCTGCAGGTGGCCGCCGCCGGTGCCGCCAGCGCCATCTTCTTCAACCAGGGCCAGGTGTGTTGCGCCGGCTCGCGCCTGTACGTGCACCGCAAACACTTCGACCGGGTGGTGGGCGACATCGTCGATATCGCCAATGGCATGAAACTCGGTAGCGGCCTCGACCCCAGCGCGGCCATGGGTCCGCTGATCTCCGCCAAGCAACAGGATCGGGTGCACAACTACATCGAGATGGGCCGCGAACTGGGCGCCACTATCGCCTGCGGCGGCGAGAAGTTCGGTCCCGGCTACTTCGTCCAACCCACGGTAATCGTCGACGTCGACCAGAAGCATCGCCTGGTGCAGGAGGAGATCTTCGGCCCGGTGCTGGTGGCCATGCCCTTCGACGACCTCGACGAAGCCGTGCGCCTGGCCAACGACAATCCCTACGGCCTTGGCGCCAGCATCTGGTCCAACGACATGAGCGCGGTGCACCGCATGATCCCGCGCATCAAGTCCGGCTCGATCTGGGTCAACTGCCACAGCGCCCTCGACCCGGTACTGCCCTTTGGCGGCTACAAGCTCTCCGGTGTCGGCCGCGAATTGGGTGCGGCGGCTATCGACCACTACACCGAACTGAAGACGGTGATGATCAAGCTGTAACCCATTTCAGCCGGAGGGTGGTTAGCGCCCCCGGCTGCTTTTTCTTCTCAGCATCACGCCAGCACCCACCCACAACTCAACTATCAAGGAATCTGTCATGCCCAAATATGTCATCGAGCGGGAAATTCCGGGCGCGGGAAAACTCTCGGCCGAAGAACTCCAGGCCATTTCGCAGAAGTCTTGTGCCGTGCTCAGCACCATGGGACCACAGATCCAATGGCTGCAGAGCTATGTGACTGACGACAAGGTCTACTGTCTGTACATCGCGGCGAACGAACAGTTGATCCGCGAACACGCCGCGCAGGGCGGCTTCCCGGCCAACAGCGTCGCCGAAGTGCTCGAAATCATCGGCCCAAACACCGCCGGATAGTACCGCCACGCCATGCGCAAGGCCGCCGCTCCTGTCGGAGCGCGGCGTTGCCTCCAGCGTTAACCCTCCTCCATTCCCTTGAGCTTCCGATACAGGGTCGCTCGCCCGATTCCCAGGCTGCGCGCGGCGGCCGAGAGGTTGCCGCCGCTCGCTTCCACCGCCGCCTTGATTGCACGCAGCTCCGAGACCTGCAGGGTATCCCCCGCCTGTAGATGCGGCTGCGGTGTCCCTGCCGTTGACCCGACCGGAACTTCACAACCCTCCAATACGTCATCCGGCAGATGCTGCAGGTCGATTTCCCTGTCGCTCTCGGCCAAGGCAGCGGCCAGACGCAGGGTCTGGTTAAGCTGGCGAACATTGCCCGGCCAACGGTAAGCCAACAGCGCCTGCAGTGCCGCTTTGCTCAGGCTGAGCGGTTGGTGTGGGGTGGTTGCGGCGCACAGCAAGTGCTGGATCAGCGCTTCGAGGTCGCGACGCTCGCGTAGGGCCGGCAGGAATACGCGCAGGCCATTGATGCGGTAGTAGAGATCCTCGCGAAAGCCCTGGTTGGCGCTGAGCAGCTTGAGATCTCGGTGGGTGGCGCAGATCAGCGCGCAGTCCACCTTGATTACCTGGCTGCTGCCAAGACGGCTCAGGCTGCGTTCCTGCAGCACGCGCAGCAGGCGACCTTGCAGTTCCAGGGGCATGTCCCCGATCTCGTCAAGAAACAGAGTGCCCTTGTGCGCCTGTTCGATCTTGCCACTGGCGCCACCCTTGCGGCTGCCGGTAAAGGCACCTTCGACGTGACCAAACAGTTCCGACTCGATCAGGCTGGCCGGGATGGACGAACAGTTGATCGCGACGAAGGCCTCACCAGCTCGGCGGCTGCCTTCATGCAACAGACGGGCAAAAACCTCCTTGCCCGTGCCGGTTTCGCCGTTGATCAGCACCGGGATGTCATGGGAGAAGGCCTTGCGTGCCCGGGCCAGAGCGTCCTGCAAGGCCGAATCCTGCAGGCAGGGGCCGGCCTCGGACGAGGGCAACTGCTCGACGGTAGTTGCAGGCAAAGATGTCGAACGCGGCACCCGCGTCATTTTCTGATCAGGACTCAGAGTGATACAAGCATGCAGTTCGCCGCGGTGGTGGCTGCGCAAGCGCAAAGGCGCACTGAGGTCGTGGCGGCAATAGCAGGTGGCATGAACGAAAGGCATGTCGAACAGCTCGGCGAAGTCCAGGCCGGACCGAATCTCGCCGAGATTCAACAACTGTCCGGCGATGCGGTTGACACAGCGCAACTTACCGGCCGGGTCGAAGGCCATCAGGCCTTCCAGTGGCGTACCGAGAATGTCCAGGCGGTGGTGCAGGTGCACCAGCAGCACATCACCTAGCTGGGCGAACATGCGGTTTTCGATGGCACGAGCGGCGAACACCAGGGAATCCAGAGTGTAGACCGAGGGCACGCCGTGTTTGCTGCTGGCGTCCAGTACTCCGACTATGCCGCCGTCCAGGCCGAAGATCGGCGTGGCCAGGCAGGAGAAACGGCGAGCCTCCTCGAGGTAATGCTCCTCGCCGACAAAAAACACCGAGTCGCGCTCGGTCAGGGCGCAACTCGGCGCGGTGGTACCCACGTTCTGCTCGGAAATTTGCGCGCCGACACGGAACACCTGGTTCAACTCGCGGTTGTCGGAGATGCGGTGGCCCAGGGTGCTGAGTACTACGCCTTCCAGATCGATGCAGGCCAGCACCCAGTCCTTCGGCGACAGAGCGGCGTGCAGCTGCTCCATCTCCGGGGTGGCGCAGGTAAGCAGCAGGCGATTGCTTTCGGCGATCTGCGAGCCGCTGGCGACCACCGGAGCGTCGAACAACAGACTGTCGCGCTGGCACAGGCCGTAATTCTGCGAGCGCTGCCAGGATCTCTCGACCACTTGGGAATCGACGAAACGCTTGCGCGAAGGAAGGGGCGCGGGGCTGTTGAGTTTGTGCATGGCATGCGTCTCGCGGGCGAATGTCTCGAAGTGGGCCAGCTCGACCCCAAGCCACTGTCTCAATTTGAGCCAGTGATACAGCGGGACAATTCCCGCGCTTCGTTCGACAACTCTTATTGTTATTTAAGCCATTGATTTAAAATTGCTTTTTACAAAATAGAAAAAGCTGGCACAAGCCCTGCTCAATGACTTCACGTTAGTCCGGATAAGCGCTCCGACACTAAGTTCGATCATAAACAAAAACAATAAAGGTGATGTTATGAAAATGAGCACAGAGCCGGCTCGCCTCAGCCCTGCGGGGTTGCCGCGCGAGCGCCGTCCAGCGCATCTGTTGCATGCTTCGCTATTGAGCCTGCTCGCCGGTTTCTCCTGCAGCGCCTCGGCTGTGGATGTCGATGCTGGCGATTACACCGCCCTTGCGGAAGGCACCAACCTGGGGTTGCTCTATTACCAGCACACCGAACGCGACGCCCTATACGCCGACAGCCACAAGGTCCCCATCAATGCCGGTCTGGATTCCGACATCGGCATTCTGCGCGGCGTGCACTTCACCAAGATCGGCGATTACATCGTCGACCCTCAGTTCCTCCTGCCGTTCGGCAACGTGCGAGCCAAGGATGACCTGCAAGACCTGGGCAACGACAGCGGCACTGGCGACTTGATCCTTGCCGCCACCGTCTGGCTGCTGAATGAACCGGAAAAGCGTCGTTACTTTGGTATCACCCCCTTCCTCTTTGTGCCCACCGGCAGCTACGACAAGGATCAGGCGATCAACCTCGGCGAGAACCGCTGGAAGTTCGCCCTGCAAGCCGGCTATATCACCGGTTTGACCGAAAAGCTGACCCTTGATCTGGTCGGCGACGTGACCTTCTTCGGCGACAACGATGACTACGGTAGCGCCAGCGTCACCCAGAAGCAGGACCCGCTCTATCAAGGCCAGGCTTTTCTGCGCTACAACTTCACCGAGCGTTTCGATGTGCGCGCTGGCATTTCGAAACTCTGGGGCGGCGAAAGCAACATCAGTGACCTGGACATGGACGACAAGCCCGGCACCAGCAAATTCACTGTCGGCACGTCGTACTTCGTCACCCCAAGTACCCAGTTGATGGTCAATTACGGTCAAGACATAGAAGTGGACAACGGGTTCAAGGAGGACAGCCGCATCAACTTGCGCATCCTCCAGCTGTTCTAGCCACCGCCGCTCGCCAGGGTCTCATTCCAATCAAATAACAGGAGTCCTGCGTCTATGAACACGCAGTTTGCATCCCAAATTCTCGCTGGCCTGGCCTTCGCCTTGCTGGCACCGTTGGTCGTCGCTACACAGGTCGACCAGGCCGCCATCATTGCCAGCAAGCAAGACGGTAGCCAATGGCTCAGCCATGGCCGCACCTATGACGAACAGCGCTTCAGCCCACTGGACCAGATCACCGCGCAGAACGCCGGCAAGCTGGGTCTGGCCTGGTCCCTTGACCTCGATAACCACCGCGGCCTGGAAGCAACGCCGCTGTTCGCCGACGGCGTGCTCTATACCTCGCTGTCCTGGAGCCGCGCGATGGCGGTGGATGCGCGCACCGGCAAGACACTCTGGACCTTCGATCCGCAGATCGCCCGCGACAAGGCCCGTGACGCATGCTGTGACGCGGTCAACCGCGGTGTCGCACTGTGGAATGGCAAGGTCTTCATTGGCACCCTGGACGGCCGACTGATTGCCCTCGACGCAAAAACCGGCAAGCAGGTGTGGAGTCAGCAGACCACCGATAACAGCAAGCCCTACACCATCACCGGCGCGCCGCGTGTGGTAAAGGGTAAGGTGATCATCGGCAACGGCGGCGCCGAGTACGGCGTGCGTGGCTACTTCTCCGCCTATGATGCCGAGAGCGGCAAGATGGCTTGGCGCTTCTACACTGTGCCCGGCGACCCGAACAAACCCTACGAACACCCTGAGCTGGCCGAAGCGGCCAAGACCTGGAAGGGTGACGAGTACTGGAAGCTCGGCGGCGGCGGCACGGTGTGGGACGGCATGGCCTATGACCCTGAACTGGACCTGCTGTACGTCGGCACCGGCAACGGTTCGCCGTGGAACCGCGAGCTGCGCAGTCCCGGTGGCGGCGACAACCTCTACCTGTCCTCGATCCTCGCGCTCAACCCGGACAGCGGCCGACTGGCCTGGCACTATCAGGTGACCCCGGGCGACTCCTGGGACTTCACCGCCACCCAACAGATCACCCTGGCTACCCTGGAGATCGGCGGCAAGCCACGCAAGGTGCTGATGCAAGCGCCGAAGAACGGCTTCTTCTATGTCATCGACCGCCAGACCGGCGAGCTGCTCTCTGCCGAAAAGTTCGGCAAGGTAACCTGGGCCGAGAAGATCGATCTGGCCACTGGCAAGCCGGTGGAGGCGCCCGGCGTGCGCTACGAGAAAGAGCCCATCGTCATGTGGCCGAGCCCCTTCGGCGCGCACGGCTGGCATTCGATGTCGTTCAACCCACAAACCGGCCTGGTTTATATCCCCTATCAGGAGATTCCAGGCGTCTACCGCAACGAAGGCAAGGACTTCGTCAAACGTAAGGGCTTCAACACCGGTGCGGGCTTCTCCGACACCACCGCGATTCCCCGCGAGGCCGTTTCCGGCGCACTGTTGGCCTGGGACCCGGTCAAACAGAAGGAAGCCTGGCGCGTCCCCTACTCTCACTACTGGAACGGCGGCACCCTGAGCACCGCCGGCAACCTGGTGTTCCAGGGTACGGCCGACGGCAACTTCATCGCCTACTCTGCAGACAAAGGCAAGAAGCTCTGGTCATTCGGCGCACAGACCGGCATCGTCGCCGCCCCGATGACCTACAGCCTGGAGGGTGAGCAGTACATCGCCGTGATGGCCGGCTGGGGTGGTGTCGCCCCGCTGATCGGAGGCGATGCCGCTTTGGCGCCGGGGGCCGGTAATCTCAGCCGCCTGCTGGTGTTCAAACTCGACGGCAAGGCATCCCTGCCGCCGCTGCCAGAGAAAACAGTGGTGGCCGTAAACCGCACGCCAAAACCGGTCGACGCTTCCCCCGCGGATATCGCCGCCGGCCAACAGTTGTACGGCGGCTACTGCTCCGTCTGCCACGGCGTGGGCGCAGTCAGTGGTGGATTGATCCCCGATCTGCGCAAGTCCGACGAGCCGCGCCGCGACCTGTTCCAGCAGATCGTCCTGGATGGCGTGCTGCGACCTCTCGGTATGCCGTCTTTCAAGGACAGCCTGGAGCCCGCCGATGTCGAGAAGATC
This sequence comes from Pseudomonas sp. 478, assembly GCF_003254125.1. NCBI lineage: Bacteria > Pseudomonadati > Pseudomonadota > Gammaproteobacteria > Pseudomonadales > Pseudomonadaceae > Pseudomonas > Pseudomonas sp. 478. The sequence goes on from NZ_QKZG01000022.1 coordinate 61,173, forward strand.
AAGCGCTACGTGATGAGTCGGGAGTACGCCGATTACCTCAAGGCACAGCAACCGACCGCGGCCAAGGCCACGCCATGATTACGGAGCGGTAGCGCAACGGCGGCGAGTCAGGATGACCGGACTCGCCACCATGCCAAGCAAGGATGCACAACAGGCTTTTGATCAAACCATCCAACAACAGTGAGGAACTCATCATGTGGACCAAACCTGCCTACACCGACCTGCGCATTGGTTTTGAAGTCACCATGTACTTCGCTAACCGCTGACCCTTGAGCGTGGTGCTGCGCCTCCGTCCGCTCCACGAACGTCGCGCCACGCGAACCTTGCCCCAGCTCGCTGGGGACTTTTTTCCGCAGTCGCGCTCCCGCGTGACTGCCTGTCGGAACCCCTCATGCACATCCAGATTCTTGGCTCCGCCGCCGGCGGTGGTTTCCCCCAGTGGAACTGCAACTGCGTGAACTGCGCCGGTTTTCGCGATGGCAGCCTGAACGCCAAGGCGCGGACCCAGTCGTCCATCGCCATTTCCGATAACGGCGTGAACTGGGTGCTGTGCAACGCATCGCCGGACATTCGCGCCCAACTCCAGAGCTTCGCCCCGATGCAACCGGGCCGCGCCCTGCGCGATACCGGCATCAACGCGATCATCCTGATGGACAGCCAGATCGACCACACCACCGGCCTGCTCAGCCTGCGTGAAGGTTGCCCGCACCAGGTCTGGTGCACCGACATGGTCCACGAAGACTTGAGCAGCGGTTTCCCGTTGTTCACCATGCTGACCCACTGGAACGGCGGGCTGACCTGGAACCCGATCGAGCTCGACCGCAGCTTCACCATCCCGGCCTGCCCGAGCCTGCGCTTCACCCCCTTGCCGCTACGCAGCGCCGCCCCACCGTACTCGCCGCACCGTTTCGACCCGCACCCCGGCGACAACATCGGCCTGATCGTTGAAGACCTCAACACCGGCGGCAAACTGTTCTACGCGCCGGGCCTGGGCAAGGTCGACGCACCGCTGCTCGAGATCATGGCCGGCAGCGATTGCCTGCTGGTGGACGGCACGCTGTGGGATGACGACGAAATGCAGCGCCGTGGCGTCGGCACCCGCACCGGCCGGGAAATGGGCCACCTGGCGCAGAACGGCCCCGGCGGCATGCTGGAAGTGCTGGAACAACTGCCCAAGCAGCGCAAAGTGCTTATCCACATCAACAACACCAACCCGATTCTCGATGAGGATTCGCCGGAGCGTGCAGAACTGGCTCGGCGCGAGGTTGAAGTGGCGTATGACGGCATGAGTATTGTGCTGTAGGACATCGAGACCGCTGCGCGGTCTATCGCCAGCAGGCTGGCTCCCACAGTTGGTCGCATTCCAATGTGGGAGCCAGCCTGCTGGCGATAAGGCCCGACCAGACACCACATAATCCGATGGTTGTTCCCGGAGAACAGACATGACTGACACCGCACTGTCCCCCGCCGAGTTCGAAGCAGCGCTGCGCGCCAAAGGCGCCTATTACCACATCCATCACCCGTACCACGTGGCGATGTATGAAGGCCGGGCAACGCGCGAGCAGATCCAGGGCTGGGTTGCCAACCGTTTCTATTACCAAGTGAACATCCCGCTCAAGGACGCCGCGATCCTCGCCAATTGCCCGGACCGCGAGATTCGTCGTGAGTGGATTCAGCGCCTGCTCGACCATGACGGCGCCCCCGGCGAAGACGGCGGCATCGAGGCCTGGCTGCGCCTGGGTCAGGCCGTCGGCCTCGACCCGGATCAACTGCGCTCGCAGGAATTGGTACTGCCCGGTGTACGTTTTGCCGTCGATGCCTACGTCAACTTCGCCCGCCGTGCCAGTTGGCAGGAAGCCGCCAGCAGCTCGCTGACCGAACT
>NZ_QKZG01000023.1:0-57933 GCF_003254125.1 Pseudomonas sp. 478
CCTTGCCCGCCAGGTGCGTATACGTCACGCCATGGCCGCTGCAACCCTGGGAATAGTAGATGTTGTCGCCCAGGCGTCCGACCTGAGGAAGTCGTGACAAGGTCAGCAGGAAATTGCCGGTCCAGGCGTAATCGATCTTCACGTCCTTGAGCTGCGGGAAAGCCTTGAGCATCTTCGGCCGAATTATTGCCTCGATGTTCGCCGGATCCCGCGCGCCATACACCACGCCACCGCCGAAAACCAGGCGCTTGTCTGCGGTCAAACGGTAGTAGTCGAGCAGGTAATTGCAGTCTTCGACGCAGTAATCCTGCGGCAACAGGCTCTTGGCCAATGCTTCGCCCAAGGGTTCAGTGGTGATCACCTGAGTCCCGCAGGGCATCGATTTGGCGGCCAGTTCCGGCACCAGATTACCGAGATACGCATTGCCCGCCACGATGATGAACTTGGCCCTGACCTTGCCTTGAGGGGTATGCACCACCGGATTCGCGCCGCGCTCGATGCGCACCGCCGGCGATTGCTCATAAATGGTGCCGCCCAGCGACTCGACGGCTGCCGCTTCACCCAACACCAGGTTCAGCGGATGAATGTGCCCGCCGCTCATGTCGAGCATGCCGCCGATGTATTGATCGCACGCGACCACTTCACGGATGCGACGCTGATCCATCAATTCAAGCTGCGTGTGACCGAAGCGCTCCCACAGACGCTTCTGGGATTCCAGATGGCCCATCTGCTTGGCGGTAATGGCAGCGAATACGCCACCGTCCTTCAGGTCGCACTGGATATTATATTTGGCAACCCGCTCACGAATGATCCGCCCACCTTCGAACGCCATCTGCCCCAGCAACTGAGCCTGCTTGGGACCGACACTGCGCTCGATCACATCGATGTCGCGGCTATAACTGTTAACGATCTGGCCACCGTTACGCCCTGACGCACCAAAACCTACCTTCGCCGCTTCAAGCACCGTGACCCGGAAACCGTTTTCCAGCAGAAACAGGGCAGAGGACAGACCGGTATAACCGGCACCGATCACACAGACATCAGTCTCCACGTCATCCTGCAAGGCCGGGCGCGGCGGAGCCGGATTGGCCGATGCGGCGTAATAGGAATCCGGGTAGGGGGTGTTCGCCATCCTGCAGCCTCTGTTTAATATATTTTACGAGTGCGTCGATCCTACCCGAGATAAAAAACGACCGCCAGCCACCGCAAAATCTTCTTTGCAGCCGCAAAATTAAATATTTTGCATATTCATAGGGTTAGCTCGAAAAAAGGTGTTGACACCCCTCCGGAATTCCGTAGAATGCCGCCTCACAGCAGGCACGTAGCTCAGTTGGTTAGAGCACCACCTTGACATGGTGGGGGTCGTTGGTTCGAGTCCAATCGCGCCTACCAAACAAAATCCGCTCTGCTGGGCGGTCTAGAAGGGCTCACCGAAAGGTGGGCCCTTTTTTGTTGCTTGCGTTTTGAAAAACTTTTTCAAAACCCCACTCAAAATGCCAGCTCGGCACCCCCCTCCAGACTAATGCTGTTCACTTAAGCGCGGCGTCCATATTTGTGGCGAGGGGATTGAGCGAAACGTCGCACCGCCCCGTTGGGCTGCGAAGCGGCCCCAGCGTCTTTTCAGACAGACTAAGTTGTCTGGATTACGACTGCTTCGCAGCCGAACGGGGTGGTGCGGCATTCCGATAAATCCCCTCGCCACAGGCTCTAGCTCGACTGAAGAATGTCTTAAGTGAACAGCATTACCCCTCCAGACAGGCTTTGGATTTGGCTTGCTGTACCTGACCTGTGAATCATTAAGCGGCCTCATGGTCATATCGCTGACCTTTGCATTCAGGACGTTCAAATGAAGCGTGCAGTAATAATGTTCATGGCCATTTCAGGCTCTCTCCTGCTGGGAGGCTGTGGGCCTCACTGGGACGACGGAGAAAGGTACGGGCGAGATCGTGATCGAGATCATGATTACCGTCGTGGATACGACCGCGGGTATGACGATGATCGAGGGTATGACCGCCGATACGATCGTCGTGACCATGATCATGGGTATGACCGCAATCGTGATCGTGATCGTGATCGTGATCGTGACGATAGAGACGACTGAATGCGCTGGCCATCGGCCCTCGGCCCGGTCAATGATCGCCCGGTATGCCGATCAGCTTTAGCGGCACGGATTGCCAGTGATTCAGGCGTAAGATAGCGGTGCTACCTCATCAAAAGGAGCCGCATATGATCGCCGACCAAATGAACAAGCCGGTATCTGAGGACAGAGCTGTTTGGGATCAATACTTCTGCGCTGCGTTGATTGCGGAAAGCAATTTGACCGCACCGGTTGTAGGAGGCGCTACTCATGAAGACAGGCAGAACCTGTTGATTGAAAGGGCCAAAGCTCTCGCCGACAAGATGATGGAAAACAGAAAATAACCAGAGCCCAGCCATCGCGCTGGGCTCTTCACATCTGGAACTCGTGCAAGACGATGCTGGAGTGCTGCAACAGGTAATCATGAGGGGTGAGTTGGCGATCAATCGCGTACTGGATAACCACAAGCCTGGGTCGTCGCCAGGCACTGTAACGAGGGGATTGCCCCCTCGTTACAAATGTTGCATGAAGAGCATGAACCACTACTGGCGTGGTTCATCTCAACAACGTCGGACCTGCATGGTAGGTCCAACCCACTAAAACCAATCTTACTTGGCGTTCAACTTCTTCAGTTCTTCATAAGTCGCCGACTGTACAAACCAGAAGCCGGAGATGATGCACCACGTCAGGGTGCCGGTAATGAAAACGCCTGCTCCGGACCAGAAGCCCTGAACGAAGATCATGACCACTGCGGCGATCCAGATAACGGCCAGTGCGACGTACAGAACTACGTTGTTTACGCCAATTACGAACTCTTTCACGTCTATTCCCTTTTGAATGTTTATCCTCTGGCTCCTTACGCAAGGGCCAGTGGGCGGCATGATAGGGGGATAGGTGGCTGTTCGCCAGTCATGTCACGGCCTGCAGGCAGATTTCCAGATTGTGGACTACTACTGACAAGCCCATTTCCTTATCCCTGTCAGGAGCATCTCTATGCTGTTTCACTGGTTTCTTGCGGCGATCCATCTCTTGGCTGTTGCCTTGGGCCTCTGGGCGGTACTCACCCGAGGGACGGCGTTAAGCCGCCTGGCCGTCGGTACGGCGCAGGTTCGCAATGTGCTGGTTGCCGATAACGTATGGGGCATCTGTGCGGGTATTTTGCTGATCACAGGTTTGATGCGGGCCTTCGGTGGGTACGAAAAAGGCACCGACTATTACCTTCATCAGCCGTTGTTCCATCTGAAGATGACGCTGTTCGTGATCATTCTGCTGCTTGAAGCGGCCCCCATGATTACCTTGATCAAGTGGCGGATCGCCTTGGGCAGGGGCGCTTCGATTGACCAGGGCCGAGCCAGGCTGTTTGCACGCATCAGTCATATCGAAGCGCTGTTGTTGATGTTGATGGTGATTGCGGCCACCGGCATGGCGCGCGGTGTGACCTTCGGCTCATAACGGCGTGATTCGTCGGGGTTAAAGCGAATAATCTGACAGTCACGGCGTGGCCGAAGCCGGTAGCATCGGCTTCACGTAATGGGGGAGGAGGCGAGGCTCAGCAAAATGCCGAGCATGAATCTTTAGCCAGCCATTGCGCTGTAACGAACGGGCTGGCTACTGACTGCAGCAGGATTCAGGGAGTCTGCGGTTTGTCTGGAGCGGTGAGGCCAGCCTGAATGCGCTGATAGATTTCTTCGCGATGAACCGCAACGTCTTTCGGGGCATTGATGCCAATTCTGACTTGCTGGCCGCTAACGCCCAGAATGGTGATCGTAATGTCATCACCAATATTTATGCTTTCACCGACTTTGCGGGTGAGTATCAGCATGGTCTTCTCCTTGATTGCTTTGTGGGGCACCTGATTCGGACAGTGCAGAGGTCGGTGGTATGTATAGATTAGTGCGAAGTCTCACGGTTTGGGTGCCTCTTTCTGACGCACAGATGCTGCATTAATTCCCAAGGCGTAACTATACAGAGGCCGCAACCATCATTCTCGTTGTTTTAAGCCCATTTTGCGGCACTCGGGAAGTATTCATGGATGCTAAAATCGCCGCTTTAAGCATTCTGAGGGAAGCGTTGTGCGCAAAATAGTCTTGGTAATTGCGGTATTGGCGCTGGCGGGATGCGGTGAGGGCAAGAGTGTTGACGCGCAAAAGCCGCAACCGGTAGCTGCGACTGCACCTTCGATGGCATCCGCACCACAATGGGATCTCGAAGTTCGAGGCGAAACACCTCAGGCGGTCAGCGATTTGAGCGGCTGGCTGATTGAGCACAGTTTCGTTTCCAATATCGTCAAGGAAAACGGAAAGACCCGGATTCTGCTCGGGCCATTCAGTTCGAAAGCCGAGGCTGAGGCCAAACAGACAGAAGTGCGCGCGGCGCTCACCCGGGCGAAGAAACAGAACATCGAATTGTTGGTTCTCGACCATCCAGTGGCCCAGTAGCAGTCCTTTTTCAGGCTGCTTTTGATGGAATGCCTGCCAGGCTCGCTCATGGCGATGGATGGTGCGCACGTTACCGCTCGATGCCGGTTGCCCAGCGCCCGGCAATGCGCACTTACACCATTGCGTGCCGAGCAGGCAAAGTGGATATCAACTTCGAGTTGCACGGCGAAACCGGCCCTGCATCCCGCTGGGCAATTCATGCCGCGGCGGGTGAGCCGATCCAGATCGTCGCACCTGATCGCCAGTTTTCGGCGCAAGACGCGGGTGGTTTCGAATGGAAGCCGCCTCAGCAGCTCAAACATCTGCTACTGGTCGCCGATGCCACGGCCTTACCCGCGGCAAAGCGGACTTTCTCGATATGCGCCATTTATCTAATATCTGATCCCACCGGTTGAGGATCAGATCAGTCGTCAAACTGGCGCCATTCGTCGATCCCGGCGAGATTCCGCCGCCGGTTCTCTTGTGCGTCGATCCGCTGGGAAGGAAACTGGTCCGCACCGACCGCCCAGCGTGCTGTCGCCCGCGCAACCCTGCGTCCAAAGCGCTCCGCGCTAAGCCTGTCGCCTGGGTGCGGAGCATTCTCCGCCGTGCCATCATTCAAGCTTTGAGTCATCAGGCCTAGCCATGATCCGTTGACGTTCACGTCGGTGAAACCGCCATCGGTATAGTTGCCACCAGGCAAATCCCCGGCGCTTACCCACATCATTCCCATTTGCGCCGCGAAGATCGACATTTGCTGCAGCGTTACGAGCTTGTCGCCGGAGCGCGCTCCAGAGTTTGTGAAGCCGGCTGCGATCTTGTCCTTCCACTCCTGGCTGCGCCAAGGCACGATGCCAGCCTCGAGGAACAGCTTGAACAATCCATGGGCCGATCCCATATAGGTGGGCGCACCAAAAACGATGGCGTCAGCCGCCGCTAGCCGGCTCATGACAGCGTCGTCACGCCATCTGCCATCACTACCGATCTGAGCGGGCACGATCTTGATGAGTTCGGCGCATGTTCCCGCAACCTCTTCTGCGCCTCGCTTGACATGCTCCGCAACAGTCTGGGTGTGACCTCCTCCGGATGAATACACAATTGCGACGAAAGTCATTGATATCTCCTGATTAGAATTGCGACGCGACAAATCCGCCCTTGTCTGGGGCGATCCAGCGAGGATGGGTGGGAACTGCGTTTGATGCAAGGGCGAGTCATTTCCTTTGAAATCAAGAAAACGGGTTGCTATTCGCGGTGGCAATTCAAACGAGTGATCAGTACCGATGCAATCAGGTACTCAAGTGGACTGCTTGCATTAAACCCGAGGCCTTTGTGTTTTCAGTGAACGCTTAACCGCAGGCTTTCATGTCGACCGGGCCGACAAACTCGTTGCCGCGTCCCATGACGCACGCCACGCGTTGGTTGCGCTGTCGTTCCCAGGCCTCTACCGGATAGGTTTTGCTCCAGGCTTCGTACAGTTGTCGATCCTGTTTCGACAGGCGCAAACCGTACTGTTTGCTCATGTAGAAATACGTTCGAGCGATCATGCCGCGGATGGACGGGCGGGGCATGACCTTCTTCGCTTTGAAGTCGACTTGGGTCAGACACGAGCCATATTGGCCCGACTGCACCGGCAACCAGCCGAAACTGAAGTTGCTGCGATCGCCATTCACCTCACCAATGCTCGGTACCAGGTTGTGCAGGTCGGCTTCAGCCTTCTGGTAAGCCGGATCGTAACGCGTGCAGTTCTTGCGCCCACCTTCTTGCCAGCACTGACGCTGATGGCCGATCTGCCAGGCCGGAACAATGTGCTCCCACTCGATGCGGGAAGCGCGCTTGGCATTTTTACGCGGTACATAACCGCAGGCTGCGAGGTTGACCTTATTGCCGGTGTATTTGCACCCGCAATAGAACTCTGTGGATTGCGGTGCGTAGAGCTTCCAGGCAACTTTCTTGGCTTCGTTGAAAGTGCGTGGGGCGCCAGCCTGGACGCCGAGGGTGATGAACAAAAACAGCAAAGCAAGCCAGCGGACACTCATTGACTCAATCTTCCTTCGGCACAACCCAAAAAATCTGCACACCGCCATCGTCGCGATAGGCGAGGGTGACGTTGTCGTTCTCGTCGATTTCTTCGAGCAATTGTTCCCACTCATCCACGGGTTCGTCCGGTAGACGGAAGATCAAGGCTGCTTTGGCTTTTTGAGCGGTGGGGGAATTGATGATTTTTTGAACGCGTATACCCATGCGTTCATAGGAGTCAGGAGAGGCAGAGGTGTTGGCCACGGAATTATCCTTATTAAGCTGTACGTGCATACAGTATTTAACTGTAGGCATTTTCGCAACTGCTTAAAATTCAAGAAAATCCTCTGACAGCAATTTTTTCCGTTTGATGTAGGACGAATGGAAGATTTTTATCGAAATGTCGGAAGGGGGTGTGAGCCACTCGCCTGGGGTGGCGAGTGGTGAAACCAGTGCCCGACCGGAACCGGTCGGGCGAGGGCGAATCAGTATTCCCAGAACATCCGTTGCAGCTCTTTGCTGTCGTTGGTCTTGGTCAGTGCGACCATGGCCAGGATGCGAGCCTTTTGCGGGTTCAGGTCATGCGCCACAACCCAGTCGTACTTGTCGTCTGGCTGTTCAGCATTCCGCAGTACGAAACCGCCGGCGTTGACGTGGGAGGAACGAATGATTTGCACGCCGTCCTTGCGCAGGGCTTGCAGTGATGGGACTACACGGGACGAGACAGAGCCATTGCCGGTACCGGCGTGAATGATGGCTTTGGCGCCAGACTGAGCCAACGCTTTGTAGGCGGTATCGCTGACGTTACCGTAGGAATAGGCGATTTCGACGTCAGGCAGGCTCTTGATGGTTTTGATGTCGAATTCCGAGTCCATGGTGTGACGCTTGGCCGGCAGACGGAACCAGTAGGATTTGCCCTCGACCACCATGCCGAGTGGGCCCCAGGCACTTTTGAACGCCTCGGTCTTGATGTTGATCATTTTGCTGACGTCGCGACCCGACTGGATTTCATCGTTCATGGTCACCAGTACGCCTTTGCCACGTGCTTCTTTGCTGCTGGCCACGGCCACTGCGTTGTACAGGTTCAGCATGCCATCGGCCGACATGGCGGTGCCTGGGCGCATGGAGCCGACAACGATGATTGGCTTGTCGGTTTTTTCCACCAGGTTCAGGAAGTAGGCGGTTTCTTCCAGGGTGTCGGTGCCGTGGGTGATAACGATGCCGTCGACGTCTTTGCTGTCGGCCAGTTCAGCCACGCGACGACCCAGTTGCAGCAGGTTGTCGTTGGTGATGCTTTCGGACGCGATCTGCATGACCTGTTCGCCACGAACGTTAGCCAGCTGGCTGAGTTCCGGAACCCCGGCGATCAATTGTTCGATGCCGACTTTTGCCGCTTGATAGGTCGCGCTATTGGCGGCGCTGGCGCCCGCGCCGGCAATGGTGCCGCCGGTGGCCAGGATCACCACGTTCGCCAGTTTCTGTTGGGTTTCGACTTCTTTTGCCTGAAGGGCAGTAGGCAGGAGCAGCAAGAGGGCCAAAGCGCCCGGAATGAAGGTCTTGAAAGCAGATGTCATTATTTTTCTCTCTAGTAGTGAGACGGTGCTGATGCAGGTTCATCTAGATGCGCCCCAAGCGGATCTGAACGCTTGGGGTGAATGAGATGAGCAGGATCTGTACCAGTCGTACTTTGAATGAGGAAAACTTTTAACTTGATGATTTGTATCAGTATTTGTTTGAGCTTCCAGAATGATTACACAACCTGTTGTCCGGGTTTCCGAACGCGTTGAGCGTTTGTGTTCGGCTCTCCGAAAAGTACTACGACCTCTGTCGAGCAAGTCGCCTTGCGAGATTGCGAATCAGTGCTAAAGAAACCCGCGCTTCGGTCGATGCTCCTTTAAAGGATCTTTCTATTCAGGAGTTCACATGTCGTTATCCATTGGTTTCCCAAACGCCGCAGGCGTCACCATCGGCGGCAAGTCTGCCGCTACGATCCAAGCGTTGAACGACGCCACCGCAGAGGCTGCCGATAAGACGCTGGGCACGAAAGAAGGCGACGGCAACCAAGTCAAGACTGGCTCTTTGGGATTGGATAAAAGCGCGGGCGCGCAGACCGAAACCCCAGACGAGAGCAACCAGAGTGTGGCGGTGAAAGTCCTGCTCAAGCGCATGCAAGAGCTACAACAGCAACTGCGCGAGCAACAGCAACAATTAGCCGCAGCTCAGGCGGCGTCTTATCCGACACCGGAAGCCAAGGCCACTGTGGTTATGGCATTTCAAGGACAGATTGCCGACACCAATGGTGCGTTGCTGGAAGTGTCCGCGGCCCTGGTCAAGGAACTGGCCAAGGATTCCAGCACCGGAACGGTGGTCAACACCACGGCATGACTTGAATGCCCGGCTTTTGTCAGCCAGTTCAAATAAATGGTCGTTTCTACTCGTTGACAAATGTCGGCAGGGTTCGCATAGTTCGGTCTCCGCAAACGTTTGCGCGGTGCTCCCGGTGGGTATCCACCGTGAGCGCAATGAAGCCTGCGCCAGCGCAAGCGTTGCTCACAATAATCATAAGATCGGAGTGAACCCATGAAGCTGCCATTCGCTGGACGTCTTCTCGCTGTCGCTATGCTGGCTGCCGCATCCGTCGCGTTACCTATCTCTTCGGCCTTCGCCGAGACGCCTGAAAAACCCAAAGTCGCGCTGGTCATGAAGTCCCTGGCCAATGAATTCTTCCTGACCATGGAAGACGGCGCCAAGGCCTATCAGAAAGACCACTCCGGCGAATTCGAGCTGATCTCCAACGGCATCAAAGACGAAACCGACACAGCTGGCCAGACACGCATTGTCGAGCAAATGATTCTGGCCAAGGTCAATGCGCTGGTCATCGCGCCGGCCGACTCCAAGGCCATGGTTCCTGTGATCAAGAAAGCCATCGATGCCGGTATCACCGTGATCAACATCGACAACCAGCTGGACCCGGCTGTGGTCAAAAGCAAAAACCTCACCGTGCCGTTCGTAGGCCCGGATAACCGCAAAGGCGCGCGTCTGGTGGGCGAGTACCTGGCCAAGCAACTGAAGGCCGGAGACGAAGTCGGCATCATCGAAGGCGTTTCAACCACCACCAACGCACAGCAAAGAACCGCAGGCTTCAAGGATGCGATGGAAGCGGCGCAGATCAAGGTCGTCTCTTTGCAGTCCGGCGACTGGGAAATCGACAAAGGCAACAAGGTGGCTGCCTCGATCCTCAGTGAATACCCGCAAGTCAAAGCCCTGCTGGCCGGTAACGACAGCATGGCCGTCGGCGCAGTATCCGCGGTGCGCGCAGCGGGCAAGGCCGGCAAGGTGCAAGTGGTCGGTTACGACAACATCAACGCCATCAAGCCAATGCTCAAGGATGGCCGCGTTCTGGCTACCGCTGACCAGTTTGCTGCCAAGCAAGCCGTGTTTGGCATCGAGACTGCGCTAAAGATCATCAAGGGTGAAAAAGTCGACAGCGGCACCAATGGCGTGATCGAAACTCCGGTAGAGCTGGTTACCAAGTAGTCCTTCTGGCGACACAACGGTGCTCGCCCGTCAGGGCGAGCGCATGGAGAGTTTTTATGTCAGTTTCCGCCCCGAACGCTGTCCTCTCGGTCAGCGGTATCGGCAAGACCTACGCCCAACCGGTCCTGACCGGCATTGACCTGACGCTGATGCGCGGTGAAGTGCTGGCGCTAACCGGCGAAAACGGCGCGGGAAAAAGCACGCTGTCGAAGATTATCGGCGGGCTGGTCACACCGACCACCGGTCACATGCAATTCCAAGGGCAGGATTACCGCCCCGCAAGCCGCACTCAGGCCGAAGACCTCGGCATCCGCATGGTGATGCAGGAACTCAATCTGTTGCCGACCCTGTCGGTGGCGGAAAACCTGTTTCTCGACAACCTGCCCAGCAAGGGCGGCTGGATCAGTCGCAAGCAATTGCGCAAGGCAGCGATCGAAGCCATGGCCCAGGTCGGCCTCGACGCGATTGACCCGGACACGCTGGTGGGCGAATTGGGCATCGGTCACCAGCAAATGGTGGAGATCGCCCGCAACCTGATCGGCGATTGCCACGTGCTGATCCTCGACGAACCGACCGCAATGTTGACGAACCGTGAAGTCGAGATGCTGTTCGAGCAGATCACTCGTCTGCAAGCTCGCGGCGTGTCGATCATCTATATCTCGCACCGTCTCGAAGAGCTGGCGCGGGTCGCCCAGCGTATTGCGGTACTGCGCGATGGCAACCTGGTTTGCGTCGAGCCGATGGCCAATTACAACAGCGAGCAACTGGTGACGCTGATGGTCGGTCGCGAACTCGGCGAACACATCGACATGGGCCCGCGCAAGATCGGCGCTCCAGCCTTGACGGTCAAGGGGCTGACCCGCTCCGACAAGGTTCGCGATGTGTCCTTCGAAGTGCGCGCCGGCGAGATCTACGGGATTTCCGGCTTGATCGGGGCAGGGCGCACTGAGTTGCTGCGCTTGATCTTCGGTGCTGATACAGCGGACAGCGGCACGGTTGCACTCGGTTCGCCAGCACAGGTTGTCAGTATCCGGTCACCGGCTGACGCGGTCGGTCATGGCATCGCCCTGATCACCGAAGACCGCAAGGGCGAAGGCCTGCTGCTGACCCAATCGATCAGCGCGAATATTGCCTTGGGCAATATGCCGGTGATTTCCAGCAGTGGCTTCGTCAACAAGGGTGACGAGATGGCGCTGGCCCAGCGTCAGATCGACGCCATGCGCATCCGCAGTTCCAGCCCGACGCAACTGGTGTCGGAACTGTCCGGTGGTAACCAGCAGAAAGTCGTGATCGGTCGGTGGCTTGAGCGTGATTGCTCGGTGATGCTGTTCGACGAGCCAACGCGTGGCATCGACGTCGGCGCCAAGTTTGACATTTATGCCTTGCTCGGTGAGCTGACCCGTCAAGGCAAAGCGCTCGTGGTGGTGTCCAGCGACCTGCGTGAGTTGATGTTGATCTGCGACCGCATCGGTGTGCTCTCGGCGGGACGTCTGATCGACACCTTCGAGCGTGACAGCTGGACCCAGGATGATTTGCTTGCCGCCGCGTTCGCCGGCTACCAAAAACGTGATGCGTTGCTCAACGAAGCAGCGCCTAGGGATCTCGCATGAATACTGCAGTGACTGCCGGCAAACGTAGTGGCAACTTTTACGGCCTCGGAACCTACCTGGGACTGGCCGGTGCCTTGCTGGCAATGGTTGCGCTGTTCTCGGTTTTGAGCAGCCATTTCCTGTCCTATGACACCTTCAGCACCCTGGCCAACCAGATTCCGGACTTGATGGTGCTGGCGGTCGGCATGACGTTCGTGTTGATCATCGGCGGTATCGACCTGTCGGTGGGCTCGGTGCTTGCGCTCGCGGCGTCAACGGTCAGCGTGGCGATTCTCGGCTGGGGCTGGAGCGTGCTGCCTGCGGCGTTGCTCGGAATGGCGGCGGCAGCACTGGCCGGGACCATCACCGGTTCGATCACTGTGGCGTGGCGGATCCCGTCGTTCATCGTGTCCCTCGGCGTGCTGGAAATGGCCCGCGGTGTGGCCTATCAAATGACCGGGTCGCGCACGGCCTACATCGGCGACGCCTTCGCCTGGTTGTCCAACCCGATCGCTGTCGGCATCTCGCCGTCGTTCATCATTGCCTTGCTCATCATCTTTATTGCCCAGGCAGTGCTGACGCGTACCGTGTTCGGTCGCTACCTGATCGGCATCGGCACCAACGAAGAGGCGGTGCGTCTGGCAGGGATCAATCCGAAGCCCTACAAGATTCTGGTTTTCAGTCTGATGGGGCTGCTGGCCGGTATTGCTGCGCTGTTCCAGATTTCTCGCCTGGAAGCGGCGGATCCGAATGCCGGCTCCGGGCTGGAGCTGCAAGTGATCGCCGCGGTCGTGATCGGCGGCACCAGCTTGATGGGCGGTCGCGGTTCGGTCATCAGTACGTTCTTCGGAGTTTTGATCATTTCTGTATTGGCGGCCGGTCTCGCGCAGATCGGCGCAACTGAGCCCACCAAACGCATCATCACCGGCGCAGTGATCGTGGTGGCGGTGGTGCTTGATACTTATCGCAGTCAGCGCGCAAGCCGGCGGACCTGAGTCATGGCAACAATCAAGGATGTGGCAGCGCTCGCGGGAATTTCCTACACCACGGTTTCCCACGTAGTGAACAAGACCCGGCCGGTGAGCGAAGAGGTGCGGGTCAAGGTTGAGGCCGCCATCAAAACCCTCGACTACGTACCCAGCGCCGTGGCCCGGTCCCTCAAGGCCAAAACCACGGCGACCATCGGGTTGCTGGTGCCCAACAGCCTCAACCCGTACTTCGCCGAACTGGCGCGCGGCATCGAGGATTACTGCGAGCGTAATGGCTACTGCGTGATTCTTTGCAACTCCGATGACAACCCGGACAAGCAGCGCAGTTACCTGCGCGTGCTGCTGGAAAAGCGCATCGACGGGCTGATCGTCGCTTCGGCTGGCGGTGATGCGGGGCTGGCGGAGGGCCTTGCAGGCGTGCGTACGCCTATGGTGATCGTCGACCGTGGACTGGAAGGTGTGAATGCCGACCTGGTGCGGATCGATCACGAATACGGCGCCTATCTGGCGACCCGCCACCTTCTGGAGTTGGGGCATCGAGACATTGCCACCATTGGCGGCCCGGCGAGTACCAGCGTGGCGCAGATGCGTCTGGCCGGTTATTGCCGTGCCCTGAAAGAGGCGGGTGTCGAAGTATCCCGCGAGCGCATGCTGGAAAGTGACTTCACCAGCACCGGCGGTTACAACGCCGCCGCGATCCTGTTGGAAAAGAACCCGCCGAGCGCGATCTTCGCCGGTAACGACATGATTGGCATCGGTGTGCTGCGAGCGGCGGCCGAGCGCAATATTCGCGTGCCGACGGACCTGTCGGTGATCGGCTTCGACGATATTCAGATGAGCCGCTATGTGTACCCGGCGCTGACCACTGTGGGGCAGTCGATCCTGCAACTCGGCGAGATGGCGGCTGAAGTGCTTTTAAGAAGAATCGCCACGCCGGATTTGGCCACTGATCAACGGATCGTGACGCCCAGTATCGTCCTGCGGGAGTCGACTGCGCCGCTGGCCGGCGTGTTCGCCCAGTTCCGTTGAAATAAAAAGCCGCTAAATCAAAAGCACCGCTGAAACAGAATTGATGAGTAGTGACGTATGCCAGCAAAAGTAGTGGTTATAGGCAGCCTGAACATGGACCTGGTCACCCGGGCGCCACGGCTGCCTCGTGGCGGTGAAACGCTGATCGGTGAGTCGTTTGCCACGGTTTCCGGTGGCAAGGGCGCGAATCAGGCGGTCGCTGCGGCGAGGCTGGGGGCGCAGGTGTCGATGGTCGGTTGCGTGGGCAGCGATGCTTACGGCGAAGAGTTGCGCGGGGCGCTGTTGGCCGAGCAGATCGATTGCCAGGCGGTCAGCACCGTCGACGATTCCAGCGGCGTAGCGTTGATCGTGGTCGATGACAACAGCCAGAACGCAATCGTGATCGTTGCCGGTGCCAACGGTGCGTTGACTGCAGAGGTGATTGATCGTTACGACGCCGTATTGCGGGCGGCGGACGTGATCATCTGTCAGCTGGAAGTCCCGGATGCCACTGTCGGTCATGCGCTCAAGCGCGGCCGTGAGTTGGGCAAGACCGTGATCCTCAACCCGGCACCGGCCAGCCGTCCACTGCCGGCGGACTGGTATGCGTCCATCGATTATCTGATTCCCAACGAAAGCGAGGCCTCGGCGCTGAGTGGTTTGCCAGTGGATTCTCTGGCATCTGCCGAAATCGCTGCATCCCGGTTGATCTCCTTGGGCGCCGGCAAGGTCATCATCACCCTCGGTGCTCAAGGTTCGCTGTTTGCCAACGGCAAAGGCTTCGAACACTTCCCTGCGCCGAAGGTGAAGGCTGTCGATACCACGGCGGCTGGCGACACCTTCGTCGGTGGTTTCGCCGCCGCGCTGGCGGCCGGCAAAAGCGAAGCCGACTCGATCCGTTTCGGCCAGGTTGCCGCGGCGCTGTCGGTGACCCGTGCTGGCGCGCAACCCTCGATTCCCACCTTGTCCGACGTACAGGCCTTTAAAGCACCATGAAAAAGACACCTTTGCTCAACGTCGCGTTGTCGCGGCTGATCGCTTCCCTGGGTCATGGCGACATCGTGGTGATCGGCGATGCAGGTTTGCCAGTGCCCTCTGGCGTTGAACTGATCGACCTGGCCCTGACCCACGGTATCCCGGATTTCATCAGCACATTGAAGGTTGTGCTCAGCGAAATGCAGGTCGAGAGCCATGTATTGGCCCAGGAGGTCCTGGACAAAAAGCCTTCGGCATTGGCGACGCTCGATGAGCTGAATGCCGACGGTGCGTTGGGCCGGCGTGAGCTGCTCAGTCATGACCAATTCAAAGTCCTCAGCCGACAGGCGCGGGCGATTGTTCGTACAGGCGAATGTCAGCCGTACTGCAACATCGTGCTGGTGGCTGGGGTTACGTTCTAACTCGCTGTTGTCTTTCTGCTGTCCCACGCACAAGGAGTGCGCTATGCCCCGCTATGCTCAGAAACTGCACCACCTGCTCCGGAGTCTGCTGCTTTTGTCCCTGATTACCGCAACAAGCGCCCAGGCGGCGGAAAAGATCGACTTGATCATCGACACCGATCCGGGTGCCGATGACGTGGTTGCCTTGCTGTTTGCGCTGGCATCGCCGCAAGAGCTGAACATTCGTGCGCTGACCACCGTCGCCGGCAATGTGCGTCTGGACAAGACGTCGCGTAATGCGCGGCTGGCCCGCGAGTGGGCAGGGCGCGAGGAGGTGCCGGTCTACGCGGGCGCTCCGAAGCCGCTGATGCGCACGCCGATCTATGCCGAGAACATCCATGGCAAGGAAGGACTGTCGGGTGTCACCGTACATGAGCCGAAAAAAGGCCTGGCCCAGGGCAATGCGGTCAACTACCTGATCGACACCTTGAAAGCTGCCAGGCCCCACAGCATCACCATCGCCATGCTCGGTCCACAGACCAACCTGGCCCTGGCGCTGATCCAGGAACCTGAGATCGTTCAGGGCATCAAGGAGGTGGTGATCATGGGCGGGGCGCACTTCAACGGTGGCAACATTACGCCGGTGGCTGAGTTCAACCTGTTCGCCGACCCACAGGCTGCGGAAGTGGTGCTGAAAAGTGGGGTGAAGCTGACCTACCTGCCGCTGGACGTGACCCACAAGATCCTCACCAGTGAGGCGCGTCTGAAGCAGATCGCAGCGATCAACAACAACGCCAGCAAGCTGGTGGGCGATATTCTCAATGAATACGTCAAAGGCGACATGGAGCACTACGGCATTCCGGGTGGCCCGGTGCATGACGCGACGGTCATCGCCTACCTGCTCAAGCCTGAGTTGTTCACCGGTCGTTCGGTCAATGTGGTGGTTGATAGCCGCGAAGGCCCGACGTTCGGCCAAACCATTGTCGACTGGTATGACGGCCTGAAAGCGCCGAAGAACGCTTTCTGGGTAGAAAGCGGTGACGCCCAAGGCTTCTTTGATCTGCTGACCGAGCGTCTGGCTCGTCTGAAGTAAGCCATAGACCCGCAGGTGCCAGCCTGCGGGTTTACGTTCACTCGCTATCTATCAGGCCAATATAGTCGGTAGGGTACTTCTCGAATATCTGGGCGATGAATATCTGGGCGGCTTGCGTCCCCAGTTCCTTGACCAATAAATCGATACCAATGATTGCCAACTCTTCCGGGCTGCCCGGGCTGTAAGAGCTGTGGCCCTGTGGCCACTTGGCTTTGATGTCGGCGTCGATACTTACGGTGGTCATGATGGCGCTCGTGAAGTCGGGAAAGTCTGAGTGTCGAGTTAACCATTTTGCGCGGCTTTTGGCACTCCGACTTAGGCATGAGGGGAGGGCTATGCGACACTTGGTCTTTGATGATTTTTCAAGGACTGTGCTGTGCAGATCGATTTGAACACTCCTGACGGCTTGACCCTTGAGGCGGTGCGTCAGTTGCTGGCCTCTGCCAGCGACGATGAGCACACTCAATTGCGAGTCACCAAGGGCGGCATCGCCTACATTTCGTCAGGCGTTGTGGGCGGTACTGATATCGGCGGGCTGTTGTTTCGTCTGGAGACGTGGGCCAAGGGATCCGGTTATGTAGGATTGGTCGCGGCCAGTGACGAGGTCTGGGTCATGCAGATTTTCAATGCGCTGAAAGAGAACTGGCCGAATCCGCCGTTCGACTACATTGACGTCTATTGAACGCTGTTCATATTCAGTCACGATTGAGTGGTAAACGGCAGGGCGATGCTCAGGCAAACTCGCCGCGTGTCCGAATAGAGGGCGGGGTACTAGTGCTCCCTGTGAAACCAAACGCCAGAATGGCGGTCGCACGATCTCAGCTTAACTATTGAAAAAAGGAGGCTTCATGCCTTGGAAGCTCGCGTCATTGGGTACTTTGTTGGCCGTTGCCATGCTGGCCGGTTGCAGCACTACCTCCACCGAGTCGACAACAGATCCTGTCACGACGACTGACACGGGTCACAGCCGTTGTGAGGCAAAGGCTGCCGAATTCACCATTGGCAAAAAGGCTTCGCCTGAACTGCTGGAGCAGGCGCGTACTCGCGCAGGCGCGCAGAATGCACGGTTCCTCTTGCCCACCGACATGGTGACCCTGGAGTACCGTT
Source organism: Pseudomonas sp. 478 (assembly GCF_003254125.1). NCBI lineage: Bacteria > Pseudomonadati > Pseudomonadota > Gammaproteobacteria > Pseudomonadales > Pseudomonadaceae > Pseudomonas > Pseudomonas sp. 478. Next base: position 17,210 of record NZ_QKZG01000023.1, read on the forward strand.
CCGACCGTCTGAACCTGAACACCGATGCCAACCGGGTTGTGACCCGCGTCAACTGCGGCTGATCGCTCAGACGTTTGTGTCGCCCATAAAAAACCCCGTCACATGGACGGGGTTTTTTTAGTGCGGCTGAAAATTACTCAGCGCGGACTTGTGCAGCTTGCATACCCTTTTGGCCTTTCTCAGCCACGAAGGAAACGGTCTGGCCTTCTTTCAGGCTTTTGAAACCGTCGCTTTCGATAGCTTTGAAGTGTACGAACAGGTCGTCACCGCCACCTTGAGGAGTGATGAAGCCGAAGCCTTTTTCATCGTTGAACCATTTAACGGTGCCGGTTTGGCGATTAGACATGGTGTATCTCCAAGAAACATATATTTTCAGTAGTGCTGTGCTGCTCAGGCCAACTGGGCACACCGGGGTATCATAGTCGAAATGTTCGCTTTGGGAGCCCCCCGGACGTGCTGTTTGCCCTGCAGTCGCGTTCTGTTTACTGCTTGATGTAGCTGAAAGCCCCGTTTTACAAGGCTTTCAGCCAAAAGTAAAGACGATAAAAAAACCTGTAAAACCTGCATAAATTGTACGAAAAAGCTCAAATCCATCACTTTTTATCAGCGTTGATCCGAGTCAAAAGGACTTTTTTCTCACTTTTTCGCCGGTACATTGGCCTTGCATTTGGCTATCTGCGCCAGTGCTTTTTGCTGCAATTCCGGGGCAGCCTTGTTGTCCATCAGCGCTTGGATATCAGCCGCCGGGTAAGACTTTATCGAATCAGCACCGCAAGCGCAGTGAGCCTTCGCTGCTGCAGCACCGATCTGCGGAGTGGCTGCCTGAGTGCACTGAGCCATGTATTTCTCGCGTTCGCCCTTCGGCCAATCGGCATGGGCGGCCAATGGCAGCAGCAAAACGATGGGGGCGACGACTGCGAATAAACGTTTCAGATGCATGCTGGGATGCTCCTTGTGGGTCAATGTCTTGTTATCTGAGGGGTAAAGCAGGGTTCTAGTTCAGCACTCTGGCATAAAATTGCCCGATTTGCCCCAAGACCAAGCCTCGGTGCATCGACGACCGTTCATCTGTGCTAGCATGCCTGGCTCGGGCGTTTGCAGGCTCCGGATGACCTTCAGTCCCGGTAGCGGCAAATGTGCGAATAACCCTGATTTGAATCCCAGTCACTCTGGTTCGGTTTTCCGGTTGGCCGCAAGGCTCCTGCCGCTGTAAGGCAGGCGTTCGTCATTGAATGGCCTGGATCGGATCTTGTACTGGCTCATCCCAACCCACGTGACCTTTGGTAGGGGTCACCACTAGGAGAGGAGGCGCCATGCCAACTATTACTCTTCCCGACGGCAGTCAACGTTCATTCGATCACCCGGTATCCGTAGCCGAGGTCGCCGCATCCATTGGTGCAGGTCTAGCCAAAGCCACCGTGGCCGGCAAGGTCGATGGCAAGCTGGTCGACGCCAGCGACATCATCGGCAGCGACGCTACGCTGCAAATCATTACGCCAAAGGATGAAGAGGGGCTGGAGATCATTCGCCACTCTTGCGCCCACCTGGTTGGCCATGCGGTCAAGCAGCTGTACCCGACGGCCAAGATGGTCATCGGTCCGGTCATCGAAGAAGGCTTCTATTACGACATCGCCTTCGAACGTCCTTTCACTCCGGACGACCTGGCCGCCATCGAACAGCGCATGCAGCAGCTGATCGAAAAAGATTACGAGGTGATCAAGAAAGTCACTCCGCGCGCCGAAGTGATCGAAGTGTTCAAGGCCCGCGGCGAAGACTACAAGCTGCGCCTGGTCGAAGACATGCCGAACGAACAGGCCATGGGCTTGTATTATCACGAAGAATACGTCGACATGTGCCGCGGTCCGCACGTGCCGAACACGCGCTTCCTGAAATCCTTCAAGCTGACCAAGTTGTCCGGCGCCTACTGGCGTGGCGATGCCAAGAACGAGCAATTGCAGCGCGTTTATGGCACGGCATGGGCAGACAAGAAGCAGCTGGCGGCTTACATCCAGCGCATCGAAGAAGCCGAGAAGCGCGATCACCGCAAGATCGGCAAGCGTCTGGGCCTGTTCCACACCCAGGAAGAGTCGCCGGGCATGGTGTTCTGGCACCCGAACGGCTGGACTCTGTACCAGGTGCTCGAGCAATACATGCGCAAGGTTCAGCGCGACAACGGTTACCTGGAGATCAAAACTCCGCAGGTCGTTGACCGCAGCCTGTGGGAGAAGTCCGGGCATTGGGCCAACTACGCCGACAACATGTTCACCACGCAGTCGGAAAACCGCGACTACGCCATCAAGCCGATGAACTGCCCTTGCCACGTGCAAGTGTTCAACCAGGGCCTGAAAAGCTACCGTGAGTTGCCAATGCGCTTGGCCGAATTCGGTGCTTGCCATCGTAATGAGCCATCGGGTGCGCTGCACGGCATCATGCGTGTGCGTGCGTTCACTCAGGATGACGCCCACATCTTCTGCACTGAAGAGCAGATGCAGGCCGAATCCGCCGCGTTCATCAAGCTGACCATGGACGTTTATGCCGACTTCGGCTTCAAAGACGTCGAGATGAAGCTGTCCACTCGTCCGGAAAAACGCGTCGGTTCCGACGAGTTGTGGGATCGCGCCGAAGCTGCCCTGGCTGCAGCCCTTGATAGCGCTGGCCTGCCGTACGATCTGCAGCCGGGCGAGGGTGCGTTCTATGGTCCGAAGATCGAGTTCTCGCTGAAAGATTGCCTTGGCCGCGTCTGGCAGTGTGGTACCCTTCAGCTCGATTTTAACCTGCCTGTCCGTCTGGGAGCTGAATACGTCTCTGAAGACAACAGTCGCAAGCACCCGGTTATGTTGCACCGGGCGATCCTTGGCTCCTTCGAACGTTTCGTCGGAATCCTGATCGAACACTACGAGGGTGCATTCCCCGCGTGGCTGGCTCCGACCCAGGCAGTGATCATGAATATCACTGATAAACAGGCTGATTTCGCCGCTGAGGTTGAAAAAACTCTCAACGAAAGCGGATTTCGTGCCAAGTCTGACTTGAGAAATGAAAAGATCGGCTTTAAAATCCGCGAGCATACTTTGCTCAAGGTTCCTTATCTCTTGGTTATCGGAGATCGGGAAGTCGAGATGCAGACTGTCGCTGTGCGTACTCGTGAAGGTGCTGACCTGGGCTCGATGCCCGTCGCCCAGTTCGCCGAGTTCCTCGCTCAAGCGGTTTCCCGGCGTGGTCGCCCAGATTCGGAGTAATTACTATTAAGCGTGAAATGAGACAAGATAAACGAGCTGCACCGAAGGCCCCGATCAACGAGAATATCTCGGCACGCGAGGTTCGGTTAATTGGGGCTGAAGGTGAACAGCTTGGGATTGTGTCAATTGAAGACGCGCTTCTTAAGGCTGAAGAGGCCAAACTGGATCTGGTGGAAATTTCCGCCGATGCAGTACCCCCTGTTTGCAAACTGATGGACTACGGCAAATCGATCTTCGAAAAGAAGAAGCAGATTGCCGCGGCCAAGAAAAACCAGAAGCAGATTCAGGTTAAAGAAATCAAGTTTCGTCCAGGGACGGAGGAAGGGGATTACCAGGTAAAACTGCGCAACCTGGTACGTTTCCTGAGTGATGGGGACAGGGCCAAGGTATCCTTGCGATTCCGCGGCCGTGAGATGGCCCACCAGGAGCTGGGGATGGAACTCCTCAAGCGAGTTGAAGGTGACTTGCTCGAGTACGGTTCGGTCGAACAGCATCCTAAGATGGAAGGACGCCAACTGATCATGGTCATCGCCCCGAAAAAGAAGAAGTAATCAATAGGGCACGGCAGGCCTTCTGATTATGTTTATCAACTGAATGCGGAGTATCCGAACATGCCAAAAATGAAAACTAAAAGTGGTGCTGCTAAGCGGTTTCTGAAAACTGCTAACGGTATCAAGCACAAGCACGCTTTCAAGAGCCACATCCTGACTAAAATGTCGACCAAGCGTAAGCGTCAACTGCGCGGTAGCAGCTTGCTGGCACCGTGTGACGTGGCAAAAGTCGAGCGCATGCTGCGCCTTCGTTAATTTAGTCAAGAATAGAGGAAGTAACTCATGGCTCGTGTAAAGCGTGGCGTCATTGCCCGTAAACGTCACAAAAAAATTCTGAAACTTGCTAAAGGCTACTACGGCGCTCGCTCGCGCGTATTCCGTGTTGCCAAGCAAGCGGTAATCAAGGCAGGCCAATACGCCTACCGTGACCGTCGTCAGAAAAAACGTCAGTTCCGCGCTCTGTGGATCGCTCGTATCAACGCTGGTGCACGTATCAACGGTCTGTCCTACAGCCGTTTCATCGCCGGCCTGAAAAAAGCGTCCATCGAGATCGACCGTAAGGTTCTGGCTGATCTGGCAGTGAACGAAAAAGCGGCGTTTGCTGCGATTGTCGAGAAAGCTAAAGCCACCTTGGCTTAAGTACCCCCGACAGTCACCCGGCCTCACCTCTGTGGGGTCAGGTGTTAAACGTCATAAATAGGGGAAGAGCCTTCAAGCTCTTCCCCTATTTTGTATCTGGAGTCTGTACATGGAAAACCTGGATGCGCTCGTCTCTCAAGCTCTAGAGGCTGTGCAAAGCGCTGAAGATATCAATGCCCTGGAGCAAATCCGGGTTCACTACCTTGGCAAAAAGGGTGAATTGACTCAGGTGATGAAGACCCTGGGGAATTTGCCGGCAGAAGAGCGTCCGCAAGTCGGCGCCCTGATCAACGTTGCCAAGGAGCGTGTCACAGAGGTTCTCAATGCGCGTAAGGCACTGTTTGAAGAGGCCGACCTGGCCGCCAAACTGTCCGCCGAGTCCATTGACGTGACCCTGCCTGGCCGTGGCCAGGCCTCGGGTGGTCTGCATCCGGTTACTCGCACTCTGGAACGTATCGAACAGTTCTTCACTCACATCGGCTACGGCATTGCCGAAGGCCCTGAGGTCGAAGACGACTATCACAACTTCGAAGCACTCAACATCCCAGGCCATCACCCGGCCCGGTCGATGCACGACACCTTCTATTTCAATGCCAACATGTTGCTGCGCACCCATACCTCGCCGGTACAGGTCCGCACCATGGAATCGAAACAGCCGCCGATCCGCATCGTCTGCCCAGGCCGTGTGTACCGTAGCGACTCCGATATCACCCACTCTCCGATGTTCCATCAGGTCGAAGGCCTGTTGATCGACCGTGATATCAACTTCGCCGACCTGAAAGGCACCATCGAAGAGTTCCTGCGCGTGTTCTTCGAAAAAGAACTGGCCGTGCGTTTCCGTCCTTCGTACTTCCCGTTCACCGAGCCATCCGCCGAAGTCGACATGGAATGCGTGATGTGCAGCGGTAAAGGCTGCCGTGTCTGCAAGCAGACTGGCTGGCTGGAAGTCATGGGCTGCGGCATGGTTCACCCGAATGTGCTGCGCATGTCCGGGATCGACCCGGAAGAGTTTTCGGGCTTTGCCTTCGGCATGGGTGTTGAGCGTCTGGCCATGCTGCGTTACGGCGTGAACGACTTGCGTCTGTTCTTCGACAACGACTTGCGGTTCCTCGCGCAATTTCGCTAGTCGTAACGAATTCTTAGGAGAGCAGGATGAAATTCAGTGAACAATGGCTGCGTGGCTGGGTAAGCCCGCAGGTAAGTCGTGACGAGCTGGTTGCTCGTCTGTCGATGGCCGGTCTTGAGGTCGATAGCGTTACGCCGGCCGCCGGCGAATTTACCGGTGTGGTGGTGGGCGAGGTGCTGAGCACCGAGCAGCACCCGGATGCCGACAAGCTGCGCGTTTGCCAGGTCAGCAATGGCTCGGAGACTTTCCAGGTCGTTTGCGGAGCGCCGAATGTGCGCCCGGGACTGAAGATCCCGTTCGCCATGATTGGTGCTGAACTGCCAGGCGACTTCAAAATCAAGAAAGCCAAACTGCGGGGCGTTGAGTCCAACGGCATGCTGTGCTCGCAAGCCGAGCTGCAAGTCGGCGAAGGCAACGATGGCCTGATGGAATTGCCGGCCGATGCGCCGGTCGGTCAGGACATTCGTGAATACCTGAGCCTGGACGACGCCAGCATCGAGGTTGACCTGACCCCGAACCGCGGCGACTGTCTGTCCCTGGCTGGTCTGGCCCGTGAAGTCGGCGCACTCTACGCCGCCGAAGTCACCCGCCCGGTGGTTGCTGTCGTGCCAGCTGTGCACGACGAAGTGCGTTCGATCGAAGTGCTGGCGCCAGCTGCTTGCCCGCGTTACCTGGGTCGTGTGATCCGTAACGTTGACTTGTCCAAGCCCACGCCGCTGTGGATGGTCGAGCGTCTGCGTCGTGGTGACGTGCGCAGCATCGACGCTGCCGTCGACATCACCAACTACGTGATGCTGGAGCTGGGCCAACCACTGCATGCATTTGATCTCGCCGAAATCAATGGCGGCATCCGCGTGCGCATGGCTGAAGAAGGCGAGAAGCTGGTACTGCTCGACGGTCAGGAAGTCAGCCTGCGTAGCGATACGCTGGTGATTGCCGACCATACCCGCGCCTTGGCCATCGCCGGCGTCATGGGTGGCGAGCACAGCGGCGTCAATACCGCGACCACTCGCGATGTGTTCCTGGAAAGCGCGTTTTTCGATCAGATTGCTGTCGCTGGCAAGGCCCGTTCCTACGGGTTGCACACCGATGCCTCGCACCGCTACGAGCGTGGCGTGGACTGGCAACTGGCCCGTGAAGCCATGGAGCGCGCCACCGGCCTGCTGCTGGACATCACTGGCGGCGAAGCTGGCCCGATCATCGAAACCGTCAGCGAGCAGCACCTGCCGTCGATTGCACCCGTTACGCTGCGTGCGCAACGCATCACTCAGATGCTGGGTATGGAAATGGATTCGGCCGAAGTCGAGCGACTGCTCAGTGGCTTGGGTCTGAAGATTTCTGCCGATGGGGCAGGGCAGTGGCGCGTTGAAGTGCCAAGCCATCGCTTCGACATCAGCCTGGAAGTCGATCTGATCGAAGAGCTGGCTCGCCTGTATGGTTACAACCGTCTGCCGGTTCGTTACCCGCAAGCTCGTCTGGCGCCGCAGGCCAAGGCTGAAGCGCGGAGCGATCTGCCTGAGCTGCGCCGTCTGCTGGTGGCTCGTGGCTATCAGGAAGCGATCACCTACAGCTTCATCGATCCGAAACAGTTTGAGCTGTTTAATCCAGGAGTCGAACCGCTGTTGTTGGCCAACCCGATTTCGAACGACATGGCCGCCATGCGCTCGTCCTTGTGGCCGGGCCTGGTCAAGGCGCTCCAGCACAACCTGAACCGTCAACAGGATCGCGTGCGTCTGTTCGAAAGCGGCCTGCGTTTCGTCGGTCAGCTGGAAGGCCTGAAGCAAGAGCCGATGCTGGCGGGTGTTGTTTGCGGTAGTCGTCTGCCGGAAGGCTGGGCACAAGGTCGCGATGTGGTGGACTTCTTCGACGTCAAAGCCGATGTGGAAGCGGTGCTGGGCTTCGCCGGTGCACTGGATTCATTCACTTTCGTGCCGGGCAAACACCCTGCGTTGCACCCGGGTCAAACCGCGCGTATCGAACGTGAAGGTCGCTTGGTCGGTTTCGTCGGCGCTATTCACCCTGAATTGTCGAAAACTCTCGGTCTCGACCGTCCAGTCTTCGTCTTCGAGCTGGTTTTGGCCGAAGTGGCATTGGGTAAAATGCCTAAATTCCAGGAGTTATCGCGCTTTCCTGAAGTACGTCGTGATCTTGCACTGATCGCCGAAAAAGACGTCGCAGCCAGTGCTGTACTGGACGTAATCCGTGAAAATGCAGGCGAATGGCTGACAGACCTAAGGCTATTTGACGTGTATCAGGGTAAAGGCATTGATCCTGATAGAAAAAGCCTTGCAGTCGGCTTGACCTGGCAGCATCCATCGCGCACTCTTAATGACGATGAGGTGAATACCACGACGCAAAACATCCTCACCTCGCTCGAACAAAGGTTGAACGCCACGTTAAGGAAGTGACGTATGGGGGCTCTGACGAAAGCTGAGATGGCGGAACGTCTGTATGAAGAGCTGGGCCTGAATAAACGGGAGGCCAAGGAATTGGTCGAACTGTTTTTTGAGGAAATCAGGCACGCTCTTGAAGACAACGAACAAGTCAAATTGTCCGGTTTCGGCAATTTCGACCTTCGGGACAAACGCCAGCGGCCTGGCCGCAATCCGAAAACGGGTGAAGAAATCCCGATCACGGCTCGCCGTGTGGTCACCTTTCGTCCAGGGCAGAAGTTGAAGGCCCGAGTTGAGGCTTATGCTGGAACCAAGTCATAACGACGAACTTCCCGTCATCCCAGGCAAACGCTACTTCACCATTGGTGAAGTCAGCGAGCTGTGTGCGGTAAAACCACACGTGCTGCGCTACTGGGAGCAGGAGTTTCCTCAACTCAACCCCGTCAAACGCCGCGGAAACCGCCGGTATTATCAGCGACAAGACGTGCTGATGATCCGGCAGATCCGCGCGCTTCTTTACGATCAGGGGTTCACCATCGGCGGCGCACGCTTGCGTTTGTCCGGCGATGAAGCCAAAGACGACACGACCCAGTACAAGCAAATGATCCGCCAGATGATTGCCGAGTTGGAGGATGTTCTGGTGGTACTCAAGAAATAAATTCCTGCTTTTAAATACTTCCAGTTTTCAAAAGCTTGCGATATATTCTTGAGCGTTCTTCGAGAAGAGGAACGGGTTTAACGCCTAGTCGGGGCGTAGCGCAGTCCGGTAGCGCACTAGCATGGGGTGCTAGGGGTCGAGTGTTCGAATCACTCCGTCCCGACCATATAATTCAAAGGGTTGCGAGATTTTATCTCGCGACCCTTTTTTATTTTTGGTCGTTTTTACCCCCACAAAACCACCGGCTCTGGGTGGAATCCTCACGGCTTCCGCGTGGGCGGACGCAGGCTGTGGCGCTCACGCGTGGTCTCTTTACCAATGTTGTTTGGTCTTTCTCTTCAGGTCCTGACGTTTTTGAGTGTTTAAGACTATTTTCCTGCTTATTGAGAACTACATACAGGTCAACCATCAGCTTGTTTATCTCAGGTCGCTCGGGTCATCCTGCGTACCCGGTAGTTAGGCTTGGGCGGCACTGGGATCGTATAGCCGTCGGGGACTAGACTGCGTAGGTCATAGCCCATCATGAACAATCCAGCTTCAAAGGCGTGGCAGCGGTCTACCAGCTGAGGCTGCTTGGCGAATAGTTCGGACCCTTCTAGTACCGCGCGGATGATCCAACCTAATTGGAGCTGGCGCCGTGCCCAAAGGTGGCGACTGGTGGTGGAGAGTTGCGGTGTACCGTTGTAGCCAAGCTTTAAGTGTTTTGGGTTTCGAATCTGGTCGCCGATCCCTGGCCCCCAGGCGAAGTCCAGTGTCTGCGGCGCAGTGGTGCCGGTGCCTTGGCGGTACAGGTGGTAGAGCAGCGCGATGGCGGCACCGACCCGGCCGTCATAGATGGGAGAGCCAGTGGTGTCGAGCAGGGCATGGATCTTAGTCATGCCCGAGTCGAATCTTAGGATGTTCTGCTTGGTGAGGTGGTTGAGCTGCTGCTTGCGATCCAGCGCGAGAAGCGCCTGGCACTGCTTTAGGTAATTCACCAAGTTCTTATCGTGCATTTGCTCCTTGAGGAATCCGACGGCGCCATCGACATTTCCCCACGCTAGGATTGCTTCGCAGGCTCCATGCGTGGCGAACTCATCGCGGGCGCGAACCGCCAGGCGCAAGCGAATGCGCAGCCGGCGCAGCTCCGCCTTGACCGTCTCCCAGTTCCCGCCCCACTGGTATTCCGCCTGAACCGCTTCGATTCCTTGAACCTTGCAGTCGATCGCTTTGCGCACAAACCTGCTGCGCGCGACCTTCAGATGCACCGGCAGAGTGGGGAGGTTTTCGATTAGCCACTCGATGAGGCCGAGCACGTCCGGCTGTTCCAGAAACTGCTTGCGATTCATTCCATGGTTCCTAGTCGCGTCGTGATGAGTATGAAGTTCTAAGGTAGCGCACGACGGGGAGTGTTTGAGCGCCTGTGTTTCGATCCACAGTGGATTTTCACTATTGACTACACTCGACGAGCGGGTATTCGCTTTGGCTAATCCTAAAGGTCACTAGAGCTGGCATTTGGGCGACAGAGCATCTGAATGGACTTTTTTTGAGGTCGGAATCAAATTCAAGGCAAAGAGATGTCTACGTAGCCCGGGGGGTACGGTAGGCGCGAATGGGTTACAACAGACTATCAATGCCCGGTGTCCTCGAAGCCGCAAATGTGGCTACACTGGGCCATCACGATCTAGGAGCCATATCCATGAAAACATGTACCGTCTTTGGAGATATGCAGTCCGATCGTGCTGCCGAACAATACCCGACCGTGACCCTGTGTAATGATTGCGTCGAACAGGACTCCTTGGCCAAGGAGGATGGTCAAATTGTCAGCCAAGGAGCCTACGACGAATCCTTCGGCGACAGCTGTGAGTGGTGCGGAACCACAGCCGAGGAAGAGGCAGCAATGTAAGGTGCCTCGGACCTAGGCCTCTATCACAGAGCCCCGCCTAAACAAGCCACCAAAGAGGGCGGCTTTTCTGTCTATGCTGGCTCAGTTTCCATTGCCGTCATGCACCTCGAACGGGGTAAAGCAGATTACTGCTCGGCCCAGCCATTCATTGATCTGCAGCAGCCTCGCCTGCCTTGGCCCAAGCTAATAATTTATAGTCAATGCCTGAGTCACGTCACGTCATGCCCGTCTGCGTTCTGCGGCACCACGCCCATCAACTCTGGCGGTATGCGCAGCATGGTCGCTCGTTTTATCATCCAGTTCGGAGTTACCTATTCCCTGAACTGAGTTCAACCCTGGTTACACAAAGCTCGGGCACGCTAAGGTCAGAACGCGGAAAACTGATCGAGAAGGCCCGGGTTGGTTGTGTATCGATGGCCCTCGGCGATATCTCCGGCTGGATCCTGTTTTAGCTTGATCTTCACCTTGACGCGCTGCAGAAGGAAGCTGCTGCGGTATTTTTTGTTCACGCCGATCGCCCCCGCAATGGACTCATTAATGAGAGCAAGAGCTTCCTCGAGCTTATCCAGTTCGAGTTTCACCTGTGACAGATTATGAGCCAACCAGATCCGGCCGCTCTTGTCTTTGATCGTCTCGAGGATAGTCTCCGCCTCCGCGTAGCGACCAAGTTTGTAAAGCGTCTCGCCCCATTTGCGCTTCTGATAGGGGGCCGGCGCTTTCAGCGTCTCAAAAGCTTCTAGAGCACGGTTCAGGTAAACGGGTTTGTCGTCGGCGCCCGCTGCGAGCAACATGATCTCCGCATAGGAACCGCGGCTCTGGTCATCGTCCAGCATCAATGGTGTTGGTTCGGGCAGGCGCGCCAGTACGCTTTCGACCCGCTCCGGTGCGTGCCAGACCATCGCACGGACGAAGCTCGCGACAGAGTGATAGCCTTGCGGTATACCGATGGCTGCACTGTACAGCGCTTCCGAAAGAAACAGCTCTTCATGCTGTTCGATGAGTTCGCCCGCCCAGGATTGACGCGCACCATTGAGCGCGTCACCTAGTGCCATCAGCAGTGAGGGAGACACGCTGCCGGTGTCCAGCTTCTCAGCGATGATCTCTGACGCATATTGCTTAGCCGTCTCATAGCTTTGATCCCTGAAACCGGCAAACCTTATCAGTTGAAGTTTGGCGTCATTCAGCGAATGGCTGGCTACTACCTCCTCGAACAAGCGTTCGGCTTCAGCATGTTTCCCCAAGCCGCGTAGAGTCTTTGCATGGTGGTGTTTGATTTCAGCGGCTTGACGAGCACCAAGGTCTGCCATGGTTGCAAGGTCGCCATAGGCTTGCACGACCGTTCCTAACCATTTGACGGCAGCCGCGTTCCCTGCCGTTTGACGCAGATAGCGTTCCGTTGCTTCGATCGACTCGAGGACTACCAGGATGGCTACGTCGTTGTTGGTCGCGCCCAACGACTTCAGCCGCTGTGCCTCTTCTACTGGGTTGGGCAGCAAATGGATCTTAATGGCGCTACCCATCCAGACCATCGACAAGGTGTATAGGAAAGCCGGCCGTCGATCACCATTCTCGACATTGCTGGCGATCTTGCCCTTCAACTGCGATGCGATCAGTTGTAGGCCATGTCCGTCCTCACTGATCTGCCTGAGAATGAACGCCTCGAGCTTAGCGTCGATTTGTCGTGACTTCTCGTCGGTTAGCCAATTCAACGAGTTCAGGGCCGTAAAGACGATATCGTGGATGCGGATCGACGCTTCGCTCTCGGGCGCGGTAAGTCCATGACGTTCGAATGATCTCAAGCGCAACGTTCCGACAACGTACTTGAAGAACGCGCGATCGCAGTGACTCTGGCCTGCCCACTGGAACAGGCACAGCTCCTCCCCTAACGCCGGTTTCAGCCGTCCGAGAATACGGTCAGCGAGCCGTGCGCCGTCAATTTGAAGATTAGCGACATTAGCGCAGTCCTCGGCTAGTTCGTTCCACGACACGCCCTCGTGCGCAGCGGCATTAAGCATCACCAAGCTCAGAGGGTGACCGCCGACTGCGCCCCAGATCGTCTGGAACTCCTCCATAGATGGCTGGGTATCAAGCCCCTTACCAAGCAATTCGCGAGCCTGTAGCTCTTTCATGGTAGGCATAGCGAACGCTCCAGGTGACGGGTTTTGCCGGGTGATCAGAATCCGAGAGTTCGGTCCACATAATGCGGCTAACTGTTCGACCACGAGGCTCGGGTTTGCATCGTCTACGACTAGGAATGTGCGGTTCCTGCGCAGCAGCGCACTGACGTTACGCTCGGCACCGCCGCGCTGGACCGGAACCGACGAGAGCCGTTCGACACTGTCGATGTCGCGACCGCTGACCCAGAACCTGTACTCGAAACGGCGTTCGCTACGCAGTAGGCAGGCGGCTGCGGCTTGTGACTTGCCAATGCCGCCAATGCCGCCGATCTCGACACACGGGGCTGTTTCTAGGAGCCTGTCCAGTTCTGCGTCAATCGCTTCATTCTTAACATAAAGCGTGCTCAGCGGCGGAGCGTTCAATGATGCGGGGTGGTCATCGCGGATCTCGGCCAGGACGGGTAGATGTTGGGCCAGGTCGTCGATCGCGTCGTCCCGTAGCATCAGCGTGTCAATGATGGCCTCGGCGATAGCGCGGCTGTCCATCAGGTGGAGGCGTCGCCCGACCATGCGATCCTGCTGGAGGGCCGCATTTACCATCGCTTCGATTACGCCAGTTTCTGCGCGCTGCGAACTCAGTAGATAGATGTCTTGGGCCAATGGTGCCAGCGCGAGAGTGTGGTCGAGATCGCTCCAAGGCTTTTTCATTGCGCCCGAAAAATAACCCTTCACGATCGACGCCTCGACGACGATCCGGCCATCTTCGGAAACGGCATCCAGCGCTCCCCCGACGGGGCTGCCACCTACTGACGAACCGCGCTGCACCAACCTGACATCGTTCATTCGCTCAATCAGGATGACCCCAAAACGCTCGAAGATAGAGCCAGGTGCTAAGATGCCAAGCGAGTCAATCACACGCTGGATAAGCAGATTTCGGGTTTGCGGATTCATGAGGTGTTCCGGGTATAAGTAGATCTGAGGCGACGTGCCACGGCCGTTTAGTGCGTTGCCGGAGAGTCTCGCAGCAAAGGTTCGACCAATTGCCAGATATCGCGTGCAACCGCACTTGGCGACTGGTCCGCGTCAATTAGATGACAGCGTCTCGGGTTCTCAAGTGCCACCGTTAGTAGCGCGTCTTGGATGGCCGCGAAATCCCGCGTCGCTTCCGCCGGGTCGGCAACGCCGTCGTGACGCTGGCCCCGCCGATTCCTTGCGACCTCGATCGGAAGGTCGAGGATGATCGTCAGATCGGGGAGTGTGGATCCCACGACGATGTCGCGGGTCGACCAGAACAACTGGTGCAGGTCGACATCGGATACCGCAACCTGAAACGCGTAAGTCGAATCGATGAAGCGATCGGAGATGACCCACTGGCCATTCGCTAATGCTGGCCGGATAATACTCTGTACGTGATCAAATCGAGCAGCGCTCACCAGCAAGAGCTGCTCTGCGGGATCGAGTCGGCGGTCGGGTCGTGTCAGGATCGCCCGCACTTCCGCACCCAGTTGTCCACCATCCGGTTCCTTTGTCTGTAGCACCGATTGACCGGCGCTTCTCAGATGCTCAACAAGTAGCTTAACCTGCTCGGTCTTTCCGCTGCCGTCGATGCCCTCGATACTTATAAATGGCATATGCGTCCTTTCTGCTCAAACACAAGGAAGTGGTACTTAATGAAGCGTTCGAATACGGTTGCATTCGTATCTGCTGGTATGTTATCGCCGAAGAAGCGCGATCATATGCTTGCGCGCCGGCAGCTATATCTCAACTACGGTGCATTATCGCTGGCAACGATCCTGGATGCCATGGGGACCGAGACCCTGCTGTTGCATGGCGAGCACAGCGAACCCGCCGAGGTGCTTGGCGTGCTGCTCGAAAAAGGCGTATTTCCGTCTCGGTTGCCAATAATGCTATCCATCCCCAGTTTCTATGCTCTTCCTTGGGCGCAGACTTTTTGCCGGCTGGTGCGTAGCATTGATCCAGACGCCAAAATCATTGTTGGGGGACGTTGGGTAGTTGGGCCGGATCCTGACTGGTTGCATGCGAAACTGCCCGAAGCGAACCTGCTCGTCCCAGGGCTGGCAGAACCGCTTATAGCAAGCCTCCTCACGAGCTCGCCGGACTTGCGCCGCCTGCCTGCGCCAACACCAGATTTCGTCCTGAAGCATCCCTTGATATCAGGTTTCGAGCGCTATCAACCGAGTATCGAGGCATCGCGCGGGTGCGGAATGGGCTGCGCCTTCTGCGAGGAGCGAGATATCCGGCTTGAGAAACTACGTGCGCCGGAGCAGATTGCCAGTGCATTTGCAGCGGTCGCTAGCCAGTATGGTGACAGCAAGATCCGACCCTATTTCCAGTCATCGATGTTCGCGCCTAATGAGAAATGGGGAACAGGCCTAGCGAATGCCTTTCGGGCAGCGGGCCTCAATGTCCAGTGGCGGACGGAAAGCCGCGTCGATGCGCTCACGCCTGAAACGATCGCCTGTCTCGCTGAGGCAGGCATGAAGGTACTCGATCTCGGGCTCGAAACAGCGTCGCCGACGCAAATCCTGAACATGCGCAAATCGCCCAATCCGGATCGCTACTTAGAGCGAGCGTCTACTTTGCTCAAGGCATGTAGCGATCACGGCATCGCCGCCAAGGTCAATGTCTTGCTTTATGCCGGGGAAACGACCAAGACTTTAGAAGAAACGCGTTCGTTTCTCGATGATCACAAGGGTTCGATTACCGGTGTCTCGGTTGGCCCGGTCGTGGCCTATGGCCCACCGAAAACTGCGGACATTCTTTTACGTGAATGGTCGAGGAGCGGTGCTGCGCCGGTCGACCCAAGGAGCGCGAACGACAGCGGGATATCAATGATTCATCTCAGCCATGATTTCGACGCAAAGTCGGCTGAGGCCGCAAGCTTGGAGTTGTCTAGGCGCTACATGGATGCAGACGCATATTTCTACCTGAAGAGCTTCTCTTATTACCCGCGCGACTATACGCGTGCGGACTTTGATCGTGATGTTGCGGCAAGCGATACATCGCAGTTGCCGTTTCGCGCCTTTCCACGTCTCCCGTCCTGACTGGAAGAAAATATCGATGGGTAGGCATCTGTATCGCTGAGCGAGAACAAACTGACCCTGCCTCGATTCCACGTACGGTAACAAGTTGGAAGCTTCAGATGTATAGGGAATCGAGATGAGAGATAGCAATGCACCCAAGCGGGAGTACGCGGACGGTTTTAGTGCGGAGGCGGCAGGCTGGCCAAATCAGTAGCATGCGGGTTTAGATGTTTCGCTCGCCGGATTCGATGGTATTAGCAGTCTTAGTAAACCATGGTTTTACAGAGCTAGCTGCTACCGCGGACGCGGCTTAGGCCGCAATTAGCCTGAAGCAGTGGGAGATCTATAAAGGGAACGATCAGCACCGTACGGATCGCCGTCGAAAGCACATTACCAATATTTGAAGCAGATATTTCGATAATCGCCAGTAATTGTGCAGAGTAGGGGCGGGGTGATCAGCGCATCCAGCAGGGCACTTGTGATGATGACGGTAGTGCTGCCGCTGTTGGTCAATACGGCTGCGGGCACCATGGGCACCAAAGGTAAGTAGGTCGGGAATCTATCTGGATTCGACCCGCTGCGCGAATATCTCAAAAAACTGGATTTAGCCGGTCAACACATCTGAGGAGCAACGTAATGGAAAAGCGCGGTGGCCGGCACGTCGACGTGTGGGCTACCTGATTTTTTTGTCCTATCCGGTCGCAAGCACGCCTGTGGCAAGTCGTTGAATGTTCTTTATTACATCAGGCGCCGCGTTTGGGCTTTGACGACAAGTTGTCAGCTCTGGTAACAGGCCGAGTATCGATGAGCGGGATGAGAGGAATTTCTTCCCTCCGGTCTCAGGCGTAATGATTGATGCACCAACTACTGTGGCCTGATCAGGAAACGGGGGAGTAAATCCCCCCTTCAGGATGAAGACTACTAGTCGGCGATGAATCCCCGCGTTCTCCATGTAGCCCGGACATAGTCCGGAAACTTGTAACCTTCGCCTAGGGTCAGTCTATCTGCATGGTCCGAGACGATGATTTGCGGAGTTACGCCTGTCTTCTTGCCGGTTTCATCACAGAACTTGGCCAACTGAGTGAACATGTTGGTCACAGCACTCATGTCTGCGTCGACTGCGTCTTCACGCTTGGCCTGTTTTGAAAGCTCTTGAGCATCAAAATCCTCTGCGTCATCCAGTGAGGCAGGGAAGTACACCTGGGTGGGCTGATCAAGGAACAGTATCGGTGGGATCTTGCACCCTTTGTTCGACAGCGCCGCGAACTGGTAGTGCAGGGACATGAACAAGGCGAGGTGAGAGTACAACCAGTTCGCACCGCTGCCCATCGAGCGTAGGTAAACCCGAGTGTTCTGATTCTGCTGATACCAAAGGTCGAACGTTTCGACGTCAAAGCGCAGCTTCGAAGGCTTGTACGTTTCCTCGAAATCGAAGTGGTTGCCAAGCTCACACATCTTGGCGTCGATCTCATTGCTTAACGTTTTCAACCTGTCCTTGATGTCGTATTTCTCAAGTAGACCGGCCAGGCGATCAACCTCAGTGCGCAGTTTTTTTTCTTCAGTCGCCAGCTCCGACTCAGGTTTGTCCAACTGATCTTGAATGGCGATTTCAAGCCGAAGCTTGGCCTTGGTGGCCTGCTCATCGATCGATTTGGATGTCTTGAGCTTGGCAATTTCTTCATCGAGTGGCTGGATGTCGGCCTGGATACGACGCAGCTCTGCGTTCGCCTTATCGAGCGCGTCCTGAATGTTTCGGCGCTCTGCAGCGAAACTCTCCCGGGCATAGGCGGACAGCTTGAGCTCGTCATTCAACCACTCGATAGCACCTACGAGCTTGTTGGCTTCCATAGCGGGGGTGCTGGTGTGAGTCTCGCAAAGCGGGCAATGAGCTTCGGACAGCTCAATGGAGTCGGGCAGTGTCTCAGCGGTCATACTCAAGCTGAATTGTGTTGCAGAAGTCAGAGACTCAGTGACCAGCCTCATCTGTCCCTGCAGCTTGCGCTTTTCGATCAGCGCAGCAATTCGTTGAGAGTGAAGTTCAGCCCGACGCATTTCAACCTGATCTGAGAGCACGTCTATTTTGACGGAACGCCCGGAAATCATCTTCAGCATCGTCGCGGGTTTGCTGTAGATGTCCTCAGCCGTGGCATCGACTAGAGGAAGACCTGCCAGGGACTTGAATTCGGTCAGGTAACGGTTGTAACGAGCGATCGCAGCTTCTTTGCGCTGAGCTTGCTTGGGAATCTGCGCCTGGATTTTTTTGAGTTCGTGCTTGGCAACCTCATGATCCCGGTACAGATCGAAATAAGCTTCGTCCACAAGACCCATCAGAATTTTGAAGTGATTGATCGCCTGGTCACGTTTTTCCTTCTCATCGAAGCGGTAGAAAATCGCGTGTTTGTTGGCCACTAGGTTTTGATGCTGGAGCATGAAGGAGGAAAAACTGCGTACCGATGGAGTGGCAGATTTGTTGCGGCCGGCCGCTTTCAGGTACGGGTCTTCGTCGATGTTTTCCAGAGTGATCGCAAAATAGCGCCCGAGGCTTTTCTTGAAGTCTGCCAGTGGCATGTAGTGCTTGGGATCGAAGAAGGCCTTGGGTTGCTCGATTAGTTGGAGCAATTGATCTGGGTCGGAGCCTTGCACCTCAAGCAAAAAGCAGCGGTCGGATTTTTTCTTGCGTGCTGCCACGATGAAGTAGCTGGGAAATTGCAACGCAATGAAAAATGTCTCTGCGCGCTCAGTGATCGTGCCCACCGGAATTGTGTCTTCGGTGCTGCCGAGGCAATAGTCGAATATTTCCAGGATCGCACTTTTTCCAGTGGATGACTTGCCAGTGATGACGTTGAGCCCAGGCTCCAGTCGCACCTTGTGAATTTTTTCTTGAGTGTCGACTACGCCGATGTACCGCAGAAAGCATTTCATAGAGACTTGAATCCTAACGTCCTGTAGATGGAAACGACGTCTGCCTCTGCGCAGACCATGGAAAGCCGGCGGGCGGCTTCAAGTTGTTTGGGGTTGGTATTGGACGCCCTGACGTCCCCGACCGACTTAACAGTTAGGTCGTCGGTGATCTCGATGCTTTGCTCTGCTTGAAGGACAAGTAGAGCTGCGTTGGTGAGGGATTTGAACTGCTGAGTGTTGTGGGTAAGCCCCACGAGCCGCGACTGCTCTTTGCAAAGCGTGCGCAGGTTGCTGGTCTTCCTCACGGCCAGCAGGTACGTCTGCATGGCCGGGTACAGCACCATGGGCAGCACCAGATAACTCAATAGCAGGTCACGTTCCCTAGGTTCGGAGTGGGCGAAGAAGTTGTGGATCACCGGTGCCAGTGCGATGGGGGAGCGCTGAAGCGTGAAAAGGTGTTCAATGGGTTTTGCATTCATTTCCATAACCTCCAGTGAAACTCCTTCGCTGAGCTTGCGGGCACCGCATCTGCGAGCATGTGGTAGATGCCATTGCGGAACTCAATGGGAGTGTCTTCGTAGTTTCGAAAGCCCACGACATCCAATTCACAGCGCGCGTAATAGAACTTGAGGGATTCCTGCTTCAGTTTCGAAACCGACCAGGTTTCGTCGCAACCGATCATCAGTTTTGCCCTGCTGGCACTATGGGTGCGCATATGGTTTTTGCTGTAGCTTTCCACGTCGCTCTGTGACGTGGTGCAGTCCTTGATCAGCTCGGCAATGTATTCGTGGGCATGAAGTAGATCGGCAGTTGCCTCAAGAATAAGCTCCTCCTCGCCGCCGATCTCATCTAGCTTTTGAGCGTAAATGCGGTCACGCACATTCATCTCAGCAGCTTCCCGCTCGATCTCCTCAGTGTTGACACTGGGAAACTTCACCGAGCCAATCAGGTAGCGGGCGGTGAGCTCTGTGAATTTGCTGTCGAATTCCGCGGTGGTGAACCGCCATCCTTCTGTGACCTTGACGGCGTTGGTCATGAAGCCAAAGAGGTCATTCAAGAAGTCGTCCATGCGATGTTCATGGATACTTTTAAGATGGGCCCTTTTGTACCTGGCGATCAAGCCAAGCAGGTCAGGTTGCTCGGTGATGATCTTGACCTTGGGCAGGGCCTCCATCAGCGATTCACGCATGGCTTTTGCCATCACCTTACGCTGTAGGGTCAGCGCCTTAGAAGGCCCAGGAGTTTTTCCTCCTGTACCACCTTCTTCGCTTTGGTCAGCAGTTGCCTCTTTTTCCTGCTTGGCCTTTTCGAAGCGAGCCTCGGCATCTTGTAGGATACTTTCCAGCGTAGCCAGACGCTGATCAGCATTCCACTGATTCCAATCTTTGATAGCTGCTCGCTCACCATAGGCTTGAGTCGTCAGCAGGATCAGGTTGGCGTATTGCTGATGATTGAAATCAGGCTTTAGCCAATTATTGAGAGTGTTCCAGAGGTTTTCATGGCTGTCGGTCAGGCTGTCGCTGTACTCCTTAACCTCAACCTGATCACGGCCTTCGACGGTGACATCGCCAAACACCTCGATCCAAAGGACATCGTCCTTATCAAGGGTATGGCAGTAGTCGATCGCTACGTGGATTTGGTACTTCAGGGCTTCGTAGAGCTTTGATGCGTCAAAATCGAGCTTCGCGTTCACAGCAACTCCAATCTTGGAAAACAAGATTGGCCAGTGAGTAGCTAACTTCGCCATCCTGGCCAGGAAAATCCACGGTACTGTATTGATATACAGGTTGAATGTATTCAGAGCGCAATCTTATCAACCCAAACTGGCTAAACGCCATCTGATTGAGTCATGCCGTTATTTTTTAGTCGAAAAGGTTAGAAAGACTTCTCGATCAATATGCCTCTGCGACCGTCAAATAACTTTTCCACCGCCATAGCAAGGTCAAGGAATGCAGAGCGGAGCACGTCTTTTCAGATCGGGTGTACTCGCCACGCAGCATCTTGCGTTACGCCGTTGAGCGGTAACTAGCGAGCCAGATTGTCATAATCAGATTGGTGTGGTTTCAGCGCGTCGGGCTCAGGCAATTGAAAGGGGGCTTCGATCGTACGCCGAGTTATTGGTGAGTTCGAATCAGTCCCAGTCTTGCAGGGCGGGGGGGGGGGCACGTCGAGAACATACAGCCTGAACACATGGTTTTGGCAACGATCGATGACGTCCAAGCTGACCCCCAGCTACGGCGTATGCCTGTGCCTTGGCGGTTTTCTTTTGCTCGTTGATATTGATCTGCTCATCGATGAGTGCTCGAGCCTGGTTGCGAGCGTTACGGATGTCTGTCAGGGATTTGCGCGGCCAGGACCCGCAGGCGTACTCTTTGTTCTGCTCGCCCCACCGATAGCGATAGAAAAGCTGACCAACACACCGTCCTTACGGACTGAAATTCGACCGGCGAGATTGCCATCTTCCTTGAGGATTCGGCCGGCATCATCGGCGGTCAGCTATTCGAGTTCTTTGATGGTGATTTTGGCCATAAAATGGACTCCCCCTACTTTTCCCCCCACAAAACCATCGGCTCTTGATGGACGTTGCTGGACTCTCGTGGAGCAGAACACCGCTGGAGCTCAAGTAAATACTAGCTTAGTAAAATCCAGAGTAAAATTTTGGAAGCTTTCAAGAAGTATGAAAAAGGAGATGGGGTGCTAGGGGTCGAGTGTTCGAATCACTCCGTCCCGACCATATAATTCAAGGGGTTGCGAGATTTTATCTCGCGACCCTTTTTTATTTTTGGTCGTTTTTACCCCCTCCCCACAAAACCACCGGCTCTGGGTGGAATTTTCGATGGATATCAAGGCGTGGCTTCTGGTTAGATCGGTGACGACGAATTCAGCTTACCGTGTTGAAGCTCCGATTAAATTCAACTACGTCATGATGAGAGGGATTTTTGGCGAACAGGGCAGAGAGTTGCGCATTGAATGCCTCTCGCTTCTGCGCTGCGACTCCCTTGACTGCGGCATTCAACGCGGGACGCATCTCATCAGCGGTGTAATCGCAGCAGTACGCTGGCGTACAGGGTTGTTGACGCCATGAGTCCTCCAGGCTGCCACTGTCGACTGGCTCGAATCCAACTTCATTGACAAGTTGCATTACGAGATTCTTATGATTTGCATCGTCACCAGCAACGGCGACTCCCAGACGGTTTTCCGCACCTTTTGGCTTACCAAGATTCTCTAGCGAATAAGCCAGAATATTATTGAATGCCTTGATCACCGGTCGGCCAAGCTGCTCGCTAACCCAGACGCTCTCCGTTTGACCATTTTCCAAAGCAGCGATGCGCTCGTCTCTCAGGCCTGGGTAGTAATTACTCGTGTCGATCACTGGAACCGAAGATGGCAATGCGGCCAGCAGGTTCTTAGGAAGAGCCGCCATGGCCGGTTGGGGGATGGAAATAATCACAGTATCGGCGCCGTCGAAGACATCGTTCAGATCGCAAGCAATAGCACCCACTTCCTTGGCAAAAGCGCTTACCGAGTCTTTTCCGCGAGAGTTGGCGACGCTGACCTCGTGGCCAGCAGTGACAAGCTTGCGGGCAAGGGTTCCGCCGATAGATCCAATGCCAACGATCGCGATTTTCATAATGCCTCCAGAGATTCAAAGTCCGGATACGTTAGTATCAGTACTGCAGTATCCGCAAGAACCGACGATTTAGTCTGTAACCCACCAAAAGGTAAGTATCGATGGCGCGTGAGTGGGAATGTGAGAACCCTTTACGGCGGCAGGCCTGGTCTGCCGCTATAAACGCTACGCTTCGCGTTTTGGAGGGCAAATGGAAAATTGTGATCATTAATGAGTTGATGGCCGCTAAAGGCCGGCCGCTTCGATTCTCCGAACTGGAGAAGCTCATTCCCGATGTCACGCAGAAGATGCTCATTCAGCAATTGAAAGGGCTTCAGCAGGACGACATCGTTCAGCGTACCGTATACCCAGAGGTGCCGCCGCGGGTGGAGTACGCGCTAACGGTGCTGGGTCATGCACTCGGCCCGGCCATGACTGCCCTTATAGACTGGGCAGAGCTTCGTCATCAGCACGAGGCAAAGGAGATAAAGCTGTCTAGCGTTAGCGACAATGAGCTGTTGGAACGCTAGTGCGCCGTGTTGGACGTAATCAAAACGTCAGCTCGTTTCAAAGCTGATGAACTGTGGTTTCCAAACGTTAGACTTGTGACTATATGTTTATTTGGTCACGATCTGTAGGTCCTCGATAGGGTGAGTAAGCTATTTCCATGAATCAGCCATCAATATCTTCATCTTCGCCCAGCTCCCGTGGCCCAGTTGATCACGAGATTCGCGATCAAATTGTCGCAGCGGCCAACGAACACTTCAGTCAATACGGCTATGGCAAAACCACGGTTTCCGACCTGGCCAAGGCCATCGGGTTTTCCAAGGCCTACATCTACAAATTTTTTGATTCCAAGCAGGCGATCGGTGAAGCCATCTGCGCAAATTGTCTGGCAGAAATCGTCGCGGCTGTGGAGCAGGCTATCAATGTAGAAGACCTGTCGCCGACGGAGCGCTTTCGACGTTTGGTCAAAACAGTGATCGCCACAGGTGTGAATCTGTTTTTTAACGACCGAAAACTCTATGACATTGCAGCGTTCGCGGCGTCGGAAAGCTGGCCCAGTTCGCAGGTTTATGACGCACAGATCAAAAGCTTCGTGTTGCAAATCGTGCGAGAGGGGCGAGAGATTGGCGAATTTGAACGCAAGACTCCGCTGGACGAGACAGTAGAAGCGATACATCTCGCGCTACGGCCATTCGTTAACCCCTTGCTGCTGCAGTACAACCTCGATTTTGTCGAGAAGGCGCCCACGCTTACCTCCAACCTCATCTTGCGTAGCCTCATGCCTTGACCTTTGAATGCCTTCAACGACAAAGTTTCGATCGGTTTCGGTCCGACCATCAACCGTATCGGTGGTGAAATTTCCGGTATGGTGCCCAATCCGCTTAGCCTTGGTCGCAATGACGGAAAACTCAAAGCACGGGTGACGACACTGCCCTGGGTTTTAACGCCGGTATCTTGGTGCAGGCTACAGATCGACCCCGTTTGGGCGACACTCACGCGTCCGACTTGCAGGGCGCGGATTCCTGCACGCACGACGGGTTGAGGCTGCATCATCACCATTTTCAAGGCCGGGTTGTTTGGCGCTTTCTGCAAATCCGGTATCTGACATCCCAGGGCAAAGTGCAGTAACGACGACGCCGTCATTTTTCAGCTCACGATGAAGCGCATCAGAGAAGCGAAGAGCATAGGCTTTCGCGGCAGAGTAAACGCCGAAATTCTTCACGCCCAAGAAGGACAGCAAGCTTGCGACCATCAGGATTTGCCCACGTTTGCGGGCTCTCATGTCGGCGGCGAAAAAGCGTGTCAGGGCTGTCAGGCTGGCGATATCCAAATCAATCTACGCCAGGGACTCATCCAGAGGTTGATCCAGGAAAGGCCCTTGCAATCCATGACCGGCATTGTTGATGAGCGCATCGATCACTATATTGCGTTCGCGGAGTCGCTCATGCAGATGATCACCGGGATCGAGGACAGGTCTGCTTGTTCGACGAACACTTCAACGCCGAAGCGTTCGCGCAACTGCGCCGATAGCGTTTTGCCAAATCCGCTTGATGCTCCGGTGATGAGCACCCAGGAATTCTCCTTCGATTTCATTTCGCTGTACTCCGGTTGGTTTCTATTGAGCTCGCCTGGTCAGGTCATCGTGTCGCAACAGACTGGGCTTCAGGAGGTTGCCAGCCACCACCAAGCGCTTTGAATGCCGCGACCGCCGCTCGTGCCGATTCCGTTCGCGCTTGCACCCGGGCATCGGAAGCCTGCAGCATCGTTTCGTCAGCGTGCAGGACATCGATCAGACTGGCCGTGCCTTTTTCATAGGCAATGAACGACGATTGGCGAGCTTGCGTCAGGGACGCCTCCCCCCCGCTGAGGGTGGTTGCTTGAGCTTCCCGATTTACCAGTGAGGAGAACGCGTTCTCGACATCCTCGGTGGCGCGCAGCACAGACTGACGGTAAGCGGCCAGGGTTTCGGCTTCCTGTCCCTTGGCTTGATCGATTTGGGCGTTTATGCGACCGAAGTCGAAGAGTCTCCAGCGCAGTCCCAATACGCCCGCCGACTGGCTGGCGCCGCCGGTAAAAAGGTTGCCTGCGGATACAGCCGTGGCACTGCCCAGCAATGCGCTCAGGGAGAATTTCGGGTAGTACTCAGCAACCGCCTCCCCGATGCGTGCGTTTGAGGCTGCGAGATGGCGCTCGGCCACAATGAGATCTGGCCTGCGACGCAGCAAATCGGCCGGCGTTCCCATCGCCTTTAACTGCGGCGCTACAGGAATGCTCCCCGTATTTGCCAATTGCGTGCGGTGAGTGCCTGGCGGTGTGCCGAGCATGACATCCAGCGCATTCATGGCAGCATCCAGGCCGGCCTGCAGGGCCGGTACTGTCGCTTGGACCTGCGATAGTGCCCCCTCAGTCAGACGAACCTGATAGTCGGCGGCGAGGCCCTTGCTGTAGAGCAATTGGACTTTCTCTAGTAGCCCCTGCTGCGTTTTGACTTGCCGATTCGCAATGTCCAGCCGGGTCTGCAGTCCGCGGATAGTGATGTAGATATCAGCGGTCTGCGCGGCGATGGCCAATCGTGTGGCAGCGACACCCGCCTCGGAAGCCTGGTACTCGGCCAGTGCAGCCTCGCGTTCGCGTCGCAGTCCGCCAAAGACGTCCACCTCCCAGCTGGCATCGAGGTTGGCCTCGTAGGAGCTTCCGTACCGATCATAGCCAGACGTTGAGTTCAGCACCTGGCCGAGCGGCGTCTCGATTGACTGGTAGGAGCGCGCGGCCTGTCCGCTGATGTTCCCCGAGGGCAGTAAAGCGGCATTTGCAGCACCTAGTCCGGCCCTTGCCTGCGTGACTCGCGCCGACGCCTGCGCCAGGTCCAGGTTCTGCTCAAGCGCCTTGGCGATGAAGTCGGTTAGCACTGGATCACCAAAGCCTTCCCACCAAGCTACAAGGGTGGTTGGCGTCGCTCCACGCCGCTGTTCGACAGAAGGCTGACCCAAGTAATGATCCGAAAGCGGAGCGTCTGGACGATGGTAGTCCGGACCGACCGCGCAACCTGCCAATAAGCCGGTGATGACCAAAAGAGCAATTGGACGGAGGGGAGGCATTGAGATTCCTTCAATCGAGGATATTTGTGACCATATTACGCAATAGTCACTTCCTGTCAATTGAGGTGATTTGAGCATATTTTTGGTTTTAGTCATCTATGACGGCGACTTCTTCGTTGAGCTTGAAACGCTGGATGTTCCATGAATCGTGACTGTTGACACATATGGTCACTAGACTGAGAATATGACGCCTGTCCTATTTTTTTAAGTAAGGGAACCTATGCGCCGGCTTCGACCTTTCCCCATTGCCGCTTGCTTGTTGCCTCTCGTCCTGACGGCATGTGGCGACTCATCCACTGTTGACGATCCACGCACGCATGCTCCTTTGGTGAGGCTTGGAACGGTTCAGGGTTCCTCCGACACCTCACGTTCTTTCACGGGCGTGGTGGCTGCCCGCGTCCAGGGCGACCTGGGCTTTCGGGTGTCAGGCAAGATACTTGAGCGGTTGGTCGATACCGGTCAGACCGTTAAACGTGGTCAGCCGCTGATGCGCCTTGATCCGATCGATTTGGGGTTGCAGGCACGAGCACAGCAGGAGTCGGTCATAGCCGCTCGGGCCCGAGCCAAGCAGACAGCAGATGACGAGGCGCGATACCGCAGTTTGGTTGCCGCAGGCGCTATTTCTGCATCGGCCTACGACCAGATCAAAGCCGCAGCGGATACCGCAAAGGCGCAGCTTAGCGCCGCTGAAGCGCAGGCTGACGTTGCCCGTAACGCTTCTGGTTATGCGGTGCTGCTTGCCGATTCCGACGGCGTGGTGGTGGAGACGCTCGCCGAGCCCGGACAAGTTGTCAGCCCGGGACAGCCCGTGGTTCGACTGGCGCGGTCAGGACAGCGCGAAGCCATCGTGCACCTGCCCGAGACGTTGCGCCCCGCAGCAGGATCCACTGCGCAGGCAACGCTTTATGGCAATACCACGGACGCTGTTACAGCGAAGCTGAGGCTGCTGTCTGACTCGGCCGACCGCATGACACGCACCTTCGAGGCGCGGTATGTGCTTGAGGGAGCTCTGGCCAATGCGCCGATAGGTTCGACCGTCACGCTTCGGATCACTGAAGGCACCACGCAAGGGCAGGGGCTGCAAGTACCGATCGCTGCCGTTTATGACCCAGGCCAAGGCACTGGCGTGTGGGTCATCGCCGGTACACCGGCGAAGGTGGCCTGGCGACCTGTACAAGTCCTGGGTTTGAGCGACGACACAGTGCAAGTCGCGGGCGACCTCAAAGTCGGCGAGCAGATCGTAGCGTTAGGCGCACAGCTGTTGCGCGAAGGTGAAGAGGTGAGATTGCCTCAACAGGATGACGAAAAAGTTGCCGGGGGGCGTCCATGAGCGAGGGTCGCTTCAATCTTTCCGCGATCGCCGTTCGTGAGCGATCTATTACGGTGTTTCTGATCTTCCTGATTGCCGTTGCAGGCACCCTGGCGTTCTTCAAGCTGGGGCGTGCGGAAGATCCTCCTTTTACGGTCAAGCAGTTGACGGTCATTACCGCGTGGCCGGGCGCCACGGCGCAGGAGATGCAGGATCAGGTAGCAGAGCCACTTGAAAAACGCCTGCAAGAACTGAAATGGTACGACCGCACGGAAACCTATACGCGGCCCGGTCTCGCTTTCACCATGGTGTCGTTGTTGGACCGCACGCCACCCTCACAGGTGCAGGAAGAGTTTTATCAGGCGCGCAAAAAGCTCGACGACGAAGCCACCAAGCTACCGGCGGGTGTGATCGGGCCATTGGTCAACGACGAGTATTCGGACGTGACGTTTGCGCTTTTTGCCCTCAAAGCCAAAGGCGAGCCGCAGCGACTGTTGGTGCGTGATGCTGAGTCGTTGCGCCAACAACTGTTGCATGTGCCGGGCGTGAAGAAGGTCGACATCATCGGTGAGCAAGCCGAGCGCATTTTTGTGTCCTTCTCCCATGACCGACTGGCCACCTTGGGCGTTTCTCCCCAGGACATCTTCGCCGCGCTGAACAGCCAGAACGTGCTCACACCCGCCGGTTCCATCGAAACCAACGGGCCGCAGGTTTTCCTGCGGGTGGATGGCGCTTTCGATAAATTGGAGAAAATTCGTGACACGCCCCTGGCGATTCAGGGGCGCACGTTGAAGCTCTCGGACGTGGCGACGGTTGAACGAGGCTACGAAGACCCTGCCACCTTCCTGGTGCGCAATAACGGCGAAGAGGCCTTGTTGCTGGGGGTCATAATGCGCGAAGGCTGGAATGGCCTGGACCTGGGCAAGGCGCTGGACGCCGAGACGGCGAAGATAAATGAAGGCATGCCGCTGGGCATGACGCTGAGCAAGGTCACTGATCAAGCCGTGAACATTGACTCGGCTGTTGGCGAGTTCATGGTCAAGTTTTTTGTCGCGCTGCTTGTGGTAATGCTTGTTTGCTTTCTCAGCATGGGCTGGCGGGTAGGCCTCGTGGTCGCAGCGGCGGTACCGTTGACGCTGGCGATCGTGTTTGTGGTGATGGCGGCCACCGGAAAGAACTTTGACCGTATTACCCTCGGCTCGTTGATTCTGGCGCTGGGACTGCTGGTGGACGACGCGATCATTGCTATCGAAATGATGGTGGTGAAAATGGAAGAGGGCTACGACCGAATCAAAGCTTCCGCGTATGCCTGGAGTCATACGGCCGCGCCAATGCTCTCCGGTACGCTGGTGACGGCGATTGGCTTCATGCCCAACGGTTTCGCCCAGTCCACTGCCGGCGAGTACACCAGCAACATGTTCTGGATCGTCGGCATTGCTTTGATCGCTTCCTGGGTCGTCGCGGTGGCTTTCACCCCTTACCTGGGAGTGAAGTTGTTGCCAGACATCAAGAAGGTCGAGGGTGGGCATGCGGCTATCTACAACACCCCCCGTTACAACCGCTTCCGCCGGGTTCTGACACGCGTCATCGCCCGCAAATGGCTGGTGGCTGGCACGGTTATCGCGCTGTTTTTCGTGGCAGTTCTGGGCATGAGCCTGGTGAAGAAGCAGTTCTTCCCGACCTCGGACCGTCCCGAGGTGATGGTCGAGGTGCAAATGCCCTACGGAACCTCCATCGCGCAGACCAGTGCCACTGCTGCAAAGGTCGAGGCCTGGCTGAAAAAGCAGGAAGAGGCAAAAATCGTCACGGCCTATATTGGGCAGGGCGCGCCGCGTTTCTTCCTGGCGATGGCGCCAGAACTGCCCGATCCATCGTTTGCCAAGATCGTGGTGCTGACGGACAGTCAGGAGGCACGTGAAACCCTCAAGCTCCGTCTTCGCGAAGCGGTCGCTGCAGGCCTCGCCCCAGAGGCCCGAGTCAGGGCATCTCAAATTGTGTTTGGTCCGTATTCGCCATTCCCGGTGGCCTACCGGGTGATGGGGCCTGACCTGACGAAGCTTCGCGAGATTGCGGGTCGTGTACAAGATGTCATGCAAGCCAGCCCGATGATGAGGACGGTCAACAGCGACTGGGGCCCTCTGACGCCGACGCTGCATTTCAACTTGGATCAGGATCGCTTGCAGGCGGTTGGACTGACATCCAGTGCAGTCGCCCAGCAGTTGCAATTCCTGCTGGCCGGCGTGCCGATCACGGCGGTTCGTGAAGACATTCGTTCAGTGCAGGTGGTGGGTCGCGCCGCGGGTGACATCCGGCTCGATCCCGCCCGGATTGAAGGCTTCACATTGGTGGGGGCGGCGGGTCAGCGTATCCCTCTGTCCCAGGTCGGAGAGGTGGATGTGCGTATGGAGGATCCGATCCTCAGGCGCCGTGACCGCACGCCGACTATCACCGTGCGCGGCGATATTGCCGAAGGCCTTCAGCCGCCCGATGTATCGGGTGTGATCGTCAAGCAACTGCAGCCGATTATCGACACGCTGCCTGGCGGGTACCGGATCGAGCAGGCGGGTGCGATCGAGGAATCGGGCAAGGCCGGCCAGGCGATAGTGCCGCTGGTTCCCATCATGATTGCCCTGACGCTGTTGATCATCATTGTCCAGGTGCGTTCTATCTCGGCAATGATCATGGTGTTCTTCACCTCGCCGCTGGGATTAATTGGCGTGGTGCCGACGCTACTGATCTTCCATCAGCCGTTTGGAATCAACGCCCTGGTCGGTCTGATCGCGCTGTCGGGCATCTTGATGCGCAACACGCTGATTCTGATCGGGCAGATCCATCACAACGCCCAAGAAGGCTTGGACCCGTTTCACGCAGTGGTCGAAGCCACGGTACAGCGTGCCCGCCCGGTACTGCTGACAGCACTCGCGGCAATCCTGGCGTTCATCCCGCTGACCCATTCCGTCTTCTGGGGGACGCTGGCCTACACGCTGATCGGAGGCACGTTAGTCGGCACCATCATGACGCTGGTGTTCCTGCCGGCGATGTACGCCATCTGGTTCAAGATCCGTCCTGACTCGTTGGCGGTCAGCGACTCGAGTTCTTTGATGGTGATTTTGGCCATAAAGGGGATTTACCCCCACAAAAACGTCGGCTCTTGATGGACGTTACTGGACTCTCACAGTCAGCGACGAATCTACCTATCCGAACACGTCATGGCCAGTGAGCCCGTCTTCAGCTTCACCGGTCCACAACGCAAAATGGTATCGGCGATTCAGCGGATGATTTACGTGGCGAAGTTGTCGGCGAATCGGGGGGGATTATCGGTATCCGCAGGAGTCGGTGAGGGTGAGGGTGGGGGTGGGGGTGAAAAATGACTATCTCGATTTTCCATTCGCAACCTGATGGATGACGCTGGGGCCGGAACTGTCACCGGCCACCTTCGTGGTACTGCTGGAAAACTCAAAAGCCCCGGAGAGGATTGGATCTAACCTGGATCAACAGTAAACGACTGTTTTTAAGCGAATTTTTTGTTTTTTATCTTCCCAGGCGAAGCGAAAGTTGATAAATTCCGCGCCTCTTACAGGGGGCCTTACAGGGCTTCTAGCGTAAGGACGCAGCATCTCGATGTTGCTCGCAAGCTGCAAAATCAGGAATAGAGTGCTGGGCACTCGTAGCAACAGATACAGGGGCGTCGCCAAGCGGTAAGGCAGCAGGTTTTGATCCTGCCATGCGTTGGTTCGAATCCAGCCGCCCCTGCCATTTTCCTTATACTCATTCAGGTATAACTCAGCCGGCATGCTCGAAAGCATGTATTGGCGCGTCCTCAGACCGTCACTGCGGCAATAGAATCTTCAAGCGTCCTGCTTATCTGCGCCAATATCCCACATCGATTTCATTGCAATACCGTAACCGTGAACCGCCCACTCTCGAGCGACCGCGCTATCATTCGTCTCGCGAGCGTTTGCACGCGGGATCCTATAACGTTTGACTTTGCCATTTCGGGTGAAGCGCCAGCCGTTCGCAGTCCCGGCGACAGAGTTGAGGACAATGCAGTCGAAACGGCGATTCAATGGTGATAAGTTTCGTGTCGTTAGCAAGATGTTAAAGGTGGGAAGGGCGCGCCTGGTCATGGGCTCGGATGACGGCTACAGCTTCACCGGGAAATGGAAAGACAGAGCAATGCCCCGCAGAAGGGTTACTGAATGCCGAAGAAAAAGCCGGAAAGTAAAGTAGCAGCGACGGCTACTGCTAATGAAATTGAGCGCGCGATCCAAGCCCTGAACAGAATGGCTGAACGCCTTTGGGGAGAGGGTCGAGAGATCGAGGCGAAAGCCCTCCTTGACGCCCTTGATTCTCTAAACAGGGCACTGGACCGGATCAGGATTGGCGAAAGCCGCAGGGTTGTGACTCTTCATTGAAGTCCGCCACGCACACCTTTTTGGATGTGGACATTCAATGAAAAGCCCCGCTCCACTTGTTTGGCGGAAAAAACGCTAGCGGCGACGATGACATTGTAACCCCGGAAAAATCGGCGCTCGGTGCTTGTACGAGTTCCGGTTTTTATCCGTAACGCTGGCTTAATCAAGCGATGGTGAGATCACGCTTCTTCAGCGTCTTTCAGTAGGCAGCTAAGACATTTTTCGAATGATAACCGCTGTTTTCGAAGACTACATTCCAGCCCATGAAACGCTATCTGCGGTTTTGTATCATCTTCATGATTAGCCTGGCGCTTCCCCTCAGCGGGATGGCGGGCGTTCAGGCACCGACAGAACCTTGCCCAATGAAGACGATGGGCATGGCGATGATGGACGACATGGGGATGGACTGCTGCAACGATATGAAAAGCCCTTCCGAGCACGGCAAACCTTGTAAGCCGGGCCAGGAATGCAAGACAGGCGGCATGCTGCAAGTCTCGATCTTCAAGCCTCCTGTAACCGTATTCAGCCCCGTCGTGATTTCCTTCTTCAGCGATTCCCTACCCGTACAGACCCCGTCCGGGGTATGGCGACCGCCTCGCGTTTGATTCCTGTCCCACATTGAGCCGCATTCCGCATTAGCGGGATGGACTAGCTGCGCGCACGTCTTTTTGACGCGTGCAGTGGATGATCACAGGAATCGTAAACATGAACTCCAAGTGCTATTGCACAGGCTGGTCCCTCGTGGCGGGTCTGGCGGCAAGCGTACTGGCATTGCCGAGCTTCGCTGCCGCATTGACACTCGATGACGCGTTGCGGCTGGCCGAAAACAATGCACCGTCGCTGACCGCACAAGACGCCAAAATTCAGGCTGCCAGCAGCGCGGCTATTCCCGCCGGTGAACTACCTGACCCCAAGCTACTGCTGGGTGTGCAGAACTACCCCATTGGTGGTCCGGATCGCTGGAGCATCGACCAGGACTTCATGACCATGCAAGTGGTCGGGGTCAGGCAAGAAATGCCCAACAGCGACAAGCGCAAAGCGCGCGTCGAGGTCGCCGATGCGGCCATCGATCGAGCCGCTGCGGAGCGTCGAGTTGAACGTCTGAAGGTACGCCAGTCCACGGCGTTGGCCTGGATCAGTAGCTACTCGGTTGAGCGCAAAGATGCGCTGTTCCAGGACTTCTACAAAGAAAACCGCCTGCTGACCGATACCGTCCGGGCCCAGATTGCCGGTGGCCGCGCTCAATCCGCCGATGCGGTGACGCCCAAGCAGGAAGCGGCTCAACTGGCGGAGCAACAGGACGATCTGATTCGTCAACGCGCACAGGCCCGAGCGGCCCTCAAACGCTGGATAGGCTCCGCCGCCAACGACAAGCCTGTGGGCAGCCTGCCTGAATGGCCCGTCGATTCCTCAAGCTACTCCCATAAACTGCAACATCATCCTGAGCTGGCAGCGTTTGCGCCGATGACCCGCGAAGCGCAAGCCAAGGTTCGTGAAGCCGTGTCGGAGAAGCAGTCGGACTGGAGCTGGGAACTGGATTATCAACGCCGTGGCCGTGAGTTTGGCGATATGGTCAGCGTGCAATTTTCCTGGGATTTGCCGCTGTTTCCTGACTCCCGCCAAAACCCCAAAATCGCAGCCAAACAGGCTGAACTCAGCCAGCTTGAGGCCGAGCGCGAAGCCCTGTCACGCGAGCACACCCAGCAACTGGAAAACGAACTGGCTGACTTTGAACGCCTGAATCGTGCTGTGCGCCGAAACCAGGAAAGCCTGTTGCCGCTGGCCAAGGAAAAGGTCGAACTCAGCATGGCCAGTTATCGTTCCGGCAAAGGCGATTTGAACGCCGTTGTTGTCGCCCGACGTGAACTCATCGAGGCCCGTCTCAAACAGATCGACGTGGAAGAGCAGCGAGCGCTGACCAGTGCGCGGCTGTATTTTGCTTATGGGGAGTCCAGCCAATGATCCTTAAAAAATGGAACGGGGCATTGTTGGTAGGCATCTCGCTGGCATTGGGTGTTGCCGTTGGCTACTGGTTGGCGCATCAGCGCATGAGCGGAGTACCCGCTACCGCCCCAGATCAGAGCCTCAATCCACCGGATGAACGCAAGGCCCTGTATTGGTACGACCCCATGTACCCACAGCAAAAGTTCGATAAGCCGGGGAAGTCTCCCTTTATGGACATGCAGCTGGTTCCTCAGTACGCCAGTGGGGAAGGGGATCGGGCGACAGTCAGTATCGACCCAGGTCTGACCCAGAATCTCGGTCTGCGTTTTACGACTGTCACCCGTGGGGTCTTTGATTCGAGCCTCGACGTGACAGGTGCATTGACGTTCAACGAACGTGATGTCGCTGTGATTCAGGCACGCACCACTGGCTTTGTTGAGCGGGTCTATGCCCATGCTCCCGGTGATGTGCTCAAAGCCAACGCGGCGTTGGCGGATATCCTGGTGCCGGAATGGTCCGCTGCCCAGACAGAGTTTCTTGCGCTGAGGCGCAATGGAGATGCTGACCTCTTGGTTGCGGCCCGTCAGCGTCTGCGGCTCACAGGGATGCCGCCAGCACTGATTACTGAGGTAGAGCGTAGCGGTAAGGTTCAGCCCTACCTGACGCTCACCAGTCCCATTGCCGGTGTGCTGCAAGCGTTGAACGTACGTGCGGGAATGACCGTAGCGACTGGCGATAATTTGGCACGCGTCAATGGCTTGAGCAGTGTCTGGCTAGCCGTGGCCGTTCCAGAATCGGATGCCGGATCGATTACAGTGGGGCAGGCGGTCGAAGCGCGCCTGCCAGCCTTCCCAGGGGCTACGCTCAGCGGCAAGGTCAGCGCAATTTTGCCCGAGACCAATCCGGACAGCCGCACCCTTCGTGTGCGGGTGGAACTACCCAATCCGGACGGACGCCTCAGACCGGGTTTGACGGCGCAGGTACGCCTGAACCGTTCGACCGAGCAAAGTGTGTTGTGGGTGCCGAGCGAGGCCGTCATTCGCACTGGCCGACGTGCTCTGGTGATGCTTGCCGAAGACGCCGGCCGCTATCGTCCCGTGGAGGTGCAGCCAGGGCAGGAAAGCGATGGCAAGACGGCGATCTTGAAAGGTCTGGAGGAAGGACAGAAGGTGGTTACCTCTGGCCAGTTTCTGCTCGACTCGGAGGCCAGTCTAAAGGGCATTGTTGCCCGCTCAGAGGAAGAGTCACCACCGCCCGTAGCAGCCTCCAGCTTTCATGAAGCGGTGGGGCAGATCGTTGAGATCAACGATAAAGAAGTCACGCTTGCCCATGGTCCTTTCAAGACGCTGGGCATGCCTGGCATGACGATGACGTTCCCACTCGCTAGTCCGGCGCTGATGCAGGGCCTCAAGACGGGGGATAAGGTTCGCATTGCGGTGAGCCAGACCGATGATGGTTTGCGTGTCGAGCGTCTGGATAAATCGGGGAGCCAGCCATGATTGCTGCCCTGATTCGTTGGTCAGTAGCCAACCGATTCCTGGTGCTGTTGGCGACGCTGTTTGTCACGGCTTGGGGCATTTGGTCGGTGCAGAGCACGCCCATCGATGCGCTGCCAGATCTCTCCGATGTCCAGGTGATTATCCGAACCCCTTTTCCGGGACAAGCGCCGCAGATTGTCGAGAACCAGGTGACCTATCCGTTGGCCACCACCATGCTCTCAGTTCCGGGCGCCAAGACTGTGCGTGGTTATTCCTTCTTCGGCGACAGCTTCGTTTACGTGCTGTTCGAAGACGGCACTGACTTGTACTGGGCTCGCTCACGGGTGTTGGAGTATCTGAGCCAAATACAAAGTCGCTTGCCGACCAGCGCCAAGCCGGCGTTGGGACCGGATGCGACGGGCGTGGGCTGGATCTATCAGTACGCACTGGTGGATCGCAGTGGAGGACACGACCTGGCGCAGCTACGCGCACTTCAGGACTGGTTCCTCAAGTTCGAACTCAAGACCCTGCCCAACGTTGCGGAAGTGGCCACCGTGGGCGGCATGGTCAAGCAGTACCAGGTGCAGCTTGATCCACTCAAACTGGCCAGCCTCGGTATCACTCAGGCTGAGGTGACCGAAGCCATCGGTAAGGCCAACCAGGAAACGGGTGGCGCGGTGCTGGAGATGGCAGAGACCGAGTTCATCGTGCGCGCGTCCGGCTACCTGAAGACGCTCAATGA
This sequence comes from Pseudomonas sp. 478, assembly GCF_003254125.1. Classification (NCBI taxonomy): domain Bacteria; kingdom Pseudomonadati; phylum Pseudomonadota; class Gammaproteobacteria; order Pseudomonadales; family Pseudomonadaceae; genus Pseudomonas; species Pseudomonas sp. 478. The sequence goes on from NZ_QKZG01000023.1 coordinate 52,863, forward strand.
CTTCCGGGCAATCCCGCTCAAACTTGGCTCAGGTGGTGTGCCGGTGACCCTTGGCGATGTCGCCACGATCCAATTGGGCCCGGAAATGCGGCGTGGCATTACTGAACTCGACGGCGAAGGCGAGACCGTCGGCGGCGTGGTGATTTTGCGTAGTGGCAAGAATGCTCGCGAGACCATTGCGGCGGTCAAAACCAAACTCGAGGAATTGAAAAGCAGCCTGCCGGCCGGGGTGGAAATCGTCACCACCTACGACCGCAGCAAGCTGATCGACCGTGCTGTGGAAAATCTCAGCCACAAGCTGATCGAAGAGTTCATCGTCGTCGCGTTGGTCTGTGGAATCTTCCTCTGGCACCTGCGCTCATCCCTGGTGGCGATCATCTCCTTGCCTGTTGGTGTGTTGATTGCCTTCATCGTCATGCGCTACCAGGGTATCAATGCCAACATCATGTCCTTGGGCGGGATTGCCATCGCCATTGGCGCCATGGTCGATGCCGCTGTGGTGATGATCGAGAACGCCCACAAGAAGATTGAGGCATGGCACGCGGCCAATCCGGGGGAAGAACTGAAAGGGGAGCGTCATTGGCACGTTATGACCGAAGCGGCGGCAGAGGTAGGCCCAGCACTGTTCTTCTGTTTGTTGATCATTACCCTGTCGTTCATTCCGGTGTTCACGCTGGAAGCTCAGGAAGGACGGCTGTTCGGCCCTTTGGCTTTCACCAAGACCTACGCCATGGCTGCAGCGGCGGGATTGTCAGTGACCTTGGTGCCGGTGCTGATGGGCTACTGGATTCGGGGGCGAATCCCAGGTGAACAACAGAACCCGTTGAACCAGTGGTTGATTCGGATTTATCAGCCAGCCCTGGACGCAGTCTTGCGTCGACCAAAGATCACGCTGCTGGTGGCGCTATTGGTTTTTGTCAGTGCGCTATGGCCAATGTCTCGCTTGGGGGGCGAGTTTCTCCCCCCGTTGGACGAGGGTGACCTGCTCTATATGCCTTCCGCTTTGCCGGGACTGTCAGCGCAGAAGGCCGCGCAATTGCTGCAACAGACCGACCGCCTGATCAAGACCGTGCCAGAGGTTGAACACGTCTTTGGTAAAGCCGGCCGCGCTGAAACCGCCACCGATCCGGCACCGCTGGAGATGTTCGAAACCACCATCCAATTCAAGCCGCACGAGCAATGGCGTTCAGGCATGACCCAGGAGAAGTTAGTGGAAGAACTGGATCGAGTGGTACGAGTCCCTGGGCTGACGAATATCTGGATACCACCGATTCGCAACCGTATCGACATGCTGGCCACGGGGATCAAGAGTCCCATTGGAGTGAAGGTTGCCGGCACCAACCTGGCGGAGATCGATGCCGCGACTCAGGCCGTGGAGCGAGTGGCCAAGGGCGTACCCGGCGTCAGTTCGGCTCTGGCCGAGCGACTGACTGGTGGCCGCTACATCGATGTGGATATCGACCGCAAAACTGCCGCCCGTTACGGACTGAACATCGCCGATGTGCAGTCCATCGTGGCTGGCGCTATCGGCGGTGAAAATGTTGGTGAGACTATTGAAGGGCTCGCACGCTTCCCGATCAACGTGCGTTACCCGCGGGAGTGGCGTGACTCGCTCGGTGCCCTGGAGCAATTGCCGATCTATACCCCACTAGGGAACCAGATCACCCTCGGCACAGTGGCGAAGGTCAAAGTCACGGACGGTCCGCCGATGCTCAAGAGCGAGAACGCGCGGCCCTCTGGTTGGGTATATATCGACGTGCGTGGCCGGGACATTGCCTCGGTAGTCGCCGATCTGCGTCGGGTCGTCACTGAACAGGTCAAATTGCAGCCCGGCATGAGCCTGAGTTACTCAGGGCAGTTCGAATTTCTCGAAAGAGCCAACGCACGACTCAAGCTGGTGGTGCCTGCCACGCTGTTGATCATTTTCGTGTTGCTCTATCTGACTTTCGCCCGCTTCGATGAGGCCTTGCTGATCATGGCCACTCTGCCATTCGCCCTGACTGGCGGAGCATGGTTCCTCTATCTGTTGGGGTTCAACCTGTCAGTCGCCACTGGGGTCGGCTTTATCGCCTTGGCCGGCGTTTCCGCCGAGTTTGGCGTGATTATGCTGCTCTACCTGAAGAACGCCTGGGCCGAACGTGAAGACCTCGGCGACAGCACTGAGCGCGGTCTGGTGGCGGCGATTCGTGAAGGCGCCGTGCAGCGTGTTCGACCCAAGGCCATGACCGTGGCCGTCATCATTGCTGGCTTGCTGCCCATCTTGCTGGGTAGCGGGACCGGCAGCGAGGTGATGAGCCGAATCGCTGCACCCATGGTCGGCGGCATGGTCACGGCGCCCTTGCTTTCCCTGTTTGTCATTCCGGCGGCCTATCGCCTGATGCGTCGCCGGCACCTCTCAGTTGAACCCATCAACCCTCAAGGAAAAGTCGTATGAAACTGACCCTGATTGCAGTTGCAAGCACCGTATTTACGCTGTCTCTTTCGGCCCACTCAGAGGATATGCCGGGCATGAAAATGGACGGAATGGAGGGCGTGCAGATGAAGCAGGAAACAACGCAGGCTCCCGTCGCCACCGCCGACGGAACGATCAAGGCTTTCGATACTATGAAGCATACGGTGACCATCTCTCACGGTGCTGTTGCAGCGGTGCAATGGCCGCCGATGACCATGGCCTTTTCCGTGACGGAAGATCAGCTGACAGGGCTGACGGCAGGAGACCGAGTATCGTTTTCATTTCGAGTAGAGGGTGGCAGAGCGACGATTGTTTCAATAAAAAAATGACCTGTTCAACCACGGCCTGCGCGCACTCGATCAACTGCATTTCGTCACGACCAAAAGCACAGCTGGCGGTGGATCGCATCAACGACAGAACGGCCATGGCGCCGCCACCGAGGTCGACGAAAAACGCTACTTCTTCAGCCAGCCCGGTTTGCTGGTAATACGTCAGGTAATACTCGCCGAGGTAGAAGTGGTCGGGTGCGAATTGACGTAAACGCCACAGTCCCGGCGCTTACCCGCGAGTGCATGCCAGGTAGAACGGATCCAGCAAATAGGGCCCGCACTGATAGTCATCGACATACACCGCACGCTTGTCGGCGGCGAAGGTGTCGAACAGTGCCAATGGCCGATGATTGCCTTCGTAGACGAACAGAACGGGGAGGTGTTTGAACTTCGACAGGCTCAAATCGATGGATCGGCCTCGGCATCGCCTATTCAGACTAGACCGCCCTGACAGTTTACTCGTGCTCCCCCGGCACCAAACTCGAAGGCCAGAGGGGTGTTGCTTCATGCTTGTCTGGCCAGCGACTACAGTTTCTACATGACCGGCGAGGAGTTGTCGGTGTTCAGCCTGAGGGCTTGAACATGCCGCGTATTTTCGACGCGTCCTTCGCCTTGATCCGCTCAAAGCGGCCGGCGCAATTGATGGCGGTCGAAGAGGTCAAGGGCGGCGTTCAGGCGACCATTCGCGTCAGCGTTGAAATCGACGGCGAGGAACGTCCCGGCTGTGTGGTCGACACCATCAGCCGTTACTACCTCGAGTGAACCCTTTGGCAGAACATTCGAGAAATCGAGCATGAAAGAAGCCGTCATCGTTTCGACCGCCCGTACCCCGATCGGCAAAGCCTTTCGCGGTGCATTCAATGACACCGATGCCCCGCAACTCGGCGGTCACGCGGTGCGCGAAGCCGTGCGTCGCGCCGGCATCGAGCCAGGCGAAGTGGACGATGTGATCATCGGCGCGGCGGCGCAGCAGGGCACGCAGTCTTATAACGTGGGGCGTCTGTGCGCGATTGCCGGCGGTTTGCCGACCTCCGTCGCCGGGATGGCCGTCGAGCGCCAGTGTTCATCGGGGCTGATGAGCATTGCCATGGCCGCCAAAGGCATCATGTGCGACGAAATCGACATTGCCGTGGCCGGTGGCCTGGAGTCGATTTCACTGGTGCAGAACAAGCACAAGAACCTGTACCGCAACCAGTCCGACGCGGTGATCGATCTCGATCCTCACGCCTACATTCCGATGATCGAAACCGCCGAAATCGTCTCCGCACGCTACAGCATCTCCCGCGAGGAACAGGACGAATACAGCTATCAGAGCCAGGTGCGAACCGCGCTGGCCCAGAGTAATGGATTGTTCGACCGTGAACTCGCGCCGCTGACCAGCCGCAAGGCGATCTTCGACAAGGCCAGTGGCGAAACCCGCTTTGAGGCCGTCACCTTGCTGCGCGACGAATGCAACCGCATCGACATCACCCGCGAAAGCCTGAGTGCGCTGGAACCGGTGTGGCCGGGCGGTCAGTGGAGTGAAAAGGGCCGCTTCATCACGGCCGGCAACGCTTCGCAATTGTCCGACGGCGCTTCGGCCTCGGTGTTGATGAGTGCCAAATTGGCCGAGAAGCGTGGGCTGGAGCCGTTGGGAATTTATCGCGGGATGGCGGTCGCTGGCTGTAACTCCGACGAGATGGGCATCGGCCCGGTCTACGCCATCCCGAAACTGCTCAAGCGCCATGGCCTGACCGTGGACCACATTGGCCTCTGGGAGTTGAACGAGGCGTTCGCCTGTCAGGTGCTGTATTGCCGCGACACCCTGGGCATTCCTCCCGAATGTATGAACGTCAACGGTGGTGCGATTTCGGTGGGCCATCCTTTCGGCATGTCCGGTGCGCGGATGGTCGGTCACGCGTTGGTTGAGGGGCAGCGCCGCGGTTTGCGTTACGTGGTGGTGAGTATGTGCATCGGCGGCGGCATGGGTGCCGCTGCACTGTTCGAGGTGGTCTGAGTGGTCAGGGCACAACAGATTCAAGCTACTTTAAGGGGGATCAAGCACTTGGTGCTTAGTCCTGTTTCTTGTTTTGGGGCTGCGCAAAACTATCCAGGGACTTCGGGATTTCCAATCCCTCTATATAGAAGGATTCGTTTTGTTCTTCTCTATAGAGAAGAAACGGGCTGTTTTCCGGCGCTCTGCAAGTGTTTGATAGAAAGCGTAATTAACGGTTGACGGCAGATTCTGGAAGTCTATAATTCGCCCCACTTCCGGCGCAGTCGAAACGGAAAACTCCTTGGTAAACAATGA
>NZ_QKZG01000024.1:0-36132 GCF_003254125.1 Pseudomonas sp. 478
CGGCGTCATCGAGGCCGGAGTTAATGCCGACACCAGCCGCAACGCCAACGGTGATGTGAGCCTGAGTGCGCAGAATCTCAACAACACCGGCAAGAGCGTGGTGGCCAGCCGCAACCTGACGGTCAATACCGCACAGACGTTGAATAACCTGGGCGGCACCTTAAGCGGGCAGCAAAAAACCAGCATCACTGCCACTACCCTGGACAACCGGAACACTGGTCGGGTGCTCGGCAGCGGTGCATTGGAGCTGAAAGCCACGCAGGTGCTCAACACTAAAGGGGTAATCACCAGCAACGGCAACCTCACGGCGAATCTCGGCCACCTGAACAACCACGATGGCGAAGTCTCCAGCGCAGGCAACACCACCGTCACCGCCACGACGCTGGACAACAGTGATGGTCAGGTAACGGGCGACGTTGCACTGAACATCGGTTTGATCGGTGCTCTGAATAACCAGAACGGTGTGCTGGGTTCCGGCCAAAGCGTGAGCATCAGTGCCGCCAGCCTGGATAACAGCCATGACGGCAGCCTGGTCAGTGATGGCAGTCTCACCGCGCGCATCAATGGTCTGTTCGACAACCAGAATGGCAACCTGAGCGCCAAAGGCGTGGTTGACCTTCAGACCGGTAGCCTCGACAACCGCAATGGCAGCCTGATCGGCAAGGATCGGCTGACCCTGCGCAGCGATTCGCTGGACAACCGCACCGGCAAAGTACGCGCTGGCAAAGACCTGCAACTGACCGTCGGACAACTCGATAACCGTCAGCAAGGTCTGCTCAACAGCCAGGCCGCCATCCACTTCAATGGCACTCATCTGGATAACCGCGGCGGCTTACTCAGCGCGGCGGGTCCGGTGCAACTGGAGGCCGCCAGCGTCGACAACAGCAGCGGTCGTATCTCCAGCAAAACCGATCTGACGGCCAAGGTTGCGCAGTTCACCAACCAGGGCGGCGAACTGGTCGCCCAAGGGATGTTGACCCTCAATGGCAGTGGGCTCGATAACCGCAACGGCGGACTGGTAGGCGCGACAAAAGCGCTGAAACTCAACGTCGATGAGGTGGACAATCGCGGCGGCGAAATCTCCAGCGCCGTTGATGTGGCCATCGAAGGCCAAAGCCTGAACAACAGTGACAACGGCAAGATCCTGGCCGGCACCGAGCTGGGCCTGAAAGTCGCGCAGATCATCAACCAGACCCAAGGGCTGTTGTTCGGCAAGGGCGCCACGACAGTGACGGGCCAGAGCCTGGACAACAGCGGCGGTAGTCTTGTCGCCCAGCTTGGGTTGGATATCCGCCTCGACCAAGCCTTGAGCAACATCGAAGGCCTGATCAGCAGTGAAGGCACTTTGACGGTCAATGCGGCCAGCCTCGACAGCACCCGCGGCAGCGTGTCGAGCGCCGGCGCGCTGGCGCTGACGACAACGGGAGCGCTGAACAATCAGGGCGGTTCAATCACCACCGACAGCGGCCTGACCCTCAAAAGCGCAAGCCTGATCAACCGCCAGAATGGCCTGATCAGTGGCAAGAACGCGACCACTGTCACCACCGGTACGTTCGACAACACTCAGGGCGGCCAATTGATCAGCGGCGATACCCTCGACCTGACCGCGACCCAAGTCAGCAACGGTGTTGCCAGCCGAATCGCCAGCGATAAAGCCCTGACTGCCAGTGTCACCGGTTTCGATCAGCAGGGCGGTCAACTGTTCAGCAAAACCTCGCTGAGCCTGGACTTGAACCAGGGCCAACTGAACAACCAGAACGGGCTGATCAACGCGCCGTTGCTGATGTTGAAAAACCTCAAGGACGTCAACAACCAGCACGGTGAAATCTCCAGCGCTCAGGCCTTCACTCTGACCGCGCAGAATCTGGATAACAGCAACGGCAAATTGATCAGCAATCAGGCTTTGACCCTGCACATCGATCAACTGCTCGCCAGCATCAAGGGCCTGATTGCCGCACAGACCCTGGAGGTGCACAGCGCCCGTCTGGACAACACCGGCGGCTTGATCAGTAGTCGCGGCGCCCTCGGGGTGACGGTAGACGGTCAACTCGTCAATCAAGACGGCACGTTCATCGCTGACGGTGACGTGCACATCAGCGCTGATAGCCTGGACAACACCCGTGGCCAGATCGCCGGTAAAACCGATGTCACGGCCAGCGTCGCGACCCTGAACAACCAGGGCGGTCAGTTGATCGCAACCGGTGGACTCACTCTGACGGGCATCAACCTCGATAACCGGTTTGGCGGTTTGGTCGGGGCGACCAACGCCCTGCAGCTGAACGTGGAATCGGTCGACAACCGCGGTGGCGAATTGTCGAGCAAGTCAGATGTGACCCTGGTGGGCAACCGTCTGGACAACAGCGATGGCGGCCAGGTATTCGCCGAAGGCGCGCTGGCCCTGACGGTTGCTCAAGTGCTCAACCGCGCCAAAGGCCTGCTCTCGGGCAAGACCGACCTGACACTGACGGGGCGCGATCTCGACAACAGTGGCGGCTCGCTGTTGAGTCAGAAAAACCTGACGCTCGATCTCACGGGTGACCTGAACAATAGCCAGGGCCTGCTCAGCGCTGAAGGGACGCTCGGGGTCACGGCCGCCAGCTTGACCAACACTCTGGGCAGCGTTTCCGCTGCCGGGCCGCTGACATTGACCACCAGCGGCGCGGTACTCAATCAGGGCGGCGAAATCGTCACTGACGCAGGTATCACACTCAACAGCGCCAGCCTGGATAACCGCAACAACGGCAGCATCAGCGGCAAAGGCGCGGTGATCGTCAACACCGGCGCACTGGATAACAGCCACACCGGTCGATTGAACAGCGGGGCCAGCCTGGACCTGAAGGCGACCCAACTGACTAACCAGGATGGCGGTCGCATCGCCAGTGTCGGTGCGCTGACTGCCAGCGTCACCGGCCTTGATCAGCAAGGCGGGCAACTGTTCAGCAACACGTCCCTGGTGTTGGATCTGAACAAGGGTCAGCTGAACAACCAGAATGGCCTGATCAGCGCGCCATTGCTGATGCTCAAGAACCTCACCGAGATCAACAACGATGGCGGCGAAATCTCCAGCGCCGAGGCCTTCACGCTCGCCGCTCGTAGCCTGGACAACAGCAATGGCAAACTGCTGAGCAATCAGAATCTGACCCTGCGCATCGATCAGGCACTGACCAATCTCAAAGGCCTTATCGCCGCCGCGGCACTTGACGTCAAAGCCGCCAGCCTGGACAACAGCGGCGGCACCCTGACCAGCCGTGCCAACCTCGACTTGAACCTCGACGGGCTGTTGACTAACCAAAACCAGGGGCTGATCAACGCCACCACCGGCCTGACTATCAACAGCAGTGACCTGAATAACCAGAACGGTTCTTTGCTGGGCAGCGCGATTGCCATCGACTTCGGCTCGGTTACCGGCGACCTGAACAACAGCGGCGGTCTGATCACCACCGCAGGCTTGTTGAGCATCCAGCACCTGCACGACCTGAACAACCGCAGCGGCGAAATCTCCAGCAGCCAAAGCCTCAACCTGACATCCCGCGCCCTGGATAACAGCGGCGGCAAACTGATCAGCAGCAACTTGCTGACGGTCAACGCCGACACGGTACTCAACCAGGGCGGCCTGATCTCTGGCTGGCAGGGCCTGAACCTCACCAGCAACAGCCTGGACAACCGCAACAAAGGCACGCTGTCGAGTCACGACAGCGATGTGGCCGTCACCGTCAGCGGTCCGATTCTCAACAGCGGCGAAGGTGCGCTGGTCAGCCAGAAAACCCTGAGCGTCAATGCGGCAAGCCTGGACAACAGCAACGGCGGCATCCTCTCCAGTGGTGGTGCCCAGACCCTGACCCTCAGCGGTCTGCTCAACAACGCTCAGGGCGGCTTGATCGACAGCGGCGCGACCCTGGCCATGCAGGCCATGACCCTGGGTAATGCCGGCGGCACGGTCAACGCAAAACAGGACCTCAGTTTCACCGGCACCACACTGGATAACACTGGCGGCAACCTGATCGGCAACGCTGCTGTCACCCTCGACCTGCTCGGCGCCTTGACCAACACCAACGGCAAACTGGCCAGCGCCGGCCCGCTGCGGGTGCAGCGCGCCACACACATCAATAACCAGGGCGGCCAACTCGCCAGCCAAGGCTTGATGACCCTGCTTACCGGTGGCCTGGACAACCGCAATCTCGGCACCATCGCGGCCAATGATCTACTGACCATCACCACGGGCGGTACGCTGCAGAACAGCGCCGACGGCCAGATCTACAGCCAGAATGGCGACCTGCAAATCCAGGCCGCCAGCCTCGCCAACGCCAAGGGCACCCTGCAAAGCCAGGGAGCTTTGAACCTCACCATCGGCGGCGATATCGACAACCAGAGCGGCCGGATCGTCGCCAAGGACGGTGACGTGTCTATCAAGGCCGGCAACCTCGATAACCGCGGCGGCGTGCTCGCCAGTCTGCAAGCAGCATTCACGGCCAACCTGACCGGCGTGCTGAAAAACGGCTATGACCTGAACAACAACCGCCGCAGCGGCGTCACCCAGGCCCAGCGCCTGAACCTGACTGCGCTGGCCGGCATCGACAACTACGGCGGGCGTATCGCTGCGCAAAGCGGCGACGCGATCATCGTCACCGGCAACTTCGACAACCGCAACGGCGGTCTCTACGCCCAAGGCAAGGTCAACGTCACCGGCAACAACTTCGACAACAGCGGCGACAATGACGGCCAGATCGCCGGTCAACAGATCGACCTCAACCTCAGCGGCGCGTTGAACAACCGTCTGGGCATCATCGAGAGCGACAGCACCTTATCGATCAAGGCGGCCAGCCTCGATAACCAGACCGGTCAACTGCGTGCACTTGGCACCAGTGGCAAAACCAACTTTCAGATCGGCGGCCTGTTCGACAACCGCAAGGGCACCCTGGAAAGCGCCAACAGCGACCTGAGCATGGCGGTTGGCAGCTTCCTCAACGGTGGCGGCAGTCTGCTGCATGTGGGCAACGGCACCTTCGACATTTCCACTGCCAACGTCACCGGCGCTGGTGGCTCGATCGTCACCCGCGGTGGCCTGACCCTCAACGCCGACAGCTGGAGCAACAGCAACGTCATCCAGGCCGGACGCCTGAACGTCAACGTCAATAACTTCAGTCAGACCGCCAGCGGCCAACTGCTCGCTTCCACCAGCCTCGTCGGTACCGGCGGCAATTGGTACAACGATGGACTGATCGCCAGTGACGGCAGCATGAAGCTGACCTTGGGGGGCAGCTACGGTGGCAATGGCCGACTGAGCAGCCAGGGAAATATGGATCTGAGCGCCAGCCAGATTGACCTGGTGACCAACAGCAAAATCACCGGGGGGGCCAAAACCACCCTGTCTGCGAGCACTCTGAACAACTACGGACGTGTGAGCTCCATGGGCGATCTGGACGTCACGGCGACAAATCTGAACAACTTTGGGACTCTCGGTGGCAGCGAAAATGTGCGACTTAAGGCTGCCACTCTGCTGAACCAGAACGGCCTAATTTTCAGTGGTAAAGACATGGCGCTGAGGGCCAACACGTTTACTAACCGCTATGCCGATGTGTACAGCCTCGAGGATATCGACATCGCCAGGGACGACAACGGCGGACGTAGCCATTCGTTCTCCAACATCTCGGCCACGATGGAAAGTGCTCAGGACATGACCCTGAACATTGACCATATCGAGAACCGCAAGGATGTGTTCGAGGTGGTCGGCGGGCTGGTGTCGAGCAACATTGGTGTGCGTTGTTATAGCTGCAGTGAGCTTCCACAAATAGGCGACCGTCCGCCATCAAGTCATCTGGTATGGGAGGAAAACTATAAGTCGGTTGTTACCAAAGATTCGGCCTCAGCCAGTCTGACCGCTGGCCAGGATCTACTAATCAACGGCTCCGACTTGCTCAACAAGATGTCGACCATCACTGCCGGTCATGACATGAGTCTCAACCTTGGTACTTTCAAAAACGAGGGCGCGTCAGTTGGCGAATATTCTGTTCGTCGATCCCTCAGTGATCCTGGCGTCAATTGGTCCGAGATCATGACTTTCAATGCGATCAATGATCCGGACTATAACAACACCGATCCTAACGCCTTCTCGCCAGCCGGTGATTATGTACGCCCCTACATCCATTTCTGGAACGAGGATTATGTAGAGACGTTGGTGAACCCCAGAACCCGCTCGGGAGGAAGAGAGGCCGCCCGCTTTACCTGGTTCGGTTCAATCCGGATTGAAATTGAAGGTGGGCAATATGTATTTGAGCCGTTCGATCTTTCCCAGTATCAAGGGAATGTTCGGATGGAGGCACCCGCCGCGGTCAAAAATGCTCAATTTTTCGATGAGGTGATTACCTACCAGAGCCCGTCAACGTACGCGAATGCAGTGGTTCAGTCCGGCGGACAAGTGACCATCAATGCTACGCAAGACCTGACTAATAGCGTGGTGCGTGAAGGAGTGGCGCTGAACCCCAACGGTTCACGCCTGGGTTCGACCCAGACCAATGGCAATACACTGACCGTTATTAATATCAATCAGCAACTGCCCCCCGACCTTGCGCAGCAGCAGGTGAACCCGGTGTCGCTGCCAGGCTTCAGCCTGCCGACCGGCCAGAACGGTTTGTTCCGCCTGAGCGGCCAGAACGGCAGTACACCAGTCAATAGCGGTCCACAAAGCTGGACGATGGGTGGCGCCAGCATTCCGCTGACCCAGCGCGAGCAGACACTACCTGCCGGCCAGGCTCGGGCTATTCTGCTGGGTAACAACACCCAGGCTTCCGCCAGTGCTGTCAATCTGAGCCCGGCGAATCGTCAGGCTGCGAACATGGAGACAGACGCCAGCGCGATCAACGTCACCACGCCCGCCACAGACTCATCGGGCACTGTACTGCCTAGCCGTTCCAATGTTTTCATGGTCAACCGCGTTCAAGGCGTACCGGCCAGTTCCGGCCAGTCAAAACCTCACAAATACTTGATCGAAACCAACCCGGTGCTCACCGACCTCAAGCCGTTCATGAGTTCGGACTATCTCCTCTCTAACCTTGGTTACGACCCCGACCAAAGTGCCAAGCGCCTGGGCGATGGCCTTTATGAACAACGCCTGATCCAGCAAGCGGTAGTGTCTCGCACCGGCCAGCGCTTCATCGATGGCCAGACCAGCGACGAAGGCTTGTTCAGATACCTGATGAACAACGCCATCGCCAGCAAAACAGAACTCAACCTGTCGCTGGGCGTCAGCCTGACCTCCGAGCAAGTCGCGGCCCTGACCCACGACATTGTCTGGATGGAAAACGCCGAAGTGAACGGCGAACAAGTGCTGGTGCCGGTGCTGTACCTGGCCAACGCCAACAATCGCCTGGCCGCCAACGGTGCCTTGATCCAGGGCAGCGACGTAACCCTGATCGCCGGCAAAGACCTGAACAACGCCGGCACCTTGCGCGCCTCCAACAACCTGTCGGCCACCGCCACCAACGACCTGGTCAACAGCGGCCTGGTGGAAGCCGGCAACCGCCTCGACCTGCAAGCCGGCAACAACATCGTCAACAAAGCCGGCGGCATCATCGCCGGCCGTGACGTCACGCTCACCGCCACCCGGGGCGATGTGATCAACGAACGCACCGTCACCACCCACGAAAGCAGCAGCGGCTATCGCAGCGAGCGCACCGACTTCGTCGACAACGCCGCCCGCATCGAAGCCGGCAACTCGCTCACCCTCAACGCCGGACGCGATATCAACAACGTTGGCGGCGTGCTGAAAAGCGGGGCTGACACCACGATCACTGCCGGTCGCGACGTCAACCTCACTTCAGCCGAACAGATCGTCAGCGGCGAGCAGGGGCTGCACCGCAATCAGACCATCACCCAATATGGCTCAGACATTGATGTCGGGCAGGACCTGAAGGTCAGTGCCGGACGGGATATCACCGCTATCGCCAGCCAGATCGACGCCAAACGCGATGTGAGCATGAGCGCTGTCGGCGACTTGACCCTGGCTTCGGCGGCGGATGAACAGCACTCGTATAGCAAGAGCAAGAAGGTGACCAGTCAGGAGGATCATGTCAGTCAGGTCTCTACGACGGTCACTGCGGGAGGCAGCATTGTCCTGAATGCGGGCAAGGATCTGAACCTGATCGCCAGCCGAGTGAGTGCGGGGGATGAGGCCTATCTGTTTGCGGCTAACAACCTGACGCTCCAGAGTGCAGAAGACAGCGATTACAGCTTCTACAGCAAAACCAAGAAAAGCTCCTCGGGCAAGAAGAGTCGACTCGACGAGGTGGCCAGCAACACCAACATCGCAAGCGCAGTGACCTCCGGCGGCAACAGTACGCTGCTGGCCGGCAATGACATGCTGATAAAAGGCAGCGAGATCGCGGCCGATAAAGGCGGTGTGCAACTGGTGGCCGGCAATGATGTGCAGATCGTTGCAGTCACTGATTCGAACAGTGCCCGTCATGAGAGCAGCTCAAGCAAAAGTAGTTGGGGTGGCTTGAAGTCGAGCAAGGTCAAGGATCAGGTTTCCGAGACGCAAACCACTGCTGTCGGTAGCGTGATCTCGGGTAATACCGTGAGTGTGGCGGCCAATCGTGACGCCACGATCACTGGCTCATCCCTAGTCAGTACCCAGGATCTAACCGTACAGGCAGGTCGCGACCTGACCATCAATGCGGCAGAAAATACCTTCACCCGTGACGAATTCCATAAGGAAAAAAATCGTGATCTGAGTGGCGTACTGACAGCCAATAACCTTGGCGTCGATGACATCACCGGCAACCAGCACCTATCGGTCAGCAAACAGAACCATACCGGCAAGTCCGCGCAAACCACTTTGACTGGTAGCACCATTGGCTCCAGCGAGGGGGACGTCAGTCTCACCAGTGGCCGTGAACTGAGCGTGATCGCCAGCGACCTTGTTAGCACCAAGAACATGAGCCTGATCGGTTCCAAGGTGACCATCGCTGCCGGGATGGAAAGCGCGAGCCAGAGCAGTACCGACAAGAGCAGCAGTTTGGCGGTGGGGCGGGTCATTGGCGGCACGATCGTCGATACGGTCAATACGATTCGCAGTTCAGTAAAAGCGGCCAATAACGCCGATGACCCCCGACTCAAAGCGGTGAAGCTGGCTCAAGCGGCAATGGCGTTCAACGATCTGGGAGGTATGGGCGGCGACGCCGAAGGCGCCGGCTCGGATTATGGGAAAAAGCAGGGTACTGCCAGTAATGGGTCTCTGATCAAGATTGGCACCGAACTGGCGAATACCCACAGCAAAAGCACCAGCGAGTACACCAGTCAGACTGCCAAGCAAAGCACGCTCAATGCAGGCAAAAACTTATTGATCATTGCCGATGGCGGTGCGCCGGGAACGGTGGGTGATATTCATGTGATTGGCAGCAGCTTGAAAGCCGCCGACACCGTATTGCTGGCTAAAAACAACATCACCCTGGAAAGCGCGCAAAACACCGCCAACTGGGCCAATAACAACAGCAACAACAAAACGGCCATTGGCGCCAGCTTCAACCTCGGTGAGCAGAACGGGTTCACCCTCGACCTGGGAGCTTCCATCGCCAAGAGCATGGGGACTGGTAGCTCCGTTACCCAAGTCAACACCACCCTGGAGACCGGCTCTCTCTCCCTGCACAGTGGACAGGACACGACCCTGGCTGGCGCGCAGGTACGGGCCGACAGTATCAACGCGTTGATTGACGGCAACCTCAACATTACGTCCCGCCAGGACACCGAGACCCAGAAGAGCAAACAGGGCAGTGCCGGTTTCGGTGGCAGCATCTGTATTCCGCCGTTCTGCTACGGCGCACCGGTGGCCGTGTCTGCAAGCCTGGCCGCTGGCAACATGAACAGCGACTACAAGGCTGTGATAGACCAGAGCGGCCTGTTCGCCGGCAAGGGTGGTTACGACATCACCGTCGGTAAAAACACCACCTTGCAAGGTGCGGTGATTGCCAGTGAGGCGTCTGCCGACAAGAACCTGCTCAGCACTGATCGTCTGATCGTCAGCGATATCAAAAACACCAGCGACATCAGCGCCCAGTCGGCAGGCTTTTCGGCTTCCTACGGCAGCAATGCCGGCTCAAGTGTGGGAGGCAGCGTTCCGCTGTCACTAAACGATTCGGACCACAGCAGCACCCGTAGTGCTGTCAGCGAAGGCACCATCATCGTGCGCAACGCTGAGGGTGCGAATGATCTGGTTGGACTGAATCGCGATACCGCAAACGCCAATCAGACGCTGGACAAGCCTGATGAAAAAGCGATTCAGGAGCGGATTGATCTAATCCAGAGCACTGTCGCGCTGTCCAAAAACATCATCGGCAAAGTAGCCAATGCCCAGCAGCAAGCGGCCGGTGAGAGAGCCAAAGCAGCGACGACTGAGAAGGAACGACAGGCTGCTATTGATGATTACAACAGTTGGGGGGGGGGTGGTGACAAACGCTTCATGGCGGACATCGCAGCAGGCGTGATTGCCGCCGGCATGGGGAGTGTGGGTGGGGCGACGGCGATAGGCCTGGTTGCCAATACTACGGCGGCGGATACCTACAAAAAAATAGGCGACTATGCCGACCAACAACTAGCGGATGCAATACGCAGCAAGGACACAAACCTGCAAGCGGCGTGGGCTGAAGGTGGCTCTGCACGTGTCTTGTTACACAGCTTGGCAGGTGCCGTACAAGGCTTATCCAGCGGCACGGCGGCGAACGGCGCCCTCAGCGCCGGCGCGTCGGCGGCAATGATGCCAGCATTGGACGAAGTGCTGAAAAGTTACGGTATCGGACTGGCAAGCCGGGATGCGTTCGGCACATTGATCGCCGCAGGACTGGGGGCGGTAGCCGGAGGCGGTGGTTCGATTGCGCAAATGAGCGGTGCTGCTATTGCCGCCAATATTGAAAAATATAACCGCCAGATGCACCCCGCAGAGATCCCGCTGCTTAAGGCGCAAGCGCAAGCATTGGCCAAGGACGCGGGTATCACGGAGGCTGAGGCTGAGGCACGTTTGGCCAAGGCATTGGTGTACTACACCGATGCGGGCTGGCGTACGGTCATTGACTCCAAAGCATCGGTACCCGATGACATCACCCTCAAGCATTTGGGCATTGCATTAGCGCCGTTGGCGGATAGTTACGATGTCATTGCGACGGTCAACGATTTTCCTGTGCTAAGTGACAAAAAGAGCTACACGCCAGAAGAAACAGCTCGTCTGCTTCAAAATTACAGCGTTGCTCACCCAGAAGCGTATGCGGATATCCGACTGAACGGCGAGTATCTGAATCCAAACTTCAATTTTTTCCCGATGGCTGAGGACTATCGTAACCAGGATTTTTATAACAAAAATCTGAATTTCCGTGACGGTATTGGCGACTTCATTGCTGGTTCAATCACAGGGTTGCCGAAAGGGTATTGGGACGCTGCTGCGGGTGCCGCAACCAATTTCTGGGCGCTGGGCAGCAGCCTTTTGAACCAGCCTGCGGATACAACGAGCCAGATCGCAAACGGTCTCTTGTTGTCGATGGCAAGCCCCGATAGGCTGCTGAGCAGCTACCGTGATAACAAGAATGACGTAGAGATTCTGACTTATCTGTATCAGTTACAAGGCGACACGGCTGCTAGCGCGGCGGTTCGAGCCAAATATGATGCGGAAATGGCAATTAATCTGTTGCCGGCCGGGCGAGTTGGGAAGCTGGGTGAGATTGTTGGATGGGAAACAGGTGATGCTCTCCGCGCGCAAATCTTGAGCGCCATTTCGGATAGTCAGGCCGCCCGGCTCAGTTCAAATTTTGGTCAGTTCAGCAAGGCTGAAGGAAAACTTCAGGAGATTCTTGGCATTTGGCCGCCAAATGGTGGTGGTTATTCTCCTGTACCGAATACGACGTTGGATGTTGGGATGTTGTTTGACCGTTATGGATATCCAGGTGGTAAATATCTTTCTCCGTTAGGAGCTTCGTTTGGTGAGCGCGCTTTGCCTTCCTCGTATGAGATTAGTAAACCGTATTTCCAATATGAAGTTATCCAATCCCTTCCTGGAGTCACCAAAGCAAAAGTCTTACCATGGTTTGGGCAGCCGGGGATGGGGACGCAATTCCAGCTGCCAAACTCTGTTCAATGGTATATAGATAATGGATATTTAAAGGGCCTTTCAAAGTGAAAAAGCAAGAATTGTCATCTAATCTCCATGCTATAGGCGTTAGTAGTAATAGCTACTCTTTGGGGGAGATCCGTCACAGCGACTGTGTGTGTGTCGTTTTAGAGAGTGGCAAGTGGAAAGTTTACTACGTGGAACGTGACATCCCGGCTGAGCTTGCGGTGCTGGACACTGAAGAACAAGCTTACGATTTTGTTTTCGAGACATTTTGTAAATGGCTGGGTTTGCGCAGACCGCACTAGGTAGAGTTGACGCAGTAGAAATAGCAGCATAAAGGAGGGGCGGATTAATTTATTGCTTGGTTGATTTTGTGATTAAACAAATCTGTGTTCGTAAAGGGGACGGATTTATTTGTTTGGCTATCGATGGTAGGGGCCAGAAAATAAATCTGTCCCCTTTTTTCTTATAATGCCGGGGGCGGGAGAGGCTGCAGGATTCGGGAAAATAACTAAAACTTCTGTGTTGGGTGGGAAGCTTGTAGATGAGGAGATTTTCTTTCGTGCTATGAGTCAGGAACATTCGAAAATGTCTTGATTCCATTGTATTCAATTCCATTTAAGAGGTGGCACTATGTCGGAATTAAAAGATCTTAAAGAGGGTTGTGTTTATCTTGATGATTGCATAGTGATTAGGAAGGATGTGTCCGTCATTGCCGTTATCAATCAGGGAGTGAAGTTTGATCATGATATAGATATGGGCAATGGTTGGGTGCTGCGATCCAGTCGGCTTCATTTTATTCTTGGGCATGAGGTTGATGTAACTTTCAATTTTTTCAAAGATAGTCTGAAAATGTTCGGCTTTGCGCTGGAAAATGAACATGGGCGTGACCTCGAGCAACTCAAGAGAAAACATGACAATTTTCTGAAAAATTTGCTTGGTGATCCTCAGAAAAAGAATGAAATCTTGGTGGCTTATGAATTTGCTTGGGGGTCTATAACTTCTCAAATAGATCCAAGAGGAGGCTCGTGTAGCATAGAACTTAATTGGATCTAGTTCAGGAATGGGGACTGCAGGAATGGGGCGGATTTATTTGTTTGGCCGATGTGCTGGTCAGGAAATAAATATGTCTATTTTTTTTGGAGATGCCCAAGTCTATTAGGTAGCTGAGAAGGGTTATATGGCCTTTTATATAGAGATGGATAAGGTCGCAGAAACTGAAGAGTATGTTGAGTACACGTTTGGCCGGAACTTGGGTGTTGGATTCATTCAGATGGATAAAGATGGCGAATCTATTCGTGTGCTGAAAGAGTGCCCTCTGGATAAAAATGGAGCGTAGTCAAAAAGAGCCGCAACGAAGTTAGTGCGTCTTTGGCGGGAAAGTCATTTTCCTGATAAAACGGAGTGGGCTTCCTGAAGAAATAGAAATGGAAAAGGGACGCCGTTAACCGGCCTTCAGTCAAGGCTAAGGTACGACTCGTGAGAGGGAAGGTAGAAGCGGGTTTATTTTATTTGGCATCGCAGGAAAACAAATCTTTCCACTTCGTTTTTCCACCGGGCATACATTTAATAAGGATATCTAGAAGTGAAAAGAATCCCACTGCCAATACTAATCCTGATTTTCACATTGTCAGGCTGCCATTCCAACGTCAGGGACTCGTCCCCCAGTTTGCTGAAAGACGGTATCCAACTGCACCAAAATACGGTAGCTGTCGATGCGGAGCACGCCAAGGTCATCATGAAAGCGTCGGGTAACACTTCTCCGGTAGAGTTCGCGATCAGGCGTGCAGCAGATCCTGACCAGCGTATGGAGGTGCTTGGGACCGTGGTGGATTCAGGTCAGGGGAAGGTGTTCGGCTGGATTGCCAAACTCAATGAAGTGGCCAACAGCGCTACGGTTAAACGCTTCCCGCAGTTGGAAGTACAGGCCGATGCCGACAAATCTTTCGAGGTGTCGGGATATTCGAATGGCAGGGGCGCTGGGGGTTCCTATAGTTGCGGTCCGCTGAAAAGCATCTTTACGCCAGAGCGAAGCAAGGTCTATCTGGTTGAGTTCCAGTTTGTGGGTGAGCGCTGTGAGCAGCATGTTTACGATGTCACCCAACCTCAGCAGCGTATTCCCGTGGCGAGCATACCTGCTGTGTGAAAGGGATTTATCTATTGCTCACAACATGAAACGGGCGACCCAAAAGGTCGCCCGTTTTCATTTACCCCGCAGCCTGCGCCCGCAACCGTCGGCCAATCACATCCATCACATCACAACCATCACGCAACGGTATGGCCAGCAGTTTGGAAAAGTCTGAAAGCACCACCGTGTCGCAGCCGATTTCTGCGCGAAAGGCAATATTTTCCAACACCTGCGTGACCGTGCGAATACGGTAATCCGCCATTGCTTGCAGGACGTCGAGCGGCGCTTGAGTATCAATAACCAGAGAAGCCGGGATCAGGTCGATTCCGGTGAGGGGCATGTATCTATCCATAGTTGAAGCCTCGTTTAGTTTGCTGAGACTGCCAGCAGATCGTCGCCAAACGAAATGGGGTGGCAGCTGTACGCAGGTTGGCGAACCGGAAACGAGTAACCGGCAGACCCGAAGGTCTCCCGCGCACAACTGCCATAAAAATAGTTTTGCGGATGCGGAGGCGCCTGCAAATAAGCAGACAGCTCTCGCACTCGTTCGTCAGGTCGCCAAACCCGGTCGCCATGTGGACGACGGGCGGACTAATAAGCCTCATCGTTCCAGCGGTGCAAGGTGCCTGATTCCGAGGTTGGCGTAGGACCTTTACTTTGCGCGGTGTTGAGTGCATTTGCTGGGCAGGCGTAGTCAATATCGCAATCTTCAGCTTTGCCTTTGCCAGCGTTTCATCGATGGCCAGACCAGCGACGAAGGCTTGTTCAGATACCTGATGAACAACGCCATCGCCAGCAAAACAGAGCTCAACCTGTCGCTGGGCGTCAGCCTGACCTCCGAGCAAGTCGCGGCCCTGACCCACGACATTGTCTGGATGGAAAACGCCGAAGTGAACGGCGAACAAGTGCTGGTGCCGGTGCTGTACCTGGCCAACGCCAACAATCGCCTGGCCGCCAACGGTGCCTTGATCCAGGGCAGCGACGTAACCCTGATCGCCGGCAAAGACCTGAACAACGCCGGCACCTTGCGCGCCTCCAACAACCTGTCGGCCACCGCCACCAACGACCTGGTCAACAGCGGCCTGGTGGAAGCCGGCAATCGCCTCGACCTGCAAGCCGGCAACAACATAGTCAACAAGGCCGGCGGCATCATCGCCGGCCGTGACGTCACGCTGACCGCCACCCGGGGCGACGTGATCAACGAACGCACCGTCACCACCCACGAAAGCAGCAGCGGCTATCGCAGCGAGCGCACCGACTTCGTCGACAACGCCGCCCGTATCGAAGCCGGCAACTCGCTCACCCTCAACGCCGGACGCGATATCAACAACGTTGGCGGCGTGCTGAAAAGCGGGGCTGACACCACGGTCACTGCCGGTCGCGACGTCAACCTCACTTCAGCCGAACAGATCGTCAGCGGCGAGCAAGGTCTGCACCGGGATCAGACCATCACCCAATATGGCTCAGACATTGATGTCGGGCAGGACCTGAAGGTCAATGCTGGACGGGATATCACCGCTATCGCCAGCCAGATCGACGCCAAACGCGATGTGAGCATGAGCGCCGTCGGCGACTTGACCCTGGCTTCGGCGGCGGATGAACAGCACTCGTATAGCAAGAGCAAGAAGGTGACCAGTCAGGAGGATCATGTCAGCCAGGTCTCTACGACGGTCACTGCGGGGGGCAGCATTGCCCTGAGTGCAGGCAAGGATTTGACGCTGATCTCAAGCAAGGTCACCGCCGGGGATGAGGCCTACTTGGTGGCGGGTGACAAGCTCGAGCTGCTGGCGGCGCAAGACAGCGATTACTCGCTGTATGACATGAAGAAGAAGGGCTCCTTCGGCGCGAAGAAAACCCAGCGCGACGAAGTGACCGATGTGAAATACATCGGCAGTGAAATCACCACCGGGGGCAACCTGACCTTGGTCAGCGGTGGGGGTCAGCGTTATCAGGTGGCGAAGCTGGAGAGTGGCAAGGACATCATCCTCGACAGTGGTGGGGCGATTGTTTTTGAAGGGGTGAAAGACCTGCATGACGAGAGCCACACCAAGAGCGATGGCGATGCTTTCTGGACCTCATCGAAAGGCAAGGGCAATACCGACGAAACACTGCGCCAGACCCAGATGATTGCCAAAGGCAACATCACGATCAAGGTCGTGGAAGGTCTGCAAATCGACCTCAAGCATATTGATCAGAAGAGTGTCAGCCAGACCATCGATGCGATGGTCCTGGCCGATCCGCAACTGGCTTGGTTGAAACAGGCCGAAGCGCGAGGCGATGTGGACTGGAGGCAGGTCAAGGAAATCCATGAGTCGTTCAAATACAGCAACTCGGGACTAGGCCCGGCTTCGCAGCTCATCATCGCGATTGCGTTGGCTGCCGTCATGGGGCCGATGATGGCTGGCATGAACACGATGTTGCAGGCGGTCGCGGTGAGCGCTGCGACAAAGGCTACCGTCAGCACCATCGACAACCGAGGCAACCTTGGGAAGGTCGTCAAAGACGTTACTTCGAAAGACAGTATCAAAGGCTACGTGACAGCCGCCGCGACAGCCGGCGTGATGCAAGGGCTCAATTACAATCCGGGCGCACTGGGGCTGGATGCCAAGAGCATGCAGATTGTGGCGATCAAGGTCACCGCCGATGCTCTGATCAAAACGGCTGTCTACGGCGGAAGCCTGAAGGACAATCTGGCCAGTTCGGCTGTCAGCGTGGCTGCAAGTATTGGTGGCGCTGTCGGTGCGGGGGAGATTGGCGATCTGCCCCTCTCAGAGGGCGGTTTGGCAAAAATCCTCTTGCATGCGGGCTTGGGTGGTTTGTTGGCTGAAGCGATGGGCGGTGATTTCCGCACTGGAGCGTTGGCGGGTGGCGCCAACGAAGTGTTGGTTGGATTGCTCGGCGACAAACTATTGCCTTCGAACCTCGTTCCGGGCACTGCGGAGTACAACCAGGCCCAGGCCAACCTCCTCGCGCTTTCGCAAATTGTCGGTGTGCTGGGTGCGGCGGCTTCGGGTGGAGATGTCGGGGTTGGGGCTGCGGTGGCGGCGAATGCTACGCAGTACAACTATCAAGCTCACTGGAGCGATTTTGAAGAGAGCACTAATGCCTGCAGGAAAAATCCGACAAATATAGGGTGCTCTACGATTTTGAGAATGGCAGGAGTCACGGCGCAGCCTCTTGGAAACGATCTCATCCAAAACCTTGATGCATCTGGTAACGCTGTCAGTTACACGATTCTAGGTGTAGACGGCAAACCGCTACTGATCATGGAGCCCAAGGAGTACGAGCTCTATCGTCAGCTTCCTGTGGCATGGCAGGAAGGGTATCTTTCGGTACCGGCCTGGAAGCTGAATCTCGCCTCGTCGATGCAACGCACGCAGAACGGCGAGATAGCTTCTGGGGTGGATCATTATGGCTATATGCTTAGTGAGCCAGAATACTGGGTTGACCTTATTGTTGGGATGGCACTGAGCTATACCGCCGAGCTTTTGCCTCTGGCTGCATGTGTAAAAGGCACAGTAATTCCTAGCGGTTTTTCAAGTGCAGATGACTTTTTACGTTTTGGTACGAATATGCGGGAAGGATTGTCACGTGCAGGTTATGGAAATGTGGAGCCCATACTTCAAGGAAGCGCGGTAACAGGAAGAAGTTTTAAATCAGGGCAGGCATTTGATGCAGGAAGAGTTAGTGACTTTGATGTGGCACTGGCAAGCCCAGAGCTGTTGCAGCGTGCTCAATCTATAGGGATAGGACTTAGAAGTGGAGGGACACGTACTGGACCATTGAGTGCAAGAGATCTACAAGCTCTCGGATTACGGGACTTAGCTAGCAATCTAAGCTCGCAAGCCGGGCGTGAAGTTAACTTCATGATTTATGAATCGTCGGCGGCAGCTACAAGCCGTGCACCAAGCATAGTGATGCCAAAATGATGACTTATGATTTGTACGGTGTGGAATGTTTGAACTTGGTCTCGGCAAAGGCACAGATAGAGGCGCTTGCTGGAATTCTTTTTGAGGAAAGAGATAGTACTTATCATGGAGGTGTTTATTACCTTTATGGTGATAATAGTTCGGAGCACTTTGTTCTGAAAAATAATATTGATCCTTATGATGGCGAGCCGGTGGAGCAAGAGTTTTCTGATTACCCGGTTCTGCTCTATGTCAATGCAACGGGCCGTTCTCTTGAGCTAATGGAGATTCTAAAAAGGAAGGCGGGTTTTAGTTTGCTTAGGCACGAAGTTTTTTAATGTTTAAGCGATTGCGCGAGTTGTGGTTGCGTCACATTGGACGTTGTGAGTTTTAATTGGCAAACGGGGACAGACCACGTTTTTCTTTGGGGCAGGAGCACACTACTTCGATTTAAATGTGGTCTGTCCCCTTTTTTTTTGAATTTATTTGAGCCAAAGCAGTACCCCCCCCCCCTTTTTTCCTTAAATAACTTGAGCATCCCCCCAATCTCGTAAAATATCGCTCTTAAATTAACATAACCTTCCACAAGGACGAATTGACATGCGTGTGTTGGCTTTACTGTTGGCAATCTTATTTTTGTCGGGCTGCGCCTCGAAGCCGGATTACTACATCTCCCCCTCGCCGGTTCAGATTCCGGCGACCGCTACCTACTGGATCGATACCTTCGACGTTGAACTGATCGGCAAGAATGAGCGGTTTCTGCCGCAAGATACGTTGCGCGAGCAGCTCAGCGTTGAGCTGATCAATCAATTGTCGAGCGCTAATCGCTATGCAGCGAGCAAGGAAAGTGCCGACTACCTGCTGGATGTGAATACCGTCTACAAGCGCCGGATCGGCAACTCCAATGGCGGATTGGTGTCGGTCATCGTCGACGACAATACGATCCTTGCCAGTGTCGATTTCAGTTATCAGGTCAAGGTCAAAAAGGCCGGCGCCGAAGTCTTGCATTTCTCCCATGCTCGCGAGGGGCTGCAGCCTGGCGGTGCACTTGGCCAGCTTCGCAATATGAAGACGATGGTGGCGGCGCTGACTCACAAGGATAATTCCGACGTGGAGCCTTTCTATATCCGTACCTTGCCGGAATATATCGTGTCCGACATCAGGGATATTCCTTCGCGCTAGACATCCCACAGATGCGGCGGATCCGGTAATCGCAATAACCGGTTTTGCGGCTGCTGCGCAGTCGAGCAGGAGCAAACTCCCTCGCCACCGGTGTGGTTCAGCGGCAATTAAATAAATCTGTCCCCTTGTCCCCAAAAGGGGACAGCCATTAGCCGGTCTCAAGTCAAGGCCAATGGGTGTCCCCTTTTTTCTTTTTTTGCTCCTTTTTTGCTCCAGAACGAAGCAAGGTGTATCTGGTTGCGTTCCACTTTGTGGGTGAGCGTTGTGAGCAGCATGTTTACGATGTGACCCAACCTCAGCAGCGTATTCCCGTGACGAGCGTACCTTCTGTGTGAAAGGGATTTGTCTATTGCTCACAATATGAAACGGGCGACTCAACAGGTCGCCCGTTTTCATTCACTTCGCGCCTTGCGCCCGCAACCGCCGACCGATCACACCCATCAAATCACAACCGTCCCGCAACGGGATGGCGAGCAATTTTGAGAAGTCGGATAGCACGACTGTGTCGCAGCCGATTTCTGCGCGGAAGGCGATGTTTTCCAGCACCTGAGTGACAGTGCGAATGCGGTAGTCGGCCATGGCTTGAAGGACGTCGAGCGGCGCTTGGGTGTCGATGAGCAGGGAAGCCGGTATCAGGTCGATTCCGGTGAGGGGCATGTATCTATCCATGGGTGGAGCCTCTTGTCATTGATGAGGACTCTCTGTGGTCGGGTCGCCAAACCCGGTCGCTTTTTGGGCGACCGGCGGACTATAAGCTTCATCGTTCCAGCGGTGCAAGGTGCCTGTTTCCGAGGTTGTTGTAGGGCATTTGCCCCTGTTGCGGTCAGTCAACCGGCCGCAACCTACAGAACATCACGCAACCTCGTGGGAGCGAGCCTGCTCGCGATAGCGGTGTATCAGTTGATATCAATGTTGAATGTTAGTCAGTCATCGCGAGCAGGCTCCCCCACAGGGGATTTGTGGTGTTCATGGGGACTGTGTCCAGCCCGGACCAAGCCCCCGATGGCTGTGCTGTCTACCCTCCATGGCAGCAGTTGGCCGCTGCCTTGTCCTCATACCGGTCGTGATGCCGCACCCATTCCATGATTTCCTCTTCATTACGGCCCTTAGGCGTCAGGTCCAAGTAGTTGTAAGCGCCAACCAACATGTCCAGACCTCGGGCATAAGTGGAATAGGTGTGAAAAATCTCTCCAGCTTCATTGCGATAAAACACACTGAGGCCGGGGAGTTCTTCTTCGGCGCCGTCGGATTTTTCGTAGTTGTAGGTGGCTTTACCGGCGGTGACGTCTTCTGCTCGGGCCGAAACGCCAAAGTCGTAATTGAAATCGCTACCTTCTGACGACACCCAATCGAATTTCCAGCCCATGCGTCGTTTGAAGGCTTGGAATTCGGCGAACGGTGCGTGGGAAACCGCTACCACGGCGACGTCATGATGGGCCAGGTGTTGGTTGGCGCCGTCAATGTGATCGGACAGGAACGAGCAGCCAGAGCAGCCTTCGTCCCAGCCTTTGCCAAACATGAAGTGGTAGATGATCAACTGGCTACGGCCGCCGAACAGGTCAGCCAGTTTCAGTTCGCCGTTCGGGCCCTGGAAACGGTAGTCCTTGTCGATTTTCACCCAGGGCAGGGCGCGGCGTTCGGCGCTGAGTTTGTCTCGTTCTTTGGTGAAGGCTTTTTCGTGGGCCAGGTGTTGTTTACGGGCGGCGAGCCATTCTTCTCGGGAGACGACGGGATGATTCTGAATGTTCATTGGGATTCTCCTGCGGGGTGCTGGGAGGGGACTTACACAGCCTAGTCGTTTGGCCTACGCCCAATTCGACATACCGCCGGTCGGTGCTGTTCAAAACCTCAGCTGAACGGCTACGAACTGCACCGGTCACAACCTATGAAGGCCATTTCACTGGCGGGCACCGGAGGTTGAATCAGGATGACGACTTATAACTGGGATTTGATTGAACGCTTGCTGCATGAAGTGCAGAACGGCGCTGGCCACACTTTCACCCCACGACCCTACGCCGAGCAGTATGCGGCGGAGAAAGCGTCGAAAGGTGAGCCGTTTGAGAACCTGGATCACCTGAAAACGGTAGCTGGTGAGTACGAAAAGTTACTGTTGTTACGGGGCTATATCGAGCCTCGGCCAGAAGATCAGGGTGGCAATGGCGAGAACTACATTTTGACGCCTCGGGGCTCGAGTTTATTGAGCTTGATCGACAGCAGCATTCCGGGGAATGACCATCCGCGGCAAGTGTTGGATGAGCAGGAAGATGCGCTGGATGAGGTGAGGTTTGATGAGATCGCATCGAGGGCACAGATTGCCTGAAGACGCGCATATCCCCTGTGGGAGCGGGCTTGCTCGCGAATGCGGTGTGTCAGGCAACTATAAGTTAACTGGTACATCGCATTCGCGAGCAAGCCCGCTCCCACAGGGGAGTTGTGTAGTGCTTAACTTTGTTTGACTGCTTTCAGGCACTTCAAATCGTTGAAGTCCTTGCGCACCCCTTCGATTTTCTTCAGCAACCGCTGGCGCTGTTCCGGCGTGCTTTCGGCCATCAAGTCCACAAATAATGCGCGGGCCTGGGCTTCGGTGTTGGCGTAGGCCTGGCGATAGTCAGGCGTCCACAAACTCTCGCGATTGACCAGAAGCGTCTCGATTTGCTGTGGGAATTCTGGACTCTGGCGCTGCGCAACTGCCGCACTGAACTGCTTCTGCCAATGGACACGGTTGGCGATCCATTGCGAGTTCTGGTTACCCAAGGCGTTTGACCACGCGACAACACGCAGCTGTTGGGTCGCGCTGAGCGGGCCGAGCCAATCATTCAGACGTTTTTCCATGCGCTGGCTGCGCGCCTTGATCTGTTGATCGAGAGACGGTTTGAGATATTGCTCCTGGCGTTTGCGCTGGTCCTTGGCGAAGGCCTCGTTCATTTCCGCGACTTGTTTGTCATCCAGCCCCTGTAACAGCTCAATGGCCGATGGGGTGATTTCCTTCGCGGTCTGGGCGATGGCCTGTTTGGCTTCCTGGGTGCGGGTTTGCAGTGCGGCGTCGGTGACCTGATTGGTCTCTACCATGACTTTCAAGCGATCCAGCCAGTCGAGGTAGCCCGGCAATTGCGTGGTGCAGTGCCAGCTCAGGTGCTCTTTGAGGCGTTCATTAAACCAATCTTTTTGCTCGCCGTTCATGTTCAGGTAGTCGCTGAGCGTCCACGGAATGATCACGTCGAGGTTGCGATAGGCCAGGCCCACGCGGCTGCACGCACCGAGGGCGAGACTGAGGGTGATAATGACGGCGAGACACTTCAACCAGCGCGACATGGGCGAATCCTTTGCGAAGGCCTGGCTTTTTTAATGGGCTTCTTTATGTGAACGCAGGATGAGCCTCGCAGTTCAGCCGATCAGTAAAAGGCGCGTTCGGCCTTGAGGGTGACCAACCCGTCGCATTGGCTGTTGTGCCCGGAATAGGCGGAACAACTGTTGCCGCTCAAGCTGGAGTCACTGTAGATCAGGTCCAGATCGACGCCCATGAACGGACGGGAAAGTTTCACTGACCAGTCGGTGAAACTGCCTACATACCCACCGTCGACGGACACCGGCGCGTTGAGCTGGTGGGTGGTGTATTTCATGCTGATCCCGATGCCAAACGGCTGATTGCCACCGAGGTCGGCGAATACGGTGCTGTTCTGTTTGTCGGGGTCGTTGCTGAAGGCTGCGCCGAAACGGCTGTCCAGAAAGGTCAGGCCACCGAAAAGCTCCTGGCTGTCGAGGGTGTCCACTTTCGGGTAGCTGTAACGGATCATGCCGACTTCGTACCCGAGGGTATTATCGAAAGGTTGTTTAAAGCCCATGTAGGAGTCGACTTCAAGGTTGGCCCCTGGCGTTAAACCCATGCTCGGTGCCCATTGGCCCACGTAAAAACCGCTGTCGTGACTCAGGTCGAGACCACCGTGGAACGAGCCGGTGCTGGAAGGTTTGACCAGCCCTTGGGCCATGCTGCGGCTGGGGGTGGTGCCGAGTTTGAGATCGAAGTCGCCCAGTTCACCCTGAAAGGTTTGCGCATTGGCGACTGAACACGACAGCAGGGTGCCGAGCAGTAAATAGGAGGGTTTGAGCATGCGTCACTCCATGACAGCGAGGTGCAGGCACTAAAAACCTACTGAAACGCTTGATCTAGACGTGTGTAAGCATACCGGCGAATGATCGGCATCGAGGGCCGTTCGTCGATTTTTGAAATATTGGTGTTTTGCGGGGGGGTTGCGAGGAGGGTTCCAGTCCAAGCGCTTCGAAGCTCAAAGCGCTTAGGGACCAGGTGACGCGGCGGATCTTGGGGAAGTTACTTCTTGCCCAGAGTGATCTGCTTGGACGGGCCGAACGTCTGGCCGCTGACGCCTTTGGCAATTTGCTGGATCTCTCCGCCGGACTTGAGGAACGCAGCAATCTGGTTGTTGATCGATTCGCTGGTTTCAACGGCTGGAGCTGGCTTTGCTTTGCTGTTGGATGCTTTTACACGCATGGCGGCCATTAACCTATAGAAAATTAACTTGGCCAGGCATCGTACAGGAAATACTTGACAATTGCTTGGTAAATATCCCCCCGAAATACACAGGGCAGATGAAGAATTAATCACAAGTTATTATTCTGAATTGGTCTCTAAGCTGCTGTTTTAACTAAGAACGATCGTGAGAAATTACAGTTTTCCGCCTGGCGGACAGGTGCGAAAACCTCCAGAACGGCCTGACGAGCGGCCTGGCGTGTCCGGTAAAGCCCAGGAAAATTAAGCCCTTCAGAGGATTTTCTTGCGCCACCGGGCTGGCCAGCGAACGCGGCCCGCAAAACCGGGTAGAATGCCGCCCACGCAATGAGGGTATTGGAAATGGCTTTAGTCGGGCGCTACAACAGTTTGCAAGTGGTTAAACACACTAACTTCGGTTTATATCTGGACGGTGGCGCGGATGGCGAAATCCTCCTGCCTAATCGTTATATTCCCAAAGATATTCCCAGCGAAGATGAAGACTGGCTCAACGTTTTTGTTTATCTGGACAGCGATGACAAACTCATCGCAACTACCGAAAAGCCGAAAGTTCAAGTCGGTGAATTCGCCAGCTTAAAAGTCGTTGAAGTCAACAGCATCGGTGTTTTCCTGGATTGGGGTTTGCCGAAAGATCTGTTGCTGCCGTACTCCGAAGAAAAGCGTCAGATGACCGCCGGCGAGTATGTCGTGGTGCACGTCTACCTGGACAAGCACACCCGCCGCATCACCGCGACGGCGCGTCTGGACCGCTACCTCGACAAGACCCCGGCCAACTACACCCCTGGCCAGGAAGTTGATTTGCTGGTTGCCGAAGCCACCGATATGGGCTTCAAGGCGATCATCAACAACAAGCATTGGGGCCTGATCCACAAGAACGAAATCTTCAAGTTCATGCGCGCCGGTAAAGAAGAGAAGGGCTTTATCAAAGAAGTCCGTGCCGACGGCAAGATTAGCCTGAGCCTGCAACCGGTAGGCGAAGAAGCCGCCACCAGCCTGAACTCGAAGATTCTCGCCAAGTTGCGCGACAACAATGGCAGCCTGCCCGTCAGCGACAAGAGCGACCCAACGGTGATCAGCAGTATGTTTGGCGTGAGCAAGGGCAACTTCAAAAAGGCCATTGGTGCGTTGTACAAGAACGGCCAGATCGTCATTCACGCCGATCGCATTGAACTGAGCTGAGCGTAATACCGGTCAAACTCTTGTAGCAACTGCCGAGTTTCTGCCATGGATTGTGTTGTCGAGGTATCACGGTGAGCGCCACCCGGCGCAGCGCCGATGGGTTTGCCCTGCAAGTGATGATTGGGTTGTGCCTGATCTGGGGTATTCAGCAGGTGATGATCAAGTGGGCGGCGCCAGACATTGCGCCGGTCATGCAGGCCGCCGGGCGCTCGGGTATTTCCGCGTTGCTCGTAGGATTGTTGATCTGCTGGAAGGGCGGCTGGGATCAAGTGGGCAACACTTGGCGCGGTGGACTACTGGCCGGCGCGCTTTTTGGCCTGGAGTTCTTCTTCATTTCCGAAGGCCTGCAACTGACTACGGCCGCGCACATGTCGGTGTTCCTTTACACCGCGCCGATCTTCACCGCATTGGGCGTTCATTGGTTGTTGCCGAGTGAGCGTTTAAGGCCGGTCCAGTGGTTGGGGATTTTCCTCGCCTTCGTCGGGATTGCCATCGCCTTTGCCGGTGGGGTCTCGTGGGACAACCTCGATCACCGCATGTTGATGGGCGATGCGCTGGGCGTGCTGGCCGGCGCGTCATGGGGGGCAACCACTGTGGTGGTGCGCGCTTCGCGCCTGTCGGAAGCGCCGGTGACGCTAACGCTGTTCTATCAATTGATTGTCGGTTTCGTTGGCCTGCTGCTGATTGCGATCCTCAGCGGCCAAGTCACCCACGTCAGCCTGACCACCGTGGCGGTGGCCAGTGTGTTGTTCCAGGGATTGGTGGTGTCGTTCTTCAGTTACCTGACCTGGTTCTGGCTATTGCGCCGTTACCTGGCGGCGAACCTGGCGGTGTTTTCGTTCATGACGCCGCTGTTCGGCGTCACGTTCGGTGTGGTGCTGCTGGGCGAAAAGCTGAGCTTCAACTTCGTTGTCGGCGCGGTGCTGGTGTTGTTGGGCATCACCTTTGTCAGCGCTGAGCAGTGGGTGCGCCGTCGCTTGCGCAAAGCCCTTGGACAGAGCTGACCGGGCGCAATAACAGACCGCCAGCGACAATCAAACCACTGCCGGCGAACACCAGCGCGGGCTGCAAACCACCGCTGAAATGGCTGCTCAATGCCGCCAGCAACGGCCCGCTGAGCTGGCCCACGGCAAAGCATGCCGTCAGCAGCCCGGCGTTGCGCTGGGTGGCGTGGGGCGCCAGTTCTCGGGAGCGTTGCATCACCAGCTGCATGCAGGCCAGGAATGGCGTGCCGCAAAGGATCACGCCCAAGGCCAGGCCTGGGCCACTGCCCAACAAGCAGGCAAAGACCCCGGCGGCTTGCAGCCACAACGTCGCCATCAGCCAATAACGAGTGCCATGCGGGTGTTGTCGACGCAGACTCACCAGCACCACCCCGATGGCCGAAGCAAGACCGAAGCAAGGCCAGAACAGATCGGCCTGCCATTGGCCATGGAACTGCGCGTTGGCCATTTGCGAGAGGAAAGTGGCCGGAATGATGTAGCCCAAACCGTACAGCCCATAGACCACGCCTAAACGGCCAATGCCTTGATTGCCCGAGCCTGCGACGCTGGGGGCGGCGGCCACGGTCGTGGCCG
Source organism: Pseudomonas sp. 478 (assembly GCF_003254125.1). Lineage (NCBI taxonomy): Bacteria > Pseudomonadati > Pseudomonadota > Gammaproteobacteria > Pseudomonadales > Pseudomonadaceae > Pseudomonas > Pseudomonas sp. 478. Next base: position 26,591 of record NZ_QKZG01000024.1, read on the forward strand.
GTTGCGGCAGGAACGGCAGAATTCCCAGCAGCATCGCCAGCCCGACGCCGGCATACACCAGCCACAAGGCTGCAGAAGTCTGCCCCAGCAGGTTCGATCCCAAGGCCAACAAGCCCGTCAGAAAAATCCCCAGACCCGGTCCGGCAAATACCAGGGCGCCAAGCCGTGGGCGACCGGCCGCCGCGGCCAGTGGCTGGCTCAACGCGGTGATCATCACAAGCACCCAGGCGCTGGCCACGCCAGTGCCGAACCGCAGCACCAGATGGGACCAAAACCCGTTGGCCCAGAACGAGGCCAACGTCAGCAATACACAGAGCCACAAACCGCCCAGCAAACGCCAGCGCACTTGCTCGGGACGGCGAGAGAACATCGCGTCCACCGCACCGACGAAGTAGCCGAGGTAGTTGGCCGCGGCAATCAGACCGGCGGCGGTCAGGTCGATCTGGCCTTCGCTGAGCAGGTGCGGCAACTGCGGCGTGAGGGCGAAACGCCCGATGCCCATGGCCATCATCAGGGCGATGAAACTGGCGAGTAAGCGAATCAGAGGGGACATGGTCTGAATTCCAGCAGAGGATCAATGACCGTCAGGCTAGGACTGATTGACTTTCTTTTAAAATGAATAATAGTGAGTAACTTGTTCTGATTTGGAGAATGGCGTGGAATTCAGCCAATTGCGGATTTTCCAGGCAGTAGCGCAGGAGGGTTCCATCACCCGCGCTGCCGAACGCCTGCACCGGGTGCCCTCGAACCTGTCGACCCGGCTTAAACAGCTCGAAGAACAACTCGGCGTAGAACTGTTCGTGCGTGAACGTCAGCGTTTGCAATTGTCGCCTGCAGGAAAAGTCCTGTTGGACTACACCGCCAAGCTGTTCAATCTGCGCGACGAAGCTCAGGCGGCGGTGCAGGGCGGGCAACCGGCCGGGGACTTCGTGCTCGGCACCATGTACAGCACGGCGGCGATTCATCTGCCGGGGTTGTTGGCGCGTTATCACCGCACTTATCCGGCGGTGAACCTGCAAGTGCAGTCCGGCCCAAGCGGCGAATTGCTTGAAGGTTTGCTCACCGGGCGTCTCGATGCGGCGCTGGTGGACGGTCCACTGGAGCTGGCCGGGCTCGACGGCGTGCCGTTGTGCGACGAACGGCTGGTGCTGATTAGCGAAGCCGATCACCCGCCGATCCTCAGCGCGCTGGATGTGGAAGGGCGCTCGGTGTTCACGTTTCGGCAGGGTTGTTCCTACCGCATGCGCCTGGAAGCCTGGTTCTCTCATTACCACGCGGCCATGGGCCGGGCGATGGAAATCGAGTCTTATCCAGGGATGCTAGCCTGCGTGATCGCCGGCTCAGGCGTGGCGCTGATGTCGGAGTCGATGCTCGCCAGTCTGCCGGGCCGCGAAAGCGTGGCGGTGCATCCGTTGGCCGAGCCTTTTGCCAGTGCCACCACGTGGCTGATGTGGCGCAAAGGCATGGTCGGGGCGAACTTGAACGCCTGGCTTGAACAGCAACAATTGGTCTATCCATCGGCGCCGAGTCAGGCTCGGGAGATGGCTTGAACTATCGGTCAGGTATTTTGATCAATTCAGTAACAGATCATTGCGACTTTGGGCGAGCATTGCGTAGGACTTCGGACTATTATCAGTGCGAAGTGGCTACAGAATTTTTGGCTACTCGGCACTACCCTGAAGGGGGCACCATGAAAGAGAAAATCCAAAACTGGCTGCACGACCTGGGGGTTGCACTCGGTTTGATCGAACCGCCTCTGCAACCTGTGCCTATTCGCACTGACGACGAACAACGCCGACGCCAGCAGCGTCGCCGGTAACTACCGACACGAGGTCTGTGGCGAGCGGGCTGTTGTGGCGAGGGGATTTATCCCCGTTCGGCTGCGAAGCAGTCGTAAATAGCTTGACGCGGTCAGCCAGATACAACCCGGTTGAATGGTCTTGGGGCTGCTCCGCAGCCCAACGGGGATAAATCCCCTCGCCACAGGTTTTCGGATGCCAAATAGTCCGTAGTTGGCAACCCGTCTCAATGCCGCCCAATCTCGATCAAAAACCGCCTCAAGTCATTCGCCGTCCTGGCGGTCTTGAGCATCTGATCTTCCTCCGCCGTAAACGCCGTCAAACCCAGCTGATCTTCCAGATGGAAGATCAGCTCTTCGATATCTCCTTTGTCCAATCCCAATTGCGCCAGGCTCGCGTTGTCGGCTGAGTACAGCAGGCCTCAGGCGTGCAAGCGCTGCCACTCGTCAATCATCGTGCGCAAATGCTCCCCGGAAAAACTCCCGAAATGCCCGCCATGCACCGTGCGGATCGGCAACTCGCGCAAACGCTGCAGGCTGTGGGCGTAGTCGTCGAGGTTGGAATGGTAGGCGTCTTCGATCAGCGGCCCGTCGTAGATGATGTCGCCGCTGAACAGGGTCTCGGTCGCCGCTTCGTACAGGCTGATACCGCCGGGTGAATGTCCCGGTGTGTGCAGTACTTGCAGCGTGCGGTTGCCCAGATCGAGCACGTCGCCTTCTTCGATCAGGCCGGTGGCTGGGGCAGCTTTGACCCGATACTCGGCGTAGCACAACGGGCAATCCGGATGGGCTTCGAACATCTCGTCGCCGACAAACGCCGTGCTCAGCGTGTTCTCGCCATCCGGTGACGCGAGGATCTGCGCTTCGGCCGGGTGCACCAGCCGTTCGGGGAATTCGTGATGCCCGGCGATGTGGTCGAAATGGCAATGACTGGCCACGGCGACCAGCGGCCGTTCGGTGATCCACGGCAATTGCTCGCGCAGGCTGACCAGCCCGGAACCGCTGTCCAGCAGCAAGTCCTTGTCACGACCCTGTATGTGCCAGAGGTTGCAGCGATAGAAGGGGCGGATGTAAGGCTCGTGAATCAGGCGGATACCGTCGCTGAGTTGTTTGACTTCAAACCACTGATCGCGAGAAACAATCTTCATCAAAGGTTTTCTCCAGACGAAAAAAAACGGGTGTGGCAACCTACGCCACACCAGTCGAAGAAAGCATCAAGTCGTTATGTTCAGCTTAGGCAGGGCTGGCCACTGCTGCTGGACGAGGGGACAGCAAACTGACCACCACGAAACTCACCAGACCCACACCGAGGCTGTAGTAGATCGGGGTGTTGGCATCCAGACCGTCTTTGAACATGAACACCAACGCTGTGGCGAAGCCCATGCCCATGCTGGCGATAGCACCGGCGGTGTTTGCGCGTTTCCAGAAAATCGCACCGATCAGCGGGATCAGCATGCCGCCCACCAGCAGGTTGTACGCCAGGGTCAGGGCGCTGATTACGTCATTCACAACCAGAGCGATGCCGAGTACGACGATGCCGGTCAACAGGGTGAACAGGCGGTTGATGCCCAGAGTCGACTGTTTGCCGCCGCGCAGTTTCGGCAGCAGGTCTTCGGTCAGGGTGGTGGCGGCGGCGAGCAGGCCGGCGCTGGCGGTGGACATCATGGCCGCCAGGGCAGCCGCAATCACCAGGCCACGGATACCGTCCGGCAGGGACAGTTTGACGATGGCGGCGAAGGCGTTGTTGACGTTGTCCAGGTCTGGGATCAGCACATGAGCGGCCATGCCGATCAGGGCGCAGGCCAGTCCGTAAAGGATGCAGTAGAAGCCTGCGAATGTACCGGCGACCTGAGCCACTTTGGCGCTCTTGACGGTGAACACACGCTGCCAGATGTCTTGGCCGATCAGGATCCCGAAGAAGTAGATCATGAAGTAGGTGATGATGGTGTCCCAGCCAATCGTGGTGAAGCTGAAGGCGGTGGCCGGCAGTTTCAACACCAACTCATCCCAGCCGCCAACGCGGTACAGGCAGATTGGCAACAGGATGAACATCAGGCCCACGGTCTTGATCACGAACTGGACGATGTCGGTCAGGGTCAGGGACCACATGCCGCCGATCGCTGAATAAATCACCACCACGCCACCGCCGACCAGTATCGACAGCCAGAACGGCAGGTCGAACAGCACTTGCAGCACGGTGCCAATGGCCAGGATCGAGACCACGCCGATCATCAGCGCATACGCCAGCATGATCACCGCGCTCGCCGAGCGGGCCATCGGGTTGTAGCGTTTTTCCAGTACCTGGGTAACGGTGTAGATCTTCAGTTTCAGCAGCGGTTTGGCGAGGAACAGGTTCAGCGCCACGATCCCGCAACCGAGGGCCGCGCAGAGCCAGAAACCAGAGATACCATGGACGTAGCCCAGGCGCACGGTGCCGACGGTGGACGCGCCGCCCAGGACGGTGGCAGCCATGGTGCCCATGTACAGGCTTGGGCCGAGGTTACGACCGGCGACCAAAAAGTCTTCGTTGGTCTTGGCCTTGCGCATGCCGTAGTAGCCGAGTATCAGCATCGCGGCGGCGTAGATGAGTACGACGAATAAATCCAATGCCATGATGGCGTGTCTCCGATTGTCTTTTTTATGGTGAGGCTGAAATCAATCCTGTGGGAGCGGGCTTGTCTCCGGGCGGCGTTCCGACGAAAGCAATCGGTCAGTCACTTTAATGTTGAATGTGCTGCCGTCTTCGCGAGCAAGCCCGCTCCCACAGGTAATGCGTTGAATCAGGCGGCTTGGCGCAACGCCGGTTTAGCGAGCGAATCCGCGCCCTTGCTGCGAGCATCGTTTGGACCGAACACCGCGGCCGATTCCGGGAACAGGCTCAACAGCGTCAGGTACACCAGCGACGCCAGGCCAAGGGTGACCGGCAGGCTGATGTCGATGCCGCCGGCCAGTTCACCGAGCGGACCCACGAACTGCCCAGGCAGGTTCACAAAGCACAAGCCCACCGCGGCACTTGGAATCCAGGCACCCAGACCACGCCAGTTCCAGCCGTGCGTGAACCAGTAACGACCACCTTTCTCGCCGCGGGTGAACACTTGCAGGTCATCCGGGCAGTAGAAACCGCGACGCACCAGCAGACCGATGATCATGATCACCATCCACGGGGTGGTGCAGGTGATGATCAGCACGGCGAAGGTCGACACGCTCTGCACCAGGTTCGCTGCAAAACGGCCGATGAAGATGAAGGCAATCGACATCACACCGATCAGCAGCGTGGCCTTGACCCGCGACAGTACCCGTGGGAACACGCTGGACATGTCCAGCCCGGTGCCATAGAGCGAGGTGGTGCCGGTGGACATGCCGCCGATCACCGCGATCAGGCACACCGGCAGGAAGAACCAGCTCGGTGAAACCGCCAGCAGGCCGCCGACGTAGTTGTTGGCCGCGATGTAGTCCGGCGCCTTGATCGCTACGATGGTGGCGGTGGCGAGGCCAAACAGGAACGGGATGAAGGTTGCGATCTGCGAGATCACCACGGCAGCCATGATCCGGCGCTTGGAGGTGTCACGCGGGATGTAACGCGACCAGTCACCGAGGAACGCGCCGAAGGAAATCGGGTTGCTCATCGCCACCAGCGCCGCGCCGATGAAGGCGGCCCAGAAACCGGGTTGGCCCATGCTGACGGTGCCGGCGTAGTTCACATCGAACGGACCGACGAAGGCGAAGATGCCCAGCAGGAACAACAGGCTGGCGCTCCATACCGCGATCTTGTTGACCCACAGCAGGAAGCGGAAGCCGTAGATGCAAACGGTCAGCACCAGGATCGCGAACAGACCGTAGGCCAGGCCCAGGGTCAGGTCGGTTTCCGGAAGACCGATCAAGCGCTTGGCCCCACCAATCAGCGCATCACCCGAACTCCACACCGAAAGCGAGAAGAAGGCGATGGCGGTCAATAGCGACAGAAACGAACCGACGATCCGCCCGTGCACGCCGAAATGCGCACCGGAAGACACGGCGTTGTTGGTGCCATTGATTGGACCGAACAGACCCATTGGCGCAAGGATCAGCGAGCCCAGCAACACGCCCAGCACAATCGCCCAGACGCCCGCCTGAAAAGACAGGCCGAACAGGACCGGGAAACTGCCGAGCACGGCGGTGGCAAACGTGTTGGAACCACCGAAGATCATCCGGAACAAATCCGTCGGGCCTGCGGTGCGTTCACTGTCCGGGATCTGTTCGACCCCGTAGGTTTCAATGTGCGTAAGGCTTTGGTCTTTGTTGTTGTTATTCATGATCAGCTCCGATCATAAAGGCGCGCTCATCGTGTGTGAGCGTCACCTGTTTGGCTAAGGGGGTGGCAGCCCTTCCGGCATCGCGGACAAATGTTCGTGGCAGGCCAGCCATAGGCCTTGTTGTTGTCGGCGAAACACAATGGTCTCGCGCTCCTGGCTGAAGTGTTGCTCCCCTTGCATGCGCAGCTCGGTGGCCACGTCATGGATGAAAATCGCCACGTCACCCTGCAGGCTGACGAAGGCGTTGCTCGAGGTGCACGAAAGCACTTCGAAGCCATCCTCCGAGCGCCAGGTGTCCCACAACGCTTGATAGGCATCGCGCGACAGCAGGGGCTGTTCGAGGGGGTAGAACACGAAGCTGGCGTCGGTGCTGAATGCTCCGAAGTAAGCTTCGCGATCGTTACGGGCAAAGGCGGCTACCAGATCGGCAGCGGCCTGGAGTACCTGATCACGTTCGTTCACGGCCAATCCTCAGCGGTGGACTACGCCAGGCAGTACGCAGAGCATTTCGTACAGCAGGTTGGCGGCCAGCAGCGAGGTGTTGCCGGTGGTGTCGTAAGCGGGCGAGACTTCTACCAGATCGCAGCCGACCAGGTCGAGGCCTTGGCAGCCGCGAACGATTTCAATCGCCTGAATGGTCGTCAGACCACCGATTTCCGGGGTGCCGGTACCTGGCGCCCAGGCTGGGTCGATGCCGTCGATGTCGAAACTCAGGTACACCGGACCGCCGCCGACTTTCTCGCGAACTTCGGCCATCAGCGGAGCCAGGGATTTGTGCCAGCACTCTTCGGCCTGAACCACACGGAAGCCCTGGTTGCGGCTCCAGTTGAAGTCATCGGCGGTGTAGCCCTGAGCGCGCAGACCGATCTGTACTACGCGGTCCGGATCCAGCAGGCCTTCTTCGACTGCGCGACGGAAAGTGGTGCCGTGGGCGATTTTCTCGCCGAACATGTGATCGTTCACATCGGCGTGAGCGTCGATGTGCACCAGGCCGACCTTGCCGTGCTTCTTATGGATCGCACGCAGGATGGGCAGGGTGATGGTGTGGTCGCCGCCGAGGGTCAGGGGGATCACATTGTGTTCGAGGATTTTGTGGTAGGACTCTTCGATGATCCGTACGGCGTCCAGCAGGTTGAACGTGTTGATCGCCACGTCACCGATGTCGGCAACCGACAGCGAGTCGAACGGTGCAGCGCCGGTGGCCATGTTGTACGGGCGGATCATCACCGATTCGGCGCGGATTTCGCGAGGCCCGAAACGGGTGCCTGGGCGCAGGGACGTGCCGATGTCCAGCGGGACGCCAACGAAGGCAGCATCCAGACCGGCAGCGGTTGGCACATGGGGGAGTCGCATCATGGTGGCGATGCCGCCGAAGCGCGGCATTTCATTGCCGCCCAGTGGTTGGTGAAGAATCTTGTCCACGGGTAAGGCCTCATCGTCGTTGTTTTATTTATGTCGGTTGCGCAGGTCGGGGAGACGCAGGCACCGCTGTGGGGCGATTCTGCGAAATGTAGTGGCCGGGAAGAATCGCTACGGGCAAATACTTAGTTCAGATTTTTCTAAACTAATGACGGGAGGGGGATTAGACTTTGCGGCATTGAGATTTGTGCTCGCCTCAAGAGCGCCCCCTCACCCTAACCCTCTCCCCACGGGGTAGAGGGGACTGACCGAGGTGTTCTCGGGAATTACATCGACCTGAAATACTGAGTCGAACTCAGGATTTGAAAGCCATGGAGATCGGCTCCCTTTCCCCCTCTCCCCCGTGGGGAGAGGGCTGGGGTGAGGGGTGTATTCAACAGGCAACACATTTCTAAAGCCCCCGGAGCCCCCATGGCCAACGCATTACCCGACCTGAAACTGTTGCGCATTTTCGTCAGCGTGGTTCGCCATCAGGGGTTTGCCAACGCCCAGCAAGAGCTCAACCTCTCGACCTCGGCCATCAGCACTTACATGAGCCAGCTCGAAGCCGCCCTCGGCCTGGTCCTTTGCCATCGCGGTCGGGGTGGTTTCAGCTTGACCAGCAAAGGCGAACTGTTCCACCAGGAAACCCTGCGTCTGCTCGGCGAACTCGAAGGTTTCGAGCAATACGCTGCTGCCCTCAAAGGCGAACTGCGCGGCACCTTGAACCTCGGCGTCATCGACTCCACCGTCAGCGACAAGGCCTTGCCGTTCGCCGAAGCCATTGGCGCCTACAGTCAGGAACACCCGGCTGTGCATTTGCATTTGTCGGTCATGAGCCCTTACGAACTGCAACTCGGCGTGCAGGACAATCGCCTCGACCTGGCCATCGGCGCGTTCTCCACGCGCATGAGCGGTCTGGTCTATATGCCGCTGTACCGCGAGCAACACTGGTTGTATTGCAGCAGTCGTCATCCGCTGTTCACCGAGCGGCGCATCCCTGAACAAGTGATCACCCAGCAGCGCATGGTCGGCCGCGGTTACTGGAGCCAGGCGGAACTGGCACGCCACGGTTTCAAACACAGTGCGGCGACGGTGGAAAGTATGGAGGCGCAGCTGATTCTAGTGCTGTCGGGCGCCTACATCGGCTACCTGCCGGAGCACTACGCTCAGGCTTGGGCCGACAAGGGCGATTTGCGGGTGCTGCTGCCGGCGACCTTCGGCTATCAGGCGCCGTTCTCGATGATCGTGCGTCGTGGCCGCAGCCGCGAGCCGTTGATCCAGACCTTTCGCGATTTGCTCAAAGCACAACTGAATCAGGCCGCTTAACGGAAAAACAAGCCATGTCCAGAATCCAATGTCCGCGCTGCCTGCGTCCGCAAACTCATTGCCTGTGCCCGCTGATTCCGAGCCTCGACAGCCGCACCCGGGTGTTGCTGTTGCAGCATCCGAGCGAAGTGAACCATGCGCTGAACACTGCGCGGTTGGCGGCGTCAGGGTTGAAGAATGCCGAGTTGATCGTTGGCGAGGTGTTCGAGGATTTGCCAGCGCTGTTGAATCAATCGGGTTATCAGGCGCGGCTGTTGTTTCCCGCCGATGATGCGCAGCCGTTGCAGGCTTACGCGGCAAATGATCAGCCGTTATTGCTGGTCGTCCCGGATGGCACCTGGCGCAAGGCGCGCAAGATACTGCACCTCAACCCGCTGCTGGCGGCGCTGCCGAGGGTGACGTTGGCGCAGGGCGCAGTGTCAAGATATCGATTGCGCAAGGCACCGGGGCCGGGCGCGTTGTCGACGGTGGAGGCGATAGTGCAGGCGTTGCAAACCCTCGAAGCGCCGACCTCTTTCGAACCGTTGTTAAAACCGTTCGAGGCGTTGATCGAGGGGCAGATTGCGGCGATGGGGGAGGAGACCTTTCGGCGCAATCATGGGCCGAAATGATCATTGCCTGTGCGGGCCTCATCGCGAGCAGGCTCGCTTGTATGGTAGGACTTGAAGGGAGGAGGAGGGACAAGGCTCGATTCTGACTGTTGACGCAGTACAGACCGTGGGAGA
>NZ_QKZG01000025.1:0-23072 GCF_003254125.1 Pseudomonas sp. 478
TCGACGGCCCGGTCAGCGTGCTCAATTTCACGGTCGGCGAAACCACCTACGCCGCCGGCAGCACCGCCACTATCGCCAACGTCGGCACCCTGGTGATCGGAACGAACGGCGCCTACACCTTTACCCCGGCGGCCAACTACAACGGCACGGTGCCGACGGTCAGCTACACCGTCACCGACGGCTCTGGTTCTGACGTCACCTCGACCCTGAACATCAGCGTCACCCCGGTTGATGACAGCTTCACCGATGCCAGCGAAACCGTGACCACCAGCGAAGACGCTCTGGTGACCGGCAGCGTCCTCACCGGGACGTCGAGCGTCGACGGCCCGGTCAGCGTAGTTAATTTCACGGTCGGCGGTACTCAATACCAGGCCGGTGACACCGCGACTATCGCCAATGTCGGCACCCTGGTGATCGGAACGAACGGGGCGTACACCTTTACCCCGGCGGCCAACTACAACGGCACGGTGCCGACGGTCAGCTACACCGTCACCGACGGCTCCGGTTCTGACGTCACCTCGACCCTCAACATCAGCGTCACCCCGGTCGACGACAGCTTCACCGACATCAGCGAAACCGTGACCACCTCCGAAGACGCTCCGGTCAACGGCAGCGTGCTCACCGGCACCAGCAGCGTCGACGGCCCGGTCAGCGTGCTCAATTTCACGGTCGGCGAAACCACCTACGCCGCCGGCAGCACCGCCACTATCGCCAACGTCGGCACCCTGGTGATCGGAACGAACGGGGCGTACACCTTTACCCCGGCGGCCAACTACAACGGCAGCGTGCCAACGGTCAGCTACACCGTCACTGACGGCTCCGGTTCTGACGTCACCTCGACCCTGAACATCAGCGTCACGCCGGTCGACGACAGCTTCACCGACATCAGCGAAACCGTGACCACCAGCGAAGACGCTCTGGTGACCGGCAGCGTCCTCACCGGGACGTCGAGCGTCGACGGCCCGGTCAGCGTGGTCAATTTCACGGTCGGCGGTACTCAGTACCAGGCCGGTGACACCGCCACTATCGCCAACGTCGGCACCCTGGTGCTTGCGGCCAATGGTGCCTACACCTTCACCCCGGCGGCCAACTACAACGGCACGGTGCCGACGGTCAGCTACACCGTCACCGACGGTTCCGGTTCTGACGTCACCTCGACCCTCAACATCAGCGTCACCCCGGTTGATGACAGCTTCACCGACATCAGCGAAACCGTGACCACCTCCGAAGACGCTCCGGTCAACGGCAGCGTGCTCACCGGCACCAGCAGCGTCGACGGCCCGGTCAGCGTAGTTAATTTCACGGTCGGCGGTACTCAGTACCAGGCCGGTGACACCGCGACCCTCGCCAATGTCGGCACCCTGACCATTGGAACGAACGGGGCGTACACCTTCACTCCGGCGGCCAACTACAACGGCACGGTGCCGACGGTCAGCTACACCGTCACCGACGGTTCCGGCGCTGACGTCACTTCGACCTTGAATATCAGCGTCACCCCGGTCGACGACAGCTTCACCGACATCAGCGAAACCGTGACCACCTCCGAAGACGCCCCAGTGACCGGCAGCGTGCTTACCGATACGTCGAGCGTCGACGGCCCGGTCAGCGTAGTTAATTTCACGGTCGGCGGTACTCAGTACCAGGCCGGTGAAACCGCGACTATCGCCAACATCGGCACCCTGGTGATCGGAACGAACGGGGCGTACACCTTCACTCCGGCGGCCAACTACAACGGCACGGTGCCGACGGTCAGCTACACCGTCACCGACGGCTCTGGTTCTGACGTCACCTCGACCCTCACCATCAGCGTCACCCCGGTTGATGACAGCTTCACCGATGCCAGCGAAACCGTGACCACCAGCGAAGACGCTCCGGTCAACGGCAGCGTGCTCACCGGCACCAGCAGCGTCGACGGCCCGGTCAGCGTGGTCAACTTCACCATCGGCGAAACCACCTACGCCGCCGGCAGCACGGCGACTATCGCCAACGTCGGCACCTTGGTGATCGGAACGAACGGCGCCTACACCTTCACCCCGGCAACCAACTACAACGGCACGGTGCCGACGGTCAGCTACACCGTCACCGACGGTTCCGGCAGCAATGTCACTTCGACCCTGAACATCAGTGTTACCCCGGTCGACGACCAAAGCGTCCTGACTGCGGATACCAACACTGTCGATGAAGACCACGTTGCAACCGGTAACGTGCTCGGCAATGACAGCGATGTCGACAATGCTCTGAGTGTCGCGACATTCACCGTACAAGGCGTCACCGGCTCCTTCACCGCCGGTCAAGTCGCAACGATCGCCGGCATCGGCACAGTGACTATCGCCGCCAACGGCGATTACAGTTTCACCCCAACGGCGAACTGGAATGGCACCGCTCCGCAGATCAGCTACACCACCAACACCAATTCCATCAGCACGCTGGACATCACGGTCAACTCGGTCAACGACGCTCCGACCGTCAGCACTACCTCGGTCACTGGTAATGAAGATCAGTTGATCGCCGTGCAACTTGGCGGCAATGACATCGACGGCACTGTCGAGCACTTCAACCTGACCAGCCTGCCGGCCAACGGTGTGTTTTACGCTGACGCTGCCGGGACCATCGCGTTGACCGCCAGCAGTGTCATCTCCGCAACCGCCAACGGCGCTACGGTTTACTTCAAGCCTACCGGCGACTGGAGTGGCACCACCCAATTCACCTACACCTCGACCGATAACCAGGGCATGCCCTCTGCGTCTTCGGCAACCGGCACCATTGTCGTCGCGCCAATAACCGATACCCCAAGCCTGTCACTGACGGGTGGCGGTACGGTCGTCTCGACCGACTTCCAGGAAGTCGCTCTGAACGGTGCCGTTGGCGACGTCAATGTCAGCCAGCTCGGCAACGGCGTTTGGCACACTGACAACAGCGGTGGCATGGTCGAAATCGGCAAGGCCAGCGTCTATGGTGCCGGGGGCGATAACCAGGTCATTGAACTGGAGCGCAACGCCGGCGATGCGAGCAACCTCTACACCACTATCGATGCCAAGGCCGGCAGCACCTATAACGTGTCGTTCGACTATGCACCGCGTGCAGGTGTGGTGAATTCGCACATCAATGTGTACTGGGGCGGCCAACTCATTGGCACCTTGAACACCACGACCACCGGCATGCAGCACTACAGTTTCGACATTCCGGTCACTGCCGATGGCAACCAGAAACTCGAGTTCCGCGCCGGGGACAGAAATAGCCTGGGCGGCGTGCTGGACAACATCGATGTCACCCAGGTGCTCAACTCGGGCCTTGAAGACCACGCGATCCTGTTGTCGACCATCCAGGCCCACACCAACGACGTCGATGGTTCGGAAACACTCACTCTCACCCTGAACGGCTTGCCGACGGGTTCCAGGCTCACCGACGGCACCCACACCTTCAATGCTGCCGACGGCTCGACGTCGGTGGACATTACTGGTTGGAACCTGTCCACACTCAAGCTGACACCGCCGACGAACTTCAATGGCGACATCCCGCTGACCGTGACGGCCACCGCCAAAGACGGCGATGCCCCAAGCGCCAGCACCTCGCTGCCGTTGGTGGTGCATGTAGGTGCCGTCGATGACGCAAGCGTGCTGCAGGCGGACAAGATCACCGTCGACGAAGACCACAACGCGACCGGCAACGTGCTGGGCAACGACAGCGATGTCGATAACGTCCTGAGCGTCACCAGCTTCAACGTGACCGGGGTCAACGGCAGCTTCACGGCGGGCCAGACCGCGACCATTAGCGGTGTCGGAACGCTGATCATCGCCAGCAACGGCGACTACACCTTCCAGCCGGCTGCCGACTGGAATGGCAACGTTCCACAGGTGACATACACCACCAACACCGGCTCGAGCAGTACCCTGAACATCAGTGTTACGCCGATGAACGACAACTTCACCGACGCCAGCGAAACCGTCACCGTTAACGAAGACTCCGTGGCTACCGGCAGCGTACTGTCGGGCACTTTGAGCGTCGACGGTCCGGTCAGCGTGGTCAACTTCACCGTCGGTGCGACCACTTATGTGGCAGGCGCCACGGCGACTATCGCCAACGTCGGCACCCTAGTCATCGGGGCGAACGGGGCTTACACCTTCACGCCGGCCGCCGACTACAACGGCACGGTGCCGACGGTCAGCTACACCGTCACCGATGGTTCGGGCAGCAACGTCAGCTCGACCCTGAACATCAGCGTCACCCCGGTCAACGACAACTTCATCGACGCCAGCGAAACCGTCACCGTTAACGAAGACACCTTGGCCACCGGCAATGTGTTGGCGGGTACTTCGAGCGTCGACGGCCCGGTCAGCGTGGTCAACTTCACCGTCAGTACGACCACTTATGTGGCAGGCAGCACGGCGACCATTGCCAACGTCGGTACCCTGGTCATCGGGGTGAACGGGGCTTACACCTTCACCCCGGCCGCCGACTACAACGGCACGGTGCCGACGGTCAGCTACACCGTCACCGACGGTTCGGGCAGCAACGTTACCTCGACCCTGAACATCAGCGTCACCCCGGTCAACGACAACTTCACCGACGTCAGCGAAACCGTCACCGTTAACGAAGACACCTTGGCCACCGGCAACGTGTTGGCGGGTACTTCAAGCGTCGATGGCCCGGTCAGCGTGGTCAACTTCACCGTCGGCGCGACCACTTACGTGGCAGGCAGCACGGCGACCATCGCCAACGTCGGCACCCTGGTCATCGGGGCGAACGGGGCGTACACCTTCACCCCGGCCGCCGACTACAACGGCACGGTGCCGACGGTCAGCTACACCGTCACCGATGGTTCCGGCAGCAATGTCAGCTCGACGCTGAATATCAGCGTCACCCCAGTCGACGACAGCTTCACCGATATCAGCGAAACCGTTACGGTTAACGAAGACACCCTGGCCACCGGCAATGTGTTGGCGGGTACTTCGAGCGTCGACGGCGCGGTCAGCGTGGTCAACTTCACCGTCGGTACGACCACTTATGTGGCAGGCAGCACGGCGACCATCGCCAACGTCGGCACCCTGGTGATCGGGGCGAGCGGTGCGTACACCTTCACCCCTGCCGCCGACTACAACGGCACGGTGCCGACGGTCAGCTACACCGTCACCGACGGTTCGGGTAGCAACGTTACTTCGACGCTGAACATCACCGTCACCCCGGTGAACGACAACTTCACCGACGCAAGCGAAACCATTACCGTTAACGAAGACACCTTGGCTACCGGCAACGTGTTGGCGGGTACTTCGAGCGTCGACGGCCCGGTCAGCGTGGTCAACTTCACCATTGGCGGGACTACTTACGCAGCAGGCGCCACGGCGAATATCGCCAACGTCGGCACCCTGGTGATCGGGGCAAGCGGTACGTACACCTTCACTCCGGCGGCCAACTACAACGGCACGGTGCCGACGATCAGCTACACCGTCACCGACGGTTCTGGATCTGACGTCACCTCGACCCTGAACATCAGCGTCACCCCGGTGAACGACAACTTCACCGACGCCAGCGAAACCATCACCGTTAACGAAGACGCCCTGGTGACCGGCAGCGTCCTCACCGGCACCAACAGCGTCGACGGCCCGGTCAGCGTGCTCAATTTCACGGTCGGCGAAACCACCTACGCCGCCGGCAGCACCGCGACCATCGCCAACGTCGGCACCCTAGTGATCGGGGCGAACGGTGCGTACACCTTCACGCCGGTCGCCGACTACAACGGCACGGTGCCGACGGTCAGCTACACCGTCACCGACGGTTCGGGCAGCAACGTTACCTCGAGCCTGAACATCAGCGTCACCCCGGTGAACGACAACTTCACCGACGCAAGCGAAACCATTACCGTTAACGAAGACACCTTGGCTACCGGTAACGTGTTGGCGGGTACTTCGAGCGTCGACGGCCCGGTCAGCGTGGTCAACTTCACCATTGGCGGGACTACTTACGCAGCAGGCGCCACGGCGAATATCGCCAACGTCGGCACCCTGGTGATCGGGGCAAGCGGTACGTACACCTTCACCCCGGCCGCCGACTACAACGGCACGGTGCCGACGATCAGCTACACCGTCACCGACGGTTCTGGATCTGACGTCACCTCGACCCTGAACATCAGCGTCACCCCGGTGAACGACAACTTCACCGACGCCAGCGAAACTATCACCGTTAACGAAGACGCCCTGGTGACCGGCAGCGTCCTCACCGGCACCAACAGCGTCGACGGCCCGGTCAGCGTGCTCAATTTCACGGTTGGCGGTACCCAGTACCAGGCCGGTGAAACCGCGACGCTCGCCAACGTCGGCACACTGGAGCTTGGCGCCAATGGCGTCTACACCTTCACCCCGGCCGCCGACTACAACGGCACGGTGCCGACGGTCAGCTACACCGTCACCGATGGTTCGGGCAGTAATGTCACCTCGACCTTGAACATCAGCGTCACCCCGGTCGACGACAGCTTCACCGACGCCAGCGAAACCGTCACCGTTAACGAAGACGCCCTGGTGACCGGCAGCGTCCTCACCGGCACCAACAGCGTCGACGGCCCGGTCAGCGTGGTCAACTTCACCGTCGGTGCGACCACTTACGCAGCAGGCGCCACGGCGACCATCGCCAACGTCGGCACCCTGGTCATCGGGGCGAACGGGGCTTACACCTTCACGCCGGCCGCCGACTACAACGGCACGGTGCCGACGGTCAGCTACACCGTCACCGATGGTTCGGGCAGCAACGTCAGCTCGACGCTGAACATCAGCGTCACCCCGGTCAACGACAACTTCATCGACGCCAGCGAAACGATCTCCACCCTGGAAGACACCGCCATTACCGGCAGCGTTCTCACCGGCACCAGCAGCGTCGACGGCCCGGTCAGCGTGGTCAACTTCACCGTCGGTGCGACCACTTATGTGGCAGGCGCCACGGCGACTATCGCCAACGTCGGTACCCTGGTCATCGGGGCGAACGGGGCGTACACCTTCACGCCGGCCGCCGACTACAACGGCACGGTGCCGACGGTCAGCTACACCGTCACCGACGGTTCCGGCAGCAACGTCAGCTCGACCCTGAACATCAGCGTCACCCCGGTCAACGACAACTTCATCGATGCCAGTGAAACCGTTACGGTCAACGAAGACACCTTGGCCACCGGCAATGTGTTGGCGGGTACTTCGAGCGTCGACGGCCCGGTCAGCGTGGTCAACTTCACCGTCGGTGCGACCACTTATGTGGCAGGCAGCACCGCGAATATCGCCAACGTCGGCACCCTGGTGATCGGGGCAAACGGGGCTTACACCTTCACACCGGCCGCCGACTACAACGGCAGCGTGCCGACGGTCAGCTACACCGTCACCGACGGTTCGGGCAGCAACGTGACCTCGACGCTGAACATCAGCGTCACCCCGGTCAACGACAACTTCATCGACGCCAGCGAAACGATCTCCACCCTGGAAGACACCGCCATTACCGGCAGCGTCCTCTCCGGCACGAGCAGCGTCGACGGCCCGGTCAGCGTGGTCAACTTCACCATCGGCGGGACTACTTACGCAGCAGGCGCCACGGCGACCATCGCCAACGTCGGCACCCTGGTCATCGGGGCGAGCGGTGCGTACACCTTCACTCCGAGCGCCAACTACAACGGCACAGTGCCGACGGTCAGCTACACCGTCACCGACGGTTCGGGCAGCAACGTCACCTCGACCTTGAACATCAGCGTTACCCCGGTTGATGACCCGAGTGTGCTGACTGCCGACATCAACACAGTTCTCGAGGACAAGATCGCTACCGGTAACGTACTGACTAACGACCGCGATGTGGATAACGTCCTGAGCGTGGCCAGGTTCACGGTGGGTGGCACCGAGTACACGGCAGGCGCCACGGCGACCATCGCCAACATCGGCACCTTGGTGCTTGCGGCAAACGGGGCTTACACCTTCACCCCGGTCAGCAACTGGAGCGGCCAGGTTCCGACGGTGACCTACACCACCAGCACCGGTTCACACACCACCCTGGAAATCAACGTGACCGCGGTCGCAGATGCACCGATCGTGACCGCCACCACGACTCAGGTGGCCGAAAACAGCAGCATTGCGTTGGGCTTGAAGGTGACGTCGCCGGACACTGATGGTTCTGAAACCCAGACCATCACCACCATCGGCGGCATCCCGGCAGGTGCGACCCTGACCGACGGCACGCACACCTTCACAGGCACGACCGGTAACGCTGTTGTCGACCTCAGCGGGTGGGATGTGAGCAAGTTGAGCTACACGCCGGCACCGTACGCCACCGGTACCAACACGCTGACCGTTACGGCAGTCTCGACCGAAAGCCAGGGGGATTCGGCCACCAGTTCGATACAGATTCCGATCACGATCAATCCGGCGGTCTACAACGCCGTCACCGCCACAGCGGCTGATGACACCATCACCGGCACCAGCGGCAACGACATCATGGTCGCCGACATCGGCGGGCTGACCGTGGTGCCGGGCACCAATTACAACATTGCGTTCATGGTCGACAGCTCGGGCAGTATGAGCTCGTCGTCGATCAACTCAGCCAAGGACTCGCTGACCTCGGTGTTCAACACCCTCAAGCAGAGCATGGGCGGCAACTCGGGCACCGTGAACATCTTCCTGGTGGACTTCGATACCCAGGTCAACAAGTCGGTATCGGTCAACCTGAACGATCCGAACGCCCTGACCGCGCTCAAATCGGTACTGGACTCGATGTCGTCCGGCGGTGTGACCAACTACGAAGATGTATTCAAAACCACGGCCAATTGGTTCCAGAGCGCTGACGCCGTGGCCAACACCGGGGCGAAGAACCTCACGTACTTCATCACCGACGGCCAGCCGAACTACTACCAGAGTGGCGAACAGACCAACCCGACGCTGTACGGCAACGTGAAGCTCGATGACGTGGTGAAAACCAGCAATTACAAGCCGGGAGATACCTTCTCCACGACAATCGACAGTACTCACAAACTGACCATCGACAGTGAAGGGAATGCGACGCTGTACACCTTAAACGGCTCCAAGAGCTGGAAAGCCAGTGACGTGGGAACCGTACACGCTCAAGGCGACGGTACTTACGAGTTGTCCTACACGACGGGCAGCGGCAGTGATCAGACGATTGTCGACAATTCCGCCTCCAGCTTCGCGCTGCTGAGCAATGTGTCCAACGTTGAAGCCATTGGTCTGAACAAGGGCGTCACCCTTGCCGACTTGAGCCCGTACGACTCGGACCATACGCCGCAAACCAACATTGATCCGAGTAACTTGGCCAACTCGATCATCGGTCACACCGAAGCGACGCAACCAGGTTCCGACACGGTCAATGGCGGTGACGGCAACGACATCCTGTTCGGCGACCTGGTGAGTTTCAACGGCATTGCCGGTGAGGGTTATCAGGCGATGCAGGCGTTCGTCGCCCAGCAAACCGGCGTGGACGTCAGCAAAGTCACCACCAGCAACGTGCACCAGTTCATCACCGAGCACTACACCGCGTTCGATGTGTCCGGGGCGCATGACGGTAATGATTCACTGCTGGGCGGTACCGGCAATGACATACTCTTCGGCCAGGGTGGCAACGACCTCCTAGACGCCGGCAAGGGTAATGACATCCTGCTCGGTGGCAGCGGTAACGATTCGCTGATGGGCGGTCAGGGCAACGATCTTCTGATCGGCGGCTCAGGTGCCGACACCTTCGTCTGGAAGGCCGGTGACACTGGCAGCGATGTGATCAAGGACTTCAAGGCCAGCGAGGGTGATCGCATCGACTTGCGCGATCTGCTGCAGGGGGAAACCGGCAGCACCATCGACAACTTCCTGAAGATCACTACCGTGGACGGCGTTTCGTCCCTGCAAGTCAGCTCTGGCGGCAAGTTCAACGGCGCCGACGCTGCAGCGGCGCAACCCGATGTGACGATCAAACTGGACGGCAACAACTGGTCCAGCGCCAGCATCAACTCGTTGATTGCCGGCAGTGACCCGACCATCAAAATCGATCACAACAACAGCTGATCCAACGAAAAACGGCCACCCTTATGGGGTGGCCGTCACGTTTGCGCCCAACACCCCGGTGACGATTTCGTCGCCGCACCGCATACTCGCGTCCAGTTGGCCTATGCTGCTGAAAGCATGATGCGGGTCCATTTCCGAGGGATGTTCAATGTTCTACGTGCAACGCGATGCGCAAGGTCAGTTAGTGCGCGTGGAAGCCACGGCCTACGCCGAGGCCACGGAAACGCTGCCGGCCGATCACCATGAAATCCAGGACTGGTATGCCCACGAAGTGGTGGAAACCAGCCTCAAACAGCTCAAACAGAGCGACCTGGAAATGATCCGGGTACTCGACGACTTGATCCAGGTGCTGACCAGCAAAGGCGTGATCCGCGTCACCGACCTGCCGCCGGCCGCACAAGCCAAGCTGATGGACCGGACCCAGGCCCGTGAGGCGTTGGGCGGGTTGAGTCAATTGATCGATGATGATGAGACGGGGTTGATCTAAGGCCCCATTGTTGTTGTCTGTTCGGACGCCTTCGCGAGCAAGCCCGCTCCCACAGGGGATTCGGTTGTACGCACCATTGCGGTACAACGCATAACCAATGTGGGAGCGGGCTTGCTCGCGAAGGCGGACTGATTGACGATTCAGCTATAAAGCCTTACTGCCAAGGCTTCGGCTCACCAAACAATTGCCCCTGAACCCCATACAACCCCATCTCACGAATCACCATCAACTCCCCTTCCGTCTCGACCCGCTCGGCAATCAACGGCAAATCGATGCTGTGCGCGGCCCGTTGAATCGCCTCGATGAACAGGCGCTTGTCGCTCTCCTGATCAATCGCCCGGATGTAACTGCCGTCGATCTTCAAATACGCCAACCCAAGCCGCGCCAGGTTGCCGATCATGCTGAAGCGCCCGCCAAAGCGTTGCAGGCTCAGGGAGAACCCGAGTTCGTGCAGACGTCGCGTCAGCTCTTCCAGCACGGCTTGCTCCGGCAACTGTTCCTCACCGATTTCCAGGGTCAATCGCTCCCCGAGATCCGAATGCTGACGCAGGATCTCAAAGACTTTATTCAACGCCTGCGGATCGGCCAACGTCGCCGAAGACAGGTTCAGCGCCAGCGATTCTACATGGCCGGCCATCTGCTCAAGCACCAGCTCCAGCATCAGCCGATCAAGCCGCGCGGTCCAGCCAAAGCGCTCGAGCCACGGCAGGAAGCGCCCGGCGGGAATGGTCTGGCCCTCGTCGTCGATCAAACGCGACAGCACCTTGTAATGCAGCACCAACTGCGTGTCCTGGGCGGCCACCACCGGCTGGAAATACAGCTCGAAACGCCGCTGATTCAACGCCTGATCCAGCAATTTATGCCAGGCATGATGATCATCGCCGACGCTGGCCGAGGCGCTGTGATCCAGGCAAACCCAGCTCGAATCGCCCTGGCCTTCCGCCTGAGCCAACGCCTGATCGCCCAACCCGAGCACCGCTTGCGGGGAGTCGCCATACACAAACGGCGCCAGCCCGATCGAGGCCACCGAGGCCACATCGGTGGCGCCCGTCGCGTGCAGGCTCGCCAAGGCACTGTCGAGGTTTTGCGCCAGTTGCAGCGCTTCTTCGCGCACGAGCCCCGGCGCCAACACGGCAAACTCACCGCCGCGAATCCGCGTCACAAGATTCAGGGTTTCCGGGTATTTGGCGCACTCTCGGGACAACTGCTCGCCAACCGCTTTCAACAACTGGTCAGTGCGTTGACCGCCCAACCGCTGGTTCAATCCAGCCAGGTCACTGACCCGCAATAGCAGCAAATAACCGGAACTCGCCTGCTCCGGATTGCTCACTCGGGCATTCAATTGCATCTCGAAATAACGACGGTTGGCCAGCCCTGTCAGGTTGTCCTGATAGGACTCGGCCCGCAGTTTTTCACTGCGCTCGGCCTGTTCCTGGAACAGCGCCTTAAGTTTCTCGACCATCTGGTTCATGGCCTGCACGACACGCCGCAGTTCCGGCGTGCGCGGCAGTTGCGGCAGGCTGAGGAATTCGCGGCGAGCGATGGCGTGAGATTGCTTGACCATGTAATCCAGCGGCTTCAGTTGCCGGCGCAACAACAGCGCGCCCAGCACCGCGCTCACCGCACCGCAGATCAGCAACCAGCCAAGACTGCCCAGCGCGCTCTGCCAGAGCTTGGCCAACGCGAACATCGGGTGGCTGACCACCTCGACCCGCGCCGCCTGCTCCCAGCCACGGCTGACGAGGGCATCACCACCGGCTGCTTCCAGCCCGATCATTTTGACGAACCAGTCCGGCACGTTGTTCACCGCTGGAATGCCGCTGCGCTCGACGAGCGTCTGATCGGTCTTGAGATCGACCACGCGGATGCTCGCGTAATAACCGCTGTCGAAGATCGAACTGACCAGCAACTCGACCATCGCCGGGTCGTCGATGTTCGGTGTCAGGGACAGCGCCAATGCCGTCGCGGCATCCTGGGCGTGGGAGCGCAGCTGGTTGACGTATTGGGTGCGCGAGCTTTCCAGGCTGACCACGAAGCTACCGGTGAAGGCGATCACCAGGAATAGACAGATAGCGATCAACAGCTGTTTGAACAAAGACATCTGAGCGCGTGCTCCTAGTTAGTCGTCTCGACCGGGAAACCTTCGGCCTGCATTTTCTTCAACACATCCTGCCAACGAGACAGGCGCTTGGTGTCACCGACCTTCTTGTTGCCCTTGGCGCCCGGCAACCACAACCCTTCGGCATTAAAAGAGTAGACCGGCAGCAAATCGGTTCGCTGGCTGGCCGGTTTGATCGCATCGATCAGGCTGTCGAGTACCAGCGGCATGGCCTCGGGGCTTGAGTAGTAGGTCAACACCATGTGCGCCCGATTCAGGCGCAAGGCCTTGACGTAAGTAATACGCAGCTTGTCACTGGCGACGCCGAGATGACGCAGGCTGAAATACTTGGCGATCGCGTAGTCTTCGCAATCGCCGGCGCCCTTCCAAAGAGCCTCGATGGGTGTTTCCCAATAATCGACCTCGTGCCACAGGTCGATGTCTTCCTCGTAACGCATCTGTTTGTTGAAGAATTGATTGACCACTTTAAGCTGTTCGAGCTCGCCAACTTGCTTTTGCGTGACCAATAAGTGCTGCCAGGCATCAATGCGTGGCTGTCCTTCGCCCAATGGCCCGTACAATGCCTGCGCGCGACGGCTGATCAGCGAAAAATCCCAATCGGCATGCAGCCCGCCCAGCATAACGCCGGCCAGCAGCAACGCGCAGCACAGCCAGCGCAAAGTCCGAGGGATCGCGAAACGTACCGCCAATGCGAGGCATCCAGATCAGGCAAGTGGAAATGGGTCGATGGTGCAGGTTAGCCCGGTAAAAGACAATGGCACGGTGAGATCACTGCTGGCGCGCTAAACTTTGTATGGCAGGTGCAATAAAAAACATCGGGGCCACGTCAGGGCGATATTTTGTCCGTTTGACAACCTGTCAGGCAGTCACTAGTGTCCCCTTGGATCCAAATTTATTTCACTCAAACAGGGTGCGTAGTTGTGACACAGAAGCCCAATCCTCTGAACAGCATCAAGGTCAACGGGCCGATTCCCGCTCACTTGGCACGCTCGGTGATCGAAGAAACGCTGCGTTCGGCCATTCTCGACGGTCGCATTCCCTGCGGCACCGCCCTGCGTCAGCAAGATTTGGCCGATCTTTTCGGTGTCAGCCGCATGCCGGTGCGCGAAGCCTTGCGCCAGCTCGAAGCCCAGGCGCTGCTCAACGTCATCGCCCATAAAGGTGCAGTGGTCGCACCGCTGGTTCAGGGCGATGCCGTGGAAACCTATGCGCTGCGGATCCTGCTGGAATCCGAAGCGTTGCGCCTGTCGATCCCGTTACTCGTTGATGAGGATCTCGAACAGGCTGCCCGCTACATCGACGAACTGGAAACGCAAAACGACTACACCGAAATCGGCCGACTCAATCGGCTCTTCCACATGGCGCTGTATTGCAAGGCGCCTAACCAACGGCTATTGAGACTGGTGGAAGACGGATTGAACGAAGAGGAGCGCTTCCTGCGCTTCAACCTGGAAGCCATGGGCCTGGGCAAACTGTCCCAGGAAGACCACCGGGCGCTCTTGCTGGCCGTCGAAAACCGAGACGTCGAGCGCGCGGTGAAGTTGCTCGAACATCACCTCAACCGGGGTGTCGAAGTCATCACACGCTACCTCAACAGCCCCGAAGCGCTGAACAAGAAAACCTCCAAGTAACCCACGTCGGTAAACCTGAGCGAGCAGATTGAACTGCTCGTTCTCGCTTGCCGCGCTGCGCGACGCCCCTCTCCAAAGCTCTGCCCTCGATTTACCCCTCTCAAGACCAACAATGACTCAGAGTCGATGACGCGCCGGTGATGGCGGCTGTCGTGATTTACGCTCACTCTTGGCCTGCCAACGAACAATGAACGGGCGACGCACCGCACGAGCGGAGCAGTCCCCGCACCAAGAACCTACGGAAGGAGTCTTGCCACGGGAAAGGAAGAACCGACGTTGATCCCAGTCAACTTCCGCCCCCCTATTTCACTTCAATGACTCAGTTAGAAAGTTACTTCGAGTGAGGCATTCACTCTTCATTTTAATTCTGACTTATATAAGCCGGAAGGAGTAACTACATCCAAATAAAACTAAAATTAAAAGTTTTATTGGAACTTGTCGCGCGCGATAAAGCTGAACTTTCAAATAATATAAAAATAACTTGCCCGACACTTTATTCATGTATTAGTTTTTCTCCGCCGCCTTGAATACAGGCGTCAGGCCGTCACTTAACGACGCATAGCAACTTACCCATATCAATTCGCTTGAGGCCTCTGCTCGCCAGCAGAAAGCTTTAACTAACGATCGCTTATTCATTAAACCGCAACGGTATATCCAACTCACTTAGAGGCTCGCCCATGAAACCGACTAAAGACCGTCTCCACCAGAAGAAAGCAGAACTTAGTGCACATCCGATCTTCTCCGAAATTCATTCGCTGTCGGTGCTTCAACGTTTCATGGAAACCCATGTCTTTGCGGTGTGGGATTTCATGTCGCTGACCAAACGTCTGCAACAGGAGCTCACCTGCGTGCAGCTTCCCTGGTTACCGCCAAGAGACCCGCAAGCGGCGCGGCTGATCAATGAAATTGTGCTGGGTGAAGAGTCCGATGATCGCCCAGCCCAGGGTCACTACAGCCATTTCGAGTTGTACCTGGATGCCATGCGCGAAGTCGGCGCCAGCACGGCGGTGGTCGAACGCTTCGTCGCGCTGCAAAAAGAAGGCGTGAGTTACGACGTGGCGCTGCAAAGCGTGGACGTCGACCCGGCGGCAGCGCAGTTCGTGCGCAACACGTTGCACACCGCCCTGCATGCGCCGGGGCACAGCGTTGCGGCGGCATTCCTGCATGGTCGCGAGAGCGTCATCCCGCAGATGTTCCAGCGAATTCTTGATGACTGGGGCATCGGCATCGAACAGGCGCCGACCTTTCGTTACTACCTCGAACGGCACATCGAAGTCGATTCCGAAGACCACGGCCCCGCCGCTGAAAAACTCCTCGCCCGGCTGGTCGATGGCGATCCGCAACGCGAAGAAGACGTCTACGCCAGCGCCATCGCTGCAGTGGAAAGCCGCATCGCCTTGTGGGACGGCCTGCGCCTGAGCATGAGCGAACCGGTTGCCGAGGTGAACGCATGAACGCCGCCGACTACCAATCCTTCGCCGACGCCTGGGAAAGCCGCGCGACCATCCGTACCCGTCCCCGGCGAGTGCTGGAGAACGACGACAAACTGATCTACCCGCTGAGCCGCCAACCGTTGGTGCTGAGCGAAACCTTCCTGCGTGAATGCCCGGAGCAGCGCGACTTTGCGCTGGTGCAGACGCTCTACAAATTCATCAACGACGTGGTGATTTTCGAAACCGAAATCGTCGACAAGACGGCCCGCAGCATCGCCAAGAACCGCTTCGCCGTGGCCTTCCCGTTCGCCTGTCGCTATGACGCCATGACCGTGGTGGTGGACGAGGATTACCACGCGCTGGTGGCCATGGATTTCATGCAACAGACCGTCGCCATGACCGGCATCACGCCCATCGAACTGCCGGACGAAATCGAACTCAGCCGAGCCATTCCAGCGGCCGTGGCGCTCGCGCCGGAACACTTGCGCAGCGCCGTGGAATTGATTTGCGTGGCCATCGCCGAGAACACTGTGACCGGCGATGTCGCGGCGTTCGCCAAGGACGACACGGTCAAGCAGTCGATCAAGGGCCTGATGGCCGACCACTTGCTCGACGAAGGTCGCCACTCCGGGTTCTGGGCGCGGCTGGTGCGCATCTACTGGCACACCGCGAGCGAGGAAGACCGCCAATCCATCGCGCACATCCTGCCGGTGTTCATCGGCCATTACCTGACCAATGACATCCAGAAGTCGTTCGACTTTCGCCTGATCGAGTCCTTGCAGATCAGCGACGCCGCACGCCACGCCCTCAAGAGCGAAGTGTCGGGGCTGGCCTTCCCGATCAATCGCCATCACCCGCTGGTCGCCAACATCGTGCGGTTTTTCCGCAGCAGTTCGCTGCTCGATTCGCCGTGCGTGCAAGACGCCCTCAGCGATTACCTGGTTTAACGAGGAGCCCATCATGAGACGTCTCGACATTCTGCTCATTGGACAAAGCCAGGCCCTGACCGACCTGGCGCTGGAACTTGAACAACACGGTCATTCTCTGGTGCGGCTGACGACCGTCGACGAGCAGCCGCTGGGTAACGTTGATTTGCTGATCGACGACGCCAGCCTGCCTGTTCAAGACATCGGCAATACACCGCGACTGACGCTGCAACTGGGTATCGGTGTACCTGGAGTTTCTGGCCTGCCGCCGCTGGACTTGCTGTGTACCTACGGTTCCACGCTGTTCACTCGCGTGCCGATCACCGACGAACCTTCGGGCAACGGCCAGGCATTGCGCCTGCGGGCAGTGGCAGAACTGGTCGATCACGTGGCGCTGTTGGTCAGCCGGTTCTCTCGCGATGCCGACTACTTCCTGCTGGCCGATCCTGCGGCTCCCGCTCGCTTCGAGCACGTGGAAAACCTGCTCTATCTGGAGAGCCTGGCATTTTTCCATCGGCTCAACCTCACGGCGGCGCCCGCGCTGCTGAAGCGCAGTCAAATCCCGATGATCGAGCGACTTGAGCAGCGCTTCATCCAGTGTGCCGAACGACCCGCGCTGAACATTGCCGGCGCGTCCCTGAGCTATCGACATTTGCACGCCCACAGCCGCGCCATCCAGCAGCGTTTGCAGCCGTTGCTCGCCGAGCATCAGGGGCCGTTGGTGATCGGGATCTGCCTGCCAAAATGCAGCGCGTTGTATGCGGGGATTCTGGCGATTCTTGGCAGTGGCGCGGTGTACCTGCCGCTGGAGCCGAGCCATCCGCTGCAACGTCAGCAGTACATTCTGGAAAACGCCGGGGCAGTATTGCTGCTGCATGACGGTGAACATCCGCTCGCGGCGCAAATGCCGGGACTCGACATCAGCAGCATCGACATTGGCGATGTGGATCTCGATCAACCCTTGATGCGCCAACGACCCGATCCAGAGGCGCCGTGCATGGCGCTCTATACCTCGGGCACCACCGGCCATCCCAAAGGCGTGTTGCTCAGCCAGGCCAACCTCGCGCACTTCACCGCGTGGTACGCCGACTATGTGCAACTGAGCGAGCACAGTCGGGTGCTGCAATTTTCGTCGTTGAGTTTCGACTCGTCGCTGATCGATATTTTCCCGACCCTGCTCCAGGGCGCCGAACTGATCGTGCCCGGCGACGATCAGCGCCGCGATCCGTTGCAACTGGTCGAACTGATCCGCCATCAACAACTGAGCCATGCCTTTTTGCCGCCAGCGTTGTTGAGCATCCTGCCGCTGGATCAACTGCAATGCCTCGATCACGTGATGACCGGCGGCGATGTCTGCGAACCCTACGTCATCGAGCAACTCACCCGTCAGGGCAACCTCTACAACCTCTATGGCCCTACCGAAGCGACGGTATTGATTACCGCGCGGCAACTGCGCACCGGCGACAGTAACCGCACTCTAGGCGCACCTATCGCCAACAGTCAGGTGCTGATTCTCGATGAGGATTTTCAACCGGTGGCCGAGCAAACCGTCGGTGAGTTGTACATCGTCGGGCCGGGCGTATGCCTGGGCTACCTGAACAACCCGCAGCAGACCGCCGAACGTTATCTGAACCTGAACCTGCCCAATGGCCAGAGCCTGCGCGCCTACCGCACCGGCGACATGGCGAAGTGGACCCGCGATGGCATCGAGCTGTGCGGACGGCGCGACAATCAGGTGAAGATTCGCGGCTTTCGCGTCGAGCCGGAAGAGATCGAACGCTGCTTGCGCGACAGTCAGTTGTACCGCCAGGTGGCCGTGGTCATCGACAGTCATCGACGGATTCTGGCCTTCCTCGCGCAGCCTCAGGAGGATCAACCCGGCACCGCTCGCGAAGCGCTGAAGGCTCATGCGATGCAATTTCTACCGGATTACATGCAGCCCACCGCCTGGACCGAACTGCCGAGCATGCCGTTCGCCAGCAACGGCAAGGTCGACCGCAAGGCGCTGCTGGCAATGCCCGTGAATGTGGCCGAAAACACGCTGCGGCGCTTGCCCGTCAGTGCCGACGAGGCACTGCTGCTGGAGATCTGGGCCGAGCTGCTGGAGCTGCCCGCCAGCGATATTTCCACTGACGAAAGTTTCTTCAATCTGGGCGGCCACTCGATCTTGCTGTCGCGCATGCTTTTACGTTTGCGTGAAGAATTTGGTCGCAGCATCTCGATCAACCGCTTCATCGAATTGCCGACCATCGCCAAGTTGGCGACCTTGGTGCGCGGCTCCGGCACCGAAGAGGTGTTGAGCGAAAAGGCCTTGGCCGATGCCTTCCGCGAACTGGATATCCAGCCGTTGCCAGTCAACCGCATGGGCGATGTGCACAAGGTGATCGTTACCGGCGCCAACAGCTTTGTCGGCGTGCACATCGTTGAAGCATTGCTCGCCTGGGGCGCCAGCGAAGTCGCCTGCCTGGTGCGCGATGGCGGTGGGCAATCGGCGGCCGAGCGGTTTGCCCATGCGTTGCGAGAAAACCGTCTGGAGCATCTGGACCTGAGCCGGGTGCGGGTCTATGCGGCGGACATTACCCGTCCGTCATTGGGGCTCGAAGCGGATGTTTACGAGCGACTGGATCGGCAGTTCGGCGCATTGGTGCACAACGCCGCCAACGTCAATCACGTACTCGATTACGAGTCGCTGGCGCGAGACAACGTCGAGCCGATTTTCGAGTGCCTTCGGTTGTGCGAAGGGCGCAGCAAAAAGATCTTCAATTTCGTCTCGACGCTCTCGGCCTCCAGCACGATTTCCGACGATGGCCGGGTGCTGGAATTGCCCGCCGCGCAGACCCCACCGATCTACATCAAGAACGGCTACAACCTGTCCAAATGGGTCGGTGAGCGGATCCTCGAACGGGCTCGCGAACGTGGCGTACGGGTCAATCTTTATCGCCCCGGCAACATCAGTTTCAACAGCCTCACCGGTGTCTGCCAGCCTCACAAGAATCGCTTAATGCTGATGCTCAAAGGCTCGATCCAGCTCGGCCAGGTGCCGGAGTTCGCGCTGAATTTCGACCTGATGCCGGTGGACTTCCTCGCCCGGTTCATCGCCTTCCATGCCAGCCGTTATTCAGCCGAAAAAGCGGTGTTCAACCTGCACAACCCCGAACCTCTGAGCTGGGACAACTACGTCGCGTCATTCCGTGAGGCGGGTCGGGAGTTTTCCATGGTCAGCGTCGCCGACTGGCAGCAGCAACTGGGTCGGGTCGACAGCGACAACGCGTTGTTCGGCGTGCTCGGTTTCTACCTCAACGGCTTCGAGGAAGACATCGGCGACATCTCAATGATCGGCCACGCCAACGCCCAAGCGGGCGTGCGGCAGATGGGCGCGCATTACCCGGAAAAATCCCCGGCGCTACTGCGTCGCGGCTGCGACTACCTCAAAGAAATCAACTTCATCTGATTCACTCAACCGGAGCAAAACCATGAAAACCCTACAACCCGATACCCTGATCAAAAATCCTCAAGGCTGCCACGTAGTGTCCTCGGTGGAAGTGCCAGCCGATGCCAAGAAGGTCTGGGCAGTGGTCGGTAACTTTGCCGGCTTCGATCAATTCATTCCGGCGCTGTCGCACATTGAGATGACCGGCGAAGGCGTGTCGTCCCTGCGCAAGAAATTCTTCAAGGACGGCAACCTGGTGGTCGAGCAACTCAACTCCCGGGATGACCAGGCGCTGAACATGACCTGGACCACGATTTACAACACATTGGGCGTGGCCAATTTGTGGGCGGCGATGAGTGTTGAACCGCTGGGCACGGGAAAATCCCGAGCGACCTGGACCATCATCGCCGAACCCGCACAGGGCGGCGCGGAGGCATTGGCGGGGTTCACGGATTTCGTGCAGGGCTTTGCCGATGACTCGATGAACAATGTGTTGAAGCTGTTTGCGTAAGGCTTTGGTTTGGCGGTGATCATCCACCGCTTTCGCGAGCAAGCCCGCTCCCACAAGTTGACCGGATTTCTACTGAAGAAACGCGGTTGAATGTGGGAGCGGGCTTGCTCGCGAAGAACGATAACGCGGTCCAACCGACATGAATCAGATTTTGAAGCTGTCGACCAACTGCTTCAACCGGTTCGCCTGCAGGGACAACGCATCGCAATCCTTCAACGTTTCATTGAGGTTGGCCACGCTCTGCTGGTTCAGCAAGTTGATCTGGTTAACGTCGACGTTGAGGGTTTCCACGACCGCCGTCTGCTCTTCGGTCGCCGCGGCCACGGACTGGTTCATGCCGTCGATTTCGCCAATGCGCTGGGTCACGCTGACCAGACGCAGACCGGCCTGATTCGCCACTTCGACGCTCTGCTCGCTGGAGACCTGACTGGCGTTCATGGTGGTCACCGCTTCGCGAGAACCGATCTGCAGCGAGGTGATCATCTTGTGGATCTCCTCCGCCGATTCCTGAGTACGGTGAGCGAGGTTACGCACCTCGTCCGCCACCACCGCAAAACCACGACCGGCTTCACCAGCGCGGGCCGCTTCGATAGCGGCGTTGAGCGCGAGCAAGTTGGTCTGCTGGGAGATACCTTTGATCACATCCAGAATGTGCCCGATGTTGTCGGTGCTGGCGTTCAGTGTTTCGATCTGCGTGCAGGACAGGCTGATTTTCTGCGACAACTCGGTCATCGCCAGAATGGTTTTCTCCACCACCTGACGACCGTCATCGGCTTGCTCGCTCGCGCCGCTGGCGTGCTGGGAAGCATCGGCGGCGTTGCGGGCGATTTCCTGGGTGGCGGCGCCCAACTGGTTGATCGCCGCAGCCACACTGTTGGTGCGGGCGCTTTGCTCGTCGGAGCCGACGATCGAGGCGTTGGACGAAGCCATCACCCGTTGCGACAGGTCGTGAACCTGGCGGGTGGCCGACGACACTTCGGAAATCGACGCGTGAATTCGCTCCACGAACTGATTGAACGCACTGCCCAGCTCACCGAATTCATCTTTGCTTTCCACGGCCAGACGTCGGGTCAGGTCGCCCTCACCTTGAGCGATGTCCTGCATCGCACGGCCCATGGTGGTCAGCGGACGCATCAGCACGTTGATCAGCAGGCTCAGCAGCACTGCAATGGCCGTCACGGCGATGAACATTGCAATCAGCGCAGAAGTGCGGAACTGGCTGAGTGGGGCGTAGGCCTTGTCCTTGTCAATCGACAGACCGATGTACCACTCAGCATTCGGCAAACCACTGACCGGCGTGAACGAAAGGATACGGTCCTGCTTGTTCAGGGTGACTTCCTGATTGCCCTTCTCGATGCGCACCCCGGCGTTCGGGTAGATGTCCTTCAGGTTTTTCATCACCTGGTCCTTGTCCGGGCTGACGATCACCTGACCGTCGGCGCTGACCAGGAATGCGTGGCCGATGCCACCGAAGTCCACCGAGTTGATGATCTTCACCAGCGTTTCCAGGCTCAGGTCACCACCGACCACGCCAAGCAACTCACCGTTCTTTTTCACCGGCAGGGCGATGGTCACCACCAGGCCACCGACGGCGGCCATGTAAGGCGGGGTCAGCATGATCTTGTCGGCAGCTACGGCCTGTTTGTACCAGGGACGCTGACGCGGATCGTAACCGTCAGGCATCTTCGCGTCCGGGCGCTGAGTGAACACGCCGTTGGTCTGGCCCACGTAGGTGAACTGGAAGTTCGAGGTCAGGGCCGGTTGATTGACCAGCCCCGGGAGGTCGGCATTGGCGCCTTGATGGGCGACGTTTTGCGCGAGGTTTTCCAGCACCAGCACGCGGCCGCTCATCCAGTTCTGCACGCTGCTGGCGGTCAGATCGCCGGCCTGCTCGACGCTCGATTCAAGGTTTTGACGGATGGTGTTTCGCTGCAGATAGTCGTTGTACAAAGTGAACAACGCAAACGCCAGCACCACGACGCCGGAGGCGGCCAGAAGGATTTTATGGCTGAATTTGAGATTCATTTCATGGGACTTCTTATGCAAAAAGTGGGGATGCGTTCCGGGTTGCAACATTCCATGTAACAACGCAGGCAGGGCTCTGGGGCCGCTCTACTTTGGTGCACGCATGTCTCATCAGGCTGTCGGCACAAACCGGAGAAAACTTAGGCGTTTGTAGGAAATGGTCGGCATTTCTGCCAGATACCCGCCGAACGGTGTGCCAGAGCGCCGGCTCAGTCTTTTTGTGATGGCAGTTGTTCGCGTTCATGTCCTCACCCGAGTTTGCTGTACAGGCGCTTTACAGAAGCCATCTCGGTTGGCTCAACACTTGGCTGCGCGTACGTTTCTGAACATTTAGCGAGCCCAGAACGACAAAACCCCTGTCTGCGTTAGCAGACAGGGGTTTTGGAATTCAATCTTGACGATGACCTACTCTCACATGGGGAAACCCCACACTACCATCGGCGATGCATCGTTTCACTGCTGAGTTCGGGATGGGATCAGGTGGT
>NZ_QKZG01000026.1:0-15856 GCF_003254125.1 Pseudomonas sp. 478
AGAACTTCTGCCCACATCGTTTTCGTCACCCTGACTGGAATTTTGGGAGAGTTTAAACGAAGACCTTGAAAGGGCTGGCTGTAAAAGCGAAACCGTAATCAGCCGTTACCGCAGCAACGGATATGTACCCCAAACCCAAAACCCAATCACCCCATCTGATACCGAATCATTCAGCACCCACCCATATCCCCCGGGTTAACAAAACATAACGTGGCGTCGATTGTCAGACCTTTCAAAACCCCGATAGGATAAGCCAGCTTCCGAAGGGGCTCTAGATTGCGTATTTCAGGACTATGCTCCAGAAAAGGCAATCCCAAAGAGCATCCCTTATGGCGCCCAGAAAGGTTGAACGACCTAACAATAATAATGGGGGAAGGTCTATGAGTGAGCCTGTCATGGGTGTGGGTATCTGCCGCCCGCCGGCATTACGCAAATTCGCGTTGCTGGCTACAGCGCTCTCGCTGTTGGGCTGTGCCGTGCTGTCGGCACCTGTGCTGGCCGCTGCTGCGCCAGCATCCGACATTGTTTATTCCGTTGAATCCGCCAAAGCGAGCAAGAGCCTGATGCTCGACGTCGTCCACGCCGGCAAGCGTCTGGTGGCGGTCGGTGATCGCGGGCACATTTTATATTCAGACGACCAGGGCACGACCTGGACCCAAGCCAAGGTGCCGACGCGGCAGCTGCTGACCTCGGTGTATTTCGTCGACGACAAACACGGTTGGGCTGTCGGCCATGATGCGCAGATCCTCGCGAGCGAGGATGGCGGCGTCACCTGGACCAAGCAATTCGAAGATCTGAAACGCGAATCGCCGCTGCTCGACGTCTGGTTCCAGGACGTCAACAGCGGCTTTGCCGTAGGCGCTTACGGCGCGTTGCTGGCCACCACCGACGGCGGCAAGAACTGGGAAGATGTCAGCGATCGTCTGGACAACGAAGACCAGTACCACCTCAACGCCATCGCCGCGGTTAAGGATTCCGGGCTGTTCATCGTCGGCGAGCAGGGCAGCATGTTCCGCTCCGCCGACTGGGGCCAGACCTGGGAGAAGCTTGAAGGTCCCTATGAGGGCTCACTGTTTGGCGTGATCGGCACCGCTCAAGCCAATACGCTGCTGGCCTACGGGCTGCGGGGCAATCTGTTTCGCTCCACCGATTTCGGTACGACCTGGGAGCCGATTGAGCTCAAGGCCGCTCGCGGTGCGCTGGAATTCGGTCTGTCCGGCGCGACGCTGCTCGACGACGGTTCCATCGTGATCGTCGGCAACGGTGGCTCGGTGATCCGCAGCAACGACAACGGCGAAACCTTCAGCGTGTTCAACCGTCCGGATCGCATTTCCGTTTCGGCAGTCACCGCAGCGGGCAACGGCAATCTGATTCTGGCAGGCCAGGGTGGCGTTCGCGTCACCTCGCCAACCGGCGCAGAGAACGGAAAAAATGGGTCGTCCAAATGAGCCGGGCAAATAATAAGAAGGCGGGTCTATGACATCCTTGAGCACTCATCATCATGACAAGGCGACGTTTCTCGAACGCCTGATTTTCAACAACCGCCCGGCAGTGATCGTCATCTGCCTGCTGGTCAGTATCTTCCTGTTCTGGCAAGCGACGCTGATCCGGCCGTCCACCAGTTTCGAAAAAATGATCCCGCTCGAGCATCCGTTCATTCAAAAGATGATGGAGCATCGCAACGATCTGGCGAACCTGGGCAACACGGTGCGCATCTCGGTGGAAGCCACTGATGGCGACATCTTCTCCAAGGAGTACATGGAGACCCTGCGTCAGATCAATGATGAAGTGTTCTACATTTCCGGTGTGGACCGTTCCGGTCTCAAGTCGCTGTGGAGCCCGAGCGTACGCTGGACCGAAGTGACAGAGGAGGGCTTCGCCGGTGGTGAAGTGATTCCGCAGAGCTACAACGGCTCCCAGCAAAGCCTCGACCTGTTGCGCAATAACGTCCTCAAGTCCGGTCAGGTCGGGCGTCTGGTAGCCAACGACTTCAAGTCGAGCATTGTCGATATCCCGCTGCTGGAGTCCTACCCGGACCCGCAGGACCAAGGCAAGTTGCTGGCGCTGGACTATCGCAAGTTCTCCCACGAACTCGAAGACAAGATCCGCAACAAGTTCGAAGCCCAGAACCCTAACGTGAAGATCCACATCGTCGGTTTCGCCAAGAAAGTCGGCGACCTGATCGATGGGTTGGTCATGGTGGTGATGTTCTTCGGCATCGCCTTCATCATCACGTTGATCCTGCTCTACTGGTTCACCAACTGCATGCGCAGCACCGTGGCGGTGTTGAGCACCACGCTGGTGGCGGTGGTCTGGCAGCTCGGTTTGATGCACTTCTTTGGTTTCGGGCTCGATCCCTACTCGATGCTGGTGCCGTTCCTGATCTTCGCCATTGGTATTTCCCATGGTGTGCAGAAGATCAACGGTATTGCCTTGCAGTCCAGCGAGGCAGACAACGCCTTGACTGCGGCGCGGCGCACGTTCCGTCAGCTGTTCCTGCCGGGGATGATCGCGATCCTCGCGGATGCGGTGGGTTTCATCACGCTGCTGATCATCGACATCGGCGTGATTCGTGAACTGGCCATCGGCGCGTCTATCGGCGTGGCGGTCATCGTGTTCACCAACCTGATCCTGCTGCCGGTGGCGATTTCCTACGTTGGCATCAGCAAACGCGCGGTCGAACGCAGCAAGAAAGACGCGCACCGCGAACACCCGTTCTGGCGTCTGCTGTCGAATTTTGCCAGCCCGAAAGTGGCGCCGGTGTCAGTTGTCCTGGCCTTGTTGGCCTTCAGCGGCGGCCTCTGGTACAGCCAGAACCTGAAAATCGGTGACCTGGATCAGGGCGCTCCGGAACTGCGTCCGGACTCACGCTACAACAAGGACAACAACTTCATCATCAGCAATTACTCCACCAGTTCTGACGTGTTGGTGGTGATGGTCAAGACCAAGTCTGAAGGCTGCTCGCGCTATGAAGCCATGGCGCCGATCGACGAGCTGATGTGGAAGATGCAGAACACCGAGGGCGTGCAGTCGGCGATCTCGCTGGTGACCG
This sequence comes from Pseudomonas sp. 478, assembly GCF_003254125.1. Taxonomy (NCBI): domain Bacteria; kingdom Pseudomonadati; phylum Pseudomonadota; class Gammaproteobacteria; order Pseudomonadales; family Pseudomonadaceae; genus Pseudomonas; species Pseudomonas sp. 478. The sequence goes on from NZ_QKZG01000026.1 coordinate 3,053, forward strand.
TGTCCAAGCAGATGATCAAGGGCATGAATGAAGGCAACCTGAAATGGGAAACCTTGTCGCGTAACCCGGACGTGCTGAACAACTCGATCGCTCGGGCTGATGGTCTGTACAACAACAGTTGCTCCCTGGCGCCGGTGCTGGTGTTCCTCAACGATCACAAGGCCGCCACACTGGATCGCGCCGTGCATGCAGTGCAGGACTTTGCCAAGGAGAACAACAAGGAAGGCCTGGAATTCATCCTCGCCGCCGGTAACGCCGGGATCGAAGCGGCCACCAACGAGGTGATCAAGGAATCCGAGCTGACCATCCTGATCCTGGTGTACATCTGCGTGGCGACCATGTGCATGATCACCTTCCGTTCATGGGCGGCGACGTTGTGTATCGTGCTGCCGCTGGTCCTGACCTCGGTACTCGGCAACGCCCTCATGGCCTTCATGGGCATCGGCGTAAAAGTCGCGACCTTGCCTGTCGTGGCGCTCGGGGTGGGGATTGGCGTGGACTACGGAATCTACATCTACAGCCGCCTGGAAAGCTTCCTCCGTGCCGGTCTGCCGTTGCAAGAGGCGTACTACCAGACACTGAAGTCCACCGGTAAAGCCGTGCTGTTCACCGGTCTGTGCCTGGCGATCGGCGTGTGCACCTGGATCTTCTCGGCCATCAAGTTCCAGGCCGACATGGGCCTGATGCTGACCTTCATGCTGCTCTGGAACATGTTCGGCGCACTGTGGCTGCTGCCAGCGCTGGCACGGTTCCTGATCAAACCGGAGAAACTGGCGGGACAGAAGGGCAACTCGCTGTTCGCTCACTGATTCCAGGCTGTAATAGAAAAGCCGCAACCTCAGGGTTGCGGCTTTTTTATGGGTGCCAAACGCGGATCAGCGTGGTTCCAAGGGTAGAAAACTTTGCTCGGCCAAGGATTTAGTGATGAATCCATGATGTATTTCGATCTTTTGTTTCGGGTCCTTGGCCTTCGCCAAGGCCGATTCATAGGTTTCGTAGCGTTGCTCCCTGGTTTTCAAGTGTGCCTGGGTGTAGTTCGCCTTGGCATCGTTGGCCTTTGCGTAGTGAAAATGACCATACCACCAGGGTTGGTTTTCACGGTTGAGCAAGACGTACTCCTGCACGAAATCCTTGCGCCCGGTTTTCAGCTGAACCCGTGCGCCAATGATTCGCGCGTAAAGTTGGTTGTGATGTTGCAGGTATTCCAATCCCTCGCTGGTGGGAGCCTGGTACAACGTCATGCGGGTGCGCAGTTCCGTCGCCTTGTTCTCCAGAACCCGGGCCTTGTCCCGCAGTTCGGTGAGAAGTGTGGCGTCTTTTTCGCCGGTTGACGGGGCGTGCTCATGGTTTTCCAGCTTGTCGGCGAAATGCATGAGCTTTTGCGCTTCACGTTGCAACTGCTCTTCGATTTCCTTGGGTGAGCTTGCACGTTGTGCGTAGCCCTCGATCTTCCTGACCTGCTCATCGACTTTCGCCAACGCTTTGCGGGCGTCGCCCTTGAGTTGCGGGTAGGGGCGGGAGGTGGCTTTGGGTTCCGGTGTTTTGGCTGCAACCATTTCGACCCAGACATCGGGCGAGTCTTCACGGAAAGACGTCAAGGGGCTGTCTTCCATAGGCCCTTTTATGTCAACGATTTCGCCGCCCTGATTGTCGGTGTTCGGGCGAACGTCGCCAATCAACATACCTTTGGACGTTTTGATCACCTTTTTCCGGCTGGCCGTGGAAGGCTTCCTGCCACCGGCTGTTCCTTTCGAAGTACCCGCTTCTTGCGTGGATGATTGCGCCTGTGCGGGTGACGACCTTTGAAGTTCATCGGCCAGGCGCTGCTCGGCATCGACGCGCAATTGCTCGATGATCTCGCGCAAGCGGTTGAATGCCGGCATATGTAACTCATCGGCGCTGAAGATTTCGATACTCCCCAGGGCGTCCTGCGCCTTGTTGTAGCGGTCGACCAGGTTGTCGAGCACAGCGATGCGGTCCGAGGATTCATAAACATGGGCAGACTGTAATTCCGCATGGGACCGGGACAGCATCACCAAGGGGTCGATGGCTGCTTCCAGGGCGGTGGTGGTGTCGCTCAGGAGTGTCTGGACGCTGAGGATTCGCAGGGTAATCAGTTGAAAAATCTTGACCCTTAGGGCTGTCAGCTCGTTTTCCGGTCGACCCTTGTTCAACTCTTCCAGCGCTTGCGCACCCAGCTGGGGGATCTGTTCAAGTTCTTGCAGCCGCTTGTCCACTTCTTCATAGGACTTGATCATGACTTCATTGATTTCGCTGGTTGTGCGTACAAAGTCGAGGTAGCGATCCCAGAGTCCTTCGTCCCCGGTAATCAGCGCCTCATAAAGTCGCCCCGCGGTGCTGAACTCAGAGGAGTTCGCGTTGGCGGCTTCACGATCATGGTCAGCCATGACAATCCGTTTACGTTCATTTTTGATGATGTTGCCCAGCAATACGCTGCGCATTTTTTCGTCGACAGGTAGGCCCGTCAAGGCGCTTTTTTCCTTGATGCCGGCGATTAGCGTTACGTAGCTTTGAGTCTGGATGTCCAGCTCCTGGACGTACCGCTGGCGGAAAGTGGAGCGCTCTTGCTCAGTGCTGGAAGGGCTCTTGAGTTTCAACTGTGCCAGGTTGTCGGCAATGTCGACGCGTCTTACCGTGCGATCCTGCTGATCGAGAAAGTCCTGAAACTGCTGCTCCAGCTCCCCGATTCGCTGTTGTTGTTGCTCGCGCAACGCATCAATTCTTTTTTTGCGGCCACCGCCGAGCAGTTTCAGCCCTTGGTCCAGGGTCCATCTGCCTTGGCCATCGGACTTCAGTTTGAAACCGGGATGATCAGGATGTTCAGGGTGTACCAGATAGACCTCGCCAAATCCCGGTACGATGCTCACGCGAAAAAACAGGGCTGCGACGGTGGCGTGCCATTTGTCGTTGATTCGGTACAGCCCTTTGAATGGGCCGGAGGCAATCGGGTCTGGCAGCTTAGCCGGCCACGGAACCCGCACGGCCTTGAGTTTTTCGAACAATCGGGCCGAGGCTGAATCGCGAGCGGTAGACAGGTTGAAGTCCAGCAGGGTGTTGCCACTGCCCGGTGGCTCGGAGGGTAATCCCGGCGAAGCCTCGGTGATTTCAGCCCTGGTTGTATCGAAGGGGTGCGCGGTGGGCTGACGCAATGGGGCCAACACCTGCGCAAACTCTGGGGCAGCGTTGGGGGGGAGTGCGTTGGGGGTGGCTTCGCGAAGTGGCGCATGCAGCAGTAACAGCCCAATGTTAAGCAACACATCGACCCAGGCTTGCTCCCGCGACATGGCGTCATCGCTGTCCAGCGCTGGCAGGTCCTGGATCAGGCTATGGGTAATTTGCAGCATCCAGCCCACCAGCATGGCGGGGCCGCGCGCGAGGGGTAAAAGCAGGTTGTTGAACAGCAGCCAGCCACCTTCGAGGATGATCGCCCAGCGGCTCTCGGCATTGGACACCGATTGCCGGTCAGCCAGTTCGACCAATGCACGGGCATTACTATCGAACAATTGCATTAGCAACCGACCGTGTTCCAGCGCCGCGATCCAGTCGGCGGCGGCTTCGTTGCCTGCCAGAATCGCCGGTTTCGGCTTTTGAAGTGGTACGAAATCATCGCCAATGTGGAGGTGAATAATGTGTGGTTCGTTGAATCCGTTGTTGTCGTAGACAGGTCGTGCACGGTCCGTCAGCCACGTCAGTACGCTGCTCTGCAATTGACCCGGTTGCGCAATGGCGCGCCACAGGGCTTGGCGGGTCGGGAATTGCTGGAGCGCGGGAACATACAGCGGCCGGTAGAGGATGTGCGGACCATCGGCGTGCAGATCACGGGGCTCGATGATGAACATGTTGCTGACCACGTCGCATTCGGCCTGTGGCTTTCTTTGGAAAGCCAGGGGGCGCAGGACAATTTCCTGCTCGTCCACGAATCGCTCAGCCGTGGTGCCGTGCATCAATGCTTCGACGTAGCGATAGCCCTGACGAGTGAAGCCTTGTTCAGCCTTGATCGCCTGTTCCAGGGCCAACATCGGCAAGTGAACGGCAAGCTCCAGGCCGAACAGTCGCTGGCGTTCCCGCGCTTGCGGGGTGTCGTCAAGCAATTGGGCCTGAATTAACTCAGGGTACTGTTTGCCAACATTCACCCGGCTGACCAGATCCAACAGATAAGCCTCTGTGACCCAGTCTTGGATCACCAGGCCTGCGGTGTGACGGATGGTTATTCGGCCATTGGGTCTACTGGCCAGGTTATTGATTGCCAGTTGGGTCAACGACATTTTGGTCCGGTGAATATAACCGCTGCCCAAGTCGCCGACGGGTACATGGAAGGTGAGCTCCAGCTGATCGGCGTCATAGTTGGGGGCGGTGGGTCGATCTTCGCTCATCTGTTGACGCAGGGCTTTTTTGGCGAAGGTATGAAGGTCGTCGATACCCGTCTGAAACGAGCGGCCTGCCGCCTGTTGCTTGAGGCTTGCGAGGGCCAGCACCTGTTTGCGATAGGCCATGCGGTCGGTAGCTTCGGCCTTTTGCAACCACTGGGGAATCGTTTTCTGTATCAGGGGAAGGTGAGTGAGGTCTGTTCCAATGCTCGCCTGGGCGCCAATGAATCGCGTGGCCGGATCGGTGATGGCCTCGTAGCGTTTTTCCAGGTCGTCCAGGCTAGTGCGTGCCGGCAGCGTCAGCGCGGCCAGGTCATCGAGCTGTTGGTTCAGCAGCAGGGCTGCCTGGGTGTCGAAAAGGTTGCCGTCAGGTTCGTAACGTTTCCAGGCAATGGCATCGGCCATCAGGCCCGGTTCAAACCGTGTGCACCAGGCCCGCCCGAACGCCTCAAGGGACGGAAATGATTCGATGCCACCGGACACGCTGCACAGCAGACGGGTTTCACCGCAGATCAGCAAAATGTCAGGACTTTGCAGGCTGACCGACAGCTGATCCTTGCTCAACGTGGTTTCGATGAAGCAGGCGTGGATCCTGCCTTTGGACCCGGGAGCCTCAAGGCGCTGCTGTTTATCGGGGTTGTTGCAGAGCTCGGTGAGGAGGTCGGCTTGCAGGCTGTTGGTTGACGAGTGGCGAACAGAGGAGGTTTTCAGCACGCCGGCCAGCAAATCAGCAATCCATTGCCAGCGACTGACGCTATTGTCGGTCGCTGCGTTCCAATAGGCACTGAGGTCTTCCTGGAAGCCGATATGAACAGTGGCGGTCAATTCAGCCATGATGCCCGCGATAATTTGCATATCAGGTTCGCGACGGCGGGTGCTATCGACCGACAGGCGCACGGGCGCTTTGTTGGTTAGAAAACACTGGCGACCGTACTGTTCGTCCAGCCGCGGTGCAGTGCCGCTCGCCAGGTAGTTGAGCGCCACGTCGAGCAACAGGGTGAGCGTCCAGCCGCCCCCGGGGAACGGCTGTGCGAGACGAGTGCGCTCGGGATCGAAATCCAGGGACGGATATTTTTCCAGCAGGCTGCTCTGGAGCAGGTGGGCGGTTACCGAGCGTAATGTCGGACGAGTGCCGAACTGTGCACTGACCGCGCGGGCTGTGACGTCGGTATACGCCGTGGTGTCCGGCGATAGAGCTGTAGGCATGATGCAATCCTTTGCATGATTGGAATCATGAGCCTACGGAACAGGCGATTGCCGGGTGCGGTAACCGGATACCGCACCCTCATTGGTTGAACAGGGTAGTGCCCCTGACTGCTGATTACTCGGGATCAGCGCCCAGCACCGCATTCAACGCACTACGGGCATCATCCAGCTGCACCAACGTCGCATGCCGCGCACCCAGCGCATCCCGGTTCTCGATCGCCGTCAGAATCGCCTTGTGCCGGGGCAACGCCAGTTCATGCAGATTCGGTCGCTGGTTGGAATGCTTCAAGGCTTCGGCAATCGCCACCGATAGCATGTTGCACAGGTTGGCCAGCAAGTCGTTATGGGTCGCATCGGCAATCCGGCTATGGAAATCCAGGTCCGGTTGCAGCAGCGCTTCCGGCGTCGGCGCCGCTTCCATGCGTTGGTAGGCTTCACCGATGGAGGCGATGTCCGCGTCCGTGGCGAACTGCGCGGCGAGGGCGGCCGCGGCGGGTTCGATGATGCTGCGCACGCTGGTCAGCAAATCGAAGAATTCATTTTGCGGGCTGCTTTGCATCAGCCAGTGCAGCACATCCGGATCGAGCATGTGCCATTCCTTGCGCTGCTTGACCACCGTGCCCACTCGCGGACGGGAATACACCAGACCCTTGGCGACCAAAACCCGGGTGGCTTCGCGCAGGACTGGCCGACTGACCGCGTACTCTTCGCATAACAAGGCTTCGGCGGGCAGTTTGTCACACGGCTTGAAACGTCCGGAAACGATCTGCATGCCCAGTTCCTGGACGATGCGCGAGTGCATGCTTTTGCGGTCGGAAGGTTTGCGGTAATCCATGGGGAACGGCGCGATCCTGTGGGGTGGGGTGCCGCGCATGATAACAGGCGCGGCGAGGACGGTCGCCAGAGCAAGCACAGTCCTGAATCAGATGAAGATCAAAATGTGGGAGCGGGCTTGCTCGCGAAGAGGTCATCACATGCGACATTGTTGTTGCATAAGCTACCGCCTTCGCGAGCAAGCCCGCTCCCACAGGGGAGTTGTGGGTTTAGTGGGAGTGGCGCGGGACTTCAGAGCCACGGCAGCCGACGAGGAAGTCGAAATCGCAACCCTGATCCGCCTGCAGGACATGATCGATGTACAGCTGACGATAACCGCCCACGATCAATTGTTGCGGCGGTTGCAGATCGGCCATGCGCGCCGCCAGTTCGGCGTCTGAAATGTCCAGGTGCAGACGACCGTTGGCGCAATCGAGTTCGATCCAGTCACCTTCTTTCACCGTCGCCAAAGGTCCGCCAGCGGCCGCTTCCGGGGCTACGTGCAGAACAACAGTGCCGTACGCCGTGCCGCTCATGCGCGCATCGGAAATGCGCACCATGTCTGTCACACCCTGGGCCAGCAACTTGGCTGGCAGGCCCATGTTGCCGACTTCGGCCATGCCCGGATAACCCTTCGGACCGCAGTTCTTCATCACCAGAATCGAGTTGGCATCCACCTCCAGCTCCGGATCGTTGATCCGCGCCTTGTACATGTCGAAGTTTTCGAACACCACCGCCCGCCCGCGATGTTGCATCAGTTCGGCACTGGCGGCTGAAGGCTTGAGCACCGCGCCCAGTGGTGCGAGGTTGCCGCGCAATACACAGATGCCACCGTCGGCACGGATCGGGTTGTCGAGGGTGCGGATCACTTCGTCCTGACCATAGATCGGCGCGTCCTTGGTGTTCTCACCGAGGGTCTTGCCATTGACGGTCAAAGCATTCGGATTTGGAATCAGGTTGGCTTCACCCAGACGACGCAGTACCGCTGGCAGGCCACCGGCGTAGTAGAACTCTTCCATCAGGAAACGCCCGGACGGTTGCAAGTCGACGATGGTCGGCATGCCGCGACCGATGCGGGTCCAGTCATCCAGATCCAGCTCGACGCCGATGCGCCCGGCAATGGCTTTCAAATGGATCACGGCGTTGGTCGAACCACCGATGGCAGCGTTCACGCGAATGGCGTTTTCGAAGGCTTCTTTGGTGAGGATTTTCGACAGCTTCAAGTCTTCGCGAACCATCTCCACCGCGCGCATACCAGACATGTGCGCCAGCACATAACGACGCGCATCGACCGCTGGAATCGCCGCGTTGTGGGGCAGGGAAGTGCCCAGTGCTTCGGCCATGCAGGCCATGGTTGACGCGGTGCCCATGGTGTTGCACGTACCGGCCGAGCGGGACATGCCACCTTCGGCCGCAAGGAAATCGTCAATGGTGATGGTGCCGGCCTTCACTTGTTCGCTGAGCTGCCAGACCACGGTGCCCGAGCCGATGTCCTGGCCCTTGTGTTTACCGTTGAGCATCGGTCCACCGGTGACGACGATCGCCGGTACGTCACAACTGGCCGCGCCCATCAACAACGCCGGGGTGGTTTTGTCGCAGCCGGTCAACAGCACAACACCGTCAATCGGGTTGCCGCGAATCGCTTCTTCGACGTCCATGCTCGCCAGGTTGCGGGTGAGCATGGCGGTCGGACGCAGGTTCGACTCGCCGTTGGAGAACACCGGGAATTCCACGGGAAAGCCCCCAGCCTCGATCACCCCGCGTTTGACGTGCTCCGCAATCTGGCGGAAATGCGCGTTGCACGGGGTCAGTTCCGACCAGGTGTTGCAGATGCCGATGATCGGCTTGCCGTGGAACTGGTGGTCGGCGATGCCCTGATTCTTCATCCAGCTGCGGTACATGAAGCCGTTCTTGTCGGCGGTGCCAAACCATTGGGCGGAGCGCAGGGTGGGTTTCTTATCAGACATGATCGGTTCTCTTATTGTATGACTATATTGTTCGAGCTGAGGCGTAACATAAGCGCAAATTCGGCTATTTGGAAGTGTTGTTACGTAAATAGTATTACTATATAGTCAATTTCAACGGAGGGATTGCCCTGGCGGTTTTCCACGAGAGGCGTCCCCCGAGGTTCTATAACAACAACAATCGGAGACCGATCTCATGAGCCAGGAACTGCGGCTTATTCGTCGCATCACGCTAAAACTGATCCCCTTCCTGATCCTGCTGTACCTGATCGCCTATGTGGATCGCTCTGCCGTAGGCTTCGCCAAATTGCATATGGGCGCCGACCTTGGCATCGGTGACGCCGCTTACGGGCTGGGTGCCGGGCTGTTTTTCATTGGTTATTTCCTGCTGGAAATCCCCAGCAACCTGATGCTCGAACGCTTTGGCGCGCGGCGTTGGTTCGCGCGGATCATGGTCACCTGGGGCGCCATCACCATCGGTATGGCCTTCGTCCAGGGGCCACACAGTTTCTATGTGATGCGCTTTCTGCTCGGCGCGGCGGAAGCCGGGTTCTTCCCGGGCGTTCTGTACTACATCACCCAATGGTTTCCGGTGCGCCATCGCGGCAAGATCCTCGGGTTGTTCATCCTTTCCCAACCCATCGCCATGTTGATCACCGGCCCGGTGTCCGGTGGTCTGCTCGGCATGGACGGCGTACTTGGCCTGCATGGCTGGCAGTGGCTGTTCATGGTCATCGGCACCCCGGCGATCCTGTTGACCTGGCCGGTGCTGCGTTGGCTGCCGGACGGTCCGAAACAGGTGAAGTGGATGGACCAAGCCGAAAAGGACTGGCTGACCGGCGAACTGAAAAAGGATCTCGAGGAATACGGCCAGACCCGCCACGGCAATCCGTTGCACGCCCTCAAGGACAAACGCGTGTTGCTGCTGGCGCTGTTCTATCTGCCGGTGACCCTGAGCATCTACGGCCTGGGCTTGTGGCTGCCGACCCTGATCAAGCAGTTCGGTGGCACGGATCTGGTGACCGGTTTCGTGTCGTCGGTGCCGTACATCTTCGGGATCATTGGGTTGCTGATTATTCCGCGCAGTTCCGACCGCTTGAATGATCGCTACGGTCACTTGGCGGTGCTTTACGTGTTGGGCGCCATCGGCCTGTTCCTCAGCGCCTGGCTGACCGTACCGGTGCTGCAACTAGCAGCGCTGTGCCTGGTGGCCTTCGCGCTGTTTTCCTGCACCGCAGTGTTCTGGACGTTGCCGGGCCGCTTCTTTGCCGGCGCCAGTGCCGCGGCCGGAATCGCTTTGATCAATTCGGTGGGCAACCTGGGTGGCTACATCGGTCCGTTCGTGATCGGCGCGCTCAAGGAATACACCGGCAATCTGGCTTCGGGTCTGTATTTCCTTTCGGGTGTGATGGTGTTCGGGCTGGTGTTGACCGGTGTGGTCTATCGCCTGCTGGAACGCAAGCACGTATTGCCGGCCGATCAGTTCGCTGCCAGCGCCCGGGGTGCTACCCGTACCTAAGGATTCACACCTATCAACTGTGGGAGCGGGCTTGCTCGCGAAGGCGGAGTGTCAGTCGCCGGTGATGTCGGATGTGACGGCCTCTTCGCGAGCAAGCCCGCTACCACAGGGTGCGATGCCAACTTCAAGATTGTTCACAGGAGAAGATTCATGCGTTTAGTTCAGTTCGAATTGAGTAACGGCGAGCGCCGGGTGGGTGTGGTCGAGGACGGTCTGGTGCGCGAAGTGCAGGACGCGCGCACCGTTCGCGATCTGGCATTGGCCGCGATCGAGGCCGGCGTCAATCTTGAGCAGCAGGTGAAAACCCTGGGCCTGAGCATCAGCCATGACTATGCCGAACTGCTGGCCAAGTTGCGCATCCTGCCACCGCTGGATCACCCGGACCCGGCGCACATGCTGGTCAGCGGCACAGGCCTGACCCATTTGGGCAGTGCGTCGGCCCGGGACAAGATGCATCAGCAAGTCGGCGACGACGCCGCGATGACCGACACCATGCGCATCTTCAAATGGGGCGTGGAGGGCGGCAAACCGATGGCGGGGCAGGCCGGTGTACAACCAGAATGGTTCTACAAGGGCGACGGCAGCATCGTCGTGCGTCCGGGTCAACCGTTCCCGCTGCCACCGTTCGCCGAAGACGCGGGGGAGGAGCCAGAGCTCAGCGGGCTCTACGTCATCGGTCACGACGGCAAACCGTATCGACTCGGTTTTGCCGTGGGCAACGAGTTCTCCGATCACGTGATGGAACGCAAGAATTACCTGTATCTGGCCCACTCCAAATTGCGCAGTTGCAGTTATGGCCCGGAACTTCGGGTCGGTGAACTGCCGAAGCATCTGGCGGGCACCAGCCGCATCCTGCGCGACGGCGAAGTGCTGTGGCAGAACGAGTTTCTCAGTGGCGAGGCCAACATGTGCCACAGCCTGGAAAACCTCGAGTACCACCATTTCAAGTACAGCCAGTTCCTGCGCCCGGGCGATGTGCACATTCACTTCTTCGGCACTGCGACCCTGTCCTTTGCCGACGGCATACGCACCCAGCCGGGTGACGTGTTCGAGATCAGCCAGGCCGAATTCGGTGCACCGTTGATCAACGGGATTGCACCGGTTGAAGCAGCGTTCAAGCCCGGCACCGTTGGTACCCTTTAAGGAGATAGGCATGACCCGAATTCTTGGCCACAACTACATCGGCGGTCAGCGCAGTGCGGCCGGTCAACTCAATCTACAGAGCATCGACGCCAGCACGGGCGAAGCGTTGCCGTTCGATTTCTCCCAGGCGACGCCGGAAGAAGTCGACGCCGCCGCCAAGGCTGCCGCCGCGGCTTACCCGGCCTATCGCAGCCTTAGCGCCGAACGTCGGGCACAATTTCTCGACGCGATTGCCGATGAACTGGACGCGCTGGGCGATGACTTTGTGGCGCTGGTCTGCCGCGAAACCGCGCTGCCCGCCGCTCGGATTCAAGGCGAGCGCGGTCGCACCAGCGGCCAGATGCGCCTGTTCGCCAAGGTGCTGCGTCGCGGTGATTTCTACGGTGCGCGGATCGATCTGGCGTTGCCTGAGCGCAAACCGTTGCCGCGCCCGGACTTGCGTCAGTACCGCATCGGCCTTGGGCCGGTCGCCGTGTTTGGTGCCAGTAACTTTCCGTTGGCGTTCTCTACGGCCGGTGGCGACACCGCGTCGGCGTTGGCCGCCGGTTGCCCGGTGGTGTTCAAGGCCCACAGCGGTCACATGGCCACAGCCGAGTTCGTGGCCGACGCTATCATCCGCGCCGCTGAGAAAACCGGGATGCCGGCCGGCGTGTTCAACATGATCTACGGCGGTGGGGTTGGCGAAGCGCTGGTCAAGCATCCGGCGATTCAGGCGGTTGGCTTTACCGGTTCGCTCAAGGGCGGCCGTGCGTTGTGTGACATGGCCGCAGCACGTGCGCAGCCTATTCCGGTGTTCGCCGAGATGTCGAGCATCAACCCGGTAATCGTGTTGCCGCAGGCGCTGCACGTTCGCGCCGAAACGGTCGCTCGTGACCTGACTGCTTCGGTGGTCCAGGGTTGCGGTCAGTTCTGCACCAATCCCGGCTTGGTGATTGGTATTCGTTCGCCGCAATTCACCACATTCGTGCAACAGGTGGCGGGGCTGATCGGCGATCAACCGGCGCAAACCATGCTCAATGCCGGGACCCTGAGCAGCTATGGCAAAGGCCTGCAAAAACTCCTCGCTCACCCCGGCATCGAGCATCTGGCCGGCAGTCCACAACAGGGCAATCAGGCGCAACCGCAGCTGTTCAAGGCCGATGTCAGCCTGTTGATCAAGGGCGACGAAGTGCTGCAGGAAGAAGTGTTCGGCCCGACCACGGTGGTCGTCGAGGTCGCCGATCAGGCGCAACTCAGCGCCGCGTTGAACGGCCTGCACGGCCAGCTGACGGCGACGATCATTGGCGAGCCGGCGGACTTCGAGCAGTTCGCTGAGCTGACGCCGTTGCTGGAACAGAAGGTCGGACGGATCCTGCTCAACGGCTATCCGACTGGCGTGGAAGTCTGCGATTCAATGGTCCACGGCGGTCCGTATCCGGCCACTTCCGATGCGCGCGGCACCTCGGTGGGCACCTTGGCCATCGACCGTTTCCTGCGTCCGGTGTGCTTCCAGAACTACCCCAACAGCTTGCTGCCGGAGGCCTTGAAGAATGGCAATCCGCTGCGTATTCAGCGGTTGGTGGACGGGCAGCCGTCCCGCGACGCGCTGTAATCGCCAAGCACAACCCCCTGTGGGAGCGAGCCTGCTCGCGAATGCGGAGTGTCAGTCGATATCAACCTTGGCTGATACACCGCTTTCGCGAGCAGGCTCGCTTGTATGGTAGGACTTGAAGGGAGGAGGAGGGACAAGGCTCGATTCTGACTGTTGACGCAGTACAGACCGTGGGAGATT
>NZ_QKZG01000027.1:0-15386 GCF_003254125.1 Pseudomonas sp. 478
CGGCGTCATCGAGGCCGGAGTTAATGCCGACACCAGCCGCAACGCCAACGGTGATGTGAGCCTGAGTGCGCAGAATCTCAACAACACCGGCAAGACGGTGGTGGCCAGCCGTAATCTGACGGTCACTACGAGCCAGACCCTGAGCAACCAGAATGGCACGCTGAGCGCCTCGCAAACCGCCAACATCACCGCCGGGACCCTGGACAACCAGAGCAATGGCCGGGTGCTGAGCAGCGGTGCGCTGAACGTCACGGCCAATCAGGTCCTCAACACCCAAGGGGTGATCAACAGCACAGGGAATTTGACGGGCACGATCGCTCAGTTGAACAACAGCAACGGTGAAGTTTCCAGTGCCAGCATCACTCGGCTTAACGCAACCACACTGAACAATCGCAGTGGTCAGGTCCTCGGCGACCTGGGTTTGAATATCGACCTCAGTGGCGCTTTGGATAACCGCGACGGGGTGTTGGGCTCGGGCAAGAGCGTGGATCTCAAAGCCGCCAGCCTCGACAACCGCGACACCGGTGTGGTGGTCAGCGACGGCAGCCTCACCACGCGCATCAGCGGTTTGCTGGATAACCAGAACGCGGGTGAAATCAGCGCCAAGGGCGCCATCGACGTGCGCAGCGGCAGCCTCGACAACCGCGGTGGCAAAGTCAGTGGTAAAGACTCACTCACCATAAGCGGCAATTCTGCCGACAATCGCGGCGGAGTGATCCAGGCCGACAAACAGCTGAAATTGCAGATTGGCCAGCTGGATAACCGCGACAAAGGCTTGATTAGCGGCAAGGCCGGTATTGCCTATGACGGTACTCGCCTGGACAACAGTGGCGGTTTGCTCAGTGCCATCGGCGCGGTCACCCTCGACGCCGATGAAGTGCAGAACTCGGCCGGGCGGATCTCCAGCCAAAGTGACCTCACCGCCACCATTGGTCTTGTGCAACAACAAGGCGGCGCATTGGTCGCCCAAGGCAATCTGAGCCTGACCGGCACCACCCTCGATAACAGCAATGGCGGCCTGGTCGGCACCACTAAAGCGCTGACGCTTAAAGTCGACGACATCGACAACCGCGCAGGCGAGCTCTCCAGCAGCCTGTTGCTGAAGATCGAAGGTCAACGCCTGGACAACAGCGATGGAGGGAAAATTCTCGCCGCTACCGATCTGAAAATGGTCGTAGCCAAACTGATCAATCAGAATAAAGGCCTGATCGTCGCCAAGGGCGCGACGACGCTGACCGGCACCACGCTGGATAATACCGGCGGCACCTTCGACAGCCTCAAGGGGTTGGTGATCACCCTCGACGATGCCTTGCTCAATGGCCAGGGGTTGATCAGTACCGAAGGAGCTTTGACCGTCAATGCCGCCAGCCTCGACAACAGCGCCGGCAGCCTGGGCAGTGCCGGTGCGTTGTCCGTGACCAGTCGTGGCGCCTTACTCAATCTGGGTGGTTCGATCACCACCGACAACACCCTGACTCTCAACAGTGTCAGCCTGGATAACAGCCAGAAAGGCCTGATATCCGGTAAAGACGCCACCCACGTCATCACTGGCAACGTTGATAACAGTCAGGGCGGTCGCCTCATCAGCGGCGCCACCCTGGAGCTCACCGCCAAGCACGTTAATAACGCCACCGGACGCATTGCCAGCCAGCAAGCGTTGACGGCCTCGGTCACCGGGCTCGACCAGCAGGGCGGTGAACTGTTCAGCCAAACCAGCCTGAGCCTGGACCTGAACAACGGTCAACTGAACAACCAAAGCGGTCTGATCAACGCGCCGTTGCTCGTGTTGAAAAACCTCAAGGACGTCAACAACCAACACGGTGAAGTCTCCAGCGCTCAAGCCTTCAGACTGACCGCTCAGAACCTGGACAACAGCAACGGCAAGTTGCTGAGCAATCAGGGGCTGACCCTGCGTATTGGACAAGCCCTGAACAACCTCAAGGGTGTGATTTCCGCAGCATCCCTGGATAGCCACAGCGACAGCCTCAACAACAGCGAAGGCTTGATCAGCAGCCACGACCGGTTGGAGCTGACCACTGACAACACGCTGGATAACCAGAAAGGTGCGGTCATCGCTGACGGTGAACTGCTGCTCACTGCCGACACCCTGGACAATCTTGGCGGCGATATTGCCGGCAAGGCCGACGCCACCGTTCAGGTCAAAACCCTGAATAACCAGAAAGGTAAATTGATCACCACCGGTGTGCTCAAGCTGACCGCTGATACCCTCGACAACCGCCAAAAAGGCCTGCTCGGTTCCAGCAAGGCCATGACCCTGACGGTCGATGACCTTGATAACCGCGGCGGTGAAGTCAGTACCAACGCCGACTTGTCGATCACCGGCACAAAACTCGACAACAGCGATGGCGGCCAGATTTTCACCGGTCAGGCGCTGACCCTCACCGTGGATCAGTTACTCAACCGCAACCAAGGTCTGCTCAGCGCCACCACGCTGAACCTACAAGGGCGTTTGCTGGATAACAGCGGCGGCAATTTGCTCAGCGTGCAAAACATGCACCTGAACCTGACCGGTGCATTCGACAACAGCCTGGGCCAGGTCAGCAGCGAAGGTGCGTTGACTGTCAAAACCACGCAACTGACCAATACCAAGGGCAGTCTTTCCAGCGCGGACGATCTGACGCTCGACAGTGACGGCAGCATCAGCAACCAGGGCGGTGCTCTGGTCACCGATGGTGCGCTCACACTCACCAGTGCCAGCCTCGACAATAGCCAGCAGGGCAGCATCAGCGCCAAAGGCGCGGTGAAGGTCACCACTGGCGCGTTCGATAACAGTCAGGGTGGCCGACTCAACAGTGCCAGTACCCTGAATCTCGTCGCGGGCCAGGTCACCAACCAGGACGACGGCCGCATCGGCAGCCAGGGCGCATTGACCGCTTCGGTCACCGGGCTGGATCAACAGGGCGGCAAGCTGTTCAGCAATAGCAGCCTTAGCCTGGACCTGAATAACGGCCAATTGAATAACCAGAACGGATTTATCAATGCCCCCGGTGCCCTGTTGCTCAAACAACTCAAGGGCGTCAACAACCAGGGCGGTGAAATCTCCAGCGCCGAAGCCTTCACGCTGACCGCGCAAAGCCTGGACAACGGCAACGGCAAATTGCTGAGCAATCAGGGCCTGACCCTGCGCATCGCCAACGCACTGGACAACGTCAAAGGCCTGATCGGCGCTGCGTCCCTCGACGCGCGCGCCGCCAGCCTGAACAACAGCGGCGGTAGCCTGACCAGCCGCGGCGACCTCGAACTGACCGTCGACGGTTTGTTGCGCAACGATGCCAAGGGCCTGATCAGCGCGGCACAACGACTCAAAGTCGGTAGCGCCGAATTCAATAACCAGAGCGGCACGGTACTTGGCGTCAGCGCTGTCATCCTCAACGCCATGGCGCTGAACAACCGCGATAGCGGGTTGATCAACAGCCAAGGCAAGCTGACCCTGACCGCCACTAGCCTGGACTCCAGCAACAATGGCGAAGTCTCGGCCAAGGGCGATATCGACCTGACCCTGACGTCCCTGACCCAAGACGGTGGCCGTCTGCTCGGCGACAAAGCTGTCACCGTGGAGCTGGCCAACGGCGATTTCGACAATCGCAACGGCCTACTCATGGCCAAGGGGCCACTAACCCTCAAGCGCCTGCGCGATCTCAACAACCAGAACGGCGAAATCTCCAGCAACCTCGGTTTCGATGTGATTGCCCGCGCCGTGGATAACAGCGCCGGCAAGCTGATCAGCAGTCAGTTACTGACGGTCAACGGCACCAGCCTGGTCAACCAGAAGGGTCTGATCTCCGGTTGGCAGGGCCTGACTGTCAACGGCGACAGCCTTGATAACCGCGACAACGGCACGCTCTCGAGTCGCAACGGTGATGTTGCCGTGGACCTCAAGGGCGCCTTGCTCAACAGCAATGCCGGGGCATTGGTCAGCCAAGGCAGCCTGAGCGTCAAATCAAAGAGTCTGGATAACAGCAACAAAGGCATCCTCAGCAGCGCGGCAGGACAGACCCTTACCCTGGGCGAGTCCCTCAACAACAACCAGGGCGGTTTGATCGACAGCGGCGCAGCACTGGATATCACCGCCGGCGCATTGACCAACGCGGGCGGCACGATCAACGCGCAAGAGGCGATCAATGCCACGGCCACCGGCCTGGACAACACGGCCGGGAGCATCGCTGGCAATGGCGCAGTGACGCTGGATCTGCTCGGTGCATTGATCAATACCAGCGGTAAACTGGCCGGCGCCGGACCGGTGCTGATCAAGCGCGTTACCAACCTCGCTAACCAGAATGGCCAACTCGCCAGCCAAAGCACCCTGACCCTTCTGACCGGTTCGCTGGACAACAGCAACAACGGCACCATAGCCGCCAAGGACGCCTTGCAGATCACCGCCAGCGGCGCGGTACACAACAACACCAATGGTTTGATCTACAGCCAGAACGCCGGCCTGAACTTAAAAGCCGCCAGCCTGGCCAACGGCAAAGGCGCGATCCAGAGCCAGAACGGCCTGACCCTCGACGTCAGCGGCGACCTCGATAATCAGAGCGGTAAAGTCATTGCCGAGAACGGCTTGGTGATGGTCAAAGCGGCCAACATCGACAACCGCGGCGGTGTGCTGTCGAGCATCAAAGGTGCACTCGAAGCGCGAGCCGTCGGCGTGTTGCGCAACGGCTACGACCTCAACAACAACCGCCAGGGCGGAATCATTCAAGGCCAGGGCCTGACGCTGTCGGCACTGGCCGGCCTGGACAACAACGGCGGGCGGATCTCGGCGCAAGCCACCGACGCAAGCATCACCACCGCCGCGTTCGACAACCGCAATGGCGTGCTCTACGCCAAGGGCCTGGCCGGCGTGATCGGCACCAGTCTGGACAACGGTAACGGTCAGATTGCCGGTAACCGCATCGACCTCAGCCTCAGCGGTGCCCTGAGCAACCGCACCGGTATCGTTGAAAGCGACACCACACTGACCGTCAAAGCGGCTAGTGTCGATAACCAGACAGGCCGGCTTCGCTCCCTTGGCAATGCCGGCAAAACCAGCTTCCAGATCGGCGGCTTGCTGGATAACCGTAATGGCGTGCTCGAGACCGCCAACACCGATCTGACCTTGGCCGTTGGCAGCTTTCTGAATGCCGGTGGCCAACTCAATCACGTCGGTCTTGGCCGGTTTGATATCTCCACCGCCAACGTCATGGGTGCCGGAGGCGGCATCACAACCGCCGGCACCCTGGATCTGAATGCCGATACCTGGACCAATTCCAGCGTCATCCAGGCCGGGCGCTTGAACGTCAACGTCGGTAATTTCAGTCAGACCACCAGCGGCAAGTTGCTGGCCTCTGACTACTTGCAAGCTCGTGGTGGTAACTGGACCAACGATGGTCTGATCGCCAGTGATGGCGTGATAGATATGCAGTTGGGCGGCAGTTACAGCGGCAACGGGCGGATGTCGAGCGTTGGCGGTCTTTCCCTGACTGCGGCACAACTGAACTTGAGCGCGGCTTCAAGCATTGCCGGTGGTGGCGACTCCACGGTCAAGATCGGCGGACAGCTGACCAACGCCGGGCGGCTGACTTCCAATGCCGACCTGACCGTCGAAGCCGGCAGTCTTGCCAGCTACGGAACGTTGGGTTCTGCTCAAAACCTCAGCCTCAAAACTGCGTCGCTGCTCAACGATCGCGGGCTGATTTTCAGCGGCGCCGACATGACGCTGAGCGTTGGCAACTTCACTAACCAGAACGGCGATCTGTACGGTTTGCGAGATGTCGTCGTCAAAGGATACGGCGGAGCGGCCCAGGCCAACCAGGTCTCGAACATCTCCGGCTCCATGGAGAGCGGTGGCAAGTTCACACTCAACGCCGGGTCCTTCACCAACCGTACTTCGGGCGACGACGGTACGCAGAACTTTGCCCTGACGCGTACTCTGGTTTCCGGTTTCCTGGCCGTGCAATGTGGTGATTGCGTCGGCGACCATTACGACGTCAATTACATTGCCCGCGAAGTCTTCGAAGGTGGGCAGGACAGCGACACCACGGCATCCGCCTTGTTGACCGCAGGCGGTGACTTCGTCTTCAACGGTGGCGACTTCCTCAATAGCAAAAGCACTGTCAGTGCGACTGGCAACATCACAATCAATGCCAACAACCTGAAAAACATTGGTACGGTCAGCGGCAGTATCGAGCGCACACGCATCTATCGGACCGGCTCCGTCGGCGCTGGAACGGTCGGTAACTTCATGCCGCAGGTGGTGGCGTACAACCAGCACAATAATCCTGATTTTCCGAATGTCTATTACATCGACGGCACCGGGAATTTTGCCCAAGGTGTCGTTTCATCCGCCACCGAGCGTGAGAAGGGTCATGATGGCGGCACGATCAGGGTCGTCGCGATCAAGGACTCTGTGACGAACAAGGGTGTCAGCGACCTCACCCTGTCCGGGTATGCGTGGGGCAATACCAGCCCGCAATCCCAATACGATCGCAACAACCTGGTGGAACTGCCGACTGGCCTGCAGAACTACAGCCTGGTCAGTGACATTGAAACGGCGCGTGATGGTGGAAGTGTCACAGCCGGGCGCAATGCCGTCATCCAGGCCGGCGGTAACGTCTCGATCACCGCTGCTCAGGATCTGCAGAACAGTGTCATTCACCAGGACTACGGTTCCACCGGCGGCACCAATAAAGTCGCGGATACCAAGGCAAGCGGTACCGGCACCACAGTCATAAGGCTCAATAGTCAACTGCCCGCCGATCTTGCCCAGCAGCAAGTCAACCCATTGGCATTGCCGGGCTTTAGTCTTCCCACCGGGCAAAACGGCCTGTTTCGTCTGAGTACTCAGGACGCGAGCGACATCGTACCGGGTGCAGTCACCGCACATCCGTCGGGTTGGACAGTGGGCAGTGAAAACGTCAGCACCCTGGGACACGTGGTCGCTGCTAGCAGCGGTGGCCCGCGCAGCTTGTTGGTGGACGCCCCGGCGATCCTCTCCAGCAGTGATCGCGCCGTAGACCCGGTCAGACGTTCACCGACGGGGACTGCAGGCGTAGCCAGCACACTCGACGCTTCCGTGACGTCGGTCGCGGCTCACAGAGGCGGGCTCGGCAACGACATCAAATCCACAATCGGCATTCGTCCCCTGACTCGCGTCACCGGCCTGCCGGACGTGAAAGCGCCGGCCAACGGCCACAAATACCTGATCGAAACCAATCCGGTACTCACCAACCTCAAGCAGTTCATGAGTTCGGATTATCTGCTGGCCAACCTCGGCTACGACCCGGACACCAGCGCAAAACGCCTGGGCGACGGCCTCTACGAACAGCGCCTGATCCAGCAAGCGGTCGTCGCCCGCACTGGCCAACGTTACATCGACGGCCAGACCACCGACGAAGGCCTGTTCAAGTACCTTATGAACAACGCCATCACCAGCAAGGACGCACTCAATCTGTCGATGGGCGTCAGCCTCACCTCGCAACAAGTCGCGGCGCTGACCCACGACATCGTCTGGCTCGAAGAGCACGAAGTGAACGGAGAAAAAGTCCTGGTGCCGGTGCTGTATCTGGCACAAGCCGAAGGCCGACTGGGCCCAACCGGTGCGTTGATTGCAGGTAAGGACGTGACGCTGATCGCCGGTCAGAACCTCGATAACGTTGGTACGTTGCGCGCCACCAATAACCTGTCGGCGACGGCGGGCAAGGATCTGGTCAACAGTGGACTGATTCAGGCGGGTAATCGCCTGGATGTGCTGGCGGGTAATGACGTCATCAACAAGTCGGGCGGCATTCTTGCTGGTCGTGATGTGAGCGTGACTGCGACCAGAGGTGATGTGCTCAACGAGCGCACCATCACGTCGTCGGATAGCACTACCCGCTTCGCCACCCAGCATCACGATTACGCCGACAACGCCGCTCGCATCGAAGCCGCCAACGACCTCACCGTGAAGGCGGGGCAAGACATCAACATTGTCGGTGGTGTCATGCAAAGCGGTCGGGACATGAGCCTGAATGCAGGGCGAGACCTCAATGTGTCCTCGACACAGGTCACCAACAGCGTGTTCAAGGACAGCAAACACAACAGTAGCGACATCACTCAACTGGGCGCCCAGATCAGCGCCGGACGTGACCTGTCGGCCGATGCCAAGCGTGATATCAACGTCATCGCCAGCGAGATCGATGCCAAGCGCAACATCGCCATGACGGCAACCGACAACATGACCATCAGCTCGGCGGCGGATGAAGAGCACTCCCTGTCCAAGAGCAAAAAACTCACGGTCCAGGAAGATCACGTCAGCCAGGTCATGTCGGGTATCACGGCGGGCGGCAACATGAAGTTGAATGCCGGTGAGGATCTCTCCGTCATCTCCAGCCGCATTACCGCCGGCGACGAGGCGTACCTGGTGGCGGGTAACAACCTCGATATTCTTGCGGCGCAAGACAGCGATTACTCGTTGTACGACAAAAAGAAAAAGGGCTCATTCGGCGCGAAAAAAACCAAACGCGATGAAGTGACCGATGTGAAAAACATCGGCAGTGAAATCACCACCGGAGGCAACCTGACATTGGTCAGCGGTGGGGATCAGCGGTATCAGGTGGCGAAGCTGGAGAGTGGCAAGGACATTACGCTGGACAGTGGTGGTTCCATAACGTTTGAAGCGGTCAAGGACCTGCACGACGAGAGCCACACCAAGAGCAACAGCAATGCTGCCTGGAACTCGATGAAGGGCAAAGGCAATACGGATGAAACCGTGCGTCAAAGTGAGTTGGTGGCCAACGGGGCGTTGGTGATCAAGGCAGTGAACGGTCTCAAGATCGATATCAAGCAAATCGATCAGAAGAGCGTCAGCCAGACCATCGACTCCATGGTAGCGGCTGATCCCAAACTGGCTTGGTTGAAAGAGGCCGAACAGCGAGGCGATGTTGACTGGCACCGCGTGGAAGAAATCCACAAGAGTTTCAAATACTCAAACTCGGGACTCGGCGTCGCCGCGCAACTGGCCCTGGCAATCTTGCTGGCAGCGGTCACGGGTGGGGCAGGTGCCGCGTTGATGGGTGCTACGGCCGGTACCTTTACAGCAGGCTTTGCCAACGCGGTATTGATCGCGGTGGAAACCACGGCAGCCAACAGCGCCATCAGTAACAAAGGTAACTTGGGTTCAGTCTTAAAAGACACCTTCAGCAGCGAAAGCCTCAAAGGTTACGTGCTCTCCGGAGTGTTGGGCGGAATTGGCAGCAGTAGCCTGGGTTATGACCCAAGCAAAATTGGGTTCGACCTGGACAGTCTTGGCCAAGTCGTTATCAAGACCGGTGCTGATACCGTGGCCCAAACTGTCCTTCAGGGCGGCAGCCTGGGCGATAACTTCGTCGACAACCTGCTGGGTGCCGTCGTTAATATTGGCGGTGCTATTGCGGCCAATAAAGTCGGCAACCTGAATCTGATCGAAGGCAGCCCGACCAAGATCGCGGCCCACGCACTAGTCGGTGGTTTGAAGTCGATGGCCATGGGCGGCGACTTCAAGACGGGAGCATTGGCAGGGGGAGCTAACGAAGCTCTAGTGCAGTACCTGGCGGACTTGGTGCTGCCCGAAGGCTACGATCCGAGCATGCCGGGGGCCGACCAAGCTAAAGCCAACTTGTTAGCGATGTCGCAGTTGCTCGGCGTACTCACAGCGGTACTTTCAGGCAGCGATCCTACTATTGCCGCGAACATTGCCGCCAATGCCACTCAGCACAACTACCTGAATCATTCAGATCTTGATCGGGCAGCAAACGAGTTGGTGGGTTGCGGAAATGATGCCCAATGCGTCACCAAGGCATACACCTCGTATCGCGAGTTGAGCCAGCATCAGGAGATGGATGCGTTGGTCCAGTGTGGTCAGGATCCAGCAAACTGCGGGCGCATCGCGAATCTTGTCGCCAAGGCGCAAGCTGATACTGAACATTTCCGAGACCTGATCGCCTCTGCATCACCCGAAGCCCGTGAGGCTTATAACCTGCTGATTGCGGAAAACGATGGCTTCCAGAATCTGCTGGCAGGTGCTACCACTGAGCACTCGGCAAGTGCGGTTGCGGATATCCTTGTTGAAAAGTGGGGGATGAGCCCCGAGCGCGCTGCAGCTGTTATGGCAGGCACTATGACTCTTGCGGCTGGATTGGCTGCTGTCCGGGTTATACGCACCGGTAAGGATCCGACCAAGGTTGTTCCCCCGGCAGTGGATAGCCCATCCGGTCCAACAAAAAACCTCGCAGACGTCTGGACCCTGAAACCGACTGAGCGGGGTTCCACCATCGAATCGTACCTTGCTAAAAATGACTATTCACCTGAAAGCGGCTGGTACAACGTTGGCGCTGAAAGAAATGGATATTTTCCACTGGTCGATTTCCAAAACGGTAACACGCTTGTTAGTCTGAAATCGGTAGACACCACAGGTACAACATGGCTGAACCGTATGCAGGATCACATTATTGATCTAGGAACGAACGGAGCAAAAGTGAACGGTGTTCCAGCCAGTATGGCGCTTGATCTGCGTGTTCAGCCGGGGGGGGCGGCGGCTGCGAAGTCGCTTATCGAATTTGGTCGAGAGTATAACGTGACAGTAATTGTCAAGGAGTTTAAGTGAAAGATAAAAGGCCGGAGAAGTTGAAGTTTGTTTTTGCTGCCGATTCGATAAGCGGCGAGCAGGTATTAGCTACCTTTATCGGCGCGTTAAATAAACTTGGCTTGCCTACGGTTTTTTCGATGCATGGAGTTGACGTTGGTGTGAAGGCACTTGAAAAAAACATATCGAAAAAAAAGTCCTGGCCTAGCGGCGTGGTATCGAACGGACTTGAACTTCGATTCGGCATCCTGCCTGCCTTAGCCCACAGCTTTCTGACCATACAAGAAGCAGGTTGTGCCAATAAGATTGCTTGGGAAGAACTGGTCGCGCCTTTTCTAAGTGTCAAAGGTCTTATTCAAGCGTGGATTTCAGATGTCGAATATGATTTTTGGCAAAATGCGAAAGACCCTATGGAGTACGCGTGTGCTGGACGCTCTTTTTCACAGCTTCCTCAAAAAACAAATGGTCTGCCTGCGCCTTTGACTCAAATGGAAATTGATACTTCTGGGAATCCCGGACGTATCGAACTTCGGCAAGGGTACGTAGAGGCCATTGGAAGCACTATGTGGCTGAGTGATTTGTTTTGGGAGAATGTCGGAAAGAATAGAGCGTCTACTTTATTATTGTTGAGGGCACAGGGTTTTATAGTTTTCGAAGGAGCTGAGTTTGTTAAAGTTGTTGCGTCAGAAAGCTGCTTTCATGACGATAAAACAATAGAAAGGCAACGTACCCTCAGAGGGGTTTTGTTTGATTGAGACTGGTGCGGATGTGTAAAGAAAAAATGTTAATGGAGCAGATATATTTATTGCTTGGTAGTTCGATCATTAAATAAATCTGTCCCCTTATGCCTTATAACTTCAAGGGCCTATTCAATAAAGTGTTGCTTGGAATATAAATCAATTAAAGACCGAGCAATCTTTGCTGTAATCAATTCATGAAGGATTTCTGGAGGGGCACAATATTTTTCAGAATATTGGAAGGCTAGCTACTGATACTTCAATTTGGTCAGATTCCATTGTTGGTGCCAATGGTGGGGTGTCTATTTTTGACTATAAGTCTTGGGTGGAGTTTGGTTGCAAATTACTGGGGTACTCTAAGAGTCAAGGTTGTGTGCCATGAGTGGAATCATTTATCCTCGTCATAAAGTTTTTCTGGCTTTTTTTCTTTGTCCGCTAGTACTTGGATTCATTGCCGGAATTATCAGAACAGTAGCAGTGGTCGCTGAGCTGGTGAATAATCCAAAATTGTTGGGTTCGGTGAGGGGCATTGAATTACTGTTAATGCCGTTTTTAACCCCTCTTTTCATACAATTAGCTTACTTTTTGCCGTTTCTGGGTTACGCATTGGCGATTGCATTAATTAAAGTCAAGAAAACACCGCGTAATTGTATGGTGGTTTCTTTTTTTGGAGGTTGTATAACAACGTTGTGGGTATTGTTGTTTATTTCGAATGTGGTGCAAAATATCAAGGGGGCTCAATACTCAGACTATGTTATTGAGCTTTTGATACTGTTCGTCGCATCGATGGCTACCTGTTGGTTAACGGCCTATTTCTTTTTGCCTGAGGGGAGTTATGTCGAAGATTAGATGTGGTAGGGGTGTTGGGATAGCATTGGATCGTTGATTGTGGTCTGTCCGACATTGCTTCCACAGTAGAAAATAGAAAAGGGGACGGATTTATTTTTTGGCTTGTGCAGAAAATAAATCTGTCCCCTTTTTTTGAAAGGGGTTACTGGTAAGGCTGGTGATTTTTATAACGAGGCTACAAGTGAGAAATAGAAGTATCATTGCGAAGTTAATAATGTTTCTGGATTGGCCTGTATGGTGTTTTCGGTGTTCTGTTTGATGTCGCTAGTGGTTTCCGGCAGTGGTAGTGGCGTTGATTTTGCTGGTATATACGATGGAGTTCAACAGTGTGTTCATATGGCTGGGGCTGCCGTTGACTGTATTTTTGAGCTTGCGATGGTTTTATAAAAACACTGCTTATGTGAAATTGCTTCTTGATAGTTGATATGTAAAAAATGGGACAGCCCCTGGATGAGAGAAGGAGACGGATTTATTTATTTGGCTTGTCCAGAAAATAAATCTGTCCCCTTTTCTCCACAATGAGCTGATGCAAATTCTTCCGCTACTCGAACCGCATCGTACCGAACTGCTCGGTGTCGTGGTCGAGTAGACCTACAACTGGTATTGGCTGGTCGATGGCCTCAAGGCAGCCGGATCTTTCAATGGGGGCCGGCCGGTTACCATCGACTTCAAGAACGCCCCGGGAGGTGTTTGATGGTGCAGGAACAGGATTTGTTGCAAGAGATCGGGCAACTGTTGGTTGACGCAGGCCCCGAAAGTGCCAATGTAATTGTCGTAAGAGCCGAGTTGTATCCAGAAGGTGACACTTGTAAGTACGAATTCGACTATGTCGATAGTAGCGACAAGACTGATTGGTTCAGGCCGCCCGCTCGTGCGGTAGGCGATTTAACAGAACTTTTGGTTAAGTTAAGAAATGGATCGCTTTTAAGTGGAGAGGTTGTTTGGACGAAATGTGAAATAAATTTCGATGTTCTGCGTAATAAGCTGAAGATCAATTACGGATATGACGAGATTGTTTGAAAGGCGGGGACATCCCCTGAGGGATCCCCACAAATCTACTCCAACGCCTGCGCCTGTTGATGGGGGATAAACGGGGCAGACCACATTTATCCTGAGAAAGAGGCAGTGCTTTTTCGATTCAACGTGTTCTGTCCCCGATTTTCGCGCTGTCCCTCACGTTGCAAGCGCCTGGTTTAGCCAGCCCCCGTCGTCAATTACCTATTTTCGAATGGATCCATTCATTGACGCCAGAATAGTGGCCATCTAATATCGCGCCACTATTTTGCTATCAGTCTCCATTCGAGGGATCGAACATGTACCCACCCGCCCTCGTGGCGAGGTTGTGCCTGGCTTTGCTGTGCCTTTCTCCGCTTAATCTTGCTCACGCCGCCCCCACCCCCGGTGAAACCGATCTGATCCGCGAACGTCAGGATCGCTTGCTCGAAGAGCAACGTCGGCGTCTCGAAGAACTCAAGGAATTACCCGGCAAGGAAGTCAAGCCTGCAGCACCGACGGCGCCCGCTGATACCCGTTGTTTCCCCATCAAGGACATCGAGCTCAAAGGCGCCGACAGTCTCTCGGACAGCGATAAAAATCACCTGCTCAAGCCTTATATCGGTCAGTGCCTGGGCGTCACGCAGCTCAACGAACTGCTGAAAGTCATCACCGATTACTACATCGAAAAAGGCCTGGTCACCAGCCGTGCCTACTTGCCGCAGCAGGATTTGTCCGGCGGGCATTTGAAGGTGCTGGTGGTCGAAGGCAAGCTCGAAGGGTTGAAAGGCGCGGAGGGCAGCAAGCTGTCGGACCGCGAGTTGGGCATGGCTTTTCCCGGCAAGACGGGCGAGTTGGTCAACCTGCGGGAAATCGAGCAACTGGTCGATCAGCTGAACCGCTTGCCGTCGAATCAGGCGCAGATGGAGTTGGCGCCGGGCAAGAACGTCGGCGGCAGTGAAGTGCTGGTCAAGAACACGCCGCAGAAGCCTTGGCGTGCCGGGTTGTCCCGCAGTAATGACGGCCAGCGCAGCACCGGCGAGCAGCAGTGGGGCACGACGTTTGATTGGGACAGCCCGCTGGGCCTGGCCGATCAACTGATGTTGCGCGGCGGTCACGATGCCATGACCGATCACCAGCACACCTCCAACAACGCGATGCTCAATTACAACCTGCCGTGGGGCTGGTGGAACTTCAATTACACCTACAGCCAGAGTGAATACCGCTCGCAGGCTCAAGCCAATGGCTTCAATTTCAAGCAGACCGGCGATAGCGAAAACCATCAGCTGCGCGCCGAGCGGGTGATCCACCGCGATGCCGTGAGCAAGACATCCCTCAGCACTGGTCTCTCTTACCTGCGCACCAACAACTTCATCGAAGACAGCAAGCTCAAGCTGAGCAGCAACCGCATCAGCGAAGCGCAGTTCGGCATCAACCACGGTCGGCGGATCGGCAGCGCGTTCGTCAACATTGACCTCGGCATGCAACAAGGCATCGGCGCGTTCGATGCGCAGGGCAACGGTCACCCGGGCCCTGGCGAAC
Organism: Pseudomonas sp. 478; assembly: GCF_003254125.1. NCBI lineage: Bacteria > Pseudomonadati > Pseudomonadota > Gammaproteobacteria > Pseudomonadales > Pseudomonadaceae > Pseudomonas > Pseudomonas sp. 478. Next base: position 14,719 of record NZ_QKZG01000027.1, read on the forward strand.
CGAATGCGCGCTACCGCAAATACACCGCCACTGCGAGCTACCTGCAACCGTTCAGGGTATGGGACGAGTCGTTCAGTTTCAGCAGCCTGATGACTGGCCAGCGCAGTGAAGACGTGCTGTTCAGCCCGCAGCGCACCAGCCTCGGCGGGCAGTCGTCGATCCGTGGTTACAAGGATCAATCCTTGTCCGGCGACAGCGGCGGTTACTGGCGCAACGACCTGCGCTGGACCCGCCCGGTGACGCTGGAATGGCTGCGCCCGGCGTTCGCCGAGTACGGCACCAGCCTCGGCTACGACCAGGGCGTGATCCGTGGCGATCGCTACAACGGCGATCAGCACGGGCGCATGTCCAGCAACTCGGTGGAGTTGTTTGCACGCGGTCAGCACCTGGCCGCCAGCGTGACGTTTGCCCATTCCCTCGAACGTCCGGACACCCTGACCGAGCGCGAAGCGCCGATCTATTTCCGCGTGGATTTCTTCCTCTAAGTTTTGCTTTAACGAGATTCAAATCATGGACGTTCGTCATCACGCCTTCCTCGCGCGTCAGCCTTCTGCGGACCTGAAAACCCGCGAACACTTCTGGGGCATGCCCAAACGCGGGTTGGCGTTCCTGTTGGCCAACGTCATGTTCTGGCAGCCGATGTGGGCGCAGGCTGACGGGATTGTGGT
>NZ_QKZG01000028.1:0-4027 GCF_003254125.1 Pseudomonas sp. 478
TGTTGACTATCAGTCTGACTCCACAAGCACCCACACGAATTGCTTGATTCAGTTGTTAAAGAGCGGTTGGTTAAGATCTTTCGTCTCAACCGAGGAGCGTACTCTACAGCACACACCCCCAAGTAGCAACCTTAAAAGTTTCTGATTTTCTAATAAAATCAATTACTTAGACTAGAAGCAACATCAAGCTGCTCGCTAGCGGGAGGCGAATAGTACAGTATTAAAATACGCGGTCAACCCCCCGCCTGAAAATTCTTTTCCTTATAAAGGAGCCCAGGGTGCCTCTATGAAAACGTCCTAGGTCTGATGCTAACGTTCAGGCGTTTCCCTATCCAGGTCCTGAACAACCATCCAAGGGCGGCCAATAGAACAGCACTGCCCGCGGCAGGCGCAATTGTGGTCAGAGCGAATTCATCCGCGTACTGCCCGGTGGGGCATATGAGCTATTAGGGTCACCTGGGCACGGGACAAGAACGTCACCCTTGGCCGTGTCGGTAAGATAACGCTCGAGCAGGCCCGCCAGGAAACCGCCCGCTATTTGGCCGATGCCCACGAGTACGGCGAACCACTGGCATCCCCCCAAGGCCGTAAAGGTGCGACCTCCCCTACCCTGCGCGCCTTTATACATGACACCTATCTATCGTGGTTCGAGGCCCGATCTGGCACAAGTGCACCTCGAGTGCGCCTTCTGCTTAGTACTCTCGGGCAGCGGTTCCGACGGCGCGGTCGGCTTGTCGCGCATTAAGGAACAGGGCGGTGTCACGCTGGCCCAGGCGCCGGAAGACGCCGAGTTCGACGGTATGCCACGAGCAGCCATCGAGACCGGCATGATCGATCGGGCGTTGCCTGGTGGAAATACCGCAAAAGCAGAGGCTCCGGCGGGGCGTCTCTAACAGACGATGAAATTTGACGGGTATCCCAACGTTTATGACTCAGGCAGCCCGCGTCCCATTGGGGTTTCAGCTCATTCGAGACACGCCATTGTTGAGCGCTCACGGCCCATTCGCCAAAAACAAATCGACATAATATTGACACCAAAATATCCATCCGTCGGAATATTGGCACGTCGCACTGTTAACTGCGCTTAACACCTTTACAAAGCCTGACCCCACAACTAAACAACATCAAACTGATATCAGGAAAGGCCGTATCCCTGAGTCGGTGCTACCCCAAAACACGGCCTCCCCCAGCCTTTCTCCAGGAGACCCTTCCACATGGGTACTCTCAGTCTATTGCGTGCCATGCGCAGCGCAGCCCCAGGCTGGCGTCCACGTTCGCCCGACTTGTCCTGCGATCCGCGGCTCAAGCGCGGCGAACATTTCCACCCCCGCAATACCCGCGCGGCTCTACCGGCAGCGCTTGTCCCGTCAGCTGGCCGACGATGTCCGACGGCCGCCTCGCACCCCCCCAGAACAACCTGAGCGGTGCAAGAACGGGACATTGTCCTGTTAGCAGTCCCTAACGATTCTAAAAATAAAAAATGGCATTTCCGGGAGAAAGACATGGCTACCACCACAACGACCAGCGGCGGCACCGTTACTTCGCTTTCCAACACTGCGCAAGCGCAGGACGACATTTTCACTACCGGTGTTATTGGCGCGAGCACCGCGGCCATCACTGAAGACCTGCTGGGGGTCGTATACCTGGACGTCATGTCTAATGACCTCGGCGGCAACGCAAAGACACTTTGGTCACTCGATGACGCGACCAGTCTTTCTACTGCCACCAAGATTTATGCGCCCGCCGACCTCCTGATCCAGGACACGGGCAGAATTGAGGCGACGAGCACTGACACCAGTTTCAACGGGGCGAAGATCTGGATTTCGTCGGATGGCAAGGTCGGCTACGACGCCGCTACGTTGTCGACTGCTTTCAAGGCACAACTCCAGTCACTTGCTGCCGGAGGCTCCCTGACAGACAGCTTTACCTATGCGATTCGTCTGGGTAACGGCACGCTCAGCTGGGCCACTGCGCAGGTGCAATTCGCTGGTGTGAATGACGCTGTGACGATAGGCATCGGCGCACAGTCCGGCACGGTAACCGAAGAGGCAGTTACGACGCTGAGCCCGACCGACTCGCTGAATGCGACAGGCACTATTGCTTTTAACGATGTCGACCTGAGCGACACACATACCGCCTCTTTCGTGGCAGCGGGAGGCAACACCACAGCGCTGGGCAACTTCGTCCTTGCGCCAGTGAGTGAAGCGGCCAACGCGGCAAACGGCACCGTTAACTGGACTTACACCCTGAATAATGCGGCAGCCCAGCACCTGGCCCAGGGTCAGACTGCTACCGAAACCTATGTGGTCACCCTCAATGATGGGCATGGCTCGACGACAACGCAGAATGTAACTATCACCATCACCGGCACCAACGACCAAGTGCAGATCACCAGCGGCGTGCAGGCCGGCGAAGCCAAGGAAGACAGCAGCGACTACGCAGCCAACGGCAGCATTACCTTCACCGACGTCGACCAGATCGACACTCACAGCGTCAGCGTCACGCCGGGCGCTTCCGGCTACTTGGGCAGCTTCACCATCCACCCACTGAGCGACAGCACCGGTACGGGCAGTGGCTCGCTGGGATGGAACTTCGCGGTGAACAACACCGCCCTGCAGTTCCTCGGCCAAGGCCAGAGCGTCACTCAAACCTATAACGTGGTGATCGGCGACGGCGCGGTACAGACCATTACCATTAACATTACCGGCACCAACGACCAGGTACAGATCGCCAGCGGTGTGCAAGCCGGCGATGCCAAGGAAGACAGCGGTGACTACGCAGCCAACGGCAGCATCACCTTCAGTGACGTCGACCTGATCGACACCCATAGCGTCAGCGTCACACCGGGCGCTTCCGGCTATTTGGGCAGCTTCACCACCGATCCATTGAGCGACAGCACCGGAACGGGCAGTGGTTCACTGGGATGGCACTTCGCGGTGAACAACGCCGCGTTGCAGTTCCTCGGCGAAGGCCAGACTCGCACCCAGACCTACAACGTGGCGATTGGCGACGGCACGGTGCAGACCGTGACCATTACGATTACCGGCACCAACGACCAGCCGACGCTGACGATTGTCGACAGCACTGGAGCGATGAACGAAGGCAACGGCACGGCCACCCTGAGTGACAGCGGAGCCCTGAGCTTTGCCGATCTGGACAGCACCGACACAGTGACCGTGTCGCAGACCGCTAACAACGACATCGTCTGGAGCGCTGGCGTGCTCAATGCGGGCGTGGCCTCGGCGCTGGTAGCCGGTTTCTCCGTAGACCAGAACAGCTGGGACTACAGCAGCCATCAGAACCTCGACTTCCTCGGTGCGGGTGAAACCATCACTTTCTCGTACGCGGTGGTCGCGACCGACGATAGCGGCGCGGCTAACGCTGCCTCGGCGACGCAGACTGTCACCATCACTATCACCGGCACTAACGACGCGCCCGTACTCAGCTTCGCAACGGGCAATGATGCCGGTGCAGTGCAGGAAGACACCACGCTCAGCGTGAGTGGCCAGCTCAGCTCGGCCGACATCGATCACGCTGCCACGTCCACCTGGACCATCAATGGCTCGGCTTCGGGCACTTACGGTTCGATCGCGGTGGACAGTACCGGAAAATGGACTTACACCCTGGCCAACGGCACCGATGGCGTCGCCAGTGCGGTGCAGTCGCTGAAGGCGGGCGAAAGTCACGATGAAGTGTTCAGCGTGCAGGTCAGCGATGGCCTGGGTGGCGTGGACACTCAACTGGTGACCGTTACCGTCAGCGGCAGCAACGACGCAGCCGTGCTGTCCTCGGCCAGCGTCACGCTGACCGAAACCGATGCCCCACTGACCACCGCCGGCACCCTCAGCATCAGCGATGTCGACAGCGCCGCGACCTTCGTCGCCCAGTCCAACACCGCCGGCAGCTACGGGCAGTTTTCCCTCGGCACCGATGGTGCCTGGAGCTACGTCGCCGACTCTGCTCACAACGAGTTCGCCGCCGGCACCACCTACACCGACACCTTTACGGTGAGCAGCGCCGACGGCAC
>NZ_QKZG01000029.1:0-1188 GCF_003254125.1 Pseudomonas sp. 478
CGGCCATAGTGGGTGATAGCCCTGTACGCGAAAATCTCTTAGTCATGAAATCGAGTAGGACGGAGCACGAGAAACTTTGTCTGAATATGGGGGGACCATCCTCCAAGGCTAAATACTACTGACTGACCGATAGTGAACTAGTACCGTGAGGGAAAGGCGAAAAGAACCCCGGAGAGGGGAGTGAAATAGATCCTGAAACCGTATGCGTACAAGCAGTGGGAGCCCACTTTGTTGGGTGACTGCGTACCTTTTGTATAATGGGTCAGCGACTTATTTTCAGTGGCGAGCTTAACCGAATAGGGGAGGCGTAGCGAAAGCGAGTCTTAATAGGGCGTCTAGTCGCTGGGAATAGACCCGAAACCGGGCGATCTATCCATGGGCAGGTTGAAGGTTGGGTAACACTAACTGGAGGACCGAACCGACTACCGTTGAAAAGTTAGCGGATGACCTGTGGATCGGAGTGAAAGGCTAATCAAGCTCGGAGATAGCTGGTTCTCCTCGAAAGCTATTTAGGTAGCGCCTCATGTATCACTGTAGGGGGTAGAGCACTGTTTCGGCTAGGGGGTCATCCCGACTTACCAAACCGATGCAAACTCCGAATACCTACAAGTGCCGAGCATGGGAGACACACGGCGGGTGCTAACGTCCGTCGTGAAAAGGGAAACAACCCAGACCGTCAGCTAAGGTCCCAAAGTTATGGTTAAGTGGGAAACGATGTGGGAAGGCTTAGACAGCTAGGAGGTTGGCTTAGAAGCAGCCACCCTTTAAAGAAAGCGTAATAGCTCACTAGTCGAGTCGGCCTGCGCGGAAGATGTAACGGGGCTCAAACCATACACCGAAGCTACGGGTATCACTTAGGTGATGCGGTAGAGGAGCGTTCTGTAAGCCTGTGAAGGTGAGTTGAGAAGCTTGCTGGAGGTATCAGAAGTGCGAATGCTGACATGAGTAACGACAATGGGTGTGAAAAACACCCACGCCGAAAGACCAAGGTTTCCTGCGCAACGTTAATCGACGCAGGGTTAGTCGGTCCCTAAGGCGAGGCTGAAAAGCGTAGTCGATGGAAAACAGGTTAATATTCCTGTACTTCTGGTTATTGCGATGGAGGGACGGAGAAGGCTAGGCCAGCTTGGCGTTGGTTGTCCAAGTTTAAGGTGGTAGGCTGGAATCTTAGGTAAATCCGGGATTCTA
>NZ_QKZG01000029.1:1285-2744 GCF_003254125.1 Pseudomonas sp. 478
TAAGGCCGAGAGCTGATGACGAGTTACCCTTTGGGTGACGAAGTGGTTGATGCCATGCTTCCAAGAAAAGCTTCTAAGCTTCAGGTAACCAGGAACCGTACCCCAAACCGACACAGGTGGTTGGGTAGAGAATACCAAGGCGCTTGAGAGAACTCGGGTGAAGGAACTAGGCAAAATGGCACCGTAACTTCGGGAGAAGGTGCGCCGGTGAGGGTGAAGCATTTACTGCGTAAGCCCATGCCGGTCGAAGATACCAGGCCGCTGCGACTGTTTATTAAAAACACAGCACTCTGCAAACACGAAAGTGGACGTATAGGGTGTGACGCCTGCCCGGTGCCGGAAGGTTAATTGATGGGGTTAGCTAACGCGAAGCTCTTGATCGAAGCCCCGGTAAACGGCGGCCGTAACTATAACGGTCCTAAGGTAGCGAAATTCCTTGTCGGGTAAGTTCCGACCTGCACGAATGGCGTAACGATGGCGGCGCTGTCTCCACCCGAGACTCAGTGAAATTGAAATCGCTGTGAAGATGCAGTGTATCCGCGGCTAGACGGAAAGACCCCGTGAACCTTTACTATAGCTTTGCACTGGACTTTGAATTTGCTTGTGTAGGATAGGTGGGAGGCTTTGAAGCGTGGACGCCAGTTCGCGTGGAGCCAACCTTGAAATACCACCCTGGCAACTTTGAGGTTCTAACTCAGGTCCGTTATCCGGATCGAGGACAGTGTATGGTGGGTAGTTTGACTGGGGCGGTCTCCTCCTAAAGAGTAACGGAGGAGTACGAAGGTGCGCTCAGACCGGTCGGAAATCGGTCGTAGAGTATAAAGGCAAAAGCGCGCTTGACTGCGAGACAGACACGTCGAGCAGGTACGAAAGTAGGTCTTAGTGATCCGGTGGTTCTGTATGGAAGGGCCATCGCTCAACGGATAAAAGGTACTCCGGGGATAACAGGCTGATACCGCCCAAGAGTTCATATCGACGGCGGTGTTTGGCACCTCGATGTCGGCTCATCACATCCTGGGGCTGAAGCCGGTCCCAAGGGTATGGCTGTTCGCCATTTAAAGTGGTACGCGAGCTGGGTTTAGAACGTCGTGAGACAGTTCGGTCCCTATCTGCCGTGGACGTTTGAGATTTGAGAGGGGCTGCTCCTAGTACGAGAGGACCGGAGTGGACGAACCTCTGGTGTTCCGGTTGTCACGCCAGTGGCATTGCCGGGTAGCTATGTTCGGAATAGATAACCGCTGAAAGCATCTAAGCGGGAAACTAGCCTCAAGATGAGATCTCACTGGGACCTTGAGTCCCCTGAAGGGCCGTCGAAGACTACGACGTTGATAGGTTGGGTGTGTAAGCGCTGTGAGGCGTTGAGCTAACCAATACTAATTGCCCGTGAGGCTTGACCATATAACACCCAAGCAATTTGACTACTCGAAAGAGCATCAGATTGCGGTGTGTGAAGACGAAA
>NZ_QKZG01000030.1:0-2712 GCF_003254125.1 Pseudomonas sp. 478
TCGATTGCCGGGCGATGGAGGTATCACACAGGTTTTGCGGGGAAGTGGCTACTGTCAGAAATAACAGGTAGGGGGTGGATTCAGACGGGCGGTCGGGGCGATGGCAAATAAATGCGTCCTCTTTTTTTAAAGTGACAGACCATGAGAGATATCGTGGTCTGTCCCCGGTTTTTTTTCCCGATTTTCGCTCGGATTTTCTGTCCCAAGATTTATTTAATATATTGGTTTCGATTTATCCCACAGTGATGACCGAGACCGTACTGGCTACCTGACTACAAACAAAAATACGAGAGCCATCCGGACTGCTAGAGATCCCGTAAGGGTCTCGAATGCCAGCAATAGTCATTTGCAGCGTCAAACTTCCGGTGTCTACCACCGTAATCGTGTTCAAGTTTGAGCTAGAAATTAAGACGTAGGAACCGTCCGGACTGGTGGCGATCCCCGTCAAAATCCCTTTGATATCTAGGGTGCGGATTACTGTCAGACTTGCAGAATCTATTACAAACATCATGCCTGAATTCTGATCACAGACAAAAATGTGAGGCCCAATACAAGCAACTTCAGTAGCACGCCCTCCAACAATATCAATAGTTTTGATCATCTCCAGATCCGCGACGTCTATAACTGAGACCTTGGGTCCAACGCTACCGACAAACATGTGAGTGCCATCAAGACTACTAACAATACCCTCAGAGTAGCCCTCCACCGGAATGGTCTTGATTATCTTCCAAGTCACGGCATTTATAACTGTAACCTTATTATCGTAAAAGCTCGTAACAAAGACGAGGGCACCGTCCATACTAAAGGCTGCCCTTCGTGGCGACACCAATTGAATAGTTTCAATCACTACCAGATTCGTGGCATCTATAATAGATATCGATCGCCCACCATAATTACAAACAACGACGAAAACACCGTCTGGGCTAAAGGTAACTCCGAGTGGGTTGTCCCCGACGACAATGGTTTTAATCACCCTCAAACTTACTGTGTCTACAACCGAGACTGTGTTGATCTCCCAGTTACAAACAAAGACATATCGACCATTCGGACTACAGGCAAGACGAGCCGGCTTCGAGAACCCCGAAATCGTTGAAACCACCCCAACAATCGCCAATCTCGCCGTGCTCGTTTTGGTGTGGTAAGTCGCCGTCATGTCATGACCACCCGGCGCCCTTGGGCCTTTTACGCCACCGATGGTCACCCGACCATCCGTACCCGTCCTGAAAATACGCGACCCACTGCTACCATCGGAATAGGTAAAACCAGCCGGCAGAACCAGGGTGATATCGGCGTTCGGAACAGGTATCCCGCTACCGGTCCGCAAGCTCAGGCTGATGTCCTTGAAGGTCTCCCCCGGCTGGATGAGGTAAGGCCCATTGGTGAAGACTGGTGCATCCGCATCCGCTTCGACAGTGAAGGTTCGCACGGCCGATTCCACCCCACTGCCATACAGCGCCTTGGCTTTGAAATGGTGCACGGTCTCGCTCAGACCCGAAACCAGCTTCGTCCAGACACCGGTGCTCTTGTCCGCCGTGGCCTCACCTTTGGAGGTTGCACTGTCGAACACTTCGACTTCCAGGCCTTTGGTGGCGGTACCGCTCAGGGTCACCGCGGTTTCCACGGTATAGCCGTTGTCAGGAATCTCTTCCCCGCTGGGCGAGCCCTTGACCGAGTCGAGGGTCGGCGCAACAATGGCCACGGCTTTGATCGTGTACGGGCGCACAGGAAAAGTTACCGCCGTGCTTTCATCGGTGCTGCCATCAAAGGCCACCTTGAATTCCACCCGCAGCGTCGAACCGTCCTTCAAGTTGCGTAGTTTGGCCACTGGCGCATGCGGCAGCATGCCATTGGGCAGACCGTCCGTGGGAATCGGGGCCGCGTTGTAGGTCTGGTCGGTAAATGCCGTGCCATCGGCGTTGGTTCCCGAATAGCGTAGCCAGAGTTTCTGGCCTAGAGCGATAAACGGCCACTTCGCAATCCGCGTCCGCGCCCCGTCGAGCAGTGTGCTGATGTTCAGCTCATTACCCACCGCGCCATCGATGGCCGGCGTCGGCAACGCACCGTCCTCGTTGGGGATGGCCTGCACGGTCAGGTTCAGCGGTTGCGAAGGCGCCGACGTGGCGCCGCTGCGGACGATGGTGTAGGTCACCGTCACCGCTTTACCCAGGTTGAAGGCCACCACACTGGTGGGGATCGGAATCTCCCGGCCAATGGTGCTGATCGGAGCCGGCGTGGTGGTGTGTGAACCGCCGGCCGGGGTGCCGGCGGCGCCGGTCCAGGTCACGCTCAACAGGTCGGAGGGCAGCAGATCGCCCTGAGGCACGACCACGGTCAGGCTGTCCTTGGCCGCAATCGGGTTCAGCGTGTCGCCCTGGGCCTCGTCCACGCTGGGCGGCCGCAATTGGCTGATCTTGCCCTCGACACTGACGCTGGTGTTTTTCGAGGGGCGGTCCGTCACACCTTGGCTTTTCAGCACATAGGACACGCTGGCCCGACCTTTGGCGATGGCCCTGACCTTGGCGTTGGGGATGCTGAATGTCACCGCGACCTCGACCCGACTGACCGGTCGCTCGATCGGCCCTTCGATGACCGGCGAGCCTTCGGCGGGCGTGCCGACCCAGGTCATGACGATGGTGTCGTTGACCTTGAAGTGCCCCCCCGTGGTATTGACCAGCACCGTCACGTCGGCATCACCCAGGGTCTCAAGGTCGA
>NZ_QKZG01000031.1:0-2380 GCF_003254125.1 Pseudomonas sp. 478
CAGTGCCGAGGGAGAACTGGCCGTAACTGCCGGCGGTGTTGGACTGGGCGACGAAGGTCGCGGCGCTGTCGACATCGCTGATGCTGAGGGTGCCGGCGGTGGTCAGCGGGGTATCGGTTTCGGTCAGCGTGACGCTGGCCGAGGACAGCACGGCGGCATCGTTGGTCCCGTTGATATGCACGGTGACCGACGTGAGGGTACCGTCGGCGCTGCTTACCGTGAAGGTATCGGTGTAGGTGGTGCCGGCGACGAACTCGTTGTGGGCGCTATCGGCGACGTAGCTCCAGGCCCCGTCGGTGCCGAGGGAGAACTGGCCGTAGCTGCCGGCGGTGTTGGACTGGGCGACGAAGGTCGCGGCGCTGTCGACGTCGCTGATGGCCAGGGTGCCATTGGTGGAGATGTCGACGACGGCATTGGTCTCGGTCAGGTTGGCAATATCGGCGGACAGCACGGCAGCGTCGTTGCTGCCGAGAATATGCACGGTGACCGAGGTGAGGGTGCCGTCGGCGCTGCTCACCGTGAAGGTGTCGGTGTAAGTGGTGCCGGCGACGAACTCGTTGTGGGCGGAGTCGGCGACATAGCTCCAGGCACCGTCGGTGTCGAGGGAGAACTGGCCGTAACTGCCGGCGGTGTTGGACTGGGCGACGAAGGTCGTGGCGCTGTCGACGTCGCTGATGGTGAGGTTGCCATTGGTGGAGATGTCGACGACGGCATTGGTCTCGGTCAGGTTGGCAATATCGGCGGACAGCACGGCAGCGTCGTTGCTGCCGAGAATATGCACGGTGACCGAGGTGAGGGTGCCGTCGGCGCTGCTCACCGTGAAGGTGTCGGTGTAAGTGGTGCCGGCGACGAACTCGTTGTGGGCGGAGTCGGCGACATAGCTCCAGGCACCGTCGGTGTCGAGGGAGAACTGGCCGTAACTGCCGGCGGTGTTGGACTGGGCGACGAAGGTCGTGGCGCTGTCGACGTCGCTGATGGTGAGGTTGCCATTGGTGGAGATGTCGACGACGGCATTGGTTTCGGTCAGGTTGGCAATATCGGCGGACAGCACGGCGGCATCGTTGGTCCCGTTGATATGCACGGTGACCGAGGTGAGGGTGCCGTCGGCGCTGCTCACCGTGAAGGTGTCGGTGTAGGTGGTGCCGGCAGCGAACTCGTTGTGGGCGGAATCGGCGACGTAGCTCCAGGCACCATCAGTGCCAAGGGAGAACTGGCCATAGCTGCCGGCGGTGTTGCTCTGCGCGACGAAGGTCGCGGCACTGTCGACGTCGCTGATGGTCAGCGTACCGGCTGTGGTCAGTGGGGCATCGGTCTCGGTCAGGTTGGCAATATCGGCGGACAGTACCGCGGCATCGTTAGTCCCGGTGATGTGGACGGTGACCGAGGTGAGGGTGCCGTCGGCGCTGCTCACCGTAAAGGTGTCGGTGTAGGTGGTGCCGGCGGCGAACTCGTTGTGAGCAGAGTCGGCGACGTAGCTCCAGGTACCGTCGGTGCCGAGGGAGAACTGGCCATAGCTGCCGGCGGTGTTGGACTGCGCGACGAAGGTCGCGGCGCTGTCGACGTCGCTGATGGTCAGGGTGCCGGCGGTGGTCAGCGGGGTATCGGTTTCGGTCAGCGTGACGCTGGCCGAGGACAACACCGCGGCATCGTTGCTGCCGTTGATGGTCACCGTCACTGCGGTCGCGGTGCCGTCGGCGCTGAGTACCGTGAAGGTGTCGGTGTAGCTGCTGCCGGCGGCGAACTCGTTGTGGGCGGAGTCGGCGACGTAGCTCCAGGCACCGTCAGTGCCGAGGGAGAACTGGCCGTAGCTGCCGGCGGTGTTGGACTGCGCGACGAAGGTCGCGGCGCTGTCGACGTCGCTGATGCTCAGGGTGCCGGCGGTGGTCAGCGGGGCATCGGTCTCGGTCAGCGTGACGCTGGCCGAGGACAACACCGCGGCATCGTTGCTGCCGGTGATGGTCACCGTCACTGCGGTCGCGGTGCCGTCGGCGCTGAGTACCGTGAAGGTGTCGGTGTAGCTGCTGCCGGCGGCGAACTCGTTGTGAGCAGAATCGGCGACGTAGCTCCAGGCACCGTCGGTGCCGAGGGAGAACTGGCCATAGCTGCCGGCGGTGTTGCTCTGCGCGACGAAAGTCGCGGCACTGTCGACGTCGCTGATGGTCAGGGTGCCAGCCGTGGTCAGCGGGGCATCGGTTTCGGTCAGCGTGACGCTGGCCGAGGACAGCATGGCGGCATCGTTGCTGCCGGTGATGGTCACCGTCACTGCGGTCGCGGTGCCGTCGGCACTGCTCACCGTAAAGGTGTCGGTGTAGGTGGTGCCGGCGGCGAACTCGTTGTGAGCAGAGTCGGCGACGTAGCTCCAGGCACCGTCAGTGCCGAG
>NZ_QKZG01000032.1:0-1678 GCF_003254125.1 Pseudomonas sp. 478
GCGCGTCTGAATTTTTCGCCGGGCGGCCACTGGGTCAGGTTCAAGCAGACCATCCAGCGGGATGTGTCCTGGACCGAATCGGACTGGGCCGAAAGCGCTCGCTTCGAGGTGGTTTTATCGCCGTCCGAGGCGAAGCTGTAGGTCGAAAAACTGTTTGAACAGACGTTCAGCCAGCAAGCGCAGCGTCAGGAGGAATGCCAGATCTGGCGACCTTCTGGAAACCCGGTGGGATTTAGGACAACCGTTCGTCCGAACTGTCAGTTATTACAGGTGATGGACCAACACTTTTAAGTTGTAACTTCGCTTCTAAGCAGCACTTATTCAGCGTAGTGGAAGCTTTTTATCATGACCGACGAACAGATTCCCCCAATCCCAAACCGTGATCCTGAGTACAGGGAGTTAGCCTCTCCTCGTACTAACGCGATTGTGTCGAGTACTGGGTTCAAGATCATCGGGCCTAGCACACAGAGCCCTTACGATATCCAGGTTGATCTGCATTTCAAAAGAGGAGATGGCACGCATTATGGAGAAAGAAAGTTATTCGATATCGACTTTCCGTTTGCAACCACCGTTCAAGATTTCCCCCCAGGGATATACAGGATTCACTATGCCTATTTGTTAAAAGATGGCGGATGGTCCTACTGGTATGACTCGGGACTATTTACGGTTGTCAGCCCAACAAACATTACATGGCCAAGACAAGATAGTTCGGTGCCGTCGAGTGTGGAGATAACAGGTGAGGGCGCTGTCCCCCATGCGACTATTAACGTCCGGGGGGAGAACGGAATTGTTTATGGATCTGGCAGTGCAACGACACAAGGTAATTGGAAGGTAGTTGTAAAAGATCTGCCCGTAAACAGAACAACCAGCCTTGTGGCGGCTCAGAGTCGAGGTGACGTTGAAATAAACACTTCGGTACCGCTGAAGTTGAATGTGAAGGCCAAACCTGTCATCACCTCACCGCGAGCGGGTGAGGTATTACGCGAACTTAGGCCTGAAGTTTCGGGGACTGGTTCGAACAATACGACCGTCACAATATTTCAGCAGGGCTTCGGTGGGGTGTCTTATGGTTCTGGAACGATCGCCAATGGCGTTTGGAAATTCAAACTGACCAAAAACCTACCGGTGGGTGGATTTGTCGTTCACGCCCAAGCGACGTTCAATGGACAGCTTATAGCCTGGTCAGACCCAGTACCTGTCACCGTGCGATATCCGGCGCCCCTTATCACCGGGCCAGAGGCCGGTACGGTACAGGATCAGACGTTTACGATTTCGGGAACGGGCGGTATGGCAGGTGCCACCGTCGAGATTCTTGTGGATCTAGACGTCGAACACACCGTTCTTGGCACCGGTTCAGTACAGACCGGCGGAAGCTGGAATGTCATTGCCACCCTACCACCGGGACCTATTTCCGTAGTGGCAGAGCAGTTCGTGGGCAGCAGTGAGCATTCCTGGCGCAGTCTGCATCGCGCCTTCAAAATCCGCCCCCCCCAACTGACGGATGTCATCCCCACCGCAACGTCCGACAACACCGTTATGTTTTCAGGTGTTGGTCACAACGGCGCTAGAGTCGAAATCGCTAAAACCAACGGGCCAGGTGGACAATCGCTAGGCCCGGTGACGGTTGTCAACAATGCCTGGCAGGTGGTCGCCACCAATTGGCCGCCCGGCCTGTACA
>NZ_QKZG01000033.1:0-1375 GCF_003254125.1 Pseudomonas sp. 478
AAGGGCTCTTGCCCCTAATGAGATGGTCAGCCCGGCGAGAACCTCGGCGAGTCTAAACTTGCCGGGGCGCTCTCTTTACCGAAGGAGGATCTCTCATGAATACCGTGACGCTTCTGGGTATCGACATCGGCAAGAACACTTTCCACCTGCATGGACAGGACGCCAGGGGCCATCAGGTGCTGCGTAAAAAGCTCAACCGCAACCAATTGCTCCCTTATCTGGCGCAGATTTCGACCTGCAAAATTGCCATGGAGTCCTGCGGCGGTTCTCAGTGGCTTGCCCGGAAAATCATGGAGCAAGGCCATCAAGTGCAGTTGATCGCACCACAACATGTGAAGGCCTACGTTACCGGCAACAAAAACGACTTCATTGATGCCGAGGCCATTTGTGAAGCAGCCTCGCGCCCTAGAACCCGTTCGGTCCAAGTCAAAACCGTAGAACAGCAGGTGCTGTGCACTGAGCACCGACTGCGCAAGTCCTTAGTAAGTCGACGCACCGCCGTTATCAATCAAGTGCATGGATTTCTCCTGGAGTTCGGCGTCATCTTTCCCGCCGGATACGCCGCCCTTGATCGGGTCCCGGGCCTGATGCAAAGCCGTGAACTTCCCATCCGTTTGATAAACGCCATTGAGCGCATGCTTGAAGATATTCGGCAGCTGACTGGGGAGATCAAAAAACTTGATGTCGAGATCAAGCAAAACCTCGTCCAAAGTGACGCCGGCCAACGCTTGCAAAGCATCCCCGGCATCGGCCCCCTCATCGCTAGCGCTCTGGTGGCCGATGTCGGTGACGCTTCGGTTTTCAAATCGTCCCGCGACTTCGCCGCATCGTTGGGGTTGGTGCCGCGACAGTATTCAACAGGTGGCGAAACCGTCCTCCTCGGCATCAGCAAACGGGGCGATAAATACCTAAGAAGCCTGCTTGTACAGGGCGCTCACACCGTTTTATACCGAGTCGATCACCGAACCGACGCCCTCGGTATGTGGGCCAAAAACTTGCTCGCCCGCAAGCCTCTGAATAAAGTGGTCTGTGCCCTGGCGAACAAAATGGCCAGAATCATCTGGGTGTTATTAACCAAGGGCGGCACCTACAACTCACAGCTTTTGGCTTGATCCGTACGCTTCACCACCGGCTTTTGCGACGTCAGTAGCTGATGACGATAAACGGCAGACATCCTGGCTGAAAACCTGGGAACGAAAGTAGCTTTTGAGGCTGAGCCCCTTTTAAAGGACAGGCAGGAGCGACTACTCATCAAGGGCCGAGCGCTATCCGTGCTCACACTGAGCCCGGATACATTAGCGCAAGCTCGATTTACCGCTCATCAGTGCTGGGTGGCAGAAGATGGGCTGACCATACATTTCGTTCGGTGCCTCGC